>CALNYN010000032.1:0-55798 GCA_942490755.1 uncultured Gemmatimonadota bacterium
GGTGGCCGCATGGCCCCTCGATCATCACTGCTGCGGTTCGCGTCTAATTCAAGGCGCTCACGGACACACGGCTCCGGCGGAGCAGATCTGGACGTCGCCGCACCAGATGCACTGTTTCCACTGGGAAATTCCAGGGCTGATAGGTGCGTAGACCGGGAGTAGTAGCCGATTACGGTTACCTCGTCGAATTTCCGGTTCTTCGGCACGTCGACGTGGACCCGGGCGAGAAAGCCTTCGTGCGCCGTCCACGGCTTGACACACGCCACCAGTCCTTCGACTTCGAAACACATCTCCGCGGGCTCTAGCACGGCCAAGGCGGAGGAATCTCGCGGCGGGGCCATGACTCGGTCGGGTCTTGGACGAAGCGCCCGAAGCGAATCGCTAATGTGAATCAACTCCTGTACTCGGACCGTTTCCATGGAACGAGGACCGAGCCGGCCAGCGAGGCTGTCCAGACTGAATCCCCCTCGATCAGCAGCGTGGACACGACGGTCGAGTCAATGCGCTCGTAAAACTCCCGGTCGAACGGCTCCGTGGACCAGAACGGAGCCTCTCCCTGCAGCAGGGAGTCGAGCGGCAGGGAATCCGGTGACAGCCGCCCGTCCGCTGTCTCCCCGAATACCCAGCGTTGCTCGCCTGCGGTTTCAAGTCGAACGGTGAACACGCTAATCGTTTCACCTGGCCCGGTCCGGACCGTCACCGGTACACGAAAGCCGGCCTGCGGACTCATTCCCCACGCAGTCAGCGTATCTCTGTCCCACCGCACGGGACTGGACTGTGCCTGAGGCTGTGTCTGAAGTCCTGAGTAAGGCACGGGATCGCCACTTGGTATCACCTGCTGTCCGTACGCTGGAATGCCCACCAAGCTGATGGCGAGCAGCAGAACGATTGCCTTCGTCATCTTTTCCTCCCGGATCAGTACAGGATTCCCCGGTTCTCCCGGCCTCGCCTCGCGAACTCGATGAGCCAAATCAGTGGATCCCGCCCAGCGAGCCCAGAACCCCCCAACCAGCATCGAAGCTGTCCAGCCTGGGCGTACAGCCAGAGAGCCGTTCCATCAATTCGATCTCGGTGTCACTCGCTTCTACGAGGCGCGCCAGCAGGATCGGCAGGTAGAGATCCAGCGCCGTCACCCTGCCGTCATCTGGATCCGCACCCAGCGCCGCGACGGACTCTTCGAGTCGGTTGCGCGCTTGCACGATATCCGGTGGATCTCCGACAGCGGCCAGGAATCCCTGCCAGACCGGTGGAACCTGGAGTCCGTACTCGTCCCAGCCTGAGAACCAGTCGTCCCACTCCGCCGGGAAATGGACAAGCGCGGGTTCGACGTAGCTCAACGAAGCAAGTCGAAGCGCGACCCGATCCCGGTCGGAAAGCGAGTCGGTTCGCCAGGCTCGTTGGAGTCGGGAAATCTGATCGCCCACCTCGGGGCCCGTCATCCCCGAAGTCCCGAGAGCCTTGAGCGCGTTCAGCCTTCCCAATTGCCCCTGCGCATTGATCGAACTGTCCGGGACCAGCGGATTCCGAAGCGCCATTGAGTTCTCACCCCAGACGCGCACCACGATTTGGGCGGCAAGTGCAGCCTGGCCGGCTGCGAGGAACGGATTCGCGGCTGCCAGGGGCGGCGGAGTTCCGGCTCTCGGGTCTTCCCAGTCAGGCAACTCCACCAGCGCGCGCTCCGCCGCCGCGAGAGCCCGGCTGACTTCCCCGCGGACCAGGTACAGGTTTGCGAGGCGAACCCGCTGCTGCGGTGTGGTGTCGGCCTGAAGTTCGAGTGCTATCTCGAACTGCAGCTGAGCAGCGTCAAGGAGTGAGTCCGATAGGATTGGGTCTCCTTCGCACCCGAGCGTTCCCCTCTCCTGGAGAAGGAGCTCAGCGAGCTCTTCGTGATGCCGTGGACGGTCCAGGCCGACGCTCGTCATCCAATCGACCAGTCGCTCGACGGTCCCGGCGTAGAGTCGCGAGGCCGCTTCTCGGGCCGCCTGGTCAAGCGGGCAGCCGGTGTAAGAATACTCGCGCCAGGCTATCGAATCGGCGTCGACGATCGGACAGAACCAGAGTTGGTCTTCTGTATTCCTGTCCCTCTCGTACGGAGTCACCGGCTCGGCTTCCGGGGGCTCGAATCCCTGTCCATACCGTCCGTGCCAGGCGGTCTGTCTCACGAGGAGAACGATCGAATTCAGGTGGCCCCACGCAAGATCCCACTCCGGGTTGAGGGACACCGCAGTGTCAAACATCCGCATGGCGACGTTCAGGTCGCGACGCGGAAGCAGCTTCCCTGCGGAATCCGGCACTGCGATCGGGTCTTCGATCTCGACTGCGCCGCGCATCACGAGTGATTCCAGATCTGAAGGCTCGCGCGCGATCAAGGTGTCGTAAAGAACACGGGCGCTGTCGTAGTCGCCGCTCCAGAATCGGCTGAAGGCGGTGACGCTGCTTCGCTCGCGTGCCCGGAGCCTGCCGTCTCCGTACCGGTCGGCCTTGTATACGTGATGAGCGATTCGCGGACCCAGCTCGAACAGACGCTCCTCGTCTCGGGCCATCTCCCAGTACATGGTCTGGGCGAGGAGGTAGTGCGCAAGCGCGAACGTCGTGTCCTGCTCGATCGCCCTTTCCAGCAGCCGGTGCGCCTCGGAGAGCCGCCAGGAGTGAAGGGCTATTCTGGCAGTGTCGTACGCTGCCACGGCGCGGTGGTCGGGCGATCTTCTAAGGAGTGTCTCCCATTCCTCCGCGGGCGCCTCAAGCTCAAGCAAATCGAGCGCGATTCCCGTAATCATCGGGGCGAGGCCATCTGCGGTCCCCGCAGCCATTGGCATGTCTCGGCACGCTCGCACCGGGACCGCGCTCGTCGCTGAGCGACCCCATTGCCGGGTCGGGCGCAGTCCCACGGGACGCTCCTGCCCCAAAGCCTCTCCGCACCTGAACCCGAACGCGGAAATCGGCGTTGAATCGCTCGGCCAGTCCGGTATCCAGCACGTGCGAGGACAGGCCGACGGCTGCCGTGCGGATCTCCGCCGTCGGTCCCTCCATGGCGGCCTCGGAAACGACGGTGACCGAGCCCCAGTCTCTCAGCCTGTCTCGCAGCAGCCGGGCCGCCTGCACACTGAACTCTATTTCCTCGTCGGTCGCATCGGGAGCCGAATAGTCAAGTACGATGTATCGGACCTCCGGGGGAGGCAGGACGGCCTCCACGTGCTCCCACCGATCCCGCATCGTGAAGAACAGCGCCACGGACGCCGCGGTCGCGATCGCCGTTGCGACGATCGCGGCCCGATTCGCCTGCCTGTGGGGCAGCCCAAGACGGCGGAACAGCAGCGCAGGAAGTCCCCAGATTCCGGCCCCGACCGTTGCGAGCGCATCGGCCATCTGCTCGGCGGTCTGGAATCGCTCGTCGGGCTCCTTGCGAAGCGCCGTCTCCACGACCGCCTCGGCAGCGGGTGAAACCCGGTCATTCAGCAACCGGACGGCGGGAGGGGTATCCACGATCTGGTGCACGAGCATGGCGCGAACGCTGTCGCTCGAGAACGGGGGTGATCCCGTTAGAGCCTCGTACAGCACGCAGCCCAGCGAGTAGATGTCGGAGCGTCCATCGATCTCTCTCTCGCCGCTCGCCTGCTCCGGGCTCAGGTAGGCGGGCGTTCCGAGGGCGAGCCCAGCCAAGGTCAGTGTCTCCTGGACGCTGGCAGCGAGGTGTGCGATCCCGAAGTCGGCAAGCAGCGCGTGTTCTCCGGAGATCAGGATGTTGCCCGGCTTCACGTCGCGATGCACCCACGCCGTGTCGGTGCGCGTATCCGAGAGCGTCGGCGATCTCGGCGGCGATGTGGATCGCGTCTGCCTCAGGGAGTGCGCCTTCGTTGTCAAGCCGAGCCCGAAGCGATCCGTCCTCGACGAACGGCATGACGAAGTAGAGCAGACCGTCGGCCTCGCCTGAGTCGTGGAGCGGGAGGATGTGCGGGTGCGTGAGGCCGGCCACGACCTCGATCTCGCGCAGGAACCGTTCGGCGCTAATCTGTTCGGACAGCTCCGGACGTAGAACCTTGATCGCTACGGTTCGATTGTGCTTGAGATCATGGGCGCGAAATACAACGGACATACCTCCCCGACCAACCTCTTCTTCGATGTCGTATCGACCACCGAGCGAGGATCGGAGAGTGCCTTCGAGGTCCACCATACGCCCTCCCGGAAAAGGGAGAGTTCTGCGTAGCGGGGCCGCCGTTAGAGATTCTCAGTGGGGGAAACCAGTGAAAATTTGGGGAATATTATCAGCTAAGTCAAATGCTGAGGGCCGAGAATCGGGTCAAGTTGGGTACGGACCGCCCAGGGGCTCGGGGGGGGAGGCTGGCCGCGGAATCGACGCATCGCTCTCTCCCACGCAGCCCGGTACATTCCTTTAGATTGACGGCACTGGGCGCTCCCCTCCCCCCGGGAGCCCAACACGCGCCGTAGTGTTGAGGACCACCATGCCCAACAGGGAGCCATCACGATGACTCAGAGGAGTCTGCGGAGTCCGCGACGATCACTCGTACCGACGGTCGCGCGAATCCGCGCCTCCGCCCTCGCACTTGTCCTTGTCTCCCTGCTCTTCGCAGCTCTGCTCCCGCGACCGCCCAGGACGCGACCGGAGACTGGTACGGCATGATGGAGGCCGGGACCGTTCAAATGCGGTTCAATATTCACGTCAGCGAGGCGGACGGAGCCTACTCGGCGACGCTCGACGTGCCGGCCCAGGGCGCCATGGGGGTTCCGCTCGATCCCTTCATGGTCGAGGACGGAACAGTCACCTGGAAGTTCGCTCCCGCCGGTGTGGAGTTCGAGGGAACGATTGATCCGGCGTTCACAAAGATCAACGGCACCTTCAAGCAAGGCGGTCAGACGTTTCCGCTCGACTTCGGGCGCACGCAGCTCGCGGCGCCGGCGGGCAGCGAGGAGTGGTCGCGCGAGCGCCTGACCAAGACCGAGGTCATGATCCCGATGCGGGACGGGACGAAGCTGTTCACCTCGTTCTACGTCCCGAAGGACACTACGCAGACGTACCCGATACTCCTCCGACGCACTCCGTACAACTCGGAGCCGGCCGGCGAGGACCGCTTCACCTTCAACCTGGTGAATGGACTCCCACTTCGTGGAGGAGGGGTACATCCTGGCGTTCCAGGACGTGCGTGGCCGGTACATGAGCGAGGGCGAATTCGTTGACGTCCGGCCGCACAATCCTGACAAGAGCACCCCGCAGGATATAGACGAGAGCAGCGACACCTGGGACACGATCGAGTGGCTGGTGAACAACGTCCCCGCCAACAACGGCCGGGTAGGAGTCTTCGGCGTGTCGTATCCGGGGTTCTATTCGACGATGGCGCTGCCGGGGGCGCACGAGGCACTCAAAGCGGTTTCCCCTCAGGCGCCGGTGACGAACTGGTTCATCGGCGACGACTTCCATCACAACGGCGCTTTCTTCCTGCTGGACGGCTTCACTTTCTATTCGTCGTTCGGACGACCGCGTCCGGAGCCGACGCGCCAGGGCAATCGGCAGTTCCAGTGGCCAAATCAGGATTCCTACGACTTCTTCCTGGATCTCGGTCCGATCCGCAACGTCGAGGCCAAGTTCTTCGGCGACAGCATCAAGTTCTGGTCTGAAGTGATGGACCATCCCAACTACGACGAGTGGTGGCAGGCCCGCAATCCCCTGCCCCACCTGACGGACGTGAAGCCGGCCGTGATGACGGTCGGCGGGTGGTTCGACGCCGAGGACCTGTACGGCCCGCTCGCCGTCTACGCGGCGATCGAGAGGCAGAACCCGGGAGCCTCGAACCGGCTGATCATGGGTCCCTGGTCACACGGACAGTGGGGGTACGACGAGGGAGACAATCTCGGAAACGTCCACTGGGGATCGAACACGGCCGAGCGCTATCGAGCGGCAGAGCTCGAGTTCTTCAACTACTACCTCAAGGACAAGGGCGAGCTGACCCTTCCCGAAGCCCAGGTGTTCGACACCGGCGCTCTGGTATGGCGGGAATTCGACGCCTGGCCGCCCACGAACGTGGAACCGGCCGCGCTCTATCTGCAGCCGGGCGGCGGACTCGCGCTCACGCCGCCGACGGGTTCCGCCAGTTTCGACGAGTACGTGTCCGATCCGGACCGGCCGGTGCCGTACACCGAGGAGTTGTCCACCTGCGTCGGACGACGGAGTACATGACCGACGACCAGCGGTTCGCCGCGCGGCGACCGGACGTCATGGTCTACACGTCCGACATCCTCACCGAACCGGTCACCCTGGCCGGACCGATCGGGGCGGACCTCCGTGTCAGCACGACCGGCACCGACGCCGACTACGTCGTGAAGTTGATCGACGTCTTCCCGGACTCGTTGCGCGATTACGAGAGCACCGACAAGAGCGTCCCGATGGCTGGATACCAGATGCTGGTGCGAGGCGAAGTCCTGCGCGGCCGATACCGGGACAGCTTCGAGCATCCCGAACCGTTCACCCCGGGCGAGGTGACGAGGGTCCACTTCGAGATCCCGGCCGTCATGCACACCTTCAAGCCGGGGCACCAAATCATGATCCAGGTGCAGAACTCGTGGTTCCCGCTCGTGGACCGGAATCCGCAGAAGTTCGTGAACATCTACGAAGCAGGAGAAGAAGACTTCCAGAAGGCGACACACCGGATCTATCACGATGCCGCGAACCCGTCCGCGATCCGGATTCATGTGCTGAGAAGACGATGAGAATCGCAGCACTCGAAGGGCCGAGGACGCGAGGGCGGTCGAATCGCAGTTCGGAGTTCCGGCTGGAGTCGGTAGAGGCGCGGACCGCCCTGCGGTGAGGCAGGCTCGATCGCGCGGAGCAGTGATCGGACGGCCGTGCAGGCGGGGCCTCGAAAGTGTCGCTGACGAGCCACTGTCAGAGGTACGGGCGCAACGCCTGTGTCCAAATCCGACGCAGCCTGTCTGCTGTACTATCATACTCTTCCGGCGCGAGGACCCCCCGGCGACTCGCGCCGAGCGGGGGGGGGGGGGGGGGGGGGGGCGGGGGGCGGCCGGCGCCCTCCGAGAGGAGGGGCGCCCCCCGCGCGTGGGACCAGAGCGGAGGGGGGGAGAGGAAGAACCACACAGGGAAGGGCAAACCCGGGGGGGGTTCGGGATAATATTTAATTTTATAACTTCTTATCTAATGTAAATTCGTATATGGCACGACCCTCGCATACACTGCGTGACATGCCGGCCGGTACAACCGGTCATTGATCTGGCCGGCCGGCTTGGTTTAATTGGGTAACCCCCCGGACTGACGAGACTGACAAGGAGATGCAGGATGTCGGATTGGCCCCGTACTGAGCGCAGCCGGGCGTTGCGCCACTGGACCTGGCTCGTACCTGCCGCGACCCTTGCCTTCGTCGGCTGCCAGGACGATCCCCTCCCCACCGAACCCGTGCTCGAGACGGACCTCTCGGCGATGACGGCATCCGTCCAGGAAGCGGGTATCGGGGCCGATGACTGGATCGTCGTGTTCAAGGACGGAACACATGATCCTCCGGGGCTGGCGAAGAAGCTGACCGCTGAGCATGGCGGAACGGTTCGCAGCACCTATCAGCACGTGCTCCGCGGATTCTCTGGGAAGATCCCACCCCAGGCGATCGAGGGAATCCGGCGGAATCCGAATGTCGATTTCGTCGAGCAGGATGGTATCGTCACCAAGACCGTCGAGTCCTGGGGACTGGACCGGATCGACCAGCGCTCCCTGCCGCTGGACAACGCCTTCGTCCCGGGCGGCACGGGTGCCAACGTCGATGTGTGGATTCTCGATTCCGGCATCGACTATGGTCGCACCGACGAATTCGGTTCCAGGCTCGACACCGACCGTGACCGGGACTTCATCGACAACGACTTCGACGGGTCCGACTGCGAAGGGCACGGAACGCACGTCGCCGGCACCGTCGGAAGCGCGAGCTATGGCGTGGCGAAGGGTGTGACGCTGATCAGCGTGCGCGTTCTCGGCTGTTCAGGGAGTGGCAGTTTTCCGCGGATCATCGCGGGGATTGAGTACGTCGTGGCGAACATGAGCGCGTCCCACGGTCGCGAATATGAGCCTCACCGGGCCGACGTACGGGCTGCTGAACATCGCGGTCAAGAACACGGTCGGAGCGGGGGTCGTGGTTGCGGCAGCTGCGGGGAACGACAGTATCGACGCCTGCAATCGGTCACCCGCCAGCGCACCCGAGGCAGTCACGGTCGCTGCGACGATGAGCACGACGCCCGCAGTAATCTCGCGAGCTCGTCCTCGAATTTCGGCACCTGCGTGGACGTGTTCGCTCCTGGCTCGGACATTCACGTCGACCATCATGGGTGGCGGCTCGGCGGCCTATTACGGCACGTCGATGGCGTCGCCGCATGTCGCCGGGGCCGCGGCGCTCCTGCTCGAGACCAACCCGGGCATGAGTGCCACCGAGGTGTGGGCGGCGATGCAGGCAGACGCGACACCGGGCGTAATCTCGGATGTCCGGGGCTCGCCCAACCTGCTGCTGCACGTCGGTAGTGGCGGTGACCCGCCGCCTCCTCCTCCCGATCCGGGCTCGGCGTACGTGCAGTGGATCAGCGACGTCTCTGTAGCCCCGAGGAAAGGTGGCAGAGCCAGCGGAACGGTAACCGTGCAGATCGTTGACGAGAATTACGCACCGCTCAGCGGGGCAACCGTGAACGGGTCGTGGAACCTGAACCTGGGCGACAACTACCGGACGTCCAGCGGGACGACCGGTTCGGACGGACTGGTCGAGTTCTCGACCGGCAATATCAAGAACGCCACGACGTTCGAATTCTGCGTCACCAGCCTGTCAGCCACGAACTACGAGGATCGTTCGAACGGCGAATGCAGTCCATTCGGAGAACCCGTGAGTGTCGAGCCACCTCCTCCACCGCCACAAGCGGGATGCGCCGACCGGTCTCGCTGCCACCAAGGTACAGAAGGGGAAGAATCACCGGGTGGAGCTCACCTGGAACGCCGGCGGCCAGACAGTCGATGTCATGCTGAACACGGCGACGATCGCCACGGTAAGCAACTCGGGCTCATACACGCACAACGTCGGCAAGACACCTTCCGGGGACTATGCCTACCGGGTATGCAATGCGGGCACCGACGATTGCACTCTGATCGTAACGGTGACCTACCCTAGCGGTTGCGCCGCGGGCACCGAGCCGTGTGAGCTCCGCCTGATCCTGTTCTGCTAGTTGACTCACGCTGAGGGGCGGCCCGGATCGGGTCGCCCCTCTTCGTTGTTCTCACTCTGCGGCCAGTCGCCGCCATGTCCCGAACAGGACCCGGCAATTCGTGAAGGTACCTTCACGAACCCGCATCGCCCGAACTGGACATGCAAGATTGCTGTAATGAAGGCCGCCTCGCGGTTCGATCGGTCGCTTACCCCCGTCGCACATCCTCCGGCCGGATCGGCAATCGACGCACGCGTCGGCCAGTAGCGGCAGACACCGCGTTCGCGACGGCCGGCATGATGGTGGGGAACACCATCTCTCCCAGTCCCGTCGGCGGTTCGGTGCTGGAGACGAAATGGATCTCGATCTTCGGGGCCTCGTCGATCCGCAGCAGTGGATAGTCGTCGAAGTTCCCCTCCACGACACCCCCGTCCGCGATCGTGATCTCGCCGTGCAGGGTCGCGCTCAGGCCGTGCAGGATTCCTCCCTCTACCTGTGCCCGCGCGCCCGGCGGGTTGATCACGATCCCACAGTCGACGGCACAGACCACGCGGTCTACCCGAACGCCGCCTTCGTCATTGACCGTCACCTCCGCGATCTGCGCGACGTAGGCGCCGAACATCATCTGGGCCGCCACCCCGCGACCCTGTCCTGCCGGCATCGGCTTGTCCCAGTCACTCCGGCTGACGGCCAGGTCGAGCACGTTCCGCAGCCGCCCGGTGCTGAAGGTCGGACCGCCGTGGTCCCGGTACGGCAACTCGCGGGGCTCGCCGATGATCTCCCGCCGGATCGCCACGGGGTCCTTCCCTGCAGCCAGCGCGATCTCATCGAGGAAGCACTGCTCCACGAACGTGTTCGCGTTCTTGCCCGGGCCACGTAGAGCACCCGTGGGCACGCTGGTCTCCGCCGGCGTGTAGGCGAGCCGGAAGTGCGGCACCGCCGCCGCCGGGAGTGCATCCGGAAACACCTCGGTCTCGGCCGCCGTGTCCTCATCGCCCCGAAACGCGTGTCGCGAAGTCGTCGATGCGTGCTCCTTCCAGGCGATCAACTCGCCGGAAGCGTCGATCCCCGCGCTCAGCCGATACAGTCCGGCCGGTCGATAGTAGCCGTGGCGTATGTCGTCCTCGCGCGTAAACACGACCTGGACCGGGCTCCCGACGGCCTTTGATACGAATGCCGCCTCGGCAGCGTAGTCAGCCATCAGGCGACGGCCGAATCCACCACCGGCGCGCAGCATGTGCACCGTGATCGACTCGCGGGCCAGGCCAGTAGCCGCGGCTGCGAGGGCCAGGCACATACCCGGCACCTGTGTCGGTGCCCAGATCTCGCACCTGTCGTCGCGCACGTCGGCCACGCAATTCATCGGCTCCAGCGTGGCGTGGTACAGGAACGGCACCTCGTACACGGCATCGAGCCGGGTAGCGGCACCAGCGAGCGCCGCATCGACAGCGCCGTCGTCGCGGATGATGTCGCCGGTCTCGAGCGTGAGTCTCTCGAACTGGGCCCGCAGACTCTCCGAGCTCTCGTCCGCGTGCGGCCCGTCCTCCCATTCGACAACCAGCGCCTCCCGTCCCTGCAGCGCCGCCCAGGTGTTGTCGGCCACCACGGCCACGCCCCCTGCCATGAATGCCGGGTTGTCGAGCGGAGCCACCTCGACGATGTCCCGGACCCCCGGCACCGCACGAGCCCGGTCAGAGTCGACCGAGCGGACCCGGCCGCCAAAGGTCGGCGCCCGCTCGAGCACGGCGTACAGCAACCCCGGGACTTTGGTGTCGAGTCCGTATTCCGTGGCCCCGGTGACGATCTTCTCGATGTCCACGTCGCGCCGTGGCGTGCCGATGATCGTGAACTGCCCCGGGTCTTTCAGCGACACAGCGTCCGGGTGGGGCGGGTCCAGTCCCGCCGCGACATCGACGAGCTCACCGAATGGAATCGAGCGCATCCCAGCTCCCTCTCCCTCCCACACCTGTCCATCGTGCGCGGAGCAGGCGGCTCGATCGACGCCCCACTGCTCCGCCGCGGCGGCGATCAACAACTCGCGGGCCGTGGCGCCGGCGATCCGCAGCCGATCCCAGTTGGTCGGCACGCCGGTGCTGCCACCCGCGTACTGCGGACCGAAGCGCTCGACATCGTACGGCGCCTGTTCCACCCGAACGTCTTCCCAACTCACGCCGAGTTCGTCGGCCACGATCATCGGGAGCGCCGTCTTGACCCCCTGCCCGATCTCCGGGTTCTTGGCCATGATGGTGACCGCGCCGTCGCGGTGAACGGTGACGAAAGCGCTCGCCCGGAGCGGATCGGCTGCACCCGCAGTGGTCGCCGCACCCGCTGCTTCAGGCGGCAGTACGCCATCACTCCACGGCGCGTACACGGCTACGACAAGCCCGCCGCCCGCGGCGGCAGATACCTTCACGAATTCCCGGCGCGACGGCTGCGCGGCAGTCATCGATCACCTGCCTGTCCCGCCGCCCGGTGGATGGCCCGCCGGATCCGCACATGGGTCCCGCACCGGCACAGGACACCTCTCATGGCCTCGTCGATCTCTTTGTCATCGGGTTTCGGATTTCGCGCCAGGAGCGCCGCGGCGGCCATGATCTGCCCGGGCTGGCAGTAGCCACACTGTGGTACGTCCTCTTCGATCCACGCCCGCTGAACCGGGTGGTCTCCGCCGGCAGACAACCCTTCGATCGTGGTGATGTCGGCGCCGACCGCGGCGGACGCGGGCATCGCGCAAGAGCGTACGGCGGTCCGCTCGGTGCCGTTCGTGATGTGGACGGTGCACGAACCGCACAGCGCCCTGCCGCAACCATACTTGGTCCCGGTGAGACCGAGCGTATCGCGCAACACCCAGAGGAGCGGAGTGTCCGGCTCGACATCGACGGTTCGCTGCTCGCCATTCACGGTCAGCGAGATTCGGGACATGTCGGTCTCCTCTGCCTGCGCCATGAAGTCGTGGATTGCCGAGCTGCCAGGGCTATCTCAGCTCTTCCCGCATTTCCTCGATGAACCCGGCGTCCACCCAGAAGTCGTCGCCCCCCGCATTGAACAACAGGTACTCCCCATCCGGCGTTATGATCGGGCAGATCCCGGCCACGGCGTTGATCGACGGGCCGAGATTGGTCGGCTCCGTCCACCCGCCGTCCCCATCCGGGAAGCTGATCCACAAGTCGGCGAACCCGTGGTTCTCCGGATGGCCGAACCGGGTGAACAGCAGGTAACTCCCATCCGGAGCGATGAACGGCATCGCCTCGTCCGACTCACTGTTGATCGGATCCCCGAGGCTCTCGACTTCCTGATATCGACCGTCTTTGAGCCGAGACACGTACAGCTCGCCCCGGGAAGCGACGTACAGGCTACGATCGGACGCGACCGAGAACTGCCAGTGCAGATCGACCAGGTTGGGCCCGCCGGTGACGATCTCCGGCTCGGACCACCCGTTCGCCGTCCGCGTGACATGCCAGATGCGCTCGGCGCCGCTCTGGCTCTCTCCCGGTGCCGGCCTGCCCGACAGGAAGAACAGCCGATCGCCATCCGGCGCGTAGAACGGCACGTCGTCCCCCCACCCGAGCCGGGTGAACGTCGCCGGAGCGGGCACGGTCCACCGTCCGTCCACCAGCCGTGAATGCATCAGCAGCCCCTGCGAGTACCCTGTCTCCTGCAGGGCGACCTGCGACGACCAGTATGCCTCGTCCATATCGGGGGCGAAGGCGATCGTGCCGTGCAGAAATCGGTGTGTCGACACGAAGACGGCCGCGAACCTGCGTGGCGGCGCACCGGGTGGCGGCGGATCGGGATCGAGCCAGGACCCGGTCAGCTCCGGAAACCGGCGGGCCTCGGTGCTTGCCCCGGCCGCGGAGAGCCATTTCGCCATCTCCGCGCGCTCGACCCACTCAGCGGTATTGAAGGCCGTCTCCCCGCTGAGGCTCCGCGCGTCGATCCCGGCACCCCGGTCCAGCAGGAGTCGCGCGATATCCTGGTGACCCATCTCAGCGGCATAGTGCAGGGGCTCACGGCCGTACACATCGCGCTCGGTCGGATCGAAGCCCTCGTCCAGCAGACGGGCCACGACTTCGGCCGACCCGCCCTGGCTGGCGGAGTGCAGCAGCGACCCGTCGTTCTCATTCCGAAGGCCCAGGTCCACACCCGCATCCACGCTCATACCGAACAACCGATCGAGTCCCTTCTCGGCCGCGAACATCGCGACGTACTGCCCCTGGGTGCTCCCGGGTGGAGGCAGCTCAGCCCCTTCGTCCAACAGGAGGTCAACGAGTTCTGCGAAGCCCCTCCACGCGGCAAGGTCGAGCGGCGACTCCCCTCCCCGGTCCCGTACGTTCACCTCGGCGCCCGCTTCGATCAGCAGCGCCGCCATCTTCGCGTTACCGGTCTCGCGCGCCACGATCAGCAGCGGCGTTCGACCCCAGTTGTTGCGGGCCTCGATGTCGGCCCCGCGCTCGAGAAGAACGGTGGCGACGGAATATCTGCTGAGCCATGCGGCAGAATGGAGCGGCGTCTCCCCATCCTCGTCCGTCGCGTGGATGAGTTCGGGATCCGTGTCCAGGAGCGCCGCGATCGTCTCCACGTCACCAGTTCGAGCTGCGTCGAACACGGTTTGAGCGCCGAGTTGCGACGCTCCAGCGAGCCCCGCGACGGTGAATGCAAGGAAGAAGGCGAAAGTGACGATCATGCCGGTCCAGCTGGCGTTGCGGCCGAAGTTCGAGCTCATGAGAACCTCCCGCGCGGCGGGGAGCCGCACCGAATCTGTGTGATTCTACTCGTACTTCCTGCTCGGGCTCCCGCGCCCCGTCAGGGCAGCGGAGCCCGCACCGGCTCCACCCCTTCCAGCCCCATCTGGGCGAGGATCGCCTGGACGCGTGGGTCGTCACGGATCGGATCGAACCATGGACCGAACAGCTCCGCCTTCCCCATGAAGGGCGGATCGATGACCCAACCGTCGAGTGCATCCAGAGCCCTGTCCGGCATGTCCATGAGTAAGAGGACACGGGCTTTGAGCGGGGGGTAATCCATCGGCTCGAGCAGGCCCGGGTCTCCTGCCTGAACGCCCGCGATTGCGAGGCTCAGGCTCGCCCACCCTCCCCTGCTGCCGAATAGTCTCTGCGCTTCGTCATATCGGCCATAGTCGAGATACGCGCCCACCAGGACGTTTTCCAGCAGGTTGACGTTTCCTTCCGGATCTTTCTCGATTCCCTCCAGGGCCAGCTCCATCGCCTCGTCGATGCGGCCACTGTTCAGCGCCACACTCGCGTGCGATGCCAGGCGGATCGCCGAACGGTCGAGGGCGAGGGCGCGCGCGGCGCTGTTCAGTGCTTCCGCCTGCCTGCCCACGGCGTTGAGCAACTCGGCATACTGCTGGTGCGCCTCGACATTGTCAGGGTCCGTCGCCAGGGCGGAGCGGAATTCGGCCTCGGCAGCGTCCCACATCCAGCGATCCCGGTAAACGGTGCCCAGAGCGACCCGAGCCGAAGCGTTGTCGGGATCGAGAGCGAGAGCTCTGACCGCGGCGCGCTCCGCCGCCGACAGCGCCCGTTCCCAGATTCCAGCGTCCGTCGCGGGCCAGGCATGCCCCGGCTGATAATACGGCTCCAGAGATCGGGCGATCGCCAGTCCCGCCCAGGCCGGCGCCCAGGCCGAGTCTCTCGCGATCGCAGCCTCGAACAGGGTGATCGCGGCCACGATGTTCTCGGGTCCCCGGGCCCGAACTCTGGCGCGTCCCTCGAGATACAGGTCATACGCGGCCATGTCGCCTGTCGGGATCACGAGGTCGGCTTTCTCGTCGACCCCCAGCGGCACTTTCAGCGCCTCGGCAATCGCCTCCGCGATCTCGGACTGGATCTCGAATACGTTGTCCAGCTGGCGATCGTAACTGTCAGACCAGACGTGGAAATTATCCTGCGTATCGATCAGCTGGGCCGTGATCCGGAGGTCGTCACCCGCCTTGCGAACACTGCCCTCGAGGATGTAGCGAACACCCAGGTCCTGCCCTACCTCGCGGAGATCCGGGTCCTGTCCCTTGTAGGCGAAGGCCGTGGTGCGCGCCGCGACCCTGATGTCCGGAATCTTCGCGAGCACGTTGAGAATCTCCTCCGTCATCCCGTCGCTGAAGTACTCCTGGTCCCCGGCCTGGCTCATGTCCTTGAACGGGAGCACGGCGATGGACGGCCGGCGGTCTTCCGACAGCTCAGCGAACGCAAGCTCGACACCGGTGGGCGCGACGGCTGTCGATCCGGCCTCGGCCTCGGCGACCAGGGCAGGGTCGGCCGAGGTAGCAGTCTCAGATGCACCAGCCCGCTTCCCGACGTACCAGGCGCCCCACACGACCGCCACGACCCCGACGAGGGCGAGAATTCCCGCCGGCCAACGGGTGCTCGCCGGCGCCGCGATGATCTCCGTAATCTCTCCGGGAGACGCGTCTCCGGTTCGCTTCACTCCGGCGGGCGTGACGTCGAACGCCCAGGCCAGAATGATCGCGAGGGGGAACCCAAGCACGACGAGCGCGATCAGAAAGGTGATCGCCCAGGAAGGAAGGCCCAGCGGCTCGAACGCGATGTCCGCTACCTGGAGGATGACGAACGCCGCGGCGCCGTACACCGCCATGACGCGGAACACGCGGCGGCGCTTCAGCTCGGCAAATAACTTCTGGTAACCGGGGACGTCTGACATGGAGACTGCCCTATCCCTCCCCTGCCATCAGCGCTACCAGCCGTGCCTGCGCCTCTTCTCGCCGCGGCGCGAGTTCGTCGTCTGCCGGCTCGAGCGCCTCGACCACGCGGGCGTAATGAATCCTTGCCTGCTCGAGGTCGCCGAGCTCCTCGCTCACCTGGCCCCGTCGCATTTCCCGCAGCGCGAAGTCGCCAACCTGCCATGACGTCAGGCCGTCCTCGAGCCAGCGCCTCGAGGTGGCCTCGTCACCCGATCGCCAGGCAGCCTCCGCCAGGACCAGCTGCGCCCGGGCGACCCCGAGGTCGAAATTGGCCAGCGCGGCGGACGGTGACATCTCCCATTCCAGCTCAGCGAGGATTTCGACGGCGGCCGCATATTCGCCATCCCGAAAGGCGGCCTCTCCCCTCACGAGTCGAACCGCGTTCCGCACGGCCGGCAGGTACGTCGAGTCCGTGGGCAGGGTCTCGATGGAGTCGGCCAGTGCGAGGGCCCGTGGACTGTCTTCGGCCTGCAGGCTCATCAGCGCAGCCCCCAACAGGCGGACGTGAGGCGCCAGTACCTGCCAGGCAGCGTCGTCCCAGCGCGACACCTGGCCATCCCAGGCCAGGCAGCGCGCCCGCGCCGCCTCGAGTCCGTTGACCCGCGCTTCGAGAGGAACGTTCAGGGCCCAGCCGGACACCCAATTCAGCAGGGAGACATCCGGATCGAGATCGAAGGAGCGCCCGACCCGCGCCCCGGCATCGCTCCACCGACCGCGGACGTTGTCCATGAAGATGAGCACACCCTCATACTCGTCTTCCGGATACTCGAGTGCCGCGAGATCTTCCTGCACGAGCGTATCGGCGAGCGCAGTCTGTCCGATCATGGTGGCGGTCCACGGCACAGCGAACACCGGGGCATGCTCGGCGTCGACCTGCGGCAGCAATTCTCGCCGGGCTCGGCTGAACTCGGCGGTGTCGCCGTGTGCCAGCGCATACACGGATTGCGCCAGGAGAAGGTTCGAATCCCGCCGCGCAGAGTCCGCGTCTGCCTCGGCTGCCCGCAGCCAGTTCTCTGCCATTCCGGGCGCGTCGTTCCGGGTGATCGTCACTCGCTGGGTGACGCACTGCATGCAGAAGTACTCGGCGTCGGCCTCGTCGATCTGCGCGAGCAGTTCCATCACCTCGTCCAGCGGCCGTCCACGCAGCGGGTCGTACTGGGCCAGCAGAAGCGTGAGCAGCACCCGGGCATCGAGGCGGCTGGGGTAGTCCGACACCAGGTCCCGATACGCCCGCTCGGCATCTCGAATCCGCCCGTCGAGGTGATCGGTGAACGCCGCCAGCGACCGGCGGTCAAACTCTGCCAGGTGGTCCGCGTGGCGTCCGGCGCGGTGCGCCCATTCGGCCGCTTCGCCGGCATAGTCCCCAAGTCCCACCTGCAGTGCGAACGCGTTCCGGTACATGGCCAGGGCGAAAGTAGAGTCGTCCTCCACAGCCCGCGTGAACGCCTCTCGTGCCTCGTCGAGATTCCCCTTTCGGAGCTGTTCTTCTCCCTCGAGATACGACTTGAGCGCCGGGAGAGACTCCGTCGTGATCGCTGCCGTGCGCACGAGATCGGTGCTGGCGGCACCGAATTCACCCGAGGTCCGTTCCGCCAGCAGCTCCGCGGTCAGACGATCCACGAGTGCGAACAGCTCCGTCGTGTCCCCCTCGACCTCGGCGCGGGCGAGAGACTGGATCGAGTCCCGGAGGGAATACAGGCCGGCGTTCATCCGGACCCGGCCGCCCGTTCCCTGCACCGTCCCGACGATGAACCGCCCCGCCCCGAGATCGCGCGCCACGGTTTCGGCGGTCCGCATGTCGATCGGCAGACCTTCGGCGTGCTTCGTCGCATTCATCACGAGGACCGGATCGAGAGTCTCGACCTCACCGGGCTCGAACAGGTTCTGGCTCAGCAGCGTGGGCATACCCTCTCGCAGCCAGTCCAGACCTTCGGATCCGACCACGCCGAACGGAAACACCGCGAGCCGGGTGTCCTCGATCGCAACGGTCTCGACATCAGGCGTGGCGACGCGCCAGGCCAGCCACACGCCCGCTACGAGCAAACCCACGCCGGCGACGGCCGCGAGGCCGGACGGCCAGCGACGGGCGGGCGGCTCCGCGACGATCGCCTCGATCTCGGCCTCGTCCGCCTCGGGAGTGCGCTGCAGGCCGTCGGGTGTCCGCTCGAATACCCACGCGAATACGAGCACGAACGGAAATCCGAGGATGGAGAGCCAGACCACGAAGCTGATTGTCCACTCGGGAAGCGGGATGGCCGGGAAGATCACATCGGCCGCCTGGATGACGACGAACGCGGCGGCTCCGTACGCTGCTGCGACCCGGAAGACTTTCCGGCGCTTCAGCTCGGCGAAGAACTTCTGATATGCTGGTGCCTCGGACATGGGCGACAAGATCGACCGGGAGTGGCGATCTGGGCAAGGTACGAACCCGCGCCTCGTCCCCGCCGAAACCGCGCGACGCCCATGTAGTGCGGCATATCATGGACCTGAACAGCGCAGCCAACGTCGCGGAGATGCTTGGAGCGATCTTCGTCGTGGGCGGTTTCGCCTTCGCGATCATCCAGCTCGCGCACTTTCGCGGCCAGCGGCGAGACAAGGCCGCGTTGGAGTTGGCCCGGTCGGTCCCACCCGGGCTGACCGCCGACGAGCCGATGCCTGCCCTAGCGCTCCACCGGACCCAGGTACCTGTCCAGCCACTCCAGCGTCTCTCGAATCAGCAGCGGGCGCGGCACATCGTGTCCACCCTCGGCGACCACGTGTCGCTTGTCCTCCTCCGGAGTCCCGAGCAGCTGATACATAGGCTTCTGGGACGTCTCGAGCGGAAAGAACATGTCGTGCCGGCCGTTCAGCATCAGCGACGGGATCTCCAGGCGCGTGACGTAGTTGAACGGGTCCGCCTCCGGCAGCGGTCGCTGGAACTTGAGACCCGCGACGTAAAACACTGCCGCATCGAAACGGGGCTCCACGGCGGTCATCAGCACTCCCATCCGTCCGCCCCAGGAAACTCCGAAGTATGCCAGGCGCTCCGTGTCCACCTCGTTACGACTTTCCAGATAGTCCACGGACCGGGCGAGATCCTGCGACCAGCGAATGACCCGGTCCCGATAGGCGACGGTCGCGTTCGGAGTGTCCGTGTCGAGCTCGTCGCGTCGTTCCCAGATGCCATCGTACACGGGAATGATCACCGCCCGGCCGTCCTTCACCAGGAATTCTCCTGGCCACCGAACGAGCGAATCCTGGTAAATCGCACTCGATCCCGGGAAGTAGACGACGGCCTGGAAAGGCGGGCGGGCGTTCTTCGGCAGAAACAGATGTGCCAGCATCCGCTCGCCGCCATACGCCGCATCGAACGAGATCCGCTCGTGAATCCAGTCTTCGGGCGTCGTGTCCCGCGCTTCGACCGTCGGATTGAGCGGCGTCGGGTCGTAGGCGTACATCCCGAGGAATACCCGGTACGTCTCGTCAGAAACCGGCTCTTCGGTGAGGAAGTCCCGCAGCGGTCGCTGGATCGCCCCGCCCGCGGCCTCGAAGTCCGGGTCGTCATACACGGCGAGCCTCAGACCGTTGGTGACCGAGCGATCCCACACGGGCTGCTCGAAGGCGTCGTTGAACATGTAGGTCGCGTCGTTCCACCCCCCGCCGAGGATGAATCGCCCGGCGATTCCCTCGTTCCAGCACCATTCGCGGGCGTTGCCTCCCATGTCGAGCGTGCCGTACGGTCCGATCCCGCCGTATTGCCCCACGACGGAAGGCCCGTCACCCGAAAAATTGCTGTGCGGAACGATATGCGAGGAAAGCAGCGTGCCTGCGGCCCGATTCCAGTGAAACACGGTCGGCAGCCGCTTGCCTGCCCAGTTGGCGAACGCTGCCGCCTCGTACCAGCTGAGTCCGGTAACGGGAAGATCCGCCTCTCCATCCGGGTAGCTGCCGGCCTCCCAGGTCGCGGGGCCCGGGCGGCCTGTGCGGTCCGTGAACAGCTCCACCGCTTCATCGAACGTCAGGGCCCGGCCGTCCTTCTCGAAGGGTTCGACCCAGAATAGAGGATCATCGTAGCCGCCCGCATCCATGAACTGCCGGTACTCCCGGTTCGTCACCTCGAGACGGTCGATCCAGAATCCGCCGAGCGCTGGTGCATCCACGTGCTCGAGGCCCGGGATCACGAGCGGGTCGTCGCCGCCGGGGACCCAGACCATGTCCGTCGAATCCGCCTGCTCGGGAACGAGGCGAAAGACGGAATCCGTCGGCAGCCAGCGGAAGGTTCCGACTTCCAGTGGCGTGTATCCATCCAGGACCAGCCGAAGCCGGGTGATCCCCCTCGGGATTCTTGCTGATTCGAGCGGCGTCGTCCCAACGAGATCCCACTCACCGTTCGCCTCGTAGTCGTTGACGAATACCTCGGCCCCGGGCGGGTCCGTCTTCAGCGGCGTGGTCCGGCTGAAGGACGACACGAGCGCTTGCATGGTCGAGTCATCATGAAGACCGATCCCTGCGTCCCGTGCCAGGGCCCAGGCCGAGTCATACAGATTCTGGTCTGCCAGGCTCAGGATTTCGTTCTCGAGCCGGGCCTGCTCCGCTTCCTTCTCGGAAGCGTTGCCGGAGCGCACGAGGAGGCCAATCGCGACCATTCCCCACAGGGCCATGGCCGAGAGCGCGCCGATGGCGAGATTCTTCCACGTGAACACCGCGCGGATGGTCTCCGATGGCGCCTTGCGGGACGACGCTTCGAGTTCGCCGGGCGATCCTGCGCGGGGGCTGTACCCCTGGACCGCGGCCGTGATCAGGGCAATCGGGAATCCGACTGCCAGCAATCCCAGTGCAAACCGAAATGTCCATGCGGGGAGGCCGATGTTGTCCACCAGCACGTCGATCACCTGCAGGACGACCCAGCCGCCCGCGAGGTACAACCCGAGCACCTGCCATAACGAACGCCCGCCGAGCTTCACTGCGTCTCTCCCGCCTGGTAGGTGTCCGCCGCCGGATCGTAGCCATTCGGCACACCGAGCTCATCCATCAGGCGCTGCATGCGCGGATCATCGCGCAGCGGATCGAGTGACGGGTCAGTGCCGACGAGCGACAGCGACAGGTCATCCTTGACGACCGCCCGCTCGATCCACTGCAGCGCCGTTTCCCCATCCCCGAGCCGCGAGTACAGCACGGCGATCTGTCGTACCGTGAATATGCTGTCCGCGACCAGTCGATCTGCGGCATCCCGCGCCTCGGACATCAACTGCGGGTCCGTCCCGTCGCTCGCGAATGCGTGCCCGATCACGGCAGCGGATTCCGGGTCCTCCGCATCCAGCAGGCGTGCGAGGCTGACTCCGTGATCCGCCATTGCGTCTCCGGTCAGCCCGAACAGCGGACCCGACAGGAACAGAAAGGCGAGAGCCGCGGCCTGGTCTCCACCCGAGGCGAGCGTGTGCTCGAACCGGGCTCGTCCTTCGTCGAATCGGTGCGCGGTGGTGAGGCTGATACCGAGCACCCCGTGGATGACGGGAGACAGCGGGTCCAGCTCGAGTGCCAGGCGCTGCTGCTCGATGGCCTCCTTCACCCGTCCCTGGTTCCGGAGCATGTCGCCGAGCATGGCCCGGGCGTATGCATTGGAAGGCTTGAGCTCGATCGCCCGCTTCAGCGCGAGCTCGCCCGTGGTCCAGTCACGGTCCGCTTCGAACGCGAGCACGCCCCACGACACCCAGCCCTCTGCGAGGTCCGGGTCGAGAAGCACGGCTCGCTGAGCCGCCATCTTCGCCCGCGGCACCATCGAATGGGCCCGAGCGTCTCGAAATGCGAGGGCATCCATCGCATCAGACAGCCCGCTCCAGGCCAGAGAGAATCCCGGATCTCGCGCCACGGCCTCCTCGCACTCTTCGACCGCCTCCCACAACAGGTCGATCCTGCGTGTATACCACTTCTGGCGGCAGCTCAGGTACAGGTCGTAGGCCCCGAGGTCGGAGGTCCCGCCCCGGTACAGCGCGTCCGCGTCCGCTCCGAGCCGCGGCAGGAGCGCCCGCACGATGGACTGGGCCAGCTCCTCCTGGACCTCGAAGATGTCGGTGATGTCGCGGTCGTACTCTTCGGACCACAGGTGAAACCCGGTCTCCGCGTCGATCAGCTGGGCGGTGATGCGCACTCGATCCTCGGAGCGTCGGACGCTTCCCTCGAGCACCGCCTGCACGTCGAGCGTGTCGCCGATCGTACGCAGATCCAGGTTCTGGTCACGCAGCGAAAACGACGAGGTCCGCCCCGCGACTTTAAGGTCCTCGACCCCGGCCAGTGCATTGATCAGCTCTTCAGCGAGTCCGTCGCTGAAGTACGCGTTGTCGGCAGCCCCACTCATGTTGGTGAATGGGAGGACCGCGATCGAGTCGTAAGTCTGCGCGCCCGGACCGGTCCGGGTGAGGGTCCACCAGGCGCCAAGTCCCAGCAGGCCAATTCCAATCAGCGCCGCGACACCGGCCGGCCAGCGGCGACGGGCGGGCTGCGTGGCGATCGCGTCGAGCTCGGCGGATTCCGCGGGATCGGTTTGCCTGACTCCCTCCGGGGTTCGCTCATAGGCCCAGGCCAAGACTATGGCGACCGGAAATCCCAGCAGCGCCAGCCACACCACCAACGCGATCGTCCATTCCGGCAGCGGGATGCGCGGGAAGATGAGGTCCGCCGCTTCGATGACGACGAATGCCGTGGCGCCGTAGACTGCGGCGACGCGGAATACGTTGCGTCGTTTGAATTCGGCGAACAGCCGCTGGTAGGACGGGACCTCTGGCATGCCGGGATCTACTGCGCCAACCCGGTTCCCCGCCCCGCCGGTCCGGGATACGGAGGCAGCCGGTCGAGCAACGCCTGGAAGCGCGGGTCGTCCCGGTATCTGTCCAGCATAGGTTCGTACTCGAAGAAGAACCGGTCCCCGAACTGCAGATCTTCGGGGGCTGCGTCGAATTCTGCCTGTACGGAGGCGAAGAATCGGTCCGCGTCCCCTGAGGCTTCTATGAGGCTCGGGATCATCCACCCGGGGGGGGTCTCGTTCGCGCGGAGCCGGTCGAGCACCTGTCCCACTGCGGCGGTGTCGCCGACTGCGGCCCGCTCCAACCCCAGCAGCCATGCGTCCAGAAGGGAGTCAGCCGGTGCGAGCCGTGACCGGTATTCCGCCACGAAGGCCTGCACGGCCTCCAGTCCCTCCTCCTGCTCCAGGCAGTAGAGGTAAGGCACCAGAACGTTCTGGACCAGTGGGCTGTCGCCGGCAGGATAGGACGCCATGCTGGCGCGCAGTTCGCGCAACGCAGAAGACAGATCGCCGGTGTAGTAGTGCGACAGTCCCAGCCAAAGATCGTGTCTGAATCCTTCCGAACCCGGAGTCAGTTCGAGGAACCTCTGCACATACGCGAGGGAAGCGTCGGGATCCCCATTTGCCTGCGCGTGCCCTGCCAGTCCGGCGAAGGCCGGCGCAAAATCGGGCTCCAACTCGAGAACTTCCCCGAACAGACTGTCTGCATCATCCCATCGTCCGGCCTGGTCATACGCGGTCGCCAGGTCGACGAGAATGATCGGAGAGAGCGGGTCCAGCTCGCGCGCCTTCTCGAGATAGGGGATTCCGCTCTCGGGATTGCCGTTGTCTCCCAGCACCTCACCGCGCCAGTGATACGCAGTCGGGTAGCGTGGGTCGAGTTCGATCGCCCGAGCAAAGCTCTGCTCTGCCTGTGCCGAATCGTACTGAGTGAACCCGTAAATATAGCCGCGCGCCGTGTGAGCCTCCGCCATCAGCGGGTCGAGTTCCAGCGCCCGTTCCGTCGCCTCGACCCCGCGCGCTTCGACCAGGCTGTCCATCGTGAACAGCCAGCCCCGTCGCAGGCTGTTCGTCATCCCGAGATCCGCCCAGGCCTCGGCGTAGTCCGGGTCGAGCTCCACGGCCTTCTCGAACTGCTCAGCGGCCGCCTCCAGCCCGCGCGGAGTCCTCTCCGCCGCCAGGTACCGGCCGCGCAGCACGGCGTTGTAGGCCTCGAGATTGTCCGTTCCCTGTGCGACGAGCGTCTCCAACGGCTCGGCTCCGGTCGCAGATTCGGGCACGAGGGACAGCGCACCGACGATCGCCTGTGCGATCTCTTCCTGCACTCCGATCAGGTCCTGCATTTCGGCCACCGTGACGTCGTACGAATCGGACCACAGGTGGAAGCCGTCGGCATTTACCAGCTGCGCCGTGATTCTCAGGCGGTCGCCACCGCTGCGGACGCCCTCCAGCACGGTCTGCACCCCGAGCCTCTCGGCAACCTCGGGGATATCCACGTCGTCGCCCTTGAACCTGAATGAAGAAGTGCGGGCCGCGACGATCAGGCCGTCCACGTTGGCCAGGGCGTCGAGCAGCTCCTCGGCGAGACCGTCGCCGAAGTATTCCTGGTCACCGTCCGGGCTCAGATCCGAAAACGGGAGAACGGCGATCGATTCCACCGGCGCATCCGGATCGACGATCGCGCCCGCGGCGCCTGCCCCACCCGGTCCCGGCCGACCGAGCATCAGCCAGGCCGCGATCAGGAACAGCGCAGTGCCGGCCGCTGCTGCCAGACCCACGGGCCAGCGGCTACCGGCGGGGGCAGAGACGATCTGCGTGATTTCACCCGGCGCCGCATCCCCGGTCTTCTTTACACCATCCGGCGTCATCTCGAACGCCCACGCGAGCACGATCGCGAGCGGGAAGCCGAGCAGCGTGAGCACGAGGATCAGGGTGATCGTCCACTCCGGCAAACCGAGGCCGGGGAGCGCGATATCCGCGACCTGGAGGATGACGAACGCCACGCCGCCGTACACCGCCATGACGCGGAATACCTTGCGGCGCTTCAGTTCGGCGAAGAAGCGCTGGTATGCAGGTGTTTCAGACATGGGCCGAAGATCGCCGATTGCGGCCCGAATCGGCAAGGAACGGGTACGATCAACTCCCGATCGCCGTCACCACGATGCGTCGCGACTTGGACCGATAGCGGTGCTCGCAGAGGTAGATTCCCTGCCAGGTCCCGAGGTTGAGACGGCCCGAGGTTATCGGGACCGTCACGGAGGTTCCCAGCAGAGACGCCTTGATGTGAGCCGGCATGTCGTCCGGGCCCTCGGTCGTGTGCCGGTAGTAAGGCGCGTTCTCTGGTACCGCGCGATCGAAATGCGACTCGAAGTCCTCGCGCACGGTCGGGTCCGCGTTCTCGTTCACGGTCAGACTCGCTGACGTGTGCTGGATGAACACGTGCAGGATCCCGTGCTCGATTTCCCTCAGTTCGGGCACTTCCTTCTCGATCAGTTGGGTCACGAGGTGGAAGCCGCGGGGCATGGCGGGCAGTCGGAATTCTCTCTGGATTGTTTTCATCGCGAGATTTGGCTACGGACAATTCGTTTTCGTCATCGGAAATTCGATGACGCGCGTGATTCCCTCTTCCTCTCCCTCGATCGTCGCCACCGCCAGGCCGCGAGCCACGTGCCGGTAGGAGATCCGCTGCGGAAAGTCGTGCTCAGGCGCCTCGAACACGGCCATCGAATCGGACAGTTCGGCCTGGAAAAAGGTGGCTTCGGCTTGCCCGGACGGAAGGGCCACGAATGAGAGCTTCGCTGTCGTCGGCGTACCGCCCGTCGTCTCGATCCGCAGGTGCTCGTGTTCCACCGTCTCACCGCGTGCCACGGTGCGGCTCATCCCGATCATCGTTCCACCGCGCGGCTCCATCCACTGCTCGTCGCGCCGGAAGCCCGTTTCCTCGTGCATCCAGCAACCTGCGAGCCAGGACAGGGAGTGGATCGGGCCAGCGAGCGCGGCGCTTTCCGTCTCGACATCGGACTCGTCCGCCCACGGACTGTAGTCGCTGCGCAACCACAGGACCGCGCCCGCCAGGAGCGCGAGAAGCGCCGTCAGCTTGAACAGGAGTCGTGTGCTCAACATGCAGAGAAGATCGGCCCGAGAGGTCCAGAGCGAAACGGGGGGGGCGGGACCCTGAAGAACTTGACATCCCCGGTGCACACCCGGCAATTACAGACATGCGGCACCCCCCCTTCCAGATGCTGGAGGACCCACATGCGTACGAAGTATCTTCTTCTCGCCGGCGGGTTGTTCGCTGTCGGCTCTCTTGTCGCTCCCGCAGACACCACGGCGCAGGACGATCTGACGAAACAGCTCGCCGGCGTCGAGCAGAGATTGTGGAAGGGTTGGGCCGAAGGCGACGCCACTCCTCTCCGCCATCACGCGATCGCGAACTACATCACGATCGGCGACTGGGGCATGATGGTGGGCCGGGACGTCAACATCGAGGCGACGGCCGCTCATTCCTGCGATGTGAAGAGCTACGAGCTGGACGACTGGCAGCTGCACCGCATGTCCGGCGAAACGGTAGTCCTGACTTACGAGGCCGAACAGGACGCGGTGTGCGACGGAGCGCCGGTTGCGCCGGAAGTGATGGTGAGTGCCGTGTACGTGCTGGAAGGTGGAGAGTGGAAAGCCGGCTCGTACCACGAGACGCCGATTGTCGATGACGATGAGGCCGGTGAGCCCGACGAAGACGACGGTGATGAAGAGGATGACGACGGGACGGACGACGACGGCCCGTAGTCCCTGTAGCTACTCCAGGCCGACCTTCGCAAGAAGTTCGTCGTAACGAGGGTCGGCCTTCAGCGGGTCGGCGGAGTGATCGGTCCGGAGCGCTCCGATTGTCCCCGGCGCCTCCACGGCCGCCCGGTCCAGCAGTGCGAACGCCCTGTCCAGATCACCCAATTCACCGTACACGATGGCGATCTCCTTCAGATTGCCGCTCTCCTCCGGGACGCTGGCGAGCACGGCGAGGGCCGAGTCCCGCTGGCCGGCTTTGGCCCAACCCCAGGCCAGGCCTGTCGGCATGTTAGGATCCGTCGGGTCGAGCTCCACGGCCCTGCTAAAGGCCTCGATCGCCTCCTCATTCCTACCAAGCATCGCGTGTCCATAACCAGCGTTGTAGTAGGCCCACGGATCGTTCGGTTCCATCTCGAGCAACTTGTACGACTCCGCCACCGTACCGGCCCAGTCGCCCGCCCACCACAGCGCATCGCCGAGGGTCCGGCGAGCCTGAACGGACAGTGGATCAAGCTGCACGGCGCGGCGGGCCACGGCAACGCTCTCCTCGTGTCGGTCGAGCTGGAGCAGGAGCGAGGCATACCGACGGTGGTCTTCCGACGAGCCCGGATTCAACTCGATCGCACGCAGGATTTCCTGCTCTGCCTCTTCGTACTGCAGCGATTCTCTGAGCAGCATTCCCCGGGCCGAGTGCGCATCTGACAGATCAGGATCCAGCTCGAGCGCCCGGTCGATCGCCGCTCCGGCCAGGGACACCGCCTCATCCGGTGGAATGAAGGCGAGTCTCCCGGCGTTCAGGTAGACGGCTCCCAGGCTGGCCCAGGCCTGGGCGTAGCCAGAGTCCGCTTCGATCGCGCGCTGCAGAAGATCGCGTCCCTGCTCGAATTTCTCTCTCGAGTCGAGGCTCGATTCGAGCAACAGGTACCGGGCCCGCGCGTTCAAATCCAGCGCTTCCAGGCTCTCGGTGGGCCTGGCTTCGATTCGCGCCTCGGTCTCCGGGGTCAGCGTGGCCTGGAGTGCGCCGGCGATCTGCTTCGCCAGGTCCGACTGGATCGCGAACACGTTGGCCGCGGTGAGTTCTTCGTCGTACGTCTCGGCCCACAGGTGCCGGTCGGTAGACGCCTCGATCAGCTGCACGTTCACCCGCACGCGTTCCCCCGAACGCTGGATGCTGCCCTCGAGGATCGACGCCACTCCGAGCTCCGCGGCGATCTCGGGGATCGGCTTCGTGGTTCCCTTGTATTGCATGACCGACGTGCGGGAGATCACGGTCAGCGAATCGATCTTGGAGAGCTGGGTCAGCACGTCGTCGTGCATCCCCTCCGAAAAATACTCGTCCTGCTTATCCTCGCTGCGCGTGGCAAACGGCAAGACGGCTACAGATCGGAGGTCGGGAGCAGAAGCCACTCCCCCCGCGCCGCCGTCCCCCGAAGCGGCCGCCACGGCGTCGAGACCCGTGCCGGGACCGATGAACATCCACCCGGTGACCAGCAGACCCCACAACGCGAGTGCCGCCACACCGCCGACGAGCGCGTTGCGCCAGGTGAACAGCCGCCCCGGTGCGCCCGCTGAGCCGGGTGCCGCCGAAGTTGCGCCGGATCCGTCTGCTTGATCGTCCGACGTGCCGCCGAGGCCGTGCAGATACGCGGTGGCCCCGACGATCGGAAGCCCGATGATCAGCAGGACCAGGGCGAGATTGAACACCCACGTAGGAAGACCCGAATTCTGCACCAGGACGTCGACCACCTGCAGCACGACCCAGGATCCGGCCGCATACAGGCCCAGAACCTTCCATAGCGAATTCCTGTGCGTGGTATCTGGCATCGAGTCCGTGTCAGAATGAGTGCAGGCCCGACAAGCCCGGGGCCTCATATAGCAGGAACATAGGTACTGCAAGAGGTGGTCGCCACGGAAGTGCCCCGGCGGATTCGCATTCCGACGCGCTCCAGCACGGCAGGCATCGTCCGTCTGGACCCACTAATTGTTCAGCGCGTATACCCGCACGGACTCGACCCCGTCCTCGTCCGTCCACACACCGTAGATCCGGACGGAGCCGATCGCCCGGATTTCGAAACCGGCCGGAATTTCGACCATGCCCAGACGTCTGCCGTCGGCGTCGAATACGGTCCACCACCCCCCGGCCGGCTCAGTCCAGACGTGATAGGGCCCGATCCACAGTCTTCCGTCCGGATCAACAATCATTCCGCCCACATAGGGGATCGTGTCCGGGGAAGGAAGGTCCTGAAGGAAGTTCCTCATCTCGGCCAGTGCTGCGCGGTTTCTCGCAGCGGCGGCCATGGCATCTGTCTTGAACTTCTCGAAACGTTCTGCTTGCAGCGGCTCGGTACTGCCTTCCCACCGGAGGATCTTCCGGAGCCGGCCGTCCGCATCGTGATACGTGACCTCGGATGTGTCACCCGATCCGAACCAGAATCCGTCGGCAGTGGCCGCCATCTGTGACTCGCCGCCGACGGGCGCCGACCCGCCGGCCAACCCTTCACCAAAACCGAACAGCCAGTACTGGCTGGTCGGGAAGACGGCCCGGGTGTTCCTGAATCCGCCGCCGGGCTGGAGGATCACGAGCGGCAGGGAATCACGATTCATACCGGCGCTCATTCCCTCCTCGAACTCGAACTCCCTCATGCCGAGAATGGACCCGTCCGAGAGTACGCCAACGGCCGAGGGAGAGCCCGCTTCTCGGAGGTCGATGCTCTCCAGCCGGGCAAACTCGCCGTCGGGACCGAACACGGACAGGCGCCCGACCTCGGGATCGACGGCGAGCACCGAATCGCCCGGCATCGCCAGGATGTCGCCGAGAATCATGAATGCGCCGGGAGAGCGTCCCAAGTGACCGGCGGCGTACAGGAATCTGCCGTTGGCATCGAACCAGACGAGCTGACTGCCGTTTCGGTGCGCCACCACGAATCCCCCGTTCGACAGACGGACGATCCGGCCGGCCCCATGCAGAGAGGTACCGCCCGTCCTCTCACCCCCGATCGAGGCGAGCGGCTCCGGATCGACCGTCCAGGCCGTTTCCGCCGTCCACGCCGAACCCGCGGTCTCGATGATCTGGACTCCGGCGCTGTCTCCGTCCGAGTACTCGGACGGCTCCAAGTGCCGGCCCGCGATTTCCGCATTGGAGCTCACGGTCGGAGTCTGGGTCGAAGCCGCCGTGGTCTGGGCAGCAGTGTCACCCGTCCCGGTCTCTGCAGGATCCGAATCGCCGCCGCATGCCGCCATCAACGTCATGGCACCCAGCGCGGTAATCAGCAACCAGCTGCCGGACGAGGATATGGAGAACTTGTCTGTCTGATTGATCATGGCGCACAAGATTGTGTTGCGGTCAACTCGGGTACTTCACGGAGCAGCCGTAAGGCTTCGTCGTCGGCACGCTCACCGGCTGACCTGCCAGCGCTTCATCCAGCGCCGCGGCGAGATAGTTGTGAGCACCCTCGAGCGAAGCGGGGCGCGAGCTCGGCTTGTCGTCGATCGCCCCGTTGTACAGGAGCGAGCCCTCGGGATCGATGATCACCATCTGCGGCGTCGTCTGCGCGTTGTACATCTTCCCGACTTCACCGGTTGGATCCAGCAGTACCGCCAGGGCCTTCTGCCCCCTCTTCTCGTTCATCTCGTTCATCGCATCGGGCTCGTAGTACCCCTGCTTGCCTGGCGCAGACGAGACAATTGCGAGCCACTTCACGCCCCGGTCGGCGTATTCCGCCTGGAGATTCTGCATGTTCTGGCTGTTGTAGTGCTTCTTCACGTATGGGCAGCCGTAGTTCAGCCATTCGAGAACGACCCACTCCCCCCGGTAGTCGGCCAGAGCATGCTCGGCGCCGTACGTGTCGGGAAGCGTGAACTCCGGCGCCGGCTCTCCGATCGCCGGACTGGAACTCTGGCCACGGGCTTCCTGCCCCGAGAGCATTGCCACGACGGTGATGGCTGTGACGATGGCTGTCCGGCTCGTGATCCGACTGTGGTGCATTTCTACCTCCAGCGGGTTCAGCCACGGAAGCTGACGCGATGCGCTTCTGCTTTCACGGAACGTAGGTCTCCAACGCATCCAGCATGATCTCCTTCGTGAGTACCGAGGGCAGGAGCACGGGATCCCCTTCCCCACCCGGATACAGCGCGTAGACCGGAACACTGCTGCGCTCCAGCTCAGCCAGGGCCCCGGTGATCGCCGGGTCTCTGCGTGTCCAGTCCGCCTTCATCGTTGCCACTCCGTGGTCCCGGAACGCATCTCGCACGGCCGCGGTGTTGAGGACGACCCGCTCGTTCACCTGGCACGACAGGCACCACGCAGCCGTGAAGTCTATGAACAGCGGCTGGCCGGAACTCCGTACTTCGGCGGCTGCCGCCGGCGACCAGACAGGCCAGGCGGTGGCCGTGGACTCGGCACCCGGCACGGTAGTTGGCTCGGGAGGCGCCGCGGCGGATTGCACGAGAAAGAATAGTGCCGCAATCCCGATCGCGAGTGCCGAGATCCGCGCGATGGTCCGACCGGGCGGCTCTGCCGTGATTCCGCCCCAGCGGGCGCCCACCCAGATCGCGAGACCGGTCAGGAGGAGTACACCGAGCAGTCCAGCGAGGCCATTCACGCCGGTCTGCAAACCGAACACCCAGGCCAGCCACACGACGGTCGCGAGGAGGGGAAACGCCAGGAGCTGTTTGAGAGTCTCCATCCAGCGGCCGGGTGGAGGCAGTCGGTCGACCAGGCCCGGGGAGAGTGACAGCGCGACGTACGGCGCCGCCATGCCGGCTCCGAGGGCCGTGAAGACGAGCATCGTCTCGGCCGGTGGCCGGAACAGCGCCCACCCGAGCGCCGTGCCCATGAACGGCGCCGTGCACGGGGTCGCAACGACGGTGGCGAGGACTCCGGAGGCGAACGATTGCGTTGTCGTGTTTCGGGCAGAATGAGTTCGTGAAGGTACCTTCATGAACTCACCAGCGCCGAAACGCGTGAACGAAGTTCCGATTTCGAACGCGCCGAGCAGTGCCAGCGCCAGCAGGAAGAACAGCACCGCCATCGCGCCGACGAAAAGCGGCGATTGAAGCTGAAATCCCCAGCCGACGCCTTCCCCAGTGGCGCGCAGCGCCAGCAGGAGCGCACCCAGCACCCAAAACGACGCCAGGACGCCTGCCCCGAATGCCACTCCCTGTCGGGCCGCGCCACCCGGCTCCTGCTCAGCGTGCTCCACGAATCCGAGCACTTTGAGAGACAGAACCGGGAACACGCACGGCATCAGGTTCAGAAGGAGTCCGCCGAGAAACGCGAACAACAGTGCGAGCCCGAGCCCGAATGACGATTCCGAGTCCGCGGTCGGGTTTCCGGCCACGATCACCGGCGCGGCGATCTCCACGGCGGCGGTCGATACCCCGGCTCCGTCGCGCGCGATCACGAGCACCCCGCGAACCGTGTCCGGAACTCCGCCGGAGAATCCGGACCGCGCGAGGCGAATCACCAGACTCTCGCCGTCCCAGTCCGGATGCTGCTCGGCCGCATGGTCGATCACGTTTCCTTCGGCGGCGTAGAAGTAAACGTCGGAGAGATCCGACTCCAGGGCCGGGCCGACGTCATCTGGCGGATCGATCCTCAGCCCGTACCACGGCTCCTTGAACCGGGCGAAGCTGCTCCACGCGGTATCGACGACCGGCAACTCCGCCCGGGTAGCCGCGAAGAGCTGTTCCGTCATCGGGTTGAGCCCGGGTGCCGCGTCTGACACCGCCAGCGTCAGCGCCACTTCCGCCTCGGCCGGGAAGCAGTCCTCGATGCACACGAGCCAGTCCGCGCGGCCAGCCAATCGCAGGGTATCGCCGTGGGCGAGCCCGGACGGCGCCGCAATCTCGACCAGCAGCAGCACCTCGTCGAAGTAGCCGTAGCTCGCGAGGGGCGGGAACGAGATCAATTGAGGGGCGGGCCACTGGATCTCTCCAGCCGTGAACCCGGGGGGAAGTCGCCAGGTGATCGAGGCAGGTTCTCCGGAGTCTCCCGGGTTCTTCCAGTAGGTGTGCCAGTCTGGGTCGAGCGTGAGGTGAAGCCCGACCGTGAACGACGAGGCCGGTTGAATCGACCGGGTCTCGGCGATCAGTACGGCATCGCTATGGGGGGAAAGGTCGGATCCGGCCGAGTTCTGTGCGCCGGCAGGGTCCTGGCCGAGTAGCGGAACCGAGGTCCCGCACAGGACGACCGCAGCTGCTGCTGCCGCCGCAGACCATCGAGCCAAGACGCCGAATGTCTCGTTCATCGCGTCCGAGTTCTGGTGGGAACCGAGATCAACTCTGCCTCCCCTTGAGGATGATCCTGCGGAGGGTTCGGCGCCACCCGGACTGATACACGCGGATGCAACGAGGGCCCGATCGCTTTCACGGTCAGGCCCTCACCGCGCTTTAGAAGGTGTGTCCCGACGTCCCCGGCGCGCCTTCAATCTGCGCTCAACTCCACGCCGGTCAGCCGCTCCCGCTACGAGCGGCCGGGCACTGAATAGCTTACGATCTCGGGGCCGAAAACGCAAGTCCGCGTCGCGTAGCCGAACGGTCCTCTATCCTATTACAATGCCACGAGTTACGGTATTCTTACTCATCGGTTTTATAAGTGATTTTCCTGCAGTGACTTGGCGGAAGAGATACGGGCCCGGCTCGGATTTCGGACGGCGCCCTATGCCCCCGGCGCCGCCAGCCGGAGTTCGGCCCCTTCCTGGCCAGTGTAACGCAGCATCTCCTGGAACCGGGGATCGGAGTGGAAGCGGCTGAATTCGGGCCACCAGATCCTCCCAAATCCGTCCGCCCGGAAGCGGGGCTGTGACAGCATCGACTCCACGGCCAAGTCGAAGGCCCGGGCCGTGTCACCCAGAGCGATGTAGTGGACGATCTGCCATTCGTCCGGGGAACAACAAGCGTCGAATGCAACGCGGTCCCCTGCGCGGATCGCAGCGTATCCCGATTTCAGCTGTTCCCTGGTCTGCACCCGTACTTCTTCCGCCACCCGGGTGTCGAAGAACCGCGGCAAGATCTCGTCGCGCACGATCGCCTCGGCCCGGTCGTACTCGCCGATCGCCACATATGAGCGTTCGAGGTTGCCAAAGGGAGACACGAATTCACCGCCGTGGACGATTGCGAGCTCGAACTGCAGAATCGCTTCCTCGCGTCGGTTATTCAGGGACAAGATGTAGCCGAGCACATTCAGCCGGATCGCCGAAGTCGGATCGAGCGCCACGGCTCGGCGTGCGCTGCGAAGTGCTTCGTCCAGCCTCCCGGTCGCCGCGAGCAGCTCGGCATACTGCTGGTGGGCTTCCACGTCGTCCGGATCGATCTCCAGGGCCCGAAGGTAGTGCTGCTCTCCCCGTGCCCACTCCCAGCGGTCCCGGTACACGTTCCCGAGCGCGACCTCCGCGCCGGCGCTTTGCGGGTCGATCTCGAGCGCCCGTATTGCCGCGGATTCCGCGGCTTCGAGTGATGACTCCCACGTCGTCCAGTATTCCTCTTCGTCCTCGGCGACCCTGTAGAACGGAACCAGTGAGTAGGCCTGGGCCAGACCCGCCCAACCGGGCGCCCAGCTCGAGTCCCGAGCGACCGTCGCCTCGAATAGCTGGACGGCCTCTTCCACGCTGTCTCCGCGTTCGCGCATTCGGGCTCGACCCGTCAGGTACAGCTCGTAGGCGCCGATGTCTCCAATCGGCGCGACCAGCGACTCATCCTCGCCGAGTCCAAGCGAAACCTGTAATTCCTCCGCGATTGCCTCCGCGATCTCCTCCTGCACCGCGAACACATCGTCGATCGTTCGATCGTACGACTCCGACCACAGGTGGAAGTTGTCGTTCGCATCCACGAGCTGCGCGGTGATTCGGAGGCGGTCGTCCTGCTTTCTGACGCTTCCCTCCACCACGTACTTAACGCCGAGCTCGCTGCCGATTTCACGCAGATCCTTGTCCTGCCCCTTGTAGGCGAACGACGACGTGCGTCCACCGACCCGGATGTCGCGGATCTTGGCGAGGGAGTTCAGCAGCTCTTCCGTCATGCCGTCGGCGAAGTACTCCTGGTCTCCGTCCGGGCTCATGTCGGCGAACGGCAGGACGGCAATCGACGGCCGCTGATCGGATTCCAGGTCGGCGTACGCGAGTTGCAGGACTTCGGCGCCGCGATCGTTGCCGCTGCTCCCGGAATTCGTGGCCGATGCCGAGTCCTCCGCGCCGGGTGCCGTGCTCCGCCCCACCCACCAGGCGCCAGCCACGAGCGCGACGACTCCCATGAGTGCGAGCACACCAGCCGGCCAGCGCTTGCCTGCCGGCTGGGCGACGATCGCATCGAGTTCCCCCGTCTCTGCCGCGTCCGTTCGCTTCACGCCTTCTGGCGTCAGTTCCAGCGCCCAGGCCAGGACCATGGCGATCGGGAATCCGAGCAGCACCAGGAACGTGGTCGTCTTCAGTACGACCGACGGAAGCTCCATGCCCTCGGCGAGCAGATCGGCGACCTGGAGCACGACGAACCCCGTCGCACCGTACACGGCTGCGACGCGGAAAACTTTCCGCCGTTTCAGTTCTGCGAAGAATCGCTGGTACCCGGGGGCATTTGACATGGCCACGAAGATCGACCCGGCCGGGTGGACGGGCAAGGAGCAGCAAGATCCTCAGCGAACGACGGGGGGTCGGTGCGCTACCCGTCCGGCGGGGCCCGTCGCAGTTCCGCGCCCTGGAGGCCGGTATACTCCAGCAGTGCCGTGAAGCGCGGATCCGAGCGGAATTCGTCGAACGCCGGGCTCCAAAGACTGTTCAGACGATTCCCGTTGAAGCGAGGTCCCGACAGGATCTGCTCCTCCATCTGTGCAAATGCCCGGGCCGTATCCCCCACCGCCAGCAGACCCGTCACGTTGGATTCACAGCAACGGATCATGGCATCCACATCCCCGGAGCGGATCACGTCGAACCAGGACTCGAGATTCGCTCGAAACTCCTGCAATTCCGCCTCGGTCCGGGTCCCCTCTACGGAGTTTCGCCGGGCCGTCTCATCCAGAATGAACTCCTCGGCCCGGTCGAATTCTCTCAGAGCAATAAGGGCGCCCGCGCGGTTGCGCCGGATGGCCGGAAAGTCTCCTCCGTGCGCCCGGCCCAGCTCGAACACGGGCACCGCCTCTTCCGGACGACCATTCATGTTCAGGATATAACCCAGTGCATTGAGGCGGATCGCCGATGTGGGATCCAACGCGACGGCCCGACGGGCACTGCGCAGCGCTTCGTCCAGCCGGCCGATTCCGGCGAGGAACTCGGCGTACTGCTGGTGGGCCTCCACGTCGTCCGGGTCGATTGCCAGCGCCCTCAGATAGCGGGTCTCGGCCTTCTCCCACTCCCACCGATCCCGGTGCACGTTTCCCAGCGCCACTTCGGCCGAGGCGTTCGTCGGGTCGATCTCGAGCGCGCGCAGCGCCGCACGCTCGGCGGCTGCCAGAGAGGCCTCCCAGATGGCCGCATCCTCCGCCACCCCCGACGAGTTGACGCGATCGGTCTCGTCCTCGCCCCCGTCGACCTCCTCCATATTCGGCGATCCCTGCCAATAGAACGGAACCAGCGACTGCGCCTGGGCCAGACCTGCCCACGCCGGAGCCCAGCCGGAATCTCTCGCGACCGCCGCCTCGAACAGCACGACGGCCTCGTGGACTCCGGCCCCCCTCGCGCGCATGCGAGCCCGACCCGTGAGGTACAGGTCGTAGGCATCGAGGTCGCCGGTCGGCGCAACGAGTCGTGTCCCGTCTTCCAGGCCCAGTGAGACCTGCAACTCCTCCGCGATCGCCCCCGCGATCTCCTCCTGTACGGCGAACACGTCGTCGATCGTCCGGTCGTAGGATTCGGACCACAGGTGGAAGTTGTCCGTCGCGTCCACGAGCTGCGCGGTGATCCGCAGGCGGTCGCCCTGCTTCCGGACGCTGCCCTCGACGAGGTAATGGACGCCGAGCTCCGCCCCGATCTCGCGCAGGTCCCTGTCCTCGCCCTTGTAGGCGAAGGAGGATGTCCGTCCGCCGACCCGGATCTCCCGGATCTTCGCGAGTGCGTTGAGCAGCTCTTCGGTCATGCCGTCGGCGAAGAACTCCTGGTCGTCGTCCCCGATCATGTCCACGAACGGGAGAACGGCAAGCGATGGACGATTGTCCGAGTCGAAATCCGCGTAGGCGAGCTTGAGGACTTCGGCGCCTCGCCCACTCGGTTCGGAAGCGGAGGGGGCTCCCGGTACCAACCCGGCGTCGAGACCGGGCGCCGTGCTCCGTCCCACCCACCAGGCCCCCGCAACGAGCGCGAGCATGCCGAGCAGGGCGAGCAGTCCGGCTGGCCAGCGCTTGCCGGGGGGCTGCGCGACGATCTGGTCGATCTCGCCGGCTTCAGCCGGATCGGTGCGCCGTACCCCATCCGGCGTCAGCTCCAGGGCCCACGCGACCACCATCGCGATCGGGAAGCCCAGCAGTACCAGGAAGGTCGCCGTTTTGAGGACGACGCTCGGCAGTTCCATGCCCTCGGCGAGGAGATCGGCGACCTGCAGCACGACGAAACCGGTCGCGCCGTATACGGCCGCGACGCGGAACACCTTCCGCCGCTTGAGCTCGGCGAAGAACCGCTGGTAACCCGGGGTCTCACTCATGGCGACGAAGATCGACCCGGCCGGGTGGATCGGGCAAGCGGTTCAGCCACTGGCCGCCTCGTGCCGGGCCACCATCGCCTCGAACGCAGGCTCGCCGCGTAACGGCTCCCAGGCGGGCTCATTCCGGAGGATGTAGGTGGTGAGCTCACCCGGCATGGACAGCAGCGCGTCGAGGTGCGCCACGGCTGAATCGACGTTGCCGACCGATGCGTGCACGGCCGCCAGCTCGCCAAGACGAAATACTCCGCGCCAGGCCTCTCTCTCGACCGGCATCAACTCCACTCCCGGCGCGCCTCGCGCAGTGCGTCCTCGCTGCGCCCGAGGCCAGCGTAGGCGAGACCGAGTGCGCCCCGGTACCGCTCGTCGTCGGGTCGCTCGTCCAGTCGCGATTTCAGGTCGCGTGCCGCCCTAGAGAATGCGGCGCGAGCCGCGACGGTGTCACCTTTCTGCAGTTCGGCGAAACCTATGAGCATTTCGGGAGGAATGAACCGGAACTGAGAGTCGCCCAGCCCCTCGAAGCGTGTGGACTCGGCCTCCCGGATCGCGCCGTCCCAGTCTCGCTGCTGGAACCTGGCGCGAACCCGGGTCATGGATAGGTCGGGGGCGACTACGGACAGCCGATCGGCTTCCCGGAAGGTCTCCAGCGCCGCGGCCGCGCCCCCGGCTCCGGCGAGCTGCGCCAATGCCTTGAGCTCGTGGCCGGACTCCCCGTCCGGCACCAGCTCCAGATACCTGTCCGCCCAGTCGATCGACTCCTCGTGACGTCGGAGCAATCTGAGCGTATGTGCGATTTCGCTCAGCGACGTGGGTTTCAGCGGGTCCAGCTCCTGCTCGTTGCGGAATTCCCGCAGCGCCTCCTGCATCCTTCCCTGCCGCCGGTAAACGGCGGCAAACGCGCCGTGCAGACTCGCGTATCGGCCTCCGAGGCTCTCGGCCGTCGCGAATTCTTCGAGCGCCCGATCGTAGTCGAGGAATCCGTGGTAGTACCACATCCCCAGTGACTCGTGAGCCTGCGGCAGTCCGGGCTCCAGCGCGAGCGCCCGATCCACCGCCTGTCTTGCCGCGGCCCGCATCTGATCCGTCCGTTCGTACGACTGCCAGAACAGGTAATTTCGCGCCCTGGCGAGCTGCGCCCAGGCTAGCGCGAAGGTGGAGTCGAGTTCCACGGCCTGTTCGAGGTACTGCACGGCCAGGCGGGACTCGCCCTCTCCTCCGCCCGAATCGAAGTACTCGACCCCGCGCAGGTAGGCGTCGTACGCCTCCGGGCTGCGGGTCGGGGCCGATGCGAGCGTCGCCCGCTCCGTCTCCGTGAGCGTACTGGCCAGGGCCAGGGCCACGGCTTCCGCGATCTCCGCCTGCACGTCGAGAAGCGCATCGACAGACCACGTGCGGTCGAAGGTCTCAGCCCAGACGCTCTCCTCGCTGGCCGCGTCCACCAGCTGCACGTTGACACGCAGGCGATCTCCGGACCGATTCACGGATCCCATCAACAGGCTGCCGACGTCGAGCGCCTCGGCGACGTCCCGTGTCGCCACCGCCGAATCGCGGAAGACCATCACGGAATTCCGGTTGATTACAGCAAGCGCCGGAACCCTGATCAGGCGGGTGATAATGTCGTCGTGCACGCCGAGAGCCAGTCGCTCGTCGTCCTCACCGGAGCCGACGGTGGTGAACGGAAGGACGGCGACCTTGGTGATCGGGGGCGCATCCGCGGAGGCCAGCTGGGCTCCGCGGTCAGCAGTCCCGGACTCGCGCTGGGATGTCCGCCGACCCGTGTACCAGCCGCCCACGGCGGCCAGCAGGAGAGCCGTTCCTGCCAACGCCAGCAGACCGGCCGACCATCGACTTCCCGCCGGCTCGGCGACGAGCGCCTCGATTTCCGTCGTTTCGGCAACGTCCGTGCGCCGCACACCCTGCGGTGTCCGCTCGTAGGCCCATGCCAGGACGACCACGATCGGAAAACCGAGCAGGCACAGCCATACGACGAGCGTGACCGTCCAGTCCGGCAGGGACATGCGTGGGAAGATCACGTCGGCCGCTTCGATCACGGCAAAGGATGCCGCGCCGTACAGGGCCATGACGCGGAACACCTGCCTCCGCTTCAGTTCGGCAAAGAATCGCTGGTAGCCGTGGGTATCTGACATGGCCCCGAAGATCGGCGGGATGGGGTGAGGTCGGCAAGCGATCGCGTCGGCCATATACCGATCTTGCAGTCGACTCATACATCAAGTATGATATATCAATATTGAGTTATGGTCGGTGGATTTCCAGTGCGATTCTGATCGGATCAGTCAATGTCGCTGCGCTACGCTCTCCTCGGTTTTCTTGGTCTCGATTCCATGACCGGCTATGAGATCAAGAAGAACCTCGACCAGTCCACCCAGCTCTTCTGGCATGCCGGCCTGAACCAGATCTACCCGACGCTCAAGAAGCTTGAGACCGAGGGACTGGTCACGGCAGAGACCGAAGCCCAGGACGGAAAGCCCGACAAGCGCACCTACTCCGTCACCCCAGCCGGGAGTGAGGTCCTCCATGCCTGGCTGACCGAACCGCTCAGTTTCCTTCCTCCGAACAAGAACACGGGGCTACTCAAGATCTTCTTTTCCGGCTCCCTGGAGAACGCCGCCGTGCTGCGCCAGCTCGAAACACAGCTCGAGCTGCACCGGAAGCAGTTGGAGCGATACGAGGGCGAGACCCGCCAGGTCATCGAAGAAACCGTCGCGGCCACGGGCCTCAGTCGCGAGGGAACGATGTGGGAGCTGGTCCGGGAGCTCGGGGAAGCTCACGAGCGAGCGTATGTAGTCTGGCTCGAGCGTGCGATCCAGAAGGTGAGGCAGCTGCCATGAGATCTCTCGTCCAGACCCTCGAAGGCATGTGTCTCACGTTCGACCCGCCAGCCGCCAGTGGTCTGGATGCAACGATTCAATTCGAGGTGAGCGGTGACGAGCCGGGTACATATCATCTGCGGATTGAAATTAGCGAATGCACTTTTCACCCCGCCCTGGCGGAGTCTCCGACACTCGTCATTCGCACCCCTTCGGAGGTATGGCTGCGCATCAGTCAGGGAGAATTGTCCGGGCGAGACGCGCTCATGCAGGGACTGTACGAAGTCCAGGGCGACCCGGGGCTCCTGATGCGGATGAACTCACTGTTTCCGTCGGGCGACGATGTCGGGTTGGAGGCGTCCTGCGACCAGAGGCCAGCCGGGCCGATTCCACTCGCCGGCTCTCGCTGGATGGCGATCGATTTCCTCCCCTGGATTTTTCTGTGGGGCGGCTTCGGCTCGGACGGCAGAGGTGGGTGGCAGGCGCTGGCACTCTCGCTGGCGCTCTGTGCGGTAGTCGTGACGTATCGAAGGATTTACAACCGGCCGACGACGTTCGAGGTGGCGAACGTCGTGTGCTTCGCCGCCTTGCTGATTGGCTGGCCATGGCTGTCGGCCTGGCTGGCTCCGTGGGGATCGACGGTGGGAACGATCTGGCTGGGCGTAATCTGGCTGGCCACGCTCCTTCCAGCGCGGATTCCATTGACCTCCGCCTATTCGAAGTGGCGATATGTTCCCACGTTATGGTCTAACGGGACGTTTCTGTACGTCAACGCGGTGCTCACCCTGATCTGGGGCTGGGTGTTCGTCCTGCAGGGGAGCATGGACGTTTGGGCCGCCGCGGCTCCCCACCTGGCGGCTCCAGCCACCGCCATCAAATTCGGCCTGCTCATCCCCGCGAGTCTGATCACGGCTCGCTACCCCAGGCGCGCTTCGGAAATTCGGTTGGCCGACCCGGTCCGCAGTGGCGGGCGTCTCCGAACCCCAGCTGGACTCGGTCTGGTGACCGCCTTCGGCCTGACCGTTTCCACGGGCGTCGCAGCCGTGTCAGGGATATTCCAATGAAGGTCCTGGCCATCAACGGGTCTCCGAGGCTCAGGTCGAGCAGCACGTACCATATTCTCGTTCCGCTCCTTGATGGAATGCGTGCGGCGGGAGCCGAGACAAGCCTGATCCACGTCCGCGAGCTGGAACTCGAGCCCTGCCTGGGCTGCTTCAACTGCTGGGTTCAGACACCGGGCGAGTGCATTCACGACGACGGAATGCGCGGGGCGATCGAAGCGTATCGCCAGGCGGATCTCGTCGTGTACGGCACGCCGTTGTATCACGGATCGATGTCGGGGCTGCTGAAGACCTTCCTCGACCGTCTTCTGCCTCGCTACGAACCGTGGCTGATCGACAGCCCACATGTAGCAGGGATGAGCGGCCACCCGAGCAGGTGGGCGGGACCCGGCCGAACGCTGCTCGTGTCGGCATGCGGATTCCCCGAGTTCGAGAACTTCGACGCGCTGGTCTGCACCTTTCGACACATGGCCAGGCTGCACGGACAGGAATACGTGGGCGAGATTCTGCGTCCGTTCGGAGAGCCGCTCAGCCGCCGGGCGCTGCAAGGCCTGTTCGGGGCCTACTACGAGGTCGTGGCCCGGGCAGGAGCCGAGGTCGTCAAACATGGGATGATCTCCGGCCTGACCCGGGAGGCGCTACGCGCGGATCTTTTTCCGGGAGACAAGCAGACGAAGCACGAATTGGCAAACGTGTTCTGGGAGCAGCGAATGATTCGCGGACAGGAGACCTGCGCCGAGTGACCGCGGTCCGGGCGGCCGGACTGATTGTCCGATCGCCCGGCAGCCGAGGATGCGTTACGGCGTCATGCTGCTGTTCCAGGTGTCGCGGACCATCTTCCAGCCGGCATCGGTGTTCTTCCACACCGCCAGGTAGGTTCCGTGGTCCAGGTGAGCGCCGGCGGGATCAGTCGCTGTCCAGCCACCCGTCTCTACTATGACATCTCCGGACACCATCAGGTCCTTGATCTTAAGGTCCATCGTGCTTCCGTCAGGATTGGGCGTGGCGAACATCGCTTTGATCGCCGCGCCGCCGCTGGCCGGTTCCGCACCGGGAGGCATGACGACGGCGTCGGCCGAGTATAGGGAAGCCAGCGCGGCCCCATCATTCGCGTTGTACGCCACTTCGTACGCCTCTGATGCCTTCGTCACTTCCGCCTTCGCGTCCTGGGCCCGCGCCGTGTGCGGCACCAGCATCAGGGATACGGCGAGGAATGCAGCAAGAAATGCAGGACGAATCGTGTGCATCTACTGACCTCCAGTTGGACGGGACACAGCCTCGGTTCGGCCCACACCGGAGGGGATCCGGCGCGCGGCCATATTTCATGGATGGCAAGGATTCGACTCGTGTCAACCTGCGGGTGAGAGGCCCGGACGTGGTACCACGAGTGCAGCTCCGTAGCCCTGCCCTTCTCTTTTTCGCCCTAACCTGTTACCATCGTGTCGGATCTGCCGAAACACGGGATTCTCTTCGAAGCTACGTACCCGCCGATTGCTTCCTTCAGCATCTCACTGAACGCCAGACCAGAAACGCATAGGGGTCGTCACGAGGACGGCCCGTGCAGACATCCGTATAGCAAGGAATTATTACGTGTCGTTCGAATCAACAGAGCTTCATCCGGACCTGCTCCGGGGTATCAAGGCACTCGGCTTCGAGAAGCCGACGCCAATCCAGACAGCAGCGATCCCGCCGGCCATGGCCGGACGCGACCTGCTCGCCTGCGCACAGACGGGAAGCGGCAAGACCGCCGCTTTCCTGCTGCCGATTCTTCATCAACTCATGGACCAGCCGAGAGGCACCACGCGTGCACTCGTCGTCACACCTACTCGTGAGCTCGCGGCGCAGGTAGCCGCCGACCTCCAGGACCTGGCGCGATATGCGCCGGTTCGAACCGCCGCGATCTTCGGCGGCGTCAAGATGGGCCCGCAGGAGAAAGCACTCCGCCGCGGGGTCGACGTCGTGGTCGCGACGCCGGGCCGGCTCCTCGATCACCTGAGCCGTCCTTATGCCAACCTCGATCAAGTGCAGTACCTGGTGCTGGACGAGGCCGACCGGATGCTCGACATGGGCTTCCTTCCGGACATCAAACGGATCATCGGGCAGATTCCCGCGCAACGGCAGACGCTGCTGTTCAGCGCGACGATTTCTCGCGAGATCGCTCAGCTCGCCAGCCGGATGATGCGCGACCCGGTCAACGTCGAGCTGGCCCGTTCCGGAACGCTGGCCGAGGCGGTCGAACAGTCGATCTACCCGGTGGAGCAACATCGGAAGACGGCCCTGTTACTTGACCTGCTCAAGCGTGGCGAAGTAAACGATGCTCTCGTGTTCACGCGTACGAAGCGGCGCGCGGATCGCGTCGCGAAACAGCTCTCGCACGGAGGCGTGAAGGCCGAGCGGATCCACGGGGGTCGAAGCCAGGGTCAGCGGACCGCGGCGCTCTCAGGGTTCAAGAAGGGCCGGATCAAGGTGCTCGTGGCTACCGATGTGGCGTCACGCGGGATCGATGTGGAGGCACTCGGTCACGTGGTGAACTACGACGTTCCCGGCGCGCCGGAAGACTATATCCACCGCATCGGTCGCACCGGTCGGGCGGAGTTGACGGGTAATGCGTTCACCTTCGTGTCGCTGCAGGAGGAAGCCGACCTGCGGAACATCGAGCGGGTGATCCGCCGGCAGCTCCCGAGGATACGCGTCCCGGGCTTCGACCACGGTGCGGTGTCGTGGGGCAAGAAGGCGAACGGAAACGGCGGTTTCAACGGGAACGGCGCTTCCAACGGCAACGGTCACGCCCCGAGCTCGAATGGCCAGTCGAACGGAGCCTCAAACGAGAATGGCGCGTTTAACGGCTCTTCCCGCGAATCAGCGAACCCGGTCGCGACGAAGCCTCGGAACTCCCGTCTCGGGTCGAGGCGCGGCAGCCGGCGCTAGGCACCAGGAAGTTCTTCTAACGGCGGTCTGGTCTCAGGGCCAGATCGCCGTCTGCGGAGCCTCGCCTGCAAGGATCGCCATCTCGGCGTCCTTGCGGGCCCGGATCCGGGGATCCTCGATCACGAAGTCCCACACCGGATCGAACGCCATCCCCATACTGTGTCCGGGCGGGAAGGTCTCCATGCGCCGGGCGAGCTCGTCCACCTGGCCGGCGATGGCCAGCAACTCCAGGCATTCCGTGTCGCCCTGCAGGTATCCGAACGGATTCTCCCTGTTGCACTCGCTCTGCCATTCGGGTGGCAGGTCGAAGGGCACACCCTCACTCTCCCGCATCCGCAGGGCGCGGATGCGTCGCAGCGCACGCTGCTCCAGCCCTTCCCATAGCGGCTTGATCTTCTCGGACTGGGCGATCGCCGCTTCGGCGGAGTCGTAAGCTCCCATGTCCACGTACACGTTCGCCAGATTGCCCCACAGGCTGGGCCACGTCGGATCGCGCGCGATCAGCTTCTTGAATTGGGCTGCCGCTTCGTCATTGCGGCCGGCGCGATTCAGGTTCCGGGCGTAATCGAGATTCGCCGCGCGCGACATCGAGTCGAGCTCGACTGCGATCCGGCCCTCTTCGACAGCCTCATCGTGAAATCCCATCTGCGACAGCGTCTCGCCCAGCCACTGATGCGCCTCGGCGTAGTTGGGATCGAGCGCGATCGCCCGCCGGAACGCGTCAGCACGCTCCGCTCCGAACCCGTACGATTGGCCGACCGCCGCATGCGCTTCCGGAAGGTCGGGATCGAGCGCCACGGCTCGTTCTGCCGCTTCGCGCGCCTTCTGCCCGGCCACGTCGAACGGGATCGCGTCGGTGTAGAAGGGCACCAACCCGTACGTCATGCCGAGACCGGCCCATGCAGGGGCGAACTCCGAGTCCCGCTGCGTCGCCCGGTCGAAGTGCCGGATGGCGGCCAAGAGGCTCTCCTCGGTCCGCTGGCGCAGCTCGAATCGCCCCCGCAGATACTCGTCGTAGGCCTCCGGATCTCCCGTGGTCGGCTCGACCATCGCCGCCTCGGCCTCCGCCGGAAGCAGCGTCACGCGCAGAGCACGCGAAATCGCTCGGGAGATCTCGTCCTGGATCGCGAACACGTCGGTCGGCTCGCGGGTGAAGGTCTCCGACCAGATGTGGAAGCCGGTGCTCACGTCGATCAGCTGCGCGGTCACGCGCACCCGACCCGAGTCCCGACGCACGCTGCCCTCGAGGATCGCGCCGACGTCCAGCTCCTCGCCGATCACTCGCAGGTCCTTGGCGGCGCCCTTGTAGGCGAACGACGAGGTTCGCGATGTCACGCGGAGCTCCGGCACCTTCACCAGAGCATTGAGGATCTCCTCCGCCATTCCGTCGGCGAAGTACTCCTGGTCTCCCTGGGGGCTCATGTCGGCAAAGGGCAGCACGGCGACCGACGCGTCCACGGGCTCGGAGTCCCGAAACAACGACCACCAGGCGCCCGTCGCGAACAGCGCAAGTCCGACGAGCGCGGCGAGGCCCGAGGGCCAGCGGCGGATCGCCGGCGCCGTGACGATCTCCTCGATCTCGTCGGGCGTGGCTTCCGCCGAGCGATGGAGGCCCTCGGAGGTCAGCTGGTAGTTCCAGGCGAGCACGACGACGAGCGGGAAGCCGGCGAGGGCCACCAGGGCCGCGATCGTGGTCAGCGACGGCGGCAGGCGAATCGCATCGACCAGAATGTCGATGCCCTGCAAAGCGCCGAAGGCGGCGGCGCCATACAGCGCGATGGTCCGGAAGACCTTGCGCCGCTTGAGTTCGGCGAAGAAGCGCTGGTAGGCCTGCGAATCATTCACGATTGGTGCCGTTCCCCACCCCGGAGAGTGCCGTCAATCCGTTGCTTCACTCCGGCCAGATCGCCGTCTGCGTGACCGGATCAAAGCCGTTCGGGACCCCCAGGTCCTTCACGATCTCGATGAACCGCGGATCGTCGCGCAGTGCATCGAACTCGGGGTATACACCGACCCTCCAAAGGTCTCCCGCACCGGCCCGCTGCATCTCCTGGAGATACTCGATAGCCTCTTCGCGCCAGCCGAGGCCGAGCCGCATCACGAACACGTTCTGCGCCGTCAGGCCCTCGGAGCGATCGAGCACCGCCAGCGCTTCCCCGGTTCTGACTCCGCTGACCATGGCCTCTCCGACAACCCGCCAGCCAGCGGGATCCTCGAGTCCCATCCGGGTGGCCATCTGCTCCGCCGCATCGCCCGCTTCTTTGGCGGTGAGTCCCAGGTACCGGGCGGAGGCGACCAGCTCCCGGTAGCCCGACCCGTCCCCTGTCAGCTCCTCGGTCAGCTCATATTCCGCCAGGGCGCGGTCCACCTCTCCGACCACCAGCAGTTGGTCTCCGTAGTTCAAATGGAAGAACGGCGACAGCGGATCCAGCTCGACGGCCTTCTCGATATACGGCCTCGCCTCCAGCAGGCGACCCACGTTGGTCAGCAGGCCCGAGAGCTGCTGGTTCGCGTTGGCGTACGACGGTCGCAACGACAGCGCGCGCCGCAGCGCCCGCTCTCCCAGGTCATGGTCATTGTCGAATTCCGCCGCGAGGACCCCAGCGGACACCCAGCCCTCGGCCATCTCGGGGTCCAGCGTGAGAGCCCGCAGCGCGGCGAGCCGTCCCTCCCGCAGCAGTCCCGCTGATCCGAGGTCCCGCCATGCCAGCGCGTCGATCGCATCGGCGAGCCCGCTCCAGGCGAGGGCGAAGTCGGGATCAAGGTCAACTGCCGTCCGGAAGTGCTCGATGGCTTCCTTGAGCGCTTCCACGTCTCTCGACCGCCACTTCTCGCGACCCTTCAGGTATTCGTCATATGCGACGACGTCCTTCGTTCCCCCTCGCGTGGTGGGAGCATCCTCCGCCTTGAGCCGCGGCAGCAGTGCCGTCGTTACCGCGCTGGCGATCTCGTCCTGCGTCGCGAACACGTCTTCGAGCCCGCGGTCGTACTCGTTCGACCACAGGTGGAATCCGTGCTCCGCGTCTATCAGCTGTACGGTGATCCGCACCTGGTCGCCCGACCGCCGGACGCTCCCCTCGAGCACCGTCTCCACACCCAGGGAGTCTGCGATCGTCCGGATGTCCGCATTCGTGCCCTTGAAGGCGAAAGACGACGTGCGCGCCGCCACTCGCAGATCCTCGACGCCGGCCAGTGCGTTCAGCAGCTCCTCGGAGAGCCCGTCGCTGAAGTACTCGAGTTCCTCGTTGTCGCTGAGGTTGGCGAACGGAAGTACGGCGATCGAGTCGTACGTGCCGGTTCCGCGGATGCGTCCCGTCGCGAGCCACCAGGCGCTGAGCCCGATCAGGATCACGCCGGCGAGTGCGGCGAGCCCGATCGGCCAGCGGCGGCCCACGGACTGAGCGGCGATCGCGTCCAGCTCATCGGAGGATGCATCCTCGGTCTTCTTCAGTCCCTCCGGCGTGAGCTCGAATGCCCAGGCGATGAGGATGGCGACCGGGAAGCCCAGGATTACGAGGAAGGCGACCGCGCTCATGATCCACGGCGGAAGATGCAGCGCCGGGATGAACACGTCCGCTGCCTGCATGATGACGAATCCAACGCCCCCATAAACGGCCGCGATGCGGAAGACGTGTCGCCGCTTGAGTTCGGCGAGGAACCGCTGGTATCCCTGTGCGCCTGGCATGGTCAGAAAAGCTCTTCGTCGCTGTGGTCGTCAGCCGGATCGTACCCGTTCGGCAGTCCGAGTTGCTGCGTGAGTCGAATCATCCGGGGATCCTCGCGCAGCGGATCATAAACCGGGTCCACGCCAATCACGAAGATCGACGCGTCTCCGGCCTCGGCCGCGCGCTCGAGACGCTGCATCGCTGATGCCGTGTCCCCGAGTGCGAGGGTCATCTCCGCGATCTCCCGCGAGCTGATCCCCGCCTGCTCCATGCTGCCCAGCAACTCCAGGGCTTCCGGGCGCAGATCCGGATTCAGCACGGCGCGCCCGATGACCTCCGCGTCGCCTGGCGTCGACCAGCCGGCGAACTCTGCCCACCGCACCGAGTAGCTCGCGAGCTGATTCGCGTCGAGTTCGAGCAGCTTGCCGAACGAGACGAGATTCGCCGCCGGTCCCGTCGGATCGAACCCCATCTCGAGGATCGTCAGATACTCGTCTCTTGCCTCATCCAGGTTTCCCAGAAGTATGTCCGTGAACGCCTTTCCATCCCTCCCGGTTCCGGAGATCGGATCGAGCTCAACCGCACGCTTGCTGAACGGCTCCGACAGTTTCACGCGCCCCGAGTAGCGATATGCATCGGCCAGCCAATGATAGGGTGTCGAATAGGACGGCTTGCGTTCGATCGCCCGCAGCAGCGCCAGCTCGGCGAACGTCCAGTCGCGGTCGAAGTCGAGCGCCAGGACCCCGAGCGACGCCCAGCCCTCGGCGAGCTCCGGTTCGAGTACGAGCGCCCGCTGCGCCGCATATCGGGCTTCCGGCAGCCTATCACGCTCTTCCGGCACGCGGAACATCAGGGCATCGAGCGCATCGGCTAGGCCGCTCCAGGCCAGCGCGAACCCGGAGTCGCGGGCGATCGCCTCTTCGAAATGTCCGATCGCATCGCGCAGCTTAGGGATGTTGCGTGTCACCCACTTCTGCCGCCCCGTCAGGTACAGCTCGTACGCGTCGACATCGTCGGTTCCCCCGCGGTAGAGGCGCTCGATCTCGGCCCCTGACAGCCGCAGCACCAGAGCGTCAGCGATCGAGGCGGCGATCTCGTCCTGCACCGCGAAGATGTCGGCCGGGCTGCGATCGTATTCCTCCGACCACAGGTGGTACCCGGTCCTCGCATCGATCAGCTGGGCCGTGATCCGCAGCCGGTCCGCCGAGCGCCGGACGCTACCCTCCAGTACGGTCTCGACGTCCAGGGCCTCGGCGATCTCCCGGATGTCGGCATCGGTGCCTTTGAAGGAGAACGCCGACGTCCGGGCCGCGACCTTGAGTCCCTCGATGCCGGCGAGCGCGTTCAGCAGCTCCTCGGCCAGGCCGTCTCCGAAGTACTCGTTCTCCGCCTGGCCCGAAAGATCGGCGAACGGAAGCACGGCGATCGAATCGTACGAAGCGTCACCCGCGAGAGGGCCCTGCAGTGCCCACCAGCCGCCACCGGCCAGGAGCGCGGCGCCTAGCAGTGCTGCGACGCCGGCCGGCCAGCGACTCCGGGCTGGTCGGGTGACGATCTCCTCCAGCTCTTCATCCGATGCCTCGTTCGTGCGTTTCAGCCCGTCGGGGGTGCGCTCGAATACCCAGGCGACCACTATCGCCACGGGAAACCCGAGAATCGCCAGCCACACCACGAGGCTGACGGTCCATTCTGGAAGCGGAATGCGGGGGAAGATCACGTCTGCGGCCTGGATCACGACGAAAGCCGCAGCGCCGTAGACTGCCGCGACTCGAAACACCTGCCTTCGCTTCAGGTCCGCAAAGAACCTCTGGTAGCCGGGAGTCTGTGACATGGCCCGAAGATCGGCGCGACGGGTGGGCGCGGGCAAGGTGGCAGCGCGGACTCGAGCTGTGCCGCTCGCTATTCGGGCAAGTTCAGTCCCTTGATGATCGCCTGGAAGCGGGGGTGGTCCCGGATCGGATCAAACATCGGCATGCCGATCACTTCGAGCCCGATCACGGGCCCCTCGAACAGCTCCTCAAGCTGGGTGAGCGCTTCGTCCTCCTCGCCGAGGATGACCAACCAGATCGCCTGCATCGGGCCGCCCCCCTGCGCCATCGGCAGGCGGACATCGCCTCCAACGAGCTCGAGGCCGCGCAGTCTCTCGGGCGAGCCGGGTTCGGCGCGGGCTGCTGTGACCAACGAGGTCAGGAGGTCTTCCACCAACGGCTCGAGACGAGCCGCGCGCTCCGCCTCGTCGAACCGGCGCTCGTAGGCGAGAAACTGGGTCAAGGAGATCGGGGAGATCGTGAAGCCGCGCACGCGCCACAGAATCTCCACCGCCTCCTCGTAGTGGCGGGCGGCGAGTCCGTACACGCCCACCAGGCCGAGCTTGTGATGGGACAGGGGATCGAGCGCCAGGGAGCGTCGCGCCGCGTCCATGGCTGCTTCGAAGTCACCGACGGCCAGCAAGTACTGCGAGAGTTCGCCGTGTGCTTCCGAGCTTTCCGGAGCCAGTTGCACCGCCCGCCGCAGTTCCCGCTCCGCGTCCTTCCACTGGCGTCTTTCGCGCAGCACACTTCCCAGCGCCACGTGGGCGTTCGCGGAATTCGGGTCGAGCGCCAGGGCCCGCCGGGCGGCCTCCTCTGACATCGCGAGCGACTCCTCGAAGTCCACCGTCGCGTAGTACGGGTACAGGGCGTACACCTCCGCCAGCCCGCCCCAGGCCGGGGCATACATCGAGTCGATGGCCAGCGCCGCCCGGAAATGCTCTTCGGCGCGGAGCAGCGCGTCGCCCCGCTGGCTCACGAAGGCCCGACCCAGCAGGTACTGCTCGTACGCCTCGATATCCGTGCGAGCCACGCTGAAATCCGCGCCGTGCTCGAGTCCGAGCGTGCCGAGCAGAGCGATCGCGATCGCCTCGGCGATCTCCTCCTGCACCTCGAACACGTCCGTAAGCTCGCGATCATACGTCTCGGTCCACAGGTGGAAGCCGTCTGAGGCCTGGATCAGCTGCGCGGTGATGCGCAGACGATCGCCGGAAGCACGTACGCTTCCCTCCAGCACGTTCGCCACACCCAGCGATTCCGCGATCGTACGAATGTCGGCGGAGCCCTCCTTGAACGCGAAAGAGGAGGTGCGTGCCGCCACCTGCAGATTGTCCACGCGGGCCAGCGCGTCGATCAGTTCCTCGGACAGGCCGTCGGAGAAATACTCCTTGTCGCCGGCCTCGCTCATGTCCTCGAACGGCAGCACGGCGATCGAGAGGTTCGACGCGGCCGCGGTCGCCCCTGCGGACCCCACCGCCGAAATCGCCTCGCTCGAACCTCTCTGCACCGCCCGGTCCGCCGCCGGTCGGCCGACCACCAGCCAGACTCCGACGAGCAACAGCGCCGTTCCGCCTGCTGCCGCCAGGCCGACCGGCCACCGCTTGGCCGGTGGCGCTTCGATGATCTGCGTGAGTTCGCCTGGCGCCGCTTCCTCGGTCCGAACCAGCCCGTCGGGCGAGCGCTCGAACACCCAGGCCACGAACAACGCTACCGGGAAACCAAGCAGCCCGAGCACGGCAGCGAGTGTGACCAGCGATTCGGGAAGATGGAGGGCCTGAACCAGTATGTCGGCTCCCTGGAGCACGCCGAACATCCCGGCTCCGTACACCGCCGCGACCTGAAACACCTTTCGACGCTTGAGTTCGGCGAAGAACCGCTTGTGGCCCGAGGCGGACGACTGAGGACGACCTGAAGCCCGCGTCGGGCCCTCCGTCATTCGCCCACCTGCTTCAGCATCTCGGGGTCCGCATCGGACCACAGTTCCTCGAATGCCGCCCGGTAGATCGACGCTCGCTCCGTATCGCCTTCCGCCGCCGCGATCTCCGACATCCGGAGCAGTGATACCGACCTGTAAGGTAGACCGGGCGGCGAGATCTCACCGATCGTCGAATACCACTGCACGGCCTCTTCGTACCGACCGAGCTCGAACAGGATCTCCGCCCTGAGGAACCGCTGCCCGACCCTGGAAAACAGCGGAGAGACCATCGTCTGGCCGTACCAGGCGGAATGGCGCGCCCCGACGAGCTCGTCCAGGGCCTCTTTCAGCCGCCCCGCTTCGTACAGCACTGCAGCACGTACCGACTGAGCCAGGTCCTCCGCCAGGCTGCCCGCCGTGGACGGAAGTTTCATCTCGCTCAGCGCGTCGGCATGTCGGCGCGCGGCTTCTGCCTCCCCAAGCCGGGCTCGTACCAGCCCCAGAAGGTACTCGCGGATCAGCGGGTGCAGCTCGTCGTGCGAGCTGAACACCACACTCGGATTCCCGCTTGGGCGAATCGTGGCGGGGTCGAGCGCCTCGAGGCGGTCAGCGACTTCTGACAGCTCCGCCTCCGTCACCGGGACGAACGGAATCGTCGCGACATCCGCTTCGACCTCGAGTCCGACTCCCGGAGCAATCCTCGTGAGCTCGTCCAGCTTGCGCTGAGCCGCCATCCGCTTCCCCCGGGCCAGCTCCAGGTAGACGAGCCACCGGTTGCCGAGCTGACGTGCCTCGAAGCTGCGATCCGGCGCGGTCAGCACAGACGTCACGTGTTCCGCGCCATCGATCTCGTGCGGAAAGGTGGCGATGCTCCACGCGGACAGGACCAGTCCGACATCATCAGCCGATGGCATCCGCGCTTCGACCGCGGCGATCTTCGCGCCGTCGCCACCTGTGTAAGCCTGGAGAGACTCGATCTCCAGTGTGCGGCCCGGATCGGGATTGAGGGTAATGAACCGCTCGGCCAACGTGTCGAGCCGCGCGATGTCCCCGGAGTAGGCAGCGAGGCGTGCCAGATGAATCAGCGCCGTAGAGTGGTTCGGATCGAACTCGATGACCCGATCCAGCGTAGCCCGGGATTCCGTGAATGAACGCCCGTACAGCGGATTCGAATGAAACAGAACCTCACTCAAGTCGAGCCAGGCTTCCATCTCGTCCGGGTGACTTCCGAGAATGGACCGGTAGGCGTTCGCGGCTTCCTGGTTGTCCCCCAGCCGGCGGGTCAGGTACGCATCCAGCATGCGGCGGTCGCGTGGCGCGAGCCGATCCGCCCACCTGATCGCGTCCTGTGCCGATGCGTCGGACACTGCGTCCAGCAGCGCCCACTCGGCGACGATGCTCAGGCGGTAGTGCGCCAGCGCGAAGGTGCTGTCCTCCTCGACGGCGCGCTGGAAGCTCGCGACGGACGCCGCGAACTGGCCGCGGCGAAACTGCTCCTCGCCCTCGAAGAACGCCTTGAGTGCCGGCAGGCTCTCGGTCGTGACGGTCGCGATTCGCCGAACTCTGGCGGCGGGGCCACCTGACAGACCCGACAGCAGTTCGGCGGCCAGCTGGTCCACGAGCTCGAACATCTCGTCTTCGGTGCCCTGGACGCTCGCCTCCCCGATCGGAGCACCACCACTCGAAGCATCATGCAGGGCCGCCGTGATCTGCATGCGTCCGCCAGCTTCAACGAGATTCCCAACCACGTAGTAGCGAGCCCCGAACTCGGATGCCACTGCGGCACCCGCCCCGGTGTCACCGGCCTCCAGCCTCTCGCGTTCCATCGTGTGCATCACGGCGCGAGCGTCGACCGTCTGGAGCGCTCCGGCGCCGTCCAGCTTCGTACCGAGCAGGCTGACCATTCCCTCGCCGAGGTAGGCGACGTCCGGACTCCCCTGGACCGCGAACGGGACGATCACGACGCCGGTGCCACCGGCCGGAACACCCGGGTCAGCGAATCCTGCGCCGGCGGCGGTTGTCGTGTCTTCCGCGTCCAATGCGGCCTGCGAGTCCCCGCCGATTCGGTCAAACGCCCACCATCCCCCGGCGACCAGCAGTGCTGTCCCGGCGAGCGCTGCCAGGCCGGCGGGCCAGCGCCGGGACCGGGACTCCGAGACGATACGCTCGATCTCGCCGGATTGCGCGTCCGGCGTACGCTGCAAGTCACCCTCCGGACTCCGCTCCAGGACCCAGGCCAGGACGACCGCGACGGGAAAGCCGAGCAAAACGACAATCGTGATGGTGGTCCGGACCGCAGGCGGCAACTGCAGCCCGTCAGCGATCAGCTCCGCGACCTGCAGGATTACGAACCCGACCGCCCCGTACGCGGCGGCGACACGGAATACCTTGCGCCGCTTCAGTTCGGCGAAGAAACGCTGGTGCGCGGAAGTCTCTGACATGGGCGAGAAGATCGGCAGAATGGGTACGATAGGGCAACCTTCGAGCCCGCGCGTCAGCCTTCGCCCGAGAATTCCCGGCGGAACCGCTCGAGCTCCACGGCCAGCTCCCGACGCCGGCTGAGCAGTCGACCTCGAACATCTCCAGTTCGCCTGAGGACGAAGTAGCGCCGGAAATCGCGTTTCGCATCCCGCCAGCGTTCGCGAACGGCCAGTGTGATCACCGCAAGCAGGGGCAGGGTCACAGCGGCGGCGATGCCGCCCGGTATCCCGAACAGCCAGCCAGCGAGGGCCGAGAGCAACGCGCACCAGATCAGGTAGAGCGCTCCACCCCCCAGGAGCTTGCGCGCCGAGCGGATATCGCGGGGAATGCCCGGCCGCCGGGAGAACCAGTCGGTGAGCTGATACGGAACGAGAAACAGGACGTGACCGACGAACGCGACCGGCGCGCCGGCGAGGAAGAAGATGAGAGTCTGCACCGACCAAGACACGGCCGCTCGAGGCCGGGCCACCGCTTCCAGGCTTCGGGGCGACAATCCGAGCACCGCCAGCGAGTCGGCGAACTCCTGGAGATCCGCGAAAAGTTCAGCGGCTGCTGCCGGATTCTCGTGTCTGATCCTCCGAAGTGTCTCGGTCGCTTGCCGCATCCGCCGGATCTTGTCCTTCGATGCCCGTTCGAGGTCGAACTCCGCTGCGAACACCGATTCGGCACACTCGACCACCGGGCCGTCCTCGGTGCGCTCGAGATTGATCGTCACATCCCGCAGCGCCTGTTCGATTCGGTCCGTCAATTCCCGAACGGCACCGGCATCTTCCTCGGCGCATCCGTGCAGATCGTCCCATTCAACAGGAGGCCCGACCAGCACCAGCGCCTTCGAGCGGAACCGGTCCTTCTGCCGCAGGACGATCCCGACCGGAACGATCGACACGATCGTATCAGCACGTTCCGCGGCGCCGAGCGCGATCCGGGCTGCACCGGTGCGTAATCTCGCAATCGAAGGCTCCGAGTGACTCAGGCCTTCGGGGAAGATCCCGACGGCAGCTCCGTCGGCCAGGGCAGCGTGCACGGCTTCGAACACGCTGGAATTCCTGTCCACCAGGTCTGGGTCGTCCTGGCGCCGGTAGACGGGGATCGACCCCGTTGCCCTCACCAGGGGGCCGACGAGCCGTTCTTCGAACAGGGGCGCCTTGGCCAGAAACTGGAGAGGGCGGTCGGCTGCCGCCGTCACGAGAACAGGATCGACCAGCGAGTTGGGATGGTTGGCGACGAACAGGACCGGTCCCGTCTGCGGCGGCGTGCTTCCTTCGACCTGGACTCGATAGAAGATCCGGGCCGCGGCGCGCGCGATCCGCGCCGTGTGCGGCAGGAGCCAGGCCCTGGCCGGCCGGTTCACTGCCGGAGGTTGACCACGTACTCGCTCATTCCCGCGGCCTCGACCAGCGCTGCGAAACGGGGCTCGCCGATCAGCTTCTCGATACCGACGATCGACAGGATTCTCTGGGGTGAGTCCGGGTTCTCCTCGATCGATCGTTCGAGCAAGTCCAGCCCAGCCTGCCGATCATTGACCAGCAGCAGCCATTCGACCGCCAACGGATATTGGAAGGCCGCCGGGGGCTCCAGCAGACGCAACACGGCCGCGCTCGTTTGCTCATGGTCCGACGGGTCACGAACTCCGGCTATGACGTCGCGAGCCAGTTCCGCCCCGGCAGGTCTGCCGCTTGCCGCTAATCCCCGCCGCAACCGTGCTTCCGCTTCTCCCCATTCGCCGAGACGAGCCAGGGCGTAAGATGAGTTCAGCAGCGCCGGATTGAAGTCGGGCTGTATGGCAAGCGCTCGATCGAATTCGGCGAGGGCCTCCGTCCACCGGCCGAGCGACAGCAAGACATGCGCGTCGGAGTGAATTGCGTGCAGGGAGAGCGGGTCCAGTTCTACGGCCTGCTCCGTCCACTCGCGCGCTTCCTCGTGACGGCCCTGTCTCCAGCGCAACTGTCCGAACCACGTCAGTCCGCTCGGATAATCGGGATCCAGCTGCATCGCGCGGCTGAATAGCCCCTCCGCCTCGT
>CALNYN010000033.1:0-59488 GCA_942490755.1 uncultured Gemmatimonadota bacterium
GCAGCGCCGCGCAGCGGCCTGGGCCCACGCCAGCGACACGGCCGCCCATGATTCCCCGAAGCCAGCCAGCCGTTCGGCGGGCGGACGGCTGGGCGGACTCGACCCCGGAAGGTCGAGTCTTTCCTTCCGGTTGACGGCCTTGGAGTTGGGCCTCGGGAGCATTCCTACCTCGGTCTGCGAGCTGTCAATCCGCCTCGTCGGCCAGCTGCCACACGGTGTCGAGCACGGTGCCGTCGACCCACTTGATCACCGCCACCGGCTCGTCGGTGAGCCGCGCCTTTCTTGGCGCGCCGCCGCAGAGCTTCTCCACCTCGGCCTTGATCTCCTCGATCGGGCGGATCGGCAGGCCGGAGCCCTTCAACGCATCCAGCAGGTCGCCCCGCCGCGGGTTGATCGCGATGCCGCGCTCGGTGGCGACCACGTCGATCAGCTCGCCCGGGCCGGTCACCGTGGTCACCTCGTCCACGATCACCGGAATGCGATCGCGAAATGAGGGCAGCGCCAGAATCGTACAGCCGGCGGTGAGACAGTTCTGCCATCCACCGATGCCGTGCAGCAGCACGGCCGTCGGAATGCGTGTTGACGTTGGCGTTGAAGTTGACGTCGACCTCGGTCGCCCCGAGGATCACCGTATCGACCATCGAGGCGAAGTTGCCCTTGCCGTGCCAGTTGTATGACGTGAATGGCGACGTCGGGACGTGCCTCGGGTCGGACCCGATCGACTCGACCCCGGCGAGATCGAAAGTCTGGCCATCCAGGATGTAGTCGGTCAGACCCTCGTTCAGCAGATCCACCAGGTAGCTGGTCGAGCCGCCGCGAACGAAGCGCGCCTTCACGCCCTGCTCCCGCATGATTTTCTTGATGAACCCCACGAATGCAAGGGCGATTCCGCCGGCGCCAGCCTGAAATGAGAAGCCGTTCCGCACGATCTCCGCGTCACGAAGGAAGCGGGCCACGTACTCGGCGATCAGCAGGCGGTCGGGGCTCTTCGTGAGTTGTGTAGTGCCGGAGACGATCTTCGACGGATCTCCGATCGACTCGACCTCGACCACGAAGTCCACGTTGTTGCCCTGGATCTGCCAGGGAATGCAGGGAAACGGAACGAGATTGTCCGTCACTACGATCACCCGGTCCGCGTACATCGAGTCGGCGAGCGCGAATCCGAGCGAACCGCAGGCGGAGGGGCCGTGAGAGCCGTCGGCATTACCGAAAGCATCTGCCGTGGGAGCGGCGATCACCGCGATGTCGATGTGCACCTCGCCGTCCTGGATCGCCTGCCAGCGCCCGCCGTGGGAGCGCAGCACGCCCAGGCCGCGCATCTTGCCCTCTGAGCAGTAGGCGCCGAGCGGGCCGTTCATGCTGCCCTCGATGTGGTGCACTGCGCCGGCTTCCATCAGGTCGATCACCGGCTCGTGGCAGGGGAAGGAGGCGCTGGGAAACCACATCAGGTCCTTGGCGCCCATCTTCGGCCGCGGTCTGCAGCACTTCCAGCGCCGACCGGTCTCCGTTGCGCAGGTGGTGGTGCGTGGAGAGGATCATCCCGTCGCGCAACCCGCAGCGCTCGAGCGCCTTCCTTCAGGTCGGTCACCCGCTTGTCGCCGTCGGCGGGATAGTCCGTGCAGCTGCGGATCGGCGGTCCGTACTTGCGGCCCTGCGGCTCGGTGGCGCCGACGCCCTTGTAGGGCAGGGACGCGTGCCGTTGACATGGCTGGGCACCTTGCGCCCGACGGCGTTGGTGGAACAGTTCGGCCTTGGTGGCGGCTCACGGCGTTGCGAATCTCCTCCGGCGCCATCCTCGAGCAGGCCCGCGCGCCGCGCCGCCTGCACAGTCCGGAGCGCCCGCTTGACCACCGGCGGGTCGATCATCTTCGATCCCAGGCTGACCACGCCCAGGCCTTCGCCTCGGCCTCCTCGAAGGCGGCCACGATCCGCGGCGCGCTTCTCGATCTGGCTCGGCTGTCGGGGTGAAGGCCTCGTGGATCGGCACGATCTGCCGCGGGTGCAGACAGCCCATGCCCGACGAAGCCCAGTCCTTCGGGCACGCGCTCGCCCAGCGCGCAGAGCCCGGTCCTCGTCGTCCACCTCGCCGTAGACCGAGTCGATCGCCTGGACGCCCGCCGCCCGGGCCGCGTTGACCAGGCGGCGCGCGCGTAGGCGGACTCGTCGCCCTCCGCGGTCCTGCGGGACGCCGATGTCGGCGGTGTAGTCCTCCAGGCCGATGGTCAGCGCCACGACCCGTTCCAGGGCGGCGGCGATGTCGAAGGCGTGCTCGATGCCCAGCGCCGACTCGAGGATCGGCATCAGCCAGAGCGGCCTGCGCTCCGTGCCCTTGCCGGATTCGATCCGTCGACCGACCTCGCGGACCTGGTCCGGCGTCCTCGACCTTGGGGATCAGGATCATGGTCCGGCTGCTTCCGGGGCACGACCGCGTCCAGGTCCTCCAGGCCCAGGGGCAGCTGGTTGATGCGCACCATCCGCTCGGCCGCCGAAGTCGACGTGCGCAGGGCGTTGCGCACCAGGAGGCGCGCGGCGTCCTTGTGGTCGGCGTGGACCGAGTCCTCCAGGTCGAGGATGACCCCGTCCGGACCGTAGGAGCCCGGCATTGAGGAAGTACTTCGATTCGTTGCCCGGCAGGTAGAGCCGGGACCGGCGCAGGCGATCACGGGTGGCGCTCTCCCGGGAGGACAGCGGCGCGGCAGCTCCGGTCGGGCGTCACGGCGCCGCCATCTCCCGCCGCAGCGCGGACGCCGCCTCTCGACGCGGCGCCGATCACGAAGGGCAGAGCGCCTCCTCCGTCCTCGATGCGCAACTTCACATGCTCGACCCCGAGCGCTTCGCACACCCGGCGCGCTTCGGCTTCGATCGCATTGCCATACAGCCGGCCGACCCGGGACGCGAGATCGAGCTGCACCCCGCCCTCGTCAGCGAGCTCCACCGCCGCGAACAGGTCCGAACGGACGTCAGGGCCCGCCCGGCCCGCTTCGCCGCGGCCGGTGGCAGATGCCCCGCCACCGGTCGCCTGGTTGTTCAATGCAGCCTCCTCAGCCGAGGTGCTTCGATGATCGCGTCGGTCACCTGCGTCGTCGTCGCCGCGCCCTGCGCGATCGCGTTCGGGCCGCCGGGCAGCTTCATCATGTCGTAGGTCTGACCTTGCCCTCCGGCGACGACCGCGGCCACGGCGTCGCGGATCCGTTCGGCGCATCTCCGTCTCGCCGATATGGTCGAGCATCATCGCCGCCGTGAGGATCATCGCGATCGGATTCACGATCGGCGGGTCGAGTTCCTCGTACTTCGGGGCCGAGCCGTGGGTCGGCTCGAACACGGCCACCTCGTCCCCGATGTTTGCCGAGCACGCGAAGCCGAGCCCTCCGACGAGGCCGGCGAAGGCGTCGGAGACGATGTCGCCGAACATGTTGCCGGCTACGATCACCCCATAGTCTTCGGGATTCTTGGTCAGCCACATCATCTGGGCGTCGATGTTGGTCGACCAGTGCTGGACTTCAGGAAACTCCTTCTGGATCGCCCGCGCCTCTTCCTCCATCATCCCGGAAGTCTCTCGCAGAACGTTGGGCTTTTCGCATACGGTGACCGAGCGATAACCGTGCTTCGCCGCGTACTCGAAAGCGGCGCGCACGATCCGGCGGCAGGCGTTGCGTGTGAAGATGCGGGTGGAGATGGCCAGATCGGGACCGGGGTGTCCGCGAACCGCCTTGAACTTGGGGTGCGTGTCCAGCGCTTCACGCACCTGCTCCGGCGGGTTGGTCCACTCGACCCCGGCGTAGAGCCCCTCGGTGTTCTGGCGGAAGATCACGGCGTCCACCGGCGGCTCCTCGATACCGCCGTCCGCACTTCGACGGATGAAGTTGAGCGGATTCCCGACAAACGACCGACAGGGCCGGATGCAGATGTCCAGGTCGAAGATCTGCCGCAGGCTGACGATGGGGCTGTAGTACACGAGGCCCCGGTCCCGCAGTTCGGGTTTCAGCTCGACGTTCGCTTCGTTCTTGGGCTTGGAGGTGATCGCCCCGAACAGGCCCAGACCATGTTCCCGGAGGAGCTCCACCGTGCGCTCGGGCAGCGGGTTACCCTCGTTCACCCAGAAGTCCCAGCCGATGTCCGCGTGCACGTAGTCGGCGTCGAAGCCCACTGCGTCCAGCACGCGCACCGCCTCGGGCAGGACCACTTTCCCGATCCCATCACCGGGCATGGAGACGACCGTCCGTCGTGCCATCGTCTATTCCTTTCGTGTCAACCGCCGAGGCCGAGCCTCGTGCGCACCTGTTTCTCGATTCCTCCGGCTACCACCAGCCCCTGCGGGACGGACCCGAGGGCGGGGAAGCGGAAGCTCTCACCCTCCCACACCAGCAGACCCCGCGCAAAGTCGACGTCGATCAGCGAGCCCGGAATCAACGTCCGGGTCCCGGCGCCGATCTCCGTTGCATGAACCTCTCGCAACCGGTCCACGAGGGCCGGGCACTCGATGCACAGCAGACCGTTGTTGAATGCGTTGCGCAGGTAGGTCTGCGAAAAGCTCCCTGCGATCACGAGTGGGATTCCTGCGGCCTGGAGCGCCGTAGCTGCCTGCTCGCGGCTGGATCCGGTTCCGAAATTGTAGCCACCCACCAGCACGTCACCCGCCTCGATCCGTCCAGCGAAATCGGGATCGTAATTTCGCATTACGACTCCGGCCATCTGACGTTCGGTCATCCCCTCCTTGTACGTCCAGTCCTTACCGTAAATGCCGTCGGTATTGAGATTGTCCTGCGGCACGAGCACCGCTCGGCCGCGCACCCGCTCCGGGAAGCCGTCGAGAATCTGGACCGTCTCTTCCTGCTCCGGGGGGCCGTCGAGACGGTCGAAGCGATACTCGAGGTGCCCGCCGTCCAGTCGTATCGGGCCCCTGATGTAGCCGGATGCCGCCGATTCCGCGACGACCTCGGGACTCGCCAGGTACGCCTTCGCATCGCGCGATCCCATGCGTCCCTTGAAATTGCGATTCGTAGCAGAGATTCCCACTTCACCCGCCTCGAGCAGGCCGGTCCCGAGTCCGATGCACGGGCCACACGCCGCGGGGAGCGGACGAGCGCCAGCTGAGAGCAGCGTTCCCCAGGCGCCGGAGGCTTCGGCCGCCTGCTGGATCTCGGCGCTCGCAGCGGCCACGTACAGCTCCACGCCATCCGCCACGCGCCGACCTTCGAGAACGGATGCCGCCGCCTCCAGGTCTTCCAGCCGACTGTTCACGCACGAGACGATGTATGCCTTGTTGACCCGAATGAACTCGCGTTCGAGGTCGGCTACGGAATGCATCGTCTGCACCGTGTCCGGTCCTGAGACGTGCGGAGTGACCAAGCCGAGGTCGAGTTCGATCCGGGCCGCATAGTTCGCCTCCGGGTCCGGGACCGGAGGATTGGCCTCCCAGTCGGCGATTTCCTGTTCGCTGAACCGATCGAATCCACCATTTGAACCGAGTTTCGACATCCGGGCCCGAAGGTATTCGAGGGTTGTCCCATCGACCGGGAACCAGCCGACCAGCGCACCCCACTCGGTCGTCATGTTGGAGATCGTCATTCGCTCGGCAATATCCAGCGATTCGATGCCATCACCGGTGAACTCGATCGCGGTATTCAGCACCTCGCCGCGATTGTACAGGCCGCACAGCGTGATGATCACGTCCTTGCCGGTCACTCCGGGCCGCAGCATCCCGTTCAGCACTACCTGGACGGTTCGCGGGATCTGCCACCAGAACTCGCCTGTGGCCCAGATCGCGGCGGCGTCCGTGCGTACTACGGGTGTACCCAGGGAACCGAGGGCGCCGTACATGTTCGCGTGAGAGTCCGATGCGACGACGAGCGCCCCCGGCGCCACGTATCCGTGCGACATCATCACCTGGTGTCCGATACCGGTGCCGGCCGGATAGAAGTGAATTCCCTGGTCGGCGGCGAATGCGCCGATAGCCTCGTACTTGGCCAGGTTCTCGTTGCTGTCGTTCTGAATGTCGTGGTCCAGCACGAATACGGGCTGACTGGAGTCCGCCACCCGGCTCGCCCCGATCGCCTCGAACTTCTTCATCACCGCCGCCGTGTTGTCGTGCGTCAACACGTGGCGCGGCCGGAGTGACACGACGTCACCCGCCCGAAGAGGACGGGCCGGCCCCTCCATCAGGTGACTCTTCGCGATCTTTTCGACAATCGTCTGTCCCATCAGCGAATCGCGCCGGACCTGGAAGCCCGGCGCGCCTCCCTCAGCGGTCCGATTTCGCGAGTGCCATCAGGCCCGTCACCGAGTCCTGCTGCTCCAGGCCCCACACGGCCTCCTTCAGCCGGGCCGAGGCGGCGTCAGTCATGACCGGAGCCGCGAGGGAGTCGAATTTCGCTTCGATCTCGGCATCTGTGAGTGGATTGCGCGGATCTCCCTTCGGATAGTCCAGCCTCGTGGTGAACGTCCGACCGTCGGTCGTATCGACTTCGACATCCGCGCGCTGCAGCGCGGGGAACACCTTCTCGATCTCCGGGTCGGCAATCACTTCAATCTTGCGAAGCTGGGCCCGGATCTTCGGATCCATGATCTTCTCGGGGGTGAACTGAACCGGCGTGACCTGTCGATCGGCGATCGCCGCCGCAATCACGTACGGCAGGCTGTGATCGGCCGTCTCCTTGGATCGCGGATCGTACTTGGAGGGGTCGGCGAGAATGTCCGCCGAGCGGGCCGTAGAACCAATTCGAACGGTAGCCACGTCGTCCGCCGACAGGTCGTTTCCGATCACGATGTCCAGCACGGCCGAGATCGGCGTGTGGGTGAGCGCCTCCGTCGGAAACGCCTTCATTCCACAGCGCTCGATGCGCCACGACTCGCCGAGACCCTCGGTCAGGACGTCGAGCTTCCATTCCGGCCCGAGGCAGTGAACGATCCCTTCCTTTCCGTCGATCACGTGCTCGGGACCGCTGTACCCCTTCTCGGCCAGGAGCGCGGCCAGTACGCCCGACTGCGTGGCCATCGGATCGACGGTGTTCTTCATCATCGTGAGCTTTCCCGCCGTTACCGCACCGAAGGTGGCGTGGCGCGAGGCGGAGATGCCGATCGCGTGTTGAATCTGCTCCCAGGGCAGATTCAACATTCGGCCCGCGACGATTGGCGACACGAAGGCAGTGAGCGTGGCGTGGTGCCAGCCGCGCTCCCGGATCCCCGGGAAAGCCGCCTCGCACAGGCGCATCTCGAACTCGTGCCCGAGCACGATCCCCACGATCAGCTCCCGGCCGCCCATGTCCATGCGCTCTGCGCAGGCCATGGCCGCCGGAATGATGTCGGACGGGTGGGATGGGTCCTGCTGCCAGTAGATGTCGTTGTAGTCCATCACCCGGACCATGAGAGCGTTGGCCAGGGCAGCGGACACCACGTCCATTCTCCGGCCGGAGCCGATCACGGTCGCGGGCCCATCACCCGCGATTTCGTCGAGTACTTCGAGCGCGATCTCCGCATCCTCCTGCTTGAAACCGCCGAGCGCGCAGCCCAGCGTGTCCAGCAAGTAGCGCCGCGCTTCGCGAACGGCACTCTCCGGGATGTCCTCGAACCGCAAGTCGGCGGCCCAGCGGGCCATCTCCGCCGTGATCGTTTCGGCCGACTGGCCGGGAACGCTGTGCGCCATGGTCGTATTCCTTCCGCGTTCGGGGATCAGGCCCCGAGATTCAGAAATGGCAGATAGCTCATGAAGTCCGCGTGGTGGACGATGATCGCCTCCGTACTGCGGCGGATCATGTCTCCCTCGCCGGCATGAGCGGCAATGATGTGACACACGTCGTCCGGGACGCCGCACTCGAGCGCGACCGCCACGCCGGTGAACGGATGCCGAAGCGCCAGGCCACGAGCGCTCTGGCGGATCGTCCCGTCGGCCTTTTCGTACTCGAGCACCTTACCAACGTCGGCGAGGATCGCTCCCGCAATCACCACGTCCAGGTCGATGTCGAGAGAATCACCCAGGAACTCCTGCATCGCCCGGGCGCCATCGCGAGCGATGTGGACGACGCAGCGTTTGTGCTGCATGAAGGTGGCGGGACAGTCCGGGACCTTGAGAGTGAACGGAATCGTCTCGAGGTCTTCGGGGGCGAGCGGGCTGCGCTCGAGGGCGAGGACCCACGTACGGGTCACGGCCTCGCGCAATACCGGACTCTCGATCCACTCAAGCTCTGGCCAGAGCTGCTCGACGGCATCAAGCATTGATACGGGCCTCCGGGTCGGCCGCGACGAAGGCGGCGTCGGAATGATGAGGAAATACCGGCTACGAAACGTGCAGGAAGTGTACCGCCGGACCGTGCTCCGCGGAGCCTGTCGAGGCGATGCGGGACCGCAGACGACCGATCCGCGTGCGCCGCGGAGTTATGCACGTATCTGGGATGGCAGACAGAACGTTGGAGTGTCGGAAGCGCCGTGCTGAAGGTCCCCGGAAGACCCGGGAGGGACGGGCCGTCCCCCGAACCGGGTCCGGGAATGGAGACAAAGCGACTCAGCCCGGCTGGTCGAACCGTCGATAGGTGCCCACGAGCTCCGCCTTCGCCAGCACATGGGTAATCATCAGCCGCTCGAGATCGGGCTTGGCAATCTCGCCGACCGGCTCGAGGAGACAATCGAGGGCATACAGCTTGTGGAAGTACCGGTGTCTGCCGATCGGCGGACACGGTCCGCGCCAGCCCTGCCCGTGAAAATCGTTGATCCCTTCGACGGCCGAAGACGGCAGATTTCCGGAGGCACCTTCGACAAGCGCCTCGAGTCCGACCGGAAGGTTGTATACGACCCAGTGGACCCACACCATCTGCGGTGAGTTCGGATCGGGCGCATCCGGGTCGTCGACGATCAGGGCCAGGCTGAGCGTACCGGGCGGCGTTCCACGCCAGCTGAGCGGTGGTGAGACATCCTCTCCGTCACAAGTGTGCCGCTGTGGAATCTCGCCGTAGCTGCGGAACGAGGTAGATTCGAGTACGAAGTCCATGGCGCTCCCCGGGTCGAAAGCTGGGCCGGCTCAACCTGCGCTTGTGCACAGGGCCGTCGTCACCGTCTCCAGAGTACAATATACATAGAGTGTCCGTTTCTCGGATCGGCTCGGCATCCCGGCCCTGGTTTTCACCATCTTTGCGATCGAGATTTCCCATGATTGCTCAAGTACTTCCGGCCCCCCGACTCGAAGGACCGGTTTCCCTGGAAGCGGCGATCGAGAAGCGACGCTCGCGTCGCGCCTTCCGTCCTGAACAGCTCTCGTCCGAACAGATCGGCCAGCTTCTGTGGGCCGCGCAGGGCATTACCGGCTCAACTGGTCGGCTGCGCGCGGCCCCGTCGGCGATGGAGGCCTATCCGCTCGAACTCTACGTGGCCACCGCGGATGGACTGGGTCGGTATTCGCCGGCCGACCACAGTCTCACTGCCTTGCTCGACAGCGATCTGAGGGAGGGGCTGCGGTCGGCGTCACACGATCAGGATTCCCTGACTTCGGCGCCAGCAGTGTTCGTATTTGCCGCCGTCTATTCTCGGGCCATCGACAAGCTCGGTCCCGGGGCCGAGCCCTACGTTCACATGGACCTCGGGCATGCGGCGCAGAATCTCCTGCTTCAGGCCGAGGCGCTTGGGCTGGCAGGCGTTCCGATCGCCTGGCTCGAGCCGGATCGGATCCGTGCCGTGCTGGAATTGCCCGCGGAGCAGGTGCCGGTCTACCTCGTGCCCGTGGGCCGATGCGACCCCTGAGATGAACGGGACCCCGAAACCGGGTCGGCCGGCCGTGCCGGTGGGCCGAACCGTCCCAATCCTCGCCCGACGATCCGACGGCCTGACCCGCCCGAGGTCGTTTGCGGGGTGTGTCCGGAGGCGACGCCATCATGGTGTGAGAACCTGTACAAGCCAATATTGCAATGATATAGACATGAATTCGCTTTCCGGGGAGCGAAATCCGCTGGCGAAGCGGGAAGTTGGCATACGTGTTGCCTTTAGCCGTGCTGTCGGCTCGTGTCGGGCCTCCCAGCCTGGATTCGAACGACAGCTGCCAGTTCCGATCGGATGGATTGACCGCCGGGAACGGGAATCCGCGGCCGAGGGGGCACCGGTATTTTCTTCCATGGTTCAGGGGTCGAGGTCGAGAGTTACGGCGACCGCAGGGCCCGATAGCAGGACGAATTCCAGAGTCCGCCCGGGCGGACGTCGGCAGCAAGCGGACCGCCCGGTTAGCCGATTTAGATCCTGAATCACAGGACGGGAGTTCATCTCCCGAAGAACGCGGCTCCCAGCCTCCGGCCGCGAGGTCCTCGGACTGATCGAGGACCTCGCGCTGGTGAGCCGGAGACGTCGTGAAACCACCAGGAGGGCAGACATGGTGCTTCCCACACTCGACTCCTCGCCTTCCGGCCTGATGTCGGTCGATCGTCGAGACTTCGTGAAGGTGTGCAGCATGGCGGCAGCCGCCGTCGGGCTACCTGCAGAGGCGGCGGCGAAATTCGCCGAGAATGCGGCACAGGGTCTCAAGCCCTCGGTGATCTGGCTCCACAACCAGGAGTGCACCGGCTGCACGGAGTCGCTCCTCCGGACTCATCACCCTGCACTCGATGAGCTGATTCTGGATCTGATCAGCCTCGACTATCACGAGACGCTGATGGTCGCGGCGGGACACCAGGCGGAGGAAGTTCGCAGGGCCACGATGGAGCAGCACAAGGGCTCTTACATCCTGGTGATCGAGGGCGCGATCCCGATGAAGCAGGACGGGATCTTTTGCAAGATCGGCGGACAGACCTCGATCGAACTGGTTCGCGAGGTGGCCGAACACGCGGGCGCGATCATTGCGATCGGGTCGTGCGCTTCGTGGGGAGGAATCCCTTCGGCCGCGCCGAATCCGACCGGTGCCGTGGGAGCACCCACGTTGCTCGAAGGAAAGACGGTCGTGACGATTCCGGGCTGTCCCTCGAATCCCTACAACTTCCTCGGCGTCGCGCTGCAGTACGCCACCTTCGGAACGTTGCCGGAGCTCGACGCGCTGGCGCGACCGAAGTTCGCTTACGGACGGGTCATCCACGAGCACTGCCCGCGCCGCGCCCACTTCGACGCCGGCCGATTCGTGAAGGAATTCGGTGACGATGGTCATCGACAGGGCTGGTGCCTGTATGAGATGGGGTGCAAGGGACCCGTTACCCATGCCAACTGCTCGACGCTGAATTTCGGGGGAGTCGATGACGCCTGGCCGATCGGGATCGGCGCTCCGTGCTTCGGCTGCACCGAAGAGGGAGTCGGGTTTACGCTGGGCAAGTTCGAGACGGTAGAGATCACTGATGCGACTCCGCCCTCGACCTATCCGCCGATCTTTACCCAGCGGGACGGCCCTAATCCGTGGGCCACGATGGCGCTCGGCGGCATCATCGGCGGCGCGATCGGCGGCGGGATCATTGCAGCCAAGAAGGTGAGCCAGCCCAGCGAAGACGAAATCGGCCTGGGGGGGGTGTGACGATGAAGATCTCGCGGCGGGGCGCTTTCAAGGTCGCCGCGTTCGGCGCGGCTACCGCGGCGGGCGCCCGGAAGGCCGAGGCACGGGAGAAGAAGGAAGCTCCTGCCGACGCCACCGGGATGCTGTACGACGCGACCATGTGTATCGGCTGCAAAGCGTGCGTAGCAGCATGCCGGCGCGCGAACAGCCTGGACATGGAAGCACACAGCCGGCTGTATGACGATCCGATCGACCTGAGCGCCAACACTGCCAATATCATCAAGTTCTACGAGGGAGAGGACGGTACGTCCTTCATCAAGCAGCAGTGCATGCACTGCATCGATCCCGCCTGCGCGTCGGCCTGCATGATGGGGTCGTTCCAGAAGCGGCAGAACGGGATCGTGACCTGGAAGCCCGAGCGTTGCATCGGGTGCCGGTACTGCCAGGTCGCCTGCCCGTTCAACATTCCGAAGTTCGAGTGGAATTCGGCCACCCCGGCCATGGTCAAGTGCCAGATGTGTCTCGCCAAGGCCGGCACGACGAATGACGGGCAGTTGAATGAAGTCGGGCAGCCCGCCTGTACAGAAGTCTGCCCGCGGGCGGCAGTGATCTACGGACCGTACGAGGAGCTCAAGGCCGAAGCGCTGCGGCGCATCGCTGAGAACCCGGACCGGTACGAGGACCATGTCTACGGTCTCGACGAAGTCGGCGGAACCCAGGTCCTGTATCTGACCGCAAAGGGGATCCCGTTCTCCAAGCTCGGACTACCGGAGCTTGGAACCGAATCCGTCCCCGCGCTTCCCGTCGGCCTCCAGCACACGATCTACAAGGGGTTCATCGCTCCCGTGGCCGTGTACGGAGTCATCGCGGGCCTCGTGTGGAGATCGCGCCGGCAGTACGACAAGGCCGGTGAGGAGGTGGGAGCGTGAGAAACCAGCACGGAATTCCGACGCCGGTCGGCGGACCGATCATGACCCCCGTCATGAAGATCTGCCTCGGGCTCGCGGCAGTTTCCGGACTCATGCTGATCTTCCGGTTCCTGGTCGGCCTGGGACCGGTAACGAACTTGTCCGACGGACACCCATGGGGACTGTGGATCGCCTTCGACGTGGTCACGGGTACGGCCCTGGCATGCGGTGGGTACGCGATCGCCCTGTTGATATACGTGTTCAACAAGGGGAAGTACCACCCGCTGATCCGCTCTGCGATTCTCACCAGTGCGCTGGGCTATACGCTCGGGGCGGTCGGCGTGATGATCGACCTCGGACGTCCGTGGTTGACCTGGAAGCTGCCGATCTTCTTCTGGACCTGGAATCTCGATTCTGTCCAGCTCGAAGTCGCGCTGTGCATCATGCTGTACACGGCGGTTCTTTGGATCGAGTTGGCGCCCGTATTCCTCGAACGCTGGGAAACCGAGGACAGGAAGCCGAAGCTCCAGGCGTTCGCGAAGAAGTGGACACCGATCCTGATGAAGGCGATGCCGTGGCTCATCGCACTGGGAATCGTTCTTCCCACGATGCACCAGTCGAGCCTCGGCTCGATGATCCTTCTCGCCGGTCCGAAGCTGCACCCGCTATGGCTGACCGGCTGGCTGCCATTCTTCTTCCTGGTCTCGTGTATCGCGATGGGGTACGGAATGGTGGTGCTGGAGACCATGTGGTCGCGAACGGTCTACTCACGCTACCGGGAAACATCGATCATGACGGCGCTTTCGCCCGCAATGGTCGTGGTACTGCTCGTGTGGGTGGCCGCCCGGCTGCTGAACATCCTGGCTGCGGGCAAGATCGGGTACGCGTTCCAGCTGGACCGGTTCGCGATCTTGTTCTGGCTGGAGATCCTGCTGTTCCTGGTGCCGGCGATCATCCTGATGATGAAACCGACACGGACGGACAGGGACCGGGGCCGGCTGTTCATGGCGTCCGGCATGATGGTGACCGGGGGAATGCTGCTCCGGTTCACCGCCTACTGGTTCGCCTACAATCCGGGCGAGCACTGGAACCTGTATTTTCCTTCGCTATTCGAGATTTTCGTGACCGCCGGATTGGTTGCAGCCGAGGTCGCGGCGTTCATGTATATCATCAAGAGATTCCCGATTCTGACCGGCCGTCCTTCCGCGGCCCTGCCCACCTGAGGAGTGAGACATGGCACGCATCGTAGTTGACCCGGTCACCCGTATTGAAGGACACCTCCGCATCGACGTGGAGGTGAACGGCGGCACGGTCCAGAAATCCTGGGCTTCGGGCCAGATGTGGCGGGGAATTGAAGTCATCTTGCAGGGAAGGGACCCGCGTGACGCGTGGCTGTTCACCCAGCGGTTCTGTGGGGTGTGCACCACGGTACATGCGATTACCTCGGTCCGTGCGGTTGAAAACGCGCTCGGACTCGAAATCCCGATGAACGCTCAGTACATCCGCAACATGATCCTCATCGCGCATGCGATGCACGATCACATCGTTCACTTCTACCACCTGTCGGCGCTCGACTGGGTCGACATCACGTCTGCCTTGCAGGCTGACCCGGTGGCGACGTCCCGCCTGGCCGAGAGCCTGTCGCCGTGGCCGCACAACAGCGTGCAATCCATGCGCGCCACCAAGGCGAAGCTCGAGAGCATCGTAGCGAGCGGACAGCTCGGCATCTTCGCCAACGGCTACTGGGGCCACCCGGCAATGAAGCTGCCGCCGGAAGTGAACCTGCTGGCAGTGAATCACTATCTGCAGGCGCTCGACTACCAGCGGAAGGCGAACCAGATCGTCACGATTCTCGGGTCCAAGACGCCCAACATTCAGAACCTCGCGGTGGGCGGCGTCGCGAACGCGATCAACCTGGACAATCAGGCGACGCTGAACATGACGAAGCTGTACCAGATCAAGGACCTGCTCGACGAGGTCCTCGCTTTCGTGCAGCAGGTCTACATCCCGGATATCCTGGCCGTCGGGTCGCTGTATCCGGAGTGGCTCGGATTCGGGGCGGGTGTGAAGAACTACCTCGCGGTGCCCGATCTGCCACTTGACACAGCGGGCACCCAGTTCGACCTGATGGGCGGCACGATCATGAACGGGGACGTCTCGACCGTGAAGCCGATTTCAACGTTCGGTGACGAGTACTTCCGTGACAACGTAGAGGAATCCATCGCCCATTCGTGGTACGATGGAAGCGATTCCCGGCATCCGTACGACGGGGAGACCGTCCCCAACTACACGGACTTCCAGGACGACGGAAAGTACAGCTGGGTCAAGTCGCCGCGCTTCGCCGGTGAGCCGATGCAGGTCGGACCGCTAGCCCAGATCCTGGTGGGCTACGCGCAGGGCCACGAGCTCACCGTGAAGTGGGTCGATACGGCGCTGTCAGAGCTCAGCAGCCGCACCGGCGTCAACGTCGGGGTGGGGCACGTGCAGTCAACGCTCGGCCGACACGCGGCCCGGGCGCTGCGGTGCGCGATCATCGGAGACCTGGCGCTGAAGCACTGGGGTCTGCTGGTCGAGAACATCGGCAGCGGAGACACCGACATCTTCAACGCGCCGGTGTTCCCGCGAGGGGAACAGCGGGGCTTCGGGTTCCACGAGGCTCCACGCGGTGCGCTGTCGCACTGGGTGGTGATCGAGAACGGCAAGATCAAGAACTACCAGGCCGTCGTCCCGACGACCTGGAACGCGAGCCCGCGGGACGCAGACGGACAGATCGGGCCCTACGAGGCTTCGCTGCTCGGCAACCCCGTGGCGGATTCCGAGCGGCCGCTGGAGGTGCTCCGGACGGTTCACTCGTTCGATCCGTGTCTCGCGTGCGCGATCCACACCCTCGACGTAGACGGGAACGAGATCGCGAAAGTGCGGGCGCTCTGAGCGCCCCGCACTTCACGGTGGCGCCCGACAGGCTCACGGGCGCCGCCGACCACCGCCGGCCCGGAGGGGAGGTCCCGCCGTGCCGGCGGTGACCGTATTCGGACTCGGGAACATCCTGCACAGCGACGACGGATTGGGGCCGTATGTCGTTAAAGTTCTGGAGGCCGAGTTCGAGTTTCCGCCGGAGGTGGAGGTGCTGGATGCCGGAACTCCCGGCCTGGAACTCAGCACGATCCTCGAGGACGCCGGGGCCCTGATCATCGTCGACACCGTCCGCTCCGATGGTGCAGGGGGTGAGTTGCGGACCTACAGCCGTGACGAGATCCTCAAGCACCCTCCGGCCCAGAGGATCACTCCCCACGATCCCGGCCTCAAGGAGACTCTGCTGGTGCTGGAACTCCAGGGGGAAACCCCACCGGAGGTGTTCGTGATCGGAGTGATTCCGGAGAGCATCGAGTACGGTGTGGGGTTGACGGATACCGTGCGCGAGGCCGTGCCGGCAGTCGTCGCTGAAATCATCGGCGAACTCGAACGCCTCGGCTATCCGGTCGAAAAGCGACAGCCTCCCGTGGAGCCCGATATCTGGTGGGAGAAACAGCCGGGAGACTGAGTGCTGCCTGCTTCAGCTCAGCGCAATATGTACCGGGCGAGTTTCTCCCTGGCGATCGGATCTGCCATCTTTAGCGGCGGCATTCCTTCGCCGTAGATCTCCCGCAGCTCGGACAGTCGCGGGTCTTCCGATGCAACGCTGTCCGGCTTTCGGAAGTAGATGAGCAGCGATTCTTCGTCCCAGTGCTTCCTGATGCCCTTGAGCGTCGGGCCGGATGTCGGAGTGCCCCGCAGGTCGTCTCCGTGACACTCGACACAACCCGCCTCGATGTATATTTCGTGGCCTTCGCCGCCGCATGCTGCGACCGTGAACACGGCTGCGGTGAGAACAATGAGTGTGGTTCGAGAGCGCTTCACAGGTCGCATGATCGTCGATTCACAGGATGTCTTGAGCCGAACGTACGGACGGTTGTCGGGCCGAATGTAGGCCCGCAACCCGTTGGCCGCGAGTCGCGGATTCGAGGTGCGCCACTCGCAGGCGACGCTATATTCCGCCCTCACCTCAAACGGAGTTGATAATGGTCTATCACTTGGCAGCTGCTGCCGGCCGCGGGGCCACATATCACCGATTCGGCCGTGCCGTTCTGGTACTGTCTGCGCTCGTCCTGTCCGCAGTCCATTCCGCCCATGCCCAGACCGTGGATTGGGACCGGATCGACGACAGGATCGAGGCGATGCTCGCCGACTGGACGACCCCTGGTGTGGCCGTTGCCGTGGTGCAGGACGACTCGATCGTGTTTGCCCGCGGATACGGCGTTCGGACCCTCGGGAAGCCGGGTCTCGTCGGACCCGAGACGCGATTCGCCGTCGCGTCGAATACGAAGGCGTTCACCGCGGCGCTGCTCGTGCAGTTGCAGGAGGAGGGGAAGCTGGCGGTTGACGATCGGGTGATCGACCATCTGCCGGAGTTCCGTATGGACGACCCCTGGATCACACAGGAGATGCAGATTCGGGATCTCCTGACCCACCGGAGCGGCCTCCCGACGTTCGGCGGTGACCACCTGTGGATCGGTCAAGATCTGCCTCGAGATGAGGTCGTGCGCAGGATCCGCTGGCTGGAGCCGGCGGGCGCGTTCCGGGCCTCGTTCCACTACCAGAACCTGATGTACCTCGTCGCCGGGCAGGTGGCGGCGGCCACGGCTGGACAGAACTGGGATGCACTGATGCAGGAGCGCATCCTTGGCCCGCTCGGGATGACCGGCAGCAGCACCACGCTGACCGCGCTCGAGGGAATCGAGGATGTCGCATCGGCCCATGAGAAGGTCGATGGTGAGCTCATGCCCGTGGAGTATGACGATGTCGCCGGTGTGGCGCCCGCGGCCGCGCTCAACTCGAACGTGCTGGACATGGCCCGGTGGATGCGAGCCAACCTCAACGGAGGAGAGGTGGACGGGACCCGCATCTTCTCAGAGCAATCCGCTCGCGCGATGCAGTCGGTCCAGTATCCGCTCGGTGTGTCGCCGTGGGCCGAAGCCAACCTCGGACAGCGGTTCAACGGATATGGATTCGGCTGGTTCATCGGGGAGTACAGGGCTCGGAAGGTCGTGACGCACAGCGGTGGACTCACCGGGATGATATCGCTGCAGACTCTCCTCCCGGAGGAGGGGATCGGTGTGGTGGTCCTGACCAACTACGCCCCGTCGGCTCCTACCCGCGCCATCACGTACACGATTCTCGACGCGATGCTCGGGGAGCCTGAGCGCGACTGGAACTCGGTGTATCGCGGGTTCGTCGAACAGGGTGAGCAGCGAAGGGTCCGGACGGAGGCTGAGCTGCAGGCCAGCCGGATCCCTGACACGATGCCGTCGTTGGCGCTCGAATCTTACACCGGGTCGTACGAGGACAAGCTGTCCGGGCCGGCCGAGGTCCGGATGGAAGACGGACGCCTGGTATTCGACTACAACCCCAGACACCTGGGCGATCTCGAACATTGGAACCACGACGTGTTTCGGGTTCACTGGCGCCACCCGATCTTCGATATGCAGCCCATGACGTTTCTGCAGTTCTCCCTCGGCCAGGACGGGGCAGTGAAGTCGCTGACGGTAACGTTCTACGATCCGATACAGTTCGAGCGGGCTGAATAGCAATCCGCAATGTTCTCTGGCGTCCGGGCGCCGTTCCGGGCGCCAGGGAACAGGTACTTGTCCCAGCACCAGTCTTGTAACGTTCTATTTGCAAAATAGTTAAGCGTAGTGACGCTTGATTGACCCGCTGCGGTCCCGGTCTTGCTCATTACACTCGAGTCCAGTCCTGCCCGCGCCGATTGCGGGCGGGAATCTCTTCGACACGGGGGACTCGACATGAGGAAGACACTGGTCACCGCGGCCGTATTGCTTTGCCTGGTGGGGGTCGAATCGGCCTTTGCGCAGGGATTCCGTTGGGGACCCGAGGTCAGCCTCGGGACGGATACCGACCTGGGACTCGGCGCCCGCGCAGAATTCGATTTCAGCGGCTCGGCGTTGACGATTATCGCCTCGTTCGACTATTACTTTCCGGACGGTCCAGCCGAATATTGGGAGATCAACGGGAACCTTATCTACAACTTCAATATTCCGAGTGCCCCGACCGTCACGCCCTATGCTGGCGGTGGTCTCAATATTGGACACGCATCGGCAAACGGGAACAGCGACACCGATCCGGGCCTGAACCTGCTTGGCGGCACCCGTTTCGATGCCGGATCGATCATGCCCTTTGTCGAGATCAAGTTCACGATCGAGGGGGTGGAGCAGTTCGTGGTTACGGGTGGCATTCTGTTCTAAGAGGACCGGGGATGAGCGAAGCAGATCGAATCACGCCGGAACTGTTCACTTTCCTCGAAGATCTGCGTGACAACAACGAGCGGGCCTGGTTCGAGAGCAACCGGGCCCGCTATGAGCGCCATGTCCGTGAACCGCTCCTGGCGTTCACCGCGGCGCTGCAGGAGCCGCTCGCCGCGATCAGCCCGTCGATCCTGGCAATTCCGAAGAAGCAGGGCGGCTCGCTGTTTCGCATCCACCGCGACATTCGGTTCTCGAAGGACAAGAGTCCCTTCAAGAGCTGGGCAGCACTCCAGTTCCGCCACGAGGCGGCGAAGGACGTGCACGCTCCCGGCTTCTACCTCCACTTCGAACCGGGAAACGTGCTGGCAGCGGCGGGGATCTGGCGGCCCGCGAGGCCGGAGCTCGATGCCGTCCGGCAGGCGATGGACGAAGACTCGGCCGGGTGGACCGGGATGCTCGGTGCGGTAGAGGCGGCCGGCTGGAAGTTCGGCGGGGAGGCACTGAAGCGAGTACCCAGGGGATTCGATCCGGAGCACTCGCTGGCTGCCCAACTCAAACTGAAGGACTACGTCGTCTCGGTTCCGCTGACCGAGGCACAGGTCTGCCGGCCGGACTTCGTCGACGAGTATGTCGAACTATGTCGCTCCGCTGCGCCTCTTCCCGCCTATCTGTGCGGCGTGCTCGGGCTCACATGGTAGAGATTCGAGGCGGACTCCCACAGTCTTCCGCGTGCCTGACCACGACAATCCTCAGCCGTGTCGTGCCGCTCGGATTACGGATTTGAGCTGAAACAGATAGCTGGCGAACGCGGCCCGGCCCTTGGTCGACAGCCGGTATTCGGTGCGGGGAATCCGCCTGTCGAACTTTTTCTGACATTCGAGGTAGCCCGCGTCCTCCAATTTTCGCGCATGCACGCTGAGATTGCCGTCGGTAACGCCCAGTGCGTCGCGGAGCTCTATGAACGATAGACGGTCTGCAGCTGCCAGCGCACTCAGGATGCCGAGACGTACTCGTTCGTGGATCAGTGAATCGAGCCGGACGGCTCTGGATGCAGCATTGATCGCGGTTCCCTTGTTACCCGTCTGCAATCGGACCTCCCGGTCTTGCTGCGGTTGATACATGAGTATCCGGCGTCGTTTCGTAGGTGTCAAGTACTTTGTTTAACAAAGCGAAACGGGGAACGACATCGCCTATAGGAACATAGGAGATCGGCTCCTCAATCCAGATGCAGATTGACGATCGGCAGCCAACGGGCGAAGCCGTGGTTGTTTCCCGCGAAATTCAACAATCCGAGCTGGACTCCGTGCAGTTCTTCGGCCTGGTTGAACAGTCCGAGAGAGAGTCCTCGCTGTTCGTTTCGGACGCGCGTCCAGCCGGCGACGCTGACGCCGTTAAGATTCTGTGTATCGACCTTCAACAGGGCTGCCGCAACGCCCTGGATGGCGCGATCGGAAACGACTCCGAGCCCTCCGACGGTCACCCCGACCATGTTGCCCTCGGCCACCGCTCCGAGGCCGGTGACGGTGATCCCGCGCAGCTCGCGTTCCGTCACCACCCCGAGCAAGGCTGCGTTGAGTCCATGGATCCCTCGTTCCGCGACGAGTCCGAGGCCGGCGAGGTTGATTCCGGCCAAGGTCCCCTCCGACACCACTCCGAGGCCGGCGATGTTGATCCCCAGGGCTCCCCCCTCGGTGACGAGTCCCAGGCCGGCGACAGAAAGTCCGTCGGCTCTCCCTTCCGTAACGATCCCCAGTAGGCCTGCGTTCAGCCCGGTCACCGAACCGTCTGCAACGATACCCAGTCCTCCGATCGTCACGCCGTAGGCGGCCCGTTCGGGCAGTACACCGAGGAGCCCGATCGACACGCCTCGCAGGTACCCGGCTCGTGGTCCCAGTCCCAGCGCCACCCCGTTTACGGAGCCACCGACCTGGTCTCCCGGCTTCCACAGCGTGACGTTCACGCCGTCGATGCGGTCGAGGTATCGATCGCGCCAGTTGAACCTCAGCCCGGTCCAGCGGGGCGCGCTCCCGAAGCTGACGCCGACCCCGGATATGCCCAGGTCCAGGCTCGACCCGCCGTCAGAGCCAGTAGTCTCGTACGAATCCTGGGCCTGCGCGGTAGGGATCAGTCCGGTGAGTGGGGCAATGACAAGGACAGCTGTGAACACCGAAATCAGACGGACGCAGTGCACGGAGATCTCTCCGTTTCGGGGCTTGAGGCGACTTGCGAATCCGTTGATGTCTACGAAGTCCGCGGACCTCGAGTTTCGCATGGCCGCGCGGCGCGCATAATGCGGAAACACATCCGCTAGTCCTGTTTCGGCAGTCCGATTCAGTCCAGTGAGGCCAGGAGATGACGTACATTCCGACACCGACTTCGGGCACCGGTTCACGTCAGACGGCCAGCCGTCGCGCGGTCGACCTGAGCGAGCGGCTCAGCCAGGTGATCGTGGATTATCAGCGGAGTTTCCCGGACACACGGCCCGCGGACGTGCAGCAGGCGATGCGGCTCGCCTGGGGAAGCACGCTGGACACGAACCGTCAGCGCCGCCGGGTGATCACGCTGCTGATCGGTCTCTTCCTGTTCCTGCTTACATTGGGACTATTCGTCCTCGGGGCGTGACGACCTGCCGGACAACCCGACTCATTCGGTTCCCGGCCAGCGAACGGTCCCATCAGGCTCGAATGTGATCCTCGTGTCTGGCAGATCACTGGCCGTGAGCTCCGAGATCAGCGCGAGCGCACCTCCCGCCGGGTCCAGGGTCGGTCCTCCCCGGCCTTCCTGCCGGGCACTGTGAATTCGGGCGCTTCGAAGTGTTCCGTCCGGGGCGAGCACGAGATCCACGATCGGGGCGAGGCCGTTCGGGCCGCGCAGGTTGAATCTCCCGTAGGTCCAGAAATTCCCAAGGCTGTACGCGATGAACCGGTCTTCGTAGACCTCGATGGCCCGCGGAACGTGCGGTCCGTGTCCGATCACGACGTCGGCTCCGGCGTCGACAACGGCATGCGCGAACGCATACACGTCGCCCCGATTCTCGCCGTGAAAGGTCTCCGCTTCCTTCGGCAGGGAGGTGTAATCTGAACCCTCCGCCCCTCCGTGAAACGACACGAGTACTACATCGTGATCGTCCGCCAGTGAGCGGACCAATCGCAGAGCAGAATCCAGGTTGTTGAGATTGACGGTGCCGCGGTTCGGCGAAAAGGCGGCAACCCCGACCCGGATTCCCGATTCCAGGTTGATCGTCGCAGTCCTCGCAGCGGGAGCTTCGAGGCCCGCGAACCGGATGTCGCTCCGGGTGAGCGCAGCCATCGTCGCTTCGCGCCCTTCGGCTCCCCAGTCACCGCTGTGGTTGTTGGCCAGCGCCATAACGGTGAAACCGGCCTCCGCCAGGAGCCCGGCGTAGCGCTCGGGTCCGCGGAATACGTAGCAGAGCTTCGGGTCCCGGCAGGACTTGGACGGTGGTACATCCTCGTCCCACAACACGCCCTCCATGTTGCCGAACACGACATCCCCGGAACGCAGAAGATCGACCAGGTTCATTCCGAGAACCGCATCGGGCCCCGCATCGCCCGACAGGCGGCGATCGAGATAACCCGCGTCCGGAAACTCGGTGCCCGGCATCACATCGCCGACGGCAATCAGCCGAAAATCCTCGGCTGTTGCAGAACTCCCGGCCACCGCGCCGGCCGAGTCAGCCGGATTCTGGGCCAGCGCCTTCGCCGGACAAGTGATCGCCAGAAGCAGCAGCGCGACTGCGCAGACTGAGGCACGGCAAGAACGCCGTTGGACGGAATCCCGGCATAGCGGCATGAGTCGAATCTCCGGATTCTGGTTCGGTCGAAGATGTCCGCGGGACCTGAGCGTCGGCAAGCAGGGGTTCATGTCCGGCCGGATCAATGGTGAGTATGATGGGTTCGAGTTTCGAACTCGGCTTGCTCGGTCGAACGACCGCACCGCCCGAGGATCCGTTCACGGGAAATCGAAATCGAGGGGCGCATTGCATCTGAATCAGAGATCACAGAGATCACGGGGCCGTCGGACCGCACTGGCGGGAATGCTGTGCATTGCCGGGCTCGGTCTCGCCTGCTCGTCCGGATCGCAGTCGGAAATCCGACCACTGGTGCCGGCGGTCGCGCCGGGCGGAACCCCTGTATACCGCCCCGGGTCGTTCGTCTGGTTCGACCTGCTGGTCGACGATGCCGAGGCCGTCCGTTCGTTCTACGCTGAACTGTTCGACTGGAACCTCGAGGCGAGCGACGAATCGGACAGGTACCTGTCCATCCTGCACGACGGCCGGGTGATCGGCGGAGTGTCGGTCGCGGAAGAGGACGATTCGACCGACCACCGGGCCCTCTGGTTGAGCTCGGTGTCGGTGGCCGACGTGGATGGGACCGCGGCAGCGGCGGTGGCGGCCGGCGCCTCCGTCATCCTGGAGCCGGGCGAGTTGCCGGATCGGGGCCGCTACTCGGTGATTACGGACCCGCAGGGGGCCCCGATCGTGCTGCTCAAGTCCTCTTCAGGGGACGGAGTCCGGCGATCGCCCGAGGCCAGGCGACCCGGTGAGTGGCTGTGGATCGAGCTCTGGACCACCGACCTGGGTGCCGCGCGAGAATTCTACTCGGATCTGCTTGGCTACGAGGTCGAGGTCCTCGCTTCGCGCAGCGCCGAAGAAGGTGCATCTGCCTCGAGCAGCCGGGAAGATGGATCGTCCTACCTCGTTCTGAGTCGTGGCGGTGACAACGAGGCGGGGCTGATGCAGCTGCCGTTCGACGAGGCGAATCCGCACTGGCTCCCGTTCGTAGCGGTCAAGGACGTCTATGCATCGGCCCAGCGGGTCGAACAGCTGGGCGGCCAGGTGATCGTCAGTCCTGATGTGGTAGGGCGTCACGACGCGGCGATCGTCGTCGATCCGGCGGGAGCCGTGCTCGGGCTTCAACAGTGGCCTCGACCGTCCGGGTCGGGAGGTGACCGATGATCGGCCGCAGTCGACGTCTGTTCGAGCCTGCACCCATCCTCGTTCTTCTCGTCGGGCTCCCGGTCGTATTCAGCGGCTGCTACGGCAGTGGCGTGTCGACCGGTGTCTACGTGGGCGGCGGCTATGGCGGCTACGGCGGCTACGGCCCATACGGGGGGTATCGCGGGCCCTACGGGTATCCGTCGGCGTATCCCGGTCGGTACCCCGTCTACGGCGGCGGAATCGTGATCACCGGCCGACCCTGATCGACCAGGCGGGTCCGCCGTTCTCGAAGAGTCGGACCCCCGTCTCAGGGCGCGGGAGCCACGTGGCGCCCGATGGCCGCTGCCGTAGAACGGAGGTCTTCCATCAACTGAACGAATCCCTCCGGTTCGAGGCTTTGCCGCCCGTCGGACAGAGCCAGTTCGGGCTGCGGGTGTACCTCGACGATCAGTCCATCCGCGCCGGCCGCGATCGCCGCCCTGGCGAGCGCCGGTACGAGCTCCCGCCGGCCGGCCGCGTGACTCGGATCGACGATGACCGGGAGGTGGGTGCGTTCCTTGAGTACGGGCACGGCGGCGATGTCGAGCGTATTCCGGGTCGCGGTCTCGTAGGTCCTGATCCCGCGCTCGCAAAGCATCACCCGGGGATTGCCTGCGGTGACGACGTATTCGGCAGCAAGCAGCAGCTCCTCGATCGTCGCCATCATGCCGCGCTTCAGGAGAACCGGTCTCGGCTGATCGCCGACCGCGGACAGCAGACGGAAATTTTGCATGTTCCGGGCGCCCACCTGCAGGACATCGGCAAATTCTGCCACGACAGCAACTTCAGCCGTCGCTACGACTTCGGTGATCACGCTCAGACCGGTTTCCGCTCGCGCTTCGGCGAGCAGCTCTAAACCTTCCTCTCCGAGCCCCTGGAAGCTGTAGGGCGAGGTCCGTGGCTTGAACGCTCCGCCTCTCAGCATTCGCCCGCCCCCGGCCGCAACTGCCCGGGCTGCGGCAAGGATGCTATCACGGGACTCGACCGCGCACGGTCCGGCCATGACGACGATCTCCTCGCCTCCGACGGCGAACCCATCGATCCGGATCCTGCTCCCGTCTGGCCTCTGCTCCCGCGCCACCAGAGTGTAGGGAGGAGCATCGGTTCTCACTTCATGAACCGCGTGATGCGCCCGGAGGACATCTGCGATTCCCTCTCCGCCCTGTCCGATTACGGCGACGAGACTCGCCTCGTCCGTTTCGCTGACCTGTACTCTGAGGCCGTATCCTTCCACCAGGCGTACGACTTCGGCTTTGTCTCGCAGGGAACAGTCGGGCGACAGCACGGCGATCATCGCGCATCTCCGATCGATGGGTGACCATCCGCCAGGGTGGCATTCCGCAGGGACCGCAGGAATGACCCGGGGTCCTCGTCCAGTTCCAGCCGTTCGACGAGAGCGCTTCCGACGATCACGCCATCCACGTGTGGCGCCATTGCCCTCACCTGCGCGGGCTCGCGCACGCCGAATCCCGCCTGCACCGGAAGCGGCGAGACCCTCCGGGTTCGTTCGAGCATCGTCTCCGCGCCTCCCGCGTCGAACGTTCCTCCCGTTGTGCCGGTCCGGGTCACTGCGTACACGAATCCTCGGCTCCGGGTGCATACCGCGGCCAGGCGTTCGTCCGGTGTGACCGGTGTGACGAACTGGACTATGCCGACACCGAGCGGTTCGAGCACTTCCAGGACCTCGAACGACTCCTCGAATGGAAGATCGGGGACGATGCAGCCATCGACGCCAACATCCGCGGCCTGCCGGGCGAGCCTGTCGAATCCGAACGCGAGCAGGGGATTCAGATAGCTCATCAGCACGAGCGGTACGTCCGCGGCGGCCCGCTCGATCTCCGCCAGGATCCAGGGGAGGGTGACTCCGGACTCGAGTGCGGACCGACTGGCGCGCTGAATCGTGACTCCGTCCGCCATCGGATCGGAGAACGGGACACCAACCTCGACCACGTCGGCCTCGGAGGCGACGGATCTGAGCGTGTCCACGAATCGATCCCGGTCAGGATAGCCGGCCGTGAGGAACGCCGTCAGCGCCGGTCGTCCGGCCTGGTTCGCCGCGCGGATCGCAGCCTCGATGCGGCCGCCTGGCGTCCGATCCGCAGACCTTTCCGGTCGGACTGCGGCCCCGGTCTCGATGGCGCCGCTCACAATGCCTCCCCCGAAGTCGCGGTCTGCCCGGCGAGAATCGCCAGGTCCTTGTCGCCCCGGCCCGACAGGCCGACCAGAATCACGGCCCCCGCCTGTTCCGCAGCGGCCCGCCGCGCGCCGGCCAGGGCGTGCGCGCTCTCGAGCGCCGGGAGGATTCCTTCCAGCCGGCTGCACTCGTCCAGCGCTTCGAGCGCCTGCTCGTCGTCGATCGACTCGTAACTCACGCGACCGATGTCGTGGAGGAACGAATGTTCCGGGCCGACACCGGGATAGTCGAGTCCGGCCGAAATCGAATGCGTCTCCTGGACCTGGCCGTGCTCGTCCTGGAGCAGCAGAGAGCGGCTCCCGTGCAGCACTCCCAGCCGTCCGTGCACGACGGTCGCCGCGTTGCTCCCGATCTCCGCGCCCGTGCCTCCGGCCTCGATACCGAGCAGCCGCACGGCTGGATCCGCGAGAAACGGATGGAACAGACCGATCGCGTTTGAGCCACCGCCGACGCATGCAACCGCCAGGTCCGGAAGCGTTCGCGCGTGCTCCAGCATCTGGGCTCTCGCCTCCCGGCCGATGACCGACTGAAGTTCGCGCACCAGCCACGGGTAAGGGTGCGGGCCGACGGCGGAGCCGAGCAGATAGAAGGTCTCATCCGGGTCCGAGACCCAGTCACGCAGCGCCTCGTCGATCGCCGCCCGCAGTGTTCGATCGCCGCTCGAGACTTCGATCACCTCGGCACCGAGGCGACGCATCCGCTGCACGTTAGGTGCCTGCCGGGCCACGTCGACCTCGCCCATGTAGACCACACAAGGCAGCCCGAGCCGGGCGCACGCCGCGGCCGTGGCGACTCCGTGCTGTCCCGCGCCGGTCTCCGCCACGACACGTTTGGCCCCCAGGTGCCTCGCGAGCAGGGCCTGGCCAATCGCATTGTTGATCTTGTGCGCTCCGGTGTGGGTGAGATCCTCGCGCTTCAACCACACTTCAGCGCCCCACCGCTCGCCCAGTCGTGCGGCATGAGTGAGTGGAGTCGGCCGGCCCACCCAGGTCGCAAGCTCGGAGTCGAGCGCGGCCCGAAATTCGGGGTCAGACAGCGCCCGTTTCGCCGCCGCCTCGAGCCGCAGCACCGCCGGCATCAGCGTCTCGGGCACGAATCGGCCTCCGTAGGTGCCGAATCGTCCCCTGTCATCGGGCAGCCGGCCAGCCAGAAGATCTCCCAGCCCCTGTGTGATCGGCTGAACATCAGGATTTGTGGTTTGCACGGTCTTTCATCGACTCCGTTTCATGACATGAACACGAGCCGGCTCTGGACCGGTCGTGGCTCGACTTCGCGGGCGGCAGCCAGGGCGAGCCGGATGAATTCCCGGATCAGCCCGGGGTCCTTGTGACCGGGACGGGACTCCACTCCGCTACTCACGTCGACCGCGGCTGGCCGGACCTGCTGGATCGCCAGTGTGACGTTCGCCGGTGTCAGACCTCCCGCCAGCACGAGGGGGACTCGTTCCGCCAGTCGTTCGGCCCTGGACCAGTCCGGCCGGATGCCGCGTCCCCCTCGCCCCGAGGCCTCGAGCAGGACGCCGCGCCGAGGCGTGGGAACCAGCGAGGAGAGTTGCTCCAGGAGTTCGGGGCCGTCGTGCAGCACTGGCAGCAACCGCACTCCGGCGTCTGTCGCTGACTGCGCCACGGTTCCCGGCTCGACCTGGATGAGATCCGCCGAAAATTCAGCCAGAACCTCCTTGACTTCCTGTTCCGTCGGGTGGCGGAACACGGCCACTGTGGCGATACCCGGCGACAGGCAAGCTGCCAGTCGGGTGGCCTGTTTCGGCGTCACCCGGCGCGGCGAGCTGGCAAACACGAATCCGACCGCGCTCGCTCCGTGCTCAGCCGCCGCCATTGCGGCCTCCCGTGTCCTGACGCCGCAGATCTTCACCTGCATCCGATCAGGCTCCTGGAGCATGGTTTACCACGGGACCGACGCCATTGCCGCCGAATTCCTCGATTCTCGACAGCTCCCGCGCCGCCCTGCCTGCCGTGATCATCGCTGCGACCGTGGCGCTCGGATCCCTGCTCCGCATCAGCGCCGTTCCCACCAGCCCGAGGTCGTATCCTGACGCCGCGACGCAAGCAGCATCTGCCGGATCGAGGAGTCCGCTCTCGGCGACTCGCGGGACTCCCGACGGGAATGAGTTCGCCAGGCGCTGCAGTCGCCCCGGGTCTACTGCGAGTGATTCGAGGTCACGCGAGTTGAGCCCCACTAGCGCTTCGACGCCGAGTTCGCAGGCTCGCTCGACCGCACTCCCGGATCTGTCGAGGTCGCCAGCGTCGAACGCTTCGAGCAGCAGGAACAGGCCGGTCTCGGCGGCAGCGGACAAAAGTTCCTCAAGGCGGGCTTCGTCCACGATCCGCAGGATGACGAGGACTCCACCGGCCCCCAGCGCGCGCGCCTCGAATACCTGGTATGGGTCCGTGAGGAAGTCCTTGCGCAGCGTCGGGACTGCCCCCGGGGACGACTTGGCTGCGTCGCCGGCGACGAGAGAGGCAGAGATGCGCTCGAGATCCTCCAGCGATCCCCCGAATTCTTCGGGCTCGGTCAGGACTGATACGGCCGCAGCTCCTGCCATGGCGTAGGCGCGAGCTCGCTGCACGACATCATCGCCTGCGAGCGCCCCCTTAGTGGGCGACCGTCGCTTCACCTCCGCGAATAAATCGAAACCGTCGGGGTGCAGACTCAGCGCTGGTGGCACGGGACGATCGGCGATCCTTCGGCGGAGCTCCTGAACGGGCACTCGGGACCGGGCCTCCCGGGCCCGCTGCTCGGACGAAGCGGCCATCGTAGCCAGGAAGTCACGCACTGATCGCCTCCGCGTCACGGGTCGAAAACGGTCCACTCAGCTCTTCCAGCAGTGTCACGGCGGCGCCGGAATCGATCGACTGCTCGGCCGCAGCGAGTGCTTGGACGAGGTCCGGTTCCCGGCCGGTGACTTCCAGGGCCAGTGCAGCGCCCAATACGATCGCGTTCCGGTCCGGCCCGCAGCCCCCGGATAGCGCGGTACGAAGTCTCCGGGCGTTCTCCGGTGCATCGCCTCCTGCCAGTTCCTCAGGCGAGCAGCGCGCGACTCCGAACTCAGCCGGATCCCGGATCTGTCGCTCAACTCCGCCCGGCCGGACGTCGAACAGGACGAAGGGGCCAACCGGTGTCGCCTCGTCCCAGCCCGGCGCGCCGTGAATCACGAACGCCCGCTCGATGTCCATGCCACTCAGCGTCTCCGCCATCAGTCGCGCGGCCGGTTCGCTGTATGCCCCGGCCACCAGGAAGGGAGGAGCCGCGGGGTTCGTCAGCGGACCGAGCAGGTTGAACACGGTCCGGACTCCCATGGCGCGTCGGACCGGCGCCAGCGCCCGCATCGCCGGGTGGTAATGCGGGGCGAACAGGAAGGTGAAACCCGTCGTGGCCAGGCAGCGTCCGGCCCCATGCTCGTCGAGCGGCACTTCGAGCCCGAGCTCCCGCAGAACGTCCGCACTTCCGCACCGACTGGAAACCGACCCGTTTCCGTGCTTCACGACGGGTTGTCCGCAGGCGGCGGCCAGCAGCGCGGCACCAGTCGAGAGATTCAGGCTTCCGGAGCCGTCGCCGCCCGTTCCGACCACGTCGACTGCGCGGTCGGCAGCGCCGGCGAGGTCGGGACGAAGGCTCAACTCCCGCATGGCCGAGGCGAAGCCGCGCACCTCTGCCGCAGTCTCCCCCTTGAGGCGCAAAGCCGCGAGGAAGGCTCCCGCCATCGGGTGCGGCATCGTGTCATCAGTCAGGGCCCTGAGCAGGTCGGCCGCTTCTGATTCGAGTAGGTCCCCGCCGTTCAGCAGTCGATCCAGTATCGCCTTCATGCCGACCTCCGGGGGGCAGGAAGCTCCAGGAAGTTGCTCAGCAATCGGTCTCCCTCGGGCGTCAGGATGCTCTCGGGGTGGAATTGCACTCCCTCGAGCGGAAGGTCGCGATGGCGAATTCCCATGATCTCACCGTCCGAGGTGTAGGCCGAGATCCGGAAGTCTTCCGGGAGCGTCTCCTCCTGCACGGCAAGCGAATGGTACCGGCCCGCTGAGAACGGATTCGGCAGTCCCTCGAACAGGCCCCGTCCATCGTGGTAGACGGGAGATGCCTTGCCGTGCATCAGGCTGCCCGCGCCGGTCACCGAACCGCCGAACGCGGCGGCGAGCGCCTGGTGGCCGAGGCACACGCCGAGTACCGGAATACGCTGCGCAGCTCCTGAAATCAGCGGAATCGAGACGCCCGCGTCCTCCGGTCTGCCCGGTCCGGGAGATACGACGAGGTGCGTCGCGCCGAGCATGAAAGCATTCTCGACCGTAACCTCGTCGTTCCGGCGCACGGTGACCTCTGCGCCCAGGCAAGCCAGGGCCTGAACCAGGTTGAAAGTGAACGAGTCGTAGTTGTCGACAACGAGCACGTGCCGCATGTCGGTTCTCCTGTCGAGTGCGTTCACAGTCCCTCTCCCGCGAGCCGGAGCGCGGCATCCAGTGCAGCGCCCTTGGCGACGATTTCGGCGTGCTCACGCTCCGGGACACTGTCTGCCACGATTCCCGCACCGGCCTGGAAGGCGTAGCGACCGTCCCGGAACTCGATCGTCCGGATCGCGATCGCCTGGTCCATCGATCCACCGGCGCCGAAGTAGCCGACGGTCCCCGCATACAAGCCGCGCGGTTCGGGCTCGAGCTCCGATATCAGCTGCATCGCACGGATCTTCGGCGCTCCGACGACGGTTCCGGCGGGGAAGGCGGCCGTAAACAGGTCGAGCGCATCGCGATCTGGCGCGAGCACCCCCGTCGTGCCGCTCACCATGTGCATCACGTGGCTGTAACGTTCGATCGATCGATACGGATTGACTTCGATCGTGCCGGGGACGGCGACCCTGCCGAGATCGTTCCGTGCCAGGTCGACCAGCATGACGTGCTCCGCGTTCTCCTTCGGATCGGCAAGCAGTTCTCGCTCGAGTGCGGCGTCTTCCTCCGGATCGGCGCCGCGTGGCCGCGTTCCAGCGATCGGTCGAAGCGCCGCCTGTCGACCGTCCAGCCGCACCAGCGCCTCGGGAGACGAGCCCACAACGCAGCTGTCGCCGAGATCGAGGAAGTACATGTAGGGCGAAGGGTTAAGAAGACGCAGGGCCCGGTATACCTCGAAAGGCGCGAGTTCCGTTTCCCCTCCGAATCGGATCGACAGCACGAGTTGAAAGACGTCACCGGCGGTGATGTGACCCTTCGCCCGTTCCACAGCAGCGAGAAATGCCCCCCGTTCGAATCCGGCTATGGGAGCCGAGACGTGACCTCCAGATGGACGATCCGGAAGCGGACCGGCGAGGGCTTTGATGATCTCACGTCTGAGGGACAGTCTCTCGGCTTCGGGTCCTTCGTGCAGCAGGGCTGCCCTGCGCGTCAGATGATCGAACACGACTACCGAGCGAGGGGCGAGGTACTCCGCCTCCGGGGTGCCCGCTTCCGGGGGCGGCGTGTCCAGGCGCTCGAAGCGCCGCATCAGCTCGAAGCCCGTGACCCCCACCAGACCACCGGTGAACGGAACCGGCGGGGCCGAGCCGTCGCGCGATCCGGCGGAGAGTCCGCCCGACCCGGACGGCGCAGCGCTGAGGACCGGTGACCTTGAAACAGCATTTCGCAACTCTGCGAGCAACGACTCCCTGTCGGATGGGGCCGATCGGGACTCTCCATCGATCATCAACATGTCGTCGCGGATCCTCAGCTCGAACGCGCTTCCGAGACCGATAAACGAGTACCGGGCCAGTCTCTCGGCGCCCTCGACGCTCTCCAGCAGAAACCGGGGATCGAACGGCGCGAGCTTGAGAAACGCCGAAACGGGCGTGTCCAGGTCCGCCGCGATGTCGAATTGCCGTGCCATGCGATTCCGTGGTTGTCACCACCGGGTGCACGCAGGGGAGGGATGCAAGAAACCCCACCTCCGTGCGCCCGGAGGTGGGGTTCTCGATCTGTGTTCGGTTACGACCGGTTCAGACGGATTCCCGCTCCGCGCGCAATGATGTCCACCACCACCAGTTGGTGGCGTGTGCCTGCGGGGCGAGAGAGTCGATCATCCGGTTCATGGCGCTAACTGATACGGGTCTGGCTCATGGGCGTCAAGCGCTGCCCATGGCAGACGTTGTCGGATCGACTGCCTCCTGCGCCGTGGTTCGCCGCGTCATAGCTTCCGGCGGTCCAATCCCGGCTTGCCATCGGGACACGGGAATCTCGACTGATCGAAAGCGACTCATGAACGAGCAGACTGAATACGATGTCGTCCACGAACCGGGGGAGAGTCGGTTCGCCGTACACGTGGGAAATTCGACCGCAGTCCTCGACTACCAACGGGTGGGCAGCCGACTGGTGTTGCCGCACACGGGAGTACCGCGGGAACTCGAGGGACACGGAATTGGCAACCTGCTTGCATGGGAGGGGCTCGAATGGGCGCGTTCCGAGAACCTGAGAGTCGTTCCGCTGTGCCCGTTCGTGCGGGCATATCTGCACCGCCATCCAGAGTATGCGTCGCTGACGACCGGGCCGGAGGAGTGATGAGAACCAACTCCAAATGTCTTGACGGGCAATCCTGGTCAGGTACGGCTGCGAACTCTGGAGATCGCGGTCCTCAGTCTCAACGCCTGTGGACCTGGTGAGGCCGGAGAGCAACAGGCGGCACTCGCTATCGACGCCGCCAGCCTGGTCGAGGGAATCAAGGATCTTTCCGCCGACTCGATGGGTGGGCGCGCTCCGTCCTCGATCGGAGAAGAACGCACGGTCCGGTATCTGACCCGGCGCTTCCAGGAGCTCGGCCTCGAACCGGGTGCCGGCGGCGGATGGACGCAGGAGGTAGCTCTCGTTTCCATCTCGGCCGACCCGGAAATGGGAGCGGCGATCAGGGGCCACGCTACGGAAACCCCACTGCAGCACGGGAACGACTTCGTCGCGGTCGCCGGAGGGCCCGCAGAATCCGTCGTGCTCAGCCGTTCGCCGCTCGTGTTTGCAGGCTACGGAATCGTGGCCCCGGAGATCGCCTGGAACGACTACGAGGGTCTCGACGTGGCCGGCAAGACCGTGGTTCTGCTGGTCAACGACCCTGGATACGCGACAGGTGACGACGCGGTTTGACGGGCAAGCGATGACGTACTACGGACGCTGGACGTACAAGTTCGATGAGGCAGCCCGCCAGGGCGCGGCGGGGGTCATGATCGTCCATCGCGCGGGCCCGGCCGGATACCCGTGGGCCGTCGTGAAGACCGGTTGGTCGGGTCCGCAGTTCATGCTCGATCAGCGGCAGGGTGGGGCGGATCCGATCGTCCAGGGATGGTTCTCGGAGGAAACGACGCGGACCGATGTTCGCGCAGGCCGGGCTCGACCTGGATTCCCTCGCCGCAGCCGCAGGGCTGCGATGGATTCCGCGGCCGTGGAACTCGGCCTCGATCTGTCGCTCGAGCTCCCGAACGAGATCCTGCGTTCTCCGACTCCCGGAACGTGATCGCGCGGATCCGCGGGGTCGTAACGACCGGATGAGTACGTCGTCTACATGGGCCACTGGGATCACTTCGGGACCGATCCTGCTCTCGGGTCGGTGACGACTCGATCTACAATGGCGCTCTCGACAATGCGTCGGGGATCGCCGGTCTTCTGGAACTCGCCGAGGCGTACATGGCTCTCGCGCGGCGTCCGGGACGCTCGGTCCTGTTCATCGGGCTCACAGCCGAGGAACAGGGGCTGCTGGGGTCGAAGCACTACGCCGCGAATCCCATATGGCCGCTGGAGTCCACGGTCGCCGCGATCAACGTGGACGGTCTCAATATCTGGGGTCCGACACGGGACCTCGTCGTAGTGGGGTACGGTAAGTCGGAACTCGATTCCGTACTCGCCGAAGTCGCAGGGGACCAGGACAGAGTCCTCGAGCCCGACAGCGAGCCGGAGAAGGGCTACTTCTTCCGGAGCGATCACTTCGAGTTCGCGAAGCAGGGTGTGCCGGCGCTGTTTCCGAATCCCGGGGTCGACGATCTTCGCTTCGGGAAGGACTGGGCACGGGCGCAGCACGACCAGTTCACGGCCGAACGGTACCACAAGCCGGCCGACGAATACGACCCGAACTGGAATCTGGATGGCGCCGTCGAAGACCTCCGACTGCTGTTCGAATTCGGGTTTCGACTCGCTGACAGTGACGCGTGGCCGAACTGGCGAGAGGGATCGGAATTCAAATCAATCCGTGACGAAATGCGCCCGGTAGGACCATAGTCCAATAGCGCCCGAGAGAGTCCCGCAACTAGAGTCTCAGCGCGGCCCGACGTAGTGGACTTGCAGCCAGCGTTCGAGATTCTAACCACCACGGGGGGGACGGTATGGCAGGACTATACGCATCGATCATGCGGGATCTTGCGGGCGGTATCGGCGACATCGCGCAGGAGATCGGTACTGATGAGGACACCGCACGCGGGGCCGTGGCTACGGCAGTTCCGATGATGCTCGGCGGACTCTCGAGGCTCACCGCCGAGCCCGAGGGATCACTCGCACTGTTCGAAGCCCTCGCAGACGAGGACGAGGAGAAGGGATTCTTCGGCAGCCTTGCTTCGATGCTCACCAGCCCCCTGGCTCTCGCCACCGGCGGCATGATGGTCAACCGCATGTTCGGTGGGAAGAAGGGCCCGATCGAGGCCGGTCTCAGTGCGGCTTCAGGGCTCGGACGGAGTCAGACGGGAAAACTGATGATGGCGGTCGCTCCGGTCGTGCTCGGGTCCCTCCGCCAGCGGCAGAAGGCAGACCAACTCGACGCCGCCGGTATCGCGGGTCTGCTGAGACGCGAGGAAGAGGACCTGAGAGGCGGGTCGGAAGAACTCAATGGTCTGATGGGATTCCTGGACACCGACGATGACGGTAGCGTCATGGACAACATCGCGACGATGGGCGCCGCGGTGGCGGGCGCCGCGGTTGTAGGGAAGATATTCAACCGGGATTGACTCACGGGTTGGTCGTGGCCCGGAACCGTGAGCAGCATGCGATTCTGGCCCGAGTACCGTGAGGGCATAGAGACGAACCGAACTGATCTGCATTGAAAGGAAAGTGGCACCATGGGAATTTTTAATTTCTGGAAGGACTCTGGCAAAGAGGTCGAAGTCGATACCGGCGAGGCAGTCGACGTAGAGCTTCAGAATCAGATGCAGGGCAACGCGATCGCCAGGACCGTTCTCGCTCTCGGTCTTCCCGTAGACGACCTCAGAGTCGAGTACGCGGAGGGTGTCGCGACGGTTAACGGGACGGTGCCGAGTCAGGCTGACTCGGAGAAGGTCGTACTGGCGGTCGGCAACACGAAGGGCGTCGAGAAGGTAGACAGCCGACTCGCTGTCGTCGTCCCGGCACCGGAAGCGACCATGTACACGGTGCAGCCTGGAGATTCGCTGTCGAAGATCGCCAAGGAGCAGTTCGGCGACGCGATGAAGTACCCGCTAATCTTCGAGGCCAACCAGCCGATGCTGTCGGATCCGGACAAGATCTATCCGGGCCAGGTGCTCCGGATTCCCGTCCAGGACTGACGCGGGCCATGAATACGAGAGGCCCGGGTGCTGAAGAGCCCCCGGGCCTCCCGTGCATCGTGGTCGAGGTATGACTCAGCCCGCCACCGCCTCGACTCCCATCATCGCCTGCCAGGTCTCAGCCAGCCAGGTCGCTATGGTCTGGATACCGAGGCTGAAGGTGTTGGCCCCGACCCAGTAGAGAATCCCTCCCACGGCCGTGTTGTCCACGAGACCGAGGAGCACCGCCGCGCCCAACACGATTCCGAATGTCAGCAGCAGCTTGATCACCCACTTCGCGCCTTCGCGCAGCAGTTCCCAGGCCACCAGGACGAAGGACAGGGTAAGCACAGCGTCGCCGATGAGTTCCGGCGGAATGAAAAAGCCGTCCACGCGTCAAATCTCCAGGGAGTCGAAGGGCCGCTCGACCGCAGAGAACAGTTCGATGCTCAACGCCTCACTTCTGACCGAACCTTTTTGCACCGCTAGAGCGTAGAAACGGTCGAGGAATCGTCGCCAAGTCAAGGCCGTGGCGAAGGTGCGGGTAGTGGCGCGGGTGGAGAATCGAGATCGGGCGCGGGGCCCGGGAGGATCGAATATGGCCGACTTCGGACGCGAATTGCTGCGGCGGCGGGTGCCGCAGATCGTTGGGGCATACCTCGCGGGTGGCTGGATTCTGCTCGAATTCACCGACTGGACCGTTAACCGGTACGTGCTGTCCAGCCACGTCACTGATTTCGTGGTGGCTTCCTGGCTGCTACTGCTGCCGGCCATCGCGATTCTCGCCTGGAATCACGGTAGCCCCGGACGTGACGAATGGAGACGCTCCGAGACGGTCGGCATCGCCCTGAATCTCCTGCTTGCCGGGGTAATCCTGGCTTCCGTGTTTCGCGGGCAGGACCTCGGCGCCGCGACGAGCACCGTGGTCGTGCGGGATGAAGAGGGGAGAGAGTTCGTACGTCAGATCCCCAAGGGAGAGTTCCGCCATCGAGTAGCCCTGTTCTCGTTCAGCAACGGGTCGGGGGACCCCGAGCTCGACTGGCTGCAATACGCGCTTCCGAAGTCGATCAATATCGACCTGTCGCAGGAACCGTTCGTAAGGTCCGTGGCCGAGATTCTCCGTAAAAAGCAGGGTGCGGAGCTGACCAGCCGCTGGCTTTGCCGCTCGCCCAGCGAAGAGCGATCGCCAGCAAGTGGGGAGCCGAGTCGTTCGTCACGGGGAGCATCGATCGGGCGGGCAGTGGAATCGAGGTCCGCTTCACCCTGCACGACACAGAACGGGGCCGGCCAGTCGCGGAGCACATCTTCGCGGGCAGCGATCCGCTCGAATTGGTCGATCGAATCTCCCGGCAGTTGCGAGCCGATCCCGAGATTCCGACCGGGCACCTGGAAAGCGACGCCGGACGAAAGCTCCGGTTCGTGAGCTGCTGACCAGCACCGACGGCCGGGCTGGTGCTGTTTCTTCGCCGGCAGTTTCTACTACGGGATGGACGCAGCCCGCAGCCGCACGGCGCTCGAAGGAGCCGTAGGTATCGACTCGACGTTCGCCCGGGCGAACCAGTATCTCGGCAACATTCTGTTTGGAGCTAACGAGCTCGATGCGGCGCTCGAGGCGTTCGAAGCCGCAATTCGGCACGATTACAAGCTCGAAGAGTCCTCGAGGTTCGCGTTGAAGACCCGGTACTTCGAGATGAGTCAGCAGCCGGAGCGCGCGCTGAGCGTCGCCCGGCTCCGGACCGATCTGTATCCACACGATCCGGAAGCGTTTGCCGAGCTGGGCCGTCTGCTCGTAGACCGCGGAGAGGTCGGCGAGGCCCAGATGGCGTTCGAACGCACGATCGAACTGGATCCGTCAAACCGCCGGGCATACGAACAGGTCGGAGGCTTGCGGCGCGACGCGGGCGAGCCGGGCCGGGCCGCCGAGGCATACCGGGCCCTCGAGGCACTGGATCCGGAGGCGGCGGCTCCACACGTGCTGCTTGGAGATCTCTATCTCACGCTGCCCCGTTTCGATGAGGCGGAGTCGGAGTAGTGAGCGGGCCCGGCATACTCGATCCCGGTCTCGACCTCCATCCCCAGCCCTGGGACTGGTACGCGTGTACCGGGGTCGCTTGGCAGCAGCCGAGACACATTTCGCGGAAGCGCTGGACCTCGCGGAGAACGAGCCCCGACGGGCCCGCGTGCTGGAGGCATTGAATTCCTACCTGGACATGCGAGGGCGATCCGACAGTGTCTCGGCGCTGACGCGGAAGCAGGCGGTTGCAAGAGGGCAGATGGGTGGCAGACTCGCGGAGCTTCAACTGCTGGGGCTTCTCGCGGTCAAGCGCGCGCGCGCACGCGACGCTGCCGGTGCGATGGCGCTCCTCGACACTGTGCGCGCCGAGCTGGAACCGCCGCTGGATGGCCTGGTGGACTTCTTCGAAACCCTGGTACATCGTGAGCTGGAAGACGCATCTGCGCTGGCAGCCGGGATCCCGGCTGTTCGCGGACTGCTCGAGTCGCTGGGCCTCGGCGCACTGTACTGGTGGGGAGACATGCTGGAGGCCGAGTCTCTGCGGATGTCAGGTAGCTGCGAGGAAGCAGTGGTGCTGTATCGATCAGCTGCGGAAGCGATGCAGGAGCCGATGCTGTTCTACACGATTCGGGAAATGGGCACGGACCCGCTCACCGGCCAGGCGGCCTGTCTGCGCGAACTCGGCCGCTTCGACGATGCGGAGGTGCTGGTCCGCGAGGTCCTGCGGCGCATTCCGGCCGAGCCGACGGCGCACCTGGAACTCGCCCGCCTCGAGGTGGCTCGAGGCCGTCCGATCGAGGCCAGGCAGGCGGTGGACGCCGCCCTCCTGGCATGGGCTGACGCGGATTCGGAATTCCGACCCGCGGCGGAGGCCCGGGCTCTGAGGGAGGCTCTGGAGGACTGATCCGGCCCTATTCAGTTACGGTCTGTCCTGCCTCATCCTCTCGTGCAACTGGATCCGGATCGAGTACTCGAAGATGTTGTCGACGTAGTTCACGGGTTCGGCTCCCACGGTGCGGGCTACGAGGGGCTCCACTTGACCGAACCAGATGTTGGGATCGAGTCCCCGGCTGGCGGCCTGCCCCCGGATCCGCGAAATTCGCGTCGGACCCGCGTTGTAGGATGCGAGCGCGAGGGCATAGGCCTGCTCATGGGCGCCCTCGGGATCGAGTCCGGGGTTGGTCTCCACCTCGCTGAAGTACGTGTCGATGACGTGGCGCATGTATTTCGCCCCGGCCTCGATATTGGACTCCACTGTGGAGACGTCGTCGAAACCCATCTCACGTGCCGTGGCCGGCATGAGCTGCATCAGGCCGATCGCGCCCCGCGAGCTGCGAAGATTCTGGTCGAAGCCTGATTCCTGGTACGCCTGGGCGGCGAGGCGGCGCCAGTCCAGGTCGTAGCGCTCCGCGCTCGCCTGGAATGTCGCGATCAAGCCGTCCATCCGGCGGCCGGCCTCGTATTCGGATACCTGCTCGACCCAGTTCGGGCGCTCGAAATATCTCCGCATGAGTACGTTCCCGAGGTACGTACCCTTACCGAAGGCCTTGGCGAACGCGTTGATGTGGCCGACGAGCTCGGGCGTCCCCTTCTGAACCGCGAAAGCGATCGGCGAGTTCTCGCGCGGCCGGACCGAGTCGTGAAGCGAGAGATTCGGATACACCTGCAACCAGAGTTGGCCGATGTGGGCATCGACCACCGTCGCGGGAATGTCCCCGTCATTTACCATTTCGAGAATTGCCCCGTCGTCGAGCAGCTCGTTCACTTCGACGATTTCCGCACCAGGCAGGCCTTTCGAGTCCAGGTCCCGATTCACCTTCTCGAGACTCTCGCGATAGCTGCTGGAATGTCTTACGAAGACCGACCGACCGGACAGGTCCTCCAGGGTTTCGATAGGCTCGGCGTCCGGGCCCGTGACGACGATCTCGTAGGCGTCCGTGACGAACGGATCGGCAAAGTCTACTTCCCGAAGTCTCTCGTCAGTAATCGTCAGATTCGCTGCGGCGATGTCGCCGCGTCCGTCGCGAAGGAACGGGATCAGCTCGTCGCGACGCACCGGCACGAGCACCACGTGGACCTTTTCGTCGGCCCTGCTGAAACCGAGTCGCTCGTTGAGGAAATTCTCGAATTCCCGCGCGGCCTCATAAGTGATGCCTCCCTGCTTCGGCCCATCGACGGCGTAGTGCAACGGCTCGAAAACGGTCAGGAGCCGTATCAGGCCGAATCGCTCCGCGATGATGCCGTCAAGGTCACCGTGCCATTCTCGAAGTACGAACTGCAATTCAGGCGTCTGGTCGTCGAGCGTGGTAATGAGATCGCTCGTGGGTTCGCCAGACCCGTCCTGCCTCGCTTCCCGCGAGCTATCGCGCCCATCCGAACACGCTGCGGCCGGTATGGCCATGACGGCCAGGAGGACCAGCCGCATGAGGCCGGTGCCATGAGACCGGGGGATCCTTCTCCAGGCATACGCTCCGCAAGTGACCATTCGCATCACCAACCTTCCTCTCCGGGCTCGTCGACCCCCAGTCGTTCCTCCCGCACCTGCTGCTGCAGCTGAAGCTGGATCGAGTACTCCATGACGTTCTGCACGTACATGACGGGCTCTGAGCCCACCTCACGTGCCACGATCGGCTCCATTTCATCGAACCATATCTTGGTGTGGATGCCGCGGCTCTCGGCAGTGCGTCGAAGCCGAGAGATCCGGGTCGGCCCGGCGTTGTACGCGGCCAGCGCAATCGCATAGGCTTCCACGTTGGCGTCAGCCGTGCTGATGTCATCCGGCGGGGTGGCAGTCGTCGCCGCGGAACCCTCTCCGGCTCCCGGCGCGTCCGTCGGATCAGCGTCTTCCGCGCTCGCGGCGTCCTCGCTCCCGCCTCGCGAATCGGAGCAACCCGAAACGGTGCCCGAAGCTGACAGCACGAGCCAGATCAGGAGACTCGGCCAGATCCGGTGAGATCGGCGTGCGAAAGTCGTTGAAGTCGCAGCTTGCATCACGAGCACCTCGCAGATCGGGAAGATCAGTAGAATAGTCGTCTCTCCCCGCTCACGGTCAAACTCATGCGCCGCCGAGTGGAACGGCAGGGTCCTGCGCGGTGTCAACATGCAATGCGAAGGCTGTAGTCAAGGCCTGAGCTCCGCGTCCGGAGCGTTCGACCTTGACCAGTTCGCCGGGTGCGTCGATACTGGCGCTACCCGTTCTCACTCGGTGGGGTGGCAGGGAAGGGACGAGAAGCGGCTTTTCCGGCGCCGGTCCGGTGCGATGCTTCAGCAGACTCGTGGACAATGGTGGTGACGGGTATCGTGCGCGGCACGGCCCGGGTGTGCTTTTCAGGCTCATGACAGGAGACGTTCGGACATGCGGATGATGCGGATGTGGAGGATCGCGGCTCTGACGGGGATCGCAGTGGTGGCGGCCTGGGTCCATGCCCCGGAGGCGCGCGCCCAGGCGTTTGGCGCCTCGGTCGTGGTGCAGGGCGACGAGATGCTCGTGGCTGAGCCCCAGAACCAGTCGGCTCCCGGATACGTGTACGTATTCCGGCGAGCGGGCGATGTGTGGACCGAGGTCGGCCGGCTGGAGGCCCCGGACGCGCAGCCAGGGGACGGGTTCGGGGCCGCGTTGGACGCGGACGGCGGCACGATGGTGTCCAGCTCACCGACCGCAGCCAACGGCAAGGGCGAGGCGTACGTGTTCACCCGATCCGGATCGGGTGAGTGGACGCTGGCGCAGCGGTTGACGGCTTCGGACGCCGCTGAGGGAGACGGCTATGGAGTTGCCGTGGCGCTCGATGGCGACGCTCTGCTCGTCGGAGCCTTCGCGAAAAGCGATACCGCAGGTGCCGTGTATGCCTATCGCCGGGATGGCTCAGGGAATTTCGTCGAGGAACAGGTCTTCCAGGCCGACGACACGGAGGCCGGCGATCGATTCGGCGTCGTCCTGGCCCTCGATGGGGATCTGGCCCTGATCGCGGCCACCCGGCACGCCGAGCAGACAGGCGCGGCGTATCTCTTCGAGGCGGATGACTATGGCGCCTGGAACCAGTCCGCCAGGCTCGAATCTGAAGATGCCGAGAAAGGCAATCGCTACGGATCGACGCTGGTGCTGAAAGACGACCGGGCCTTTGTCGGCACCGGAAGGTACGCCGGATTCACCGGGACCATGTTCACGTTCGCACGGGATCCGGAGACGGGTGATTGGACCGAGGGCGCCCGCCTGCAGCCGTTCGACGCGACGCGTGGTATGCGTTTCGGTTCATCGGCGGCATTCGACGGTCGCGAGCTGTGGGTCGGTGCCGGCGGTGCTAATGGGTTCGAGGGTCGGGTGTATCGGTTCATACTCGATGAGGCGGGCGATGGTTGGCTCGCCGCCGAAAAGCTCTCTGCAGACGAGCCTGCCCGTGGAGATTTCTTCGCCGGGACCGTAGCACTCGGTGGAGGCATTGGAGTCGCGTCCGCGCTGGGATCGGATGGCGGCCTCGGAACGGCGCACGTGCTCGAGGCGACGCCTGGATCCAGCTGGACCGAGTCCTCGCAGCTGTATGTCGCGGAGTCGAGTCTCGAAGCGGTTCTCGGTGGGCAGATCGACTGCTCCGAAGGTACCGCCGCGTCGTTCGACTGCAGTGACATGGACCTCGTGGCATTCATTCCGAGGCAGGACCTTGGCGCTGGCCGTGGCGTGGTGCTGAACGACATCTGGGGTTGGACTGATCCGGAGACGGGCAGTGAAATCGCGATCGTCGGGCGAACGGACGGGACGGTGTTCGTGGACGTGACGAACGCTTCTAACCCCCGCTACCTCGGCCAGCTTCCACTGACCGAGGGCGCGGACGCCGCGGTATGGCGTGATATCAAGGTGTACGACGATCACGCGTTCATCGTCGCGGACGGTGCCGGTCCGCACGGCATGCAGGTATTCGACCTCACGCTGTTGCGCGACGTCAGTGGAGATCCGGTCACGTTCGAAGCGACGGCGCACTACGACCGGATCGCCAGCGCTCACAACATCGTGATCAATGAAGAGACCGGCTTCGCCTATGCGACCGGTGCGAGCATGGGTGGAGAGACCTGCGGCGGCGCGCTCCACATGATCGACGTCAGAAATCCGGAAGACCCTGCGTTCGCCGGCTGCTTCGCCGATACCGAGACGGGTCGCCAGAAGACGGGATACACGCACGATGCGCAGTGCGTCGTATATCGCGGCCCGGACGCGGACTACCAGGGCCGCGAAATCTGCTTCAGCGCGTCTGAGACGGCACTCGGGATCGCGGATGTCACGGACAAACAGGCGCCCAGCTCGATATCGGTCGCTACGTACCCCAACGTGGGCTACACCCACCAGGGATGGCTGACCGACGACCAGGCGTACTTCTACATCAACGATGAGCTTGACGAGATCAACGGGAGCGTGGAGGGCACGCGGACCCTCGTTTGGGACGTGACCGACCTCGACGATCCGATCCTCGTCCGTGAACACTTCGGCACGACGGCTGCGAGCGATCACAATCTGTACGTGAAGGGCGATCGCATGTACCAGTCGAACTACGTATCGGGCCTCCGGGTGCTGGACATCAGCGATCCCGAAAACCCGGTCGAGGTCGGCTACTTCGATACGGTGTCGGCTGGAGACAACGAGCCGGGCTTCGATGGTTCGTGGAGCAACTATCCGTTCTTCGAGAGCGGTGTGATCGTCGTCACCAGCATGAAGGAAGGTCTGTTCGTGCTGAAGCGGCGCGAGGGACGGCCGGTTTCGTGATCAACTCGCTTCTGATCGGCGCCGCGTTCCTCGCTGCCGGGCTCGGCCCGGCGGCGGGCGCACGCGTATCGGGACCGGGAACGGTCGTCGAGGCCGTTGCGGGTCCGTTCGTCTACGTGGCTAACCAGGCTTCGGCCAGCGTGTCCGTGATCGATGTGGCGACCGATGAGTTGATCCGGACGATTGATCTGACGAAGCTCGGGTTCACGGAGAATGCGAAGCCGCACCATGTCGTCGTGGAGCCCGATGGCTCGGCATTCTACGTGTCGCTGATCGGGGACGGCTACGTCCTCAAGCTGACGCCGGCGGGTGACCTGCTCGGCCAGGCGCCGTTCGAGACGCCCGGCATGCTGGCGCTCGATCCCCATTCGAATCAGTTGTGGGTGGGTCGATCGATGATGGCGGTAAGCCCGCCGCAGCGCATCGGCAGGATCGACAGGTCCGACATGTCGATCGACGAGGTGGACGTATTCTTCGACCGGCCTCATGCGCTCGCCCTCTCCCCGGACGGGCGCTATGTGTACACCGCGAGCCTGGCCGGCAATGACATTGCGATCATCGATCCGGTCGAGGAGCGAATCCAGCTTCTCAAGGTGCCCGGGCCGACACACGTATTCGTCCAGTTCGCCGTTTCGCCCGATGGATCGAGGCTGGTCACGGGTGGGGAGATGAGTGCAAAACTCCTCGTGTTTGGACTCGAGGACCCATTGCGGCCACGGATGATCACGGAGATCGAGGTCGGCCCGATGCCGTGGCACCCCATATTCTCGCCTGACGGCTCCCGCGTGTACTTCGGAAACCGGGGGGCGAACACGGTAACCGTGATTCGCACCTCGGACTGGAGCGTGGAGGCGGTGATCGAGGACGCGGCGTTCTCGGAGCCGCATGGCAGCGCGGTCTCGCCTGACGGGCGAAAGCTGTATATCTCGAACCGCAACGTGAAGGATCCTGCCGCCGGCGACGAGGGAATGGATCACGGGGCCATGGGGCACGATGGAGCCGCGACAGGCGACCAGCGCACGGGCAGAGTCACCGTGATCGACACGACCACCCTGGAAGTGATTGAGACGATCGATGTCGGACGGTACGCAGCGGGCATGGGAACGTCTGTTCCCGTGCACTGACCCGGAAGTGATCCTGAGTCGATTTTCTGGCGCCGGTGCTCGTGGTCTTGCGGGCGCCGGCGTTTGTCTTCTCGTCGGCTGCGCCTCGACCGGGCCCGTGGCCGAAACGGTGCCCGATTCTGTCGACCGGGTTTCGGGCATTGCCACCACCAACTCTCACGGCCTGGCCCGCCGGGTCACCGGACCCGTTCTGGTGGACGAGGCTGGAGTGCCATTTGAATTTCCGTGGCTGGGTGGCTTGAATCAGCCCAGACCGCAGCTGGCGGACGTGGACCGCGATGGCGACGTGGACCTGTTCGTCCAGGAGCGCTCGGGTCGGATCATGCACTTCGAGAATGTCGGTGATTCGCGAAGCCCCCGCTTCGAATGGCGCTCGGACCGGTTCGGAGATATCGACGTCGGCGAATGGTACCGCTTTTCGGACCTGGACCGGGATGGAGATCCGGATCTGCTCGGCGAGTCACAGTTCAGTCATGTGAGGCTGTGGCGGAACGAGGGCGACGGGACAGGCACCGGGTTCCCGGTCTGGGCCGACAGCCTGCGCGACGTCGCGGGAGATCCCATTTTTTCCGACCGACAGAACATTCCCAATGCGATCGATATGGACTGCGACGGACGGGTGGACCTGTTCATTGGTCGCCTCACCGGCACCGTGACCCGCTACGAAGAGCGCTCGGACAACCGGGCAGGGCCTCCCCGGTTCGAACTCCTGTCCGACCGGTTTCAGAACATCGAGATCGTCGCGCAACTCGGGAGCATGCACGGGGCGAATACCCTCGCGCTGGGGGACGTAGACGGCGACGGTGACGTGGACATGTTCTGGGGCGACTTCTTCGAGCCCGGGCTACTGCTGATCGAGAATACGGGCACCTGCGAACGTCCCGATCTCACCGGTGACCCGGTTCCGTTCCCGGCCGGCGATCCCATCCTCACGAGTGGCTACAACGCTCCCGCGCTGGCCGACCTCGACGCGGACGGAGATCCGGACCTGCTGGTCGGCGTCCTGGGAGGGGCATTCAATCCCAATCGAACGACGGTCGACAACCTGCTGTTCGTTGAGCAGATCTCACCGGGCGCCTGGGAAGTAAGAAGTCGCAGGTTCTTGCGGAGCCTGGATGTGGGTAGCGAGAGCGTGCCTGCGTTCGGTGACTGGGACGGGGACGGCGACGCGGACCTGCTGGTCGCGAACAAGATCGCGGAAGATGGCTCCGAAACTGGGAGGGTATTCGCGTTCGAGAATACAGGGGGGAAGGGTGAGGCGCGATTCGAGGCGCGCGGGCCGATTCCGATCGAGGGAGCGTATCACTTCGCCCCGGCGCTGGGAGACCTGGACGGGGATGGGTTCGCTGAACTGCTGCTCGGAACCTGGCAGGATGGAATTCGCGTGTACCGCAATCGAGGCTCCGACGGAGTGGGTATAGACCGGTGGTCGGCCGATCCGGAGGAGACCATCAGTCTGTCACGCGGTTCGAACGCCGTGCCGGCCCTGGGGGACGTCGACGGCGACGGCGACCTGGACCTGGTGGCGGGCGAATCGTCCGGTGAACTGAACCTGTGGCGCAACGACGGCACGAGGACGTCCCCGCAGTTCGTTCTCGCGACGGATCACCTCGGCGAGGTTGATGCGGGCCGCAGGAGCGCACCGGTCCTGTGGGACTGGGACGGGGACGGTGACGTCGACCTCATCCTCGGTTCGGAATCAGAAGGCGTGAGCCTGTGGAGCATCGAGCCGATCGAGGGTGAATTTGAGCTGGTTTGGGAAGCGGCCATTCTTCCGGAAGCGCCGACGTTCGCGGCGCCCGCCGTGCTCGACCTGGAGCACGACGGGGATCCCGACCTGTTCGTCGGCGGGATTGGCGGTGGGGTGGTGCTGTACGAGAACCTGGTGCGCTGACCCCGGTCAGATCTTCAGGCCGAGCGAGGTCAGGAAGTACGTATCCAGCGGCTCGAGCTGAGCCGGAACGCTGACGGGATCGCCGTTCCCATCAAGGACCGGGTTCCCGGACTGATCATACAGCGGAAGCGATTCGAACAGCGGATCGTTCCGCCACAGGAGCCGCAGGCTGGTCCGCAGGAAGATCAGGTCCGTGATCGAGATCTCGACCGCATTGAGCCAGTCCGCGCGCAGGTCGCTGGTTTCCTGGAGATTCTGGTCGAGGATGAGGTTGCTGAGGAAGACCGTGCTCTCGGCAACGTGCTGCTCGAAGGCGTATGCCAGCCGAACGCCGCCAAAATCGTTCTTCGGTCCCAGGACCGGGCTCTCACTCGTGTACGTACCCGAGATGTCCAGGGCCAGCTTCGTGTGCTCCGTGTCGACGGCGATCCAGCCGACACCGAGGGCTCCCTGCCACCTGTCCTCGAATCCGGCAAACTCGTTCCGGCTCCACCCGCCGATCGCAAAGGTGTACCAGCGATCCGAAAGAGAATAGTCGTAGCGCAGATTCGCGAAGTAGTTCTCGGCAGTCTTCTGTCGATCCGCCTCGACGACTTCGAATCCACCGTCGCCCGTCTCGACCGCGACCCTGTCCTCCCTGGAACGTGACTCGGTGTTCAGTCCGCCCAGATCGAAGCGCAGAGAGGTCTTCTCCCAATAGTACTCGGCGAGGTTTCGGAACCCGAAGGTCGTCGCTGCCGAGTTCCCGCCGGTAATCACCAGTGACAGGTCGGCAGTGTCGTAGAATCCGCTGAGCGGCTCATCGGGATCATCAGCCGGTTCCAGTGCTGTAAGGACGGTCTCATCGACAGCGGACCGATCCTCCTGTGCCACGGCGATCCGGCTCAGGCCTGACAGCAGGGCAAGCGCGAGCAGAACTGACGACAGGGTGCGGATTGCGAGACGCATTGTATTCCCCCGAATACGGATTCCGGATTCTGATTAGTGGGCCGCCCGGCTGACATACGAACGAACTCCGCTGATCGGGGAGTTCGAAGCGAGGACTTTATCGCGGGGGGGCACTCCGAACAACGGGGTGCGGGTTCCAGCGACGGCGGGACGAACTACTCGTGAACCGCTTCGATGCGGACTCCTCCCGGCTCGCCGTCGAACTTCACCCTGAACCGCCGGCGTACAGAGACCTCCGGCGTATTGGCTGTCCGCACGATTACGGTCAACCGGTAGATCCCGGCGGGGTACTCGAGCATGAAGCCGGACGAAATTTCGAGCGGGGTTACCAGGCGTAGCTTCGGCGCGTCCAGCCAGGTGATCAATAACGGGAGTTCGGGCGTGGTCTCACCCGGGAGCAGGTCGAGACGAGACTTCGCGCCGACGATCGACCAGGGCAGGGGAAGCGGATACGCGAATCCCGGGTGCGGTCTCCACAGAGCGCCGTCGAAGAACTCGAGCCTGTCAATCGAGGCGTGACAGCCGACCGCCGGCTCGGGGCCACTGTTCTCCAGTTGAATCGTCCACACGAGTGCGGGCCGATTTCCCACCCGTACCTGGGCCGGAGCCGCACTGTCGGCGGGATGAAGACTCAGGCGCGGCTTCTGGCGCATCCGAAACAGCCGGTGTACCTGGAAGCCCGCGGCGCCGGATACGGCGAGTACCATGGCCAGGTCGGTCATCGCGTGCCTCCTTTCCGAGTCCTGCGGTTTCAATGGACGCACCGGGGTCGGTTTGCGAGGATCACGGGCAAGGATTCTGCCGGATCGGTATCGCGTGTCGAAACAACATCATATAAATATATGAAAGATATATCGCAAAATAAGTTATAGTATATAAGATCTCGGCACGCATGGTCGGAGCTGGAACACCGCCGCCGCTGCAATCCGAACTTTGGACGCATGTTATGCACAAGATTCCGGTTCCGTCGAACGGCGGTTCTTGCCTCGGGCCGGCCGGTACGCCGATCTTGCCGTCCCACGCGCCGCTCGACGGCGCAGCCGATACGGCCCGAAGCGGGAGAGGGACTGACGCATGCCGGTACTGTGGCCGCTCGCAGCGGCGGCTGGAGGAATCGTGGCCCTGGATCGGCTGGCGCTCGCGACTGCCCGGCCGCCACGCCGCGGGCTTGAGCGGACCGCTGCGGACCTCGGTCTGCCCCACGAACTCATCGAGTTTCGCGCATTTGACGGGATCACTTTGCGCGGAGAGTGGATGGAGCCACCCGGGGTAAGCCCTGACCACACCGTTGCCGTGCTCGCACACGGTTGGACAGGGAACAGCGGCACGATGATGTTCGTAGCCGAGCCGCTGCTGGCTGCCGGATATCCGGTGTTCTCCATCGATGTCCGGAGACATGGTCGCAGTGACGATGCGCCGTTCGTGACGATCCGCCACTTTCGTGACGACCTCAAACACGCCCTCGAGTTGACTCGCGAGCGGCGTCCCGAAGCGCCGATCGCCGTCGTGGGGCACAGCCTCGGCGGGTCCGCGGCGCTGCTCGCCGCAGCCGCCGGCGCGCCGGTCGATTCCCTGGCGCTCGTGGCTGCACCGGCCGACCTGTTCGAGGTGACTGCCGGAATGTTCAGGGACCGCGGTCTGCCCGGAAACCTGATGACTCGGGTTCTGCGCCCGTTCTGGCAACGACGGGCCGGGGAGCCGTTCACAGGCCTGGATCCGGCAGCCCGTGCCGCCGAACTGGAAATGCCGATACTCGTGGTGCAGGGAGAACTCGACGCTCGGGTTCCGGCGGAGCACGCCCGCCGCATAGCGCAGAACGCATCGACCGATGTGCTCTGGATCGAGGAGGCCGCCCACAAGGACATCCTGGATCGACCGGAGTTGCATGACGCGTTGCTGGCATTCCTCGATGGAGCTGCACAACAGGACTCCGGCAAGTCGGTGGACGTCCTGGCGGCCGTAATCCGGAACGGTGACCGATACCTCGTGTGCCGCAGGCCAGCCGGGAAGCGCCACGGCGGATCGTGGGAGTTCCCTGGAGGGAAGATCCAGCCAGGGGAGTCACGTGCAGAGGCGGCAGCACGGGAGCTGCTTGAGGAGCTGGACCTGCGCCTCGTCCAGCTTGGTGAGACCGTCTGCTCATACCGGGATCCGGGCTCACCGTTCCTGGTGCACTTCATGGAGGCGACTGTCGAAGGCTCTCCGACAGCGCTGGAACACGACGAAATTCGCTGGGTCACCGCTGAACAGCTTCCCGGCCTGTCGCTCGCGCCGGCTGATCGCGCGTTTGCGGATCGGCTGAGCGGCTCATCGGTCGACGAGGTGCCGAGCGCCTGAGGGCGGCGCTCGGTATGCTCACCCCTCCGGGCAACCAGTAGATGCGCCTGCTTCGAATTGCCTGGGCACTGCCGAACACGCTCGTCGGGTTGCTGCTGCTGCCGCTCGGCCTGCTGCGCGGGGGGCGCATCCGCTTGAACGGGGGCGTGCTCGAACTGTCGGGACCGGCGCTGTCGTGGCTGCTCCGGCACGGAGTTCCGATCCGCGGTGGGGCGCGGGCCATGACTCTGGGACACGTGGTACTGGGCCGCGATGAGATCTGCCTGGAAGACTGTGGCGCCCACGAACGGGTACACGTCCGACAGTATGAGACCTGGGGGCCGCTGTTTCTGCCGGCATACTTCGTGTCCAGCATGGTCGCGCTTCTGCGGGGTGAGGATCCGTATCTGGGCAACCGGTTCGAGCGCGAGGCGTACGGACAGGCGGTGCCCACGGTTCGGGACGAGTCCGCCGGAAAGGATGACCTCACCGGGAGTCCCGTTCCGCTCAACACGGTCATCGCGTTCGCCGCGATCTATGTCATCTGGGGGTCGACCTATCTGGCGATCCGGTTCGCGGTCGAGACTTTGCCGCCGTTCCTCATGCTTGCCGCTCGCTTCGGGGTCGCCGGACTGCTGTTGTACTGGTGGCTCCGGCTGCGCGGGTTGCCCAGGCCACCGGGAAAGGAGTGGATCGGCTCCACGGCCGTGGGCGGGCTCTTGCTGGTGGGCGGCACGGGCGCCGTGGCCTGGGCGGAGCAGTGGATTCCATCCGGTCTCGCGGCGCTGATCGTGGCGATCGTTCCGATGTGGATGGTCCTGCTCGATTGGCTGCGTCCTGGCGGACAGCGTCCGACGGCGCCGGTCGTGGGCGGTCTCGTGATGGGGCTCGCGGGCGTCGTATTGCTGGTCGGGCCGATCGAACTTGGTGATGGGGGGCGAATGCAGTACCTCGGGGCTGCAGCCGTCGTTGCCGGGACCGTTTCGTGGGCCACGGGCTCCGTGTTCGGATCCAGTTTCCGCGTGCCGTCGGTTCCCCGGATGGCTGCGGCACTCCAGATGACGATGGGTGGGGCGCTCCTGTTGACCCTCGGGACGCTGAGAGGGGAGTGGAGCCGGGTCGATCCGGCCGGGATTTCCATGCGCTCCGGTCTGTCGTTGCTGTACCTGATCGTATTCGGATCGATCATCGCATTCGCCGCCTACGTCTATCTGCTTCGAGTGTCGACGCCCGCCCGGGTCGGGAGTTACGCGTACGTGAATCCGGTGGTCGCCGTGTTCCTCGGGTGGGCGCTGGCAGATGAGCCCGTGACGGGGCGGACGCTCCTGGCTGCCGCGGTGATCATCACGGGTGTCGTGCTCATCGTCTCGGGCCGCCGTCCGGTTTCCGCCGCCGCCGTGGAGTCGACGGAAGTAGCACACTGAGGCTCGCAGCTTGCGTTTCGGAGTCGGCCCCGCGAAACTCTCCGCTCCGCGAACCGGTCGGTCCCCGGCCGCGGCCCCGTCCGAGGCGGGAAGGACGTCAACTCATGGAGACAATTTTGATGATTCAGAAGCGATTCGCATTTCTTGCCGTTGCCGGCGCCCTGGTGCTGGCCGGCTGCAGTGGAGCCGAGCAGGCTGACGAAATAGTGGTACAGGAAGACGCCGCGGCAGCGGAAAATCCACATGCCGGCGTACCTGGAGCGCCAGGTGGCATGACCGGCGGAATGCCCGGCGGCCACGCCGGGGAGATCGCGACGGCCGAGGGCGTCCAGAATCCCCACGCCGCCGCGTCGTCGGCGATGCCGGGTGAGGGCGGAGTCACCCAGATCATGTTCAAGTGCGCCGATGACCAGGCGTTCATGTTCTCGCTGCTCGATGGTGTGGCGAAGGCGCGGATCACGGTCGATGGCGAGTCGTACGAGCTCGAGCATGTCGAGTCTGGTTCCGGGATGAAGTACAGCGATGGCACCTGGACGTTCTTCGGTAAGGGTCCTGAGGCGCTGGTGATGAAGAACGACGAGCACGTGCTCACAGAGTGCAAGGCGGCCGGCCACCCGTAGGCGGCAGACTGCTGGCCCGGACGTCCTCAATACCGAACGTCCAGGCCTGCCATGTGGGGGCCCGGAGGCGTTGATCGCCCCGGGCCCTCTTGCATTCCGGTCCAGCCGAAGTCGTTTGATCCGAAACCATCGCTCGCTCCCTCCCGTAGTGTCGCTCGGTTGTTCGAAACAAATACTCTGTTCGGGAGCGCGACGTGAGCTTCATTCTCGATCTTCTGGTGACTTCAGTCCTGGTGTTGCTCGTAGCCAGGGTCGTGCGTGGTATCGAAGTTCGGAGCTGGGGAAGTGCCCTGCTGGCCGCACTGGTACTGGCAGCTGTAAACGTGTTCATTCGACCCGTGGCGCTGGTCTTATCAATCCCGCTGACGATTCTTACCCTGGGGCTATTCGTCTGGCTGATCAACGCGCTGATGTTCTGGATCGTCGGGGCGTTCACGCCGGGGTTCAGCGTCCGTGGATTCAAGGCGGCAGTCCTCGGAAGCCTGCTTCTGACCGGGCTCCAGTTCCTGGTCCACCTCGTGATCTAGCTCCCGGCCAGGGGAGCCCGGAGCCCAGGCTTCGCACTGCAGAACGGGAAGCGGCGGATAGCGTCGCAGGCGAGGGTTGTCCGCCGCGGCCCGGCAGAGCCAGAATTCTGAGCCCCTCCGATTCGCGACGATCTTCGCGAATCTACAGGCACGACACAGACCCGGATTCAATGTCTATCGTCCTCTCTTGTGGCAGACCTCATTATGGTCCGATCTTCCAGTCTACGCAGCAGCGCCGTGCTGGCGCCAAGCGCGTGGAGGCTTGCAGGCAGGAGAAATACCGATGGAGATGCCGACTCCCGGAGCCGCGCATTTCAAGCTCGAGACGCTGGTGGGTTTCTGGAGGGGCGAAGAGCGGGTCTACCCGAGCCCGTGGGACCCCAGGGGAGGACAGGCGGTGGGCAGGGTGCGGAACCGGACGGCGCTCGGGGGTTTCGTGCTCATTCACGACTATGAACAGGAGCGCAACGGCAAGATCGCGCTCCAGGGGCACGCCGTAATTCGCTGGGATGCCGCTGCGGAGAGGTACGTCCTTGTGTGGTTTGATTCCATGGGAATGCCGCCAACCGAGTTTGTCGGCGATCTCGAAGGCGACGTACTTACGCTGGTCAGCCAGGACCGGCAGGGCTGGGTTCGGGCCGTATGGGACTTCGGGGAGCAGGGGCGCTACAGCTACCTGATGGAGGCGTCACAAAACGGGGAACAGTGGGAACCGCTGATGGAGGGCGAGTACCTGCGGGAGGGATGAGCCCGCCCGCAGGCGCACCATGATTCAGGCGACTTCGACCAGCTCGATTTCGAAGGTGAGAGCTTGTCCGGCGAGCGGGTGGTTCGCATCCACCACGATGCTCGAGTCAGCGAGCTCGACGACCTCGACCGGGATCGTCTGTCCGTCCTGAGTCTTCATTTGCAGCTGGTCCCCCAGCTGGACTTCGAGTCCGTCCGGGAATTGCGAGCGGTCGACCGGGATCCGGAGTTCATCTACCCTGGGGCCATAGGCCTGCTCCGCAGGGATCCGCGTACGGGAAGTAGCTCCCGGCTCGAGGCCGATCACGGCTTCCTCGAATCCCGGGATCACCTGGCCGGTGCCAATCGTGAACTGCAGCGGCTCACGGTCCCGGGAACTGTCGAAGACAGAGTCGTCGTCCAGGCTTCCGGTGTAGTGGACCTTCACCGTGTCGCCAATTACCGCTGCGGCCATTATGTACTCCTGCGTAAGTTGATTTTGAGGCTCGTATAAGGTCCGGTACCCGGGAGAGTATCCCGGGGACCGCGACGCTGCAAACAGGGGCATCGGTCATGTGGCCCGGTGCCCGGGCATTCGAAGGAGAAAACGATGCACACTCGATCTTTGCCGTTGCCGACCGCCGCCGCCCTGTTCGCCATGTTGCTGACCGCCGGCTTTGGCGCCCCCAAGGCGGCTCGCGCTCAGGTGGCTGCCGATTCGGCAGCAATCCGCGCGACCGCACTGGACTACATCGAGGGATTCTACACGGGTGACGCGGCACGCATGGAGCGTGCACTGCATACCGATCTCAAGAAGCGGATCGTCGAGCGGAAGCCGGGCGAGGCCGAGACTCTCCAGGAGATGACCGCCGAGCAGCTGGTGCAGATGACGGCCGGTGGGGGCGGAAAGCAGATGCCTGACGAGCAGAAGCGAGCGGACGTGACGATTCTCGACATCTATGGTGGCATGGCCTCCGTGAAGATCGTAGCCGGTATCTGGGTCGACTACATGCACATCGCCAAGGTCGACGGGGACTGGAAGATCGTAAATGTGTTGTGGGAGATGTCGCCTCGCGGATGACTATACACGGGCAGGGGACAGTCCGGGATAGCGTGCGTGTAGCGCTCGTCACCGTTGTAGCGGCCCGAGTTCTGCTGACCGGCTCGTTCTCACTGTGGCTGTTGTTCAGTGCGATGTTCTTACCACGGAACTGGGTGGGCTGAGTTTCGATGACCGATCAGACGGCTTCCCCGGCAGAACCGTCCCGCCTTCACGGGTGGAGAGCGAGGGTTCACGAGATCATCTTCGAGGCCGACACACCGGCCGGGAAGCTGTTCGACGTCGTTCTCATCCTGACGATCCTGATCAGCATCGTCGTCGTGTGTCTCGAGAGCGTTCCCGAGATTCGACTTCGCTACGGCTCCGAGCTTCGGGCGGCCGAGTGGGTGATCACGATCCTGTTCACCATCGAGTACGTCCTCAGGCTGCTGTGCGTCGAGCGACCGCTGTCCTACGCGACGAGCTTCTTCGGAATCGTGGATCTGCTGGCCATCCTGCCCACCTATATCCAGCGTCGGGTGCCGGGAACCCAGACACTGACCGTGGTTCGCGTGCTTCGCCTGCACCGTGTATTCCGGGTACTCAAGCTCGTGCAGTACGTGTCCGAGGCGCGAAGGCTCAACAACGCGCTCGCGCTTCGTGGAAGAAGATCTTCGTATTCCTGTTCGCGGTACTGATGGTCGTGGTGATCGTCGGATCCCTGATGTACCTGATCGAGGGGCCGGAGCACGGTTTCGACAGCATTCCGCGGGCGATCTACTGGGCGGTGGTCACGCTCACGACAGTGGGATACGGGGACATCGCACCGGGCACTCCGCTGGGCCAGTTCCTGGCGATGTGTGTGATGATCCTGGGTTACGGGATCATTGCGGTGCCAACGGGCATCGTGACCCGGGAGCTCGTCAGAGAGGACCAACTGGACCGACGGACGTTCTCGACCCAGTCCTGCCAGACCTGCTCGGCAGAAGGCCACGATGCGGATGCGCGCCACTGCAAGTACTGCGGCGCAAGCCTATAGCTTGTTGTCCTGTATACGAGTTCGCTAAATCGCTCTCTGGGATGTTGGCGTCGATGTCGGCGACGCCTATCGCTTTCACGGCTGCACATGCGGGCGCTTTGCCAGCCGGAGCCAACTCGGTCCAGTCCTGGCGATTTCGCATTCATTCCGGCAGGAGTGTCCTAACGCATCACGAATACTGGTAGCTCGGATCTCATCTTCTCCTGTATCTGCACCCGCCCGTTCAATCCCGAAGCCTGCGTCAGCCTCGAAGACCCCAACGACTGACGAACGGCTGAAGTTGTGGCCCGCTGGCAACGCGCCCGCCGGTCCTTCATGGCAAATTCATACAAATCAATACGTTAGAACGGGGCATGTGGTCTGCATGGTTGTCGGCTGCGGACGCCGGCCGATCCGGCGCCCACGACTCGAACCCGAACGGCCCGCGGAAATGGATGAACGTCGCTACTGGATGACCGATACCGATGGCCTGCTCGCGGGCGCCGCACAGGCCGTCCAGGCCAAGCGCTCTCTCGCGACGTACCTCGAGTGCGAGTGGGACGATATCGATCGGAGCCTGGCCGAGGCCCTGATGGAGACGCTCAGGCGCATGCCGTCCCGCGAACGCCTGCGACGGCGTGAGGACCGGTCCCTGCTGAGCTGCGTCGGTCGGCTGGTGCCGGAAGTGCCCGCCGACGATCCGCTCCGGGCGGAGATCCGCAGACGTCTCCGGGTCAAGCTCGACGGAGTCTGACGCACCGAATCTTCCGCTCACGACAAACCGTACGGCCTCCCGTACACTCAGGTATTCCAGATGAGGGCAAGGAGCCGGAAATGCGCATCATGAAGTGGAGCGGTCTGCTCGGTCTGACACTGATGGCGGTCGGTTGCATGCAGGTCGACTATGGCATCGTGCTCGAGGATGACCTGTCCGGAACGACAGACCTCGACATGACGATAGACCTCGACCGCATCGCCTACTCCGCGGCGATGATCCAGGCTGCCTTCGAGGGCACCGGGAGCCCCCGACCGAGGAACAGATAGACGCTGCTCGCCAGAAGATCCTCAGCGAAATGGACTCGGAAGAGAAGTTTGACGAAAGTGATATGCGGGCCGAGATCGAGGAAGATCTTCCGGACGGAATGACGCTCCGGTACGCGAAGCAGGAGCGAGACGAGCTGAAGCAGATAGTCCGCCTCGGGTTCGCCTTCGATCACGTCGACCGGCTGCGCGAGTTCGAGATGCGGGCTGACGGCGACGATGATTATGTACCGGGAGTCGACCACTCGCAGCCGTTCGAGGGGCTGGAGATCATCGAGCGGGGGAACGAAGTGATCGTCCGGAACGAGCCGATCGACCCGATCGACGACATGTCTGACAGCCCGATGGTGTCGGAACGGATGATCGACAATATGATGAAGGACCTGAGCGTTACGTTCCGTCTCGAGACGCCGTTCGATGTGGTGGAGCACAACGCGACTCGCAAAGACGGGCGAACCCTGATCTGGGTATTCGACTACGAGCGTCTGAAGCAGGATGAGCCGGCCGGAATCTACGCGCGGCTCAGACGGCGTTAACGCCTGAACGACACGAAAGAACTGACCAGATGAAGGCTACAGGCGACATCCAGTGCATCCCGATCGGCTCCGGGGTTTCGGTGCGTTCGGAAGTGAAGCGCGCCCACGCCATCCTGGAGCAGGCCGGGCTCAATGCCACTCTGCATCCCAATGGGACTGCGGTCGAGGGTGAACTGGAAGATATTCTCGAGGCCGTGCGCACGATCCACGAGACGCTTCACTCCGAGGGCGTCGTGCGCCTCGCATCGTACGTGAAGATCGCTACGCGCACGGACAAGGATCCATCCCTCGAAGGGAAGCTGTTCAACACGGGATCCTGAGCGAGGTACAGCCGCGGTGACGGCGGCTTGCCGGGCGAGGCGCTGTCTCGCGAGATTCGCTCATGTCCGACACTGATGGAACTCGCTCCCCACAGGCCTGGAAGCGCTTCTTCGCCGAGTTGAAGCGCCGCCGCGTGTTCCGCGTCATTGCGGTGTACGGGGGGGGCGCGTTCGCCGTACTCGAGGCGGTAGACCTGATCTCCAGCGGGATTCCGATCCCGTCGGCATCCAGAAGTGTCCTCACCGTCCTCGTTCTGGCAGGCTTTCCGATCGCTGTGGTCCTGTCCTGGGTATTCGACATCACGTCGGGAGGAGTCCGCCGCACCGATCCCGCCCGCACCCAGGAGCTCGACGACATCGTGGCGCAGCCCGCACGGACGAGATGGCCGGCGGGGGTCCTGGCCCTGGTGGGAAGCGGGCTGTTCCTGGCGGCCGCCTGGACGGCGGCCGACCGACTGGGGTGGCTCGAACATACGATTCCGCGGGAGGCATACGCGGTCGAGGACCCGCTCGGATCGTACGTTGTCCTGCCGTTCGAGCACCGGGCGGAAACCCCTCAGGAACGAGCCCTGGCCGAGCAGGCATCCTCCCGTCTGGCGCGGCAGCTTAGAGGCTGGGGTCAGTACGCGTGGTTCCCGATTATGCGCTCGCGGGCGTGATGCACGACCTCGAAGTCGATTCGCCGATTCTTCCCTCCCTCGAGGTCGGTCTGCAAGTCGCGCGGGCCCAGCGCGTGGGCACAATGCTCGCGTTGACGGCCGAGATCCGCGGGGACACGGCAATGCTCGAGGCGCTGTTGTACGACGTTGCCGGAGGACACGAGGTAAGGCGGCCGATCCAGGTCACGGCGCCGGTGGCGGATATCGACGGGCTGGTTGCTCCCGTCACGCAGGAGATTCTGCAGCTCCGTGATCTCCAGGTCCCGCTGGAGACCCTGCTGGCGGAATCATCGAGTCCGCATGCGCACAGGGAGTTCCAGGCTGGGTTGGACGCGCTCTACGCCTGGCGCCTCGCCGAGGCGGAGGAGCACTTCCGTGAGGCGATAGCCGCGGACTCCACATTCGCGCTTCCGGTTCACTATCTCGAGCTCACGCTCTGGATGACGTCCGGGTCCAGAGCGAATCGTAGACATGGGCCCTGAGATCGATCGCCTCACCCGATCCGCGGAAGCTCTGGCTGCCGAACGGGGCCTGCGGCCCGGACTGCGGGACCATGTTTCTGCCTTCCGCGCGTTCTGGGAAGGTGACTACGACAGGGCACGGGACGAGTACAGGGCGATCCTCCAGTCCGATTCCACGGACGTGGAGGCGTGGCTTCTGCTCGGCGCCGTGGAATTCGAGGATCCGTGGCTCGTCGAACTCGAGGACGGTTCGCTGCGGCCTCGCAAGAGCCTGAACCTCGCCAGGACTTCCTTCGAAACGGCCGCCCGCCTGGCGCCGGAATTGCCGCTGAGCTACGGACACCTGTTCGAGATCGACAGGTTCGTCGCCGAGGCGGTCATCCGGGGAGAGTGCTACGCGTACGAGCGGCCCGGGGGGGATCCGTTCCCTCCGTTCGCGAACCGAGTGGCCGAGGATCAAGTCGCGTTCTGTCCGGTCCCGGAGGATTCGATTCGCTGGATCCCGCTGGACGACTATGCAAGATCCGATCGAGCCCGACATCTCCAGAGCACGCGAGCGATGCTCGCCGCAACCTCGACCCTCCTGGAACGCTGGATCGCGGTTCGACCGGACCAGGCGAGGCCGCACGAGGAATGGGCAGACTTCACACTCTGGGAACGGGACCTGGCCGATTGCACGTCTGATCCGCACCGCGTCGACAGTCTGACCGCGCTCGCGCTGAGGCACACTGAGCGCGCGCTCGAGCTGCGTGGGGACACGACTCCCGAGGACCGTGTGCGTCTGGCGATCATGCGTCTTGCCGCGGACCAGACATAGCGGGCGCCGATCAGCTCATGGAGTCCGCCCTCGGTGTCTACGCCCCGATGTCGCCGAACGGGCCGCCGGCGCCGACCGCCGCGGCCGACCTGTACCTGGCCACGGGCCGCCCCGGTCGGGCGCATGCGATCCTCAGTCCGATCTGGGACGAGCGGACGTTCGGGACCATGGACCCCGAAGAAGCCGATGCGGTGCTCATGGCGGGTCCGGTGGAACCGCAATTCGGGCGACTGCTGGTATACGCTGCGGCTGGCGTGACCGGACCATCTCTGGACAGTCTGTTCGGCTTCATCGAGGAAGTGTGGTCCGAGCCAGATTACTCGCCGAGGCAGCGAGCGGAACTCAGCCACGCGACACTTCACCTGGGAATCGGTCCGGCACTGGCTGCGAGTCCGGCGGTACTGCAGAGATGGGTCGGGGAGTGGCTGGCTGCGGGCCTGGGGGTGCCGGCTGAACTGATCGGTCTCGCCGCCGCCCAGGCAGGGACCTCGTCGGCGTCCGACTGGCTCGACAGCACGATCGTGGAGCTGGAGACCTCCGACCGGGTCAGTGCGACACGCCTGTTTCTTACCGGGACGCTTGCCGCCCGGACGGGGCACGACTCTCTGGCAGCGGACCTGTTCGGCCGTGTGCCAGCTTGCCCGCTCGGGCTCGATTCGGTAGACCTTGCGTGGGGACTGCGGACTCAAAGTCATCTGTTTCAGGGGCTCGCTCGTCAGTCAATCGGTGACAGGAAGGCTGCCGCCGAGTCGTCGCGGGAAGCCGCGCGGCTGTGGCGGTCGGCCGAGGCGACACTCGCTCCGGCCGTCCGACTCGCTGCCGAGACGGCTGAACAAGCGTCCTGATTCGAACTCGCGAAGGAGGTCATCCGCATGCGGAATCGATTGCTTCTGGCGATCGCGGTACTTGGTGC
>CALNYN010000034.1:0-11164 GCA_942490755.1 uncultured Gemmatimonadota bacterium
TCCTGATTTCCGTCGACGGAAGCCCGCTGGCCACGCCGATGTCGACGTCGTGAACAGTGGGAAAGAACTGAAGAACGTCGACACCGACGAGTTCATAGCCCTCAAGGACGGCCGAACACTTCCCGTCAAGTTCCGAATCGAAGAGTCGGATACACCGGTGATCGACGAGAATGGAGGCACGGTTACGAGCTCCGATGGTCTCGCCAGGCTCGTCATTCCACCTGGAGCCGTCAGCAGTCCGACGGAGATCACTATCGCGGCCAGAAACGATGTCGATATGGGCGCGGGACGAGTGTGGAAGTTCCAGCCCGAAGGCCTGGTCTTCGATGTGCCTGCCCAACTGACTCTTCCGTACGATCCGGGCGTCGTCCCCGACGGCACGGACCCCACAGAGGCGCTGGTGATCGGCCGGAGCGATGGCGGCGACTGGTCGGAGGTCGTGAGCACCGCGGATCCGACGACAGCTACTCTGACTGGAGAAATCGGGGGATTCAGTCTCTACGCTCCGATGTTCCGGACAAGGCTGATCCGGCTGGATCCTGAAATGCTCACGCTCGCCCCGGCCGAACAGGCATCATTCCAGGCGAGCGCCGAAGATGTCTTCAGCCGCGAACTCGATGGTCGAATCCGGATCTGGGGCAGCCGGGATACAGACGTCGCCACCGTTGACCAGAGTGGTCTCGTGACGGCCGTTGCCGAAGGTTCGACAGAGGTGGGAGTCGCCGCGGGAATCTACGGCTGCCCGAGTCTGCCCTTCGTCCTCTGCATCTACATTCCCCCGAATACGGTAGGAATCGCATACGCGGATGTCACCGTGGCTAATCCCGGTCCTCACGGCGTCTGCTGGCGAGGATCAGACGGTCGTGGATACCGATCGAAACGGATCGGAGGACGTAACGCTGGACGGATCCGCCTCAACGGACTCCAACGGCACGATCGTCAGCTACAGCTGGTTCGAAGGTCCGACCACGGGTACGCCGATCGCGACAGGAGTCACGCCAACCGCTTCACTCGGAATCGGCGTTCACACGATCACTCTGGTCGTCGAGGACAACGATGGCGAGACGGCCAGCGATGAAGTCGTCGTCACCGTCGAGGCCGGGAATCAGCCACCGAATGCTGACGCCGGACCGGACCAGACTCTGACGGACCTGGATGGATCGGGCGATGAGTCTGTCTTCCTGGACGGATCCGGCAGTTCTGATTCGGATGGGACCATCGTCAGCTACAACTGGTTCGAGGGACCGACGACGGGCACGCCGATCGCCACGGGTGTCGCGCCGGCAGTCACACTCGCGGTAGGCGTCCACACTCTGACGCTCGTCGTCGAGGATGAGGACGGAGACACGGCGAGCGATGATCTCTCCATTCTGGTTGAGGAAGCGCCGCCAAGCGAAATGACCTGGACCGTCGAAACCAGCCCGACATCGGATAGGTTGATCGAGGTCTGGGGAAGCTCACCGACAGACGTTTACGCTGCCGGTGACGGAGCAGCACTGCTCCGGTTCGACGGGACTGGATGGACGATGCAGGCCCAGGGAATTCTGCCAGCAGATATGGAATTCCGAGGGCTTTCAGGGATTCCCGGCCAGAGTAGCGACGTGCTCGCCGGTGGTGCTTCCGCGACTCTGGGAAATCTGACCGTCGAGTTCAACGGAACGACCTGGGAACGAAGGTACGACATTCCCTCGGGCTATATTTCTTCGATAGTACCTGGAGCCGTTCGGGGCATCTCCGAGGGTTCCTGGGGCTTGATCGTCGGCAACGTGGAGAGTCTCCGCGGCCGCATCTGGCGTGCAACGAGCGTCAACACGATAGGCGTCGAATGGGGCGGTGGTAATGGAACCGCGCTGATGGGAGCCTGGGGCACGAGCTTCGACGGGACCGGATTCGCGGTGGGTCTCGAGTGGCGGATCTTGCACAACGATGGATCCGGGTGGGTCGAGCAGCACTCGAGCACAGCACCCGGCAGCTTTCAGGGCGTGTGGGGAAGCGCCGTCGACGATGTCTTCGCCGTGGGCGAAGGTGGAACGATCATGCACTACGATGGATTCTCGTGGACGGGTCAAGCCAGTGGCACCACGAACAGCCTCATCGAGGTCTATGGAAGCGCCGGCGACGATGTTTATGCGGTCGGAGTTGGATCGACCGTGCTGCACTATGACGGCCTCGCCTGGAGCCCGGTCGACGTGGGCGTGTCGTCGGACTTCTACGGTCTTTGGGTAAGTGCGGATGGACGAGCGGTGTTCATCGTCGGTAGCGGCGGTCTGATCGTGGCCGGGCGCAAGTGATACGCGCGAGCTGACGCGCACAAATCGGGCGAAGATGTCCGTCTAATAGAATGTGAGCACTTGAACCGACCGCACCCGGCAAGGAGTTCGTGGGGCCGCAGCTCCGAGCCGGGTGTCGGTCGCGTGACGCTGATTTGACGCTTGGGCAGTACAGTTCGGTCGTAGCCCCGGCTCACCGCCCATCCGATAGCGAAGCCGAGACGGCTCCCGCGCCAGCGGGCCCGCCGTCACCGAGCGGAGAGAGACAGAGTGTGCCGGAGCACGGGGCGGGGAGACATATCCCCGCCCTGCTTTTCTCGGGGAGACCGACTAGACTGCGAAACACGGTTCCGCGGAACCGTGTTGATCGAACGTTGAGCGGGTCCGCCGCCGAATGGTCAGTGCATTCTCCGATCGCTCCCTCCGATTCCCCGACCCTTCGGCCTTGACGCCTCACCACCTCCTGTCGAGCTTGCACGTGTTCGGATTGCCGCTTGCGACGAGGCCCCGCCGCAAGCACGGACCTCCCGGAGACAGACCTATGAGACTGATCGTCAATGGCGTATCGCACGACGTGGACGCCCCCGCGGACATGCCGCTCCTGTGGGTGCTCCGCGACCTGCTCGGCATGACCGGCACCAAGTACGGCTGCGGAATCGCCCAGTGCGGCGCCTGCACCGTCCATATCGACGGGAAGCAGCAGCGCTCCTGCGCGACGCCGGCCTCGTCCGCTGAGGGAAGGCAGATCACGACGATCGAAGGGCTGTCGGAGGACGCCAGCCACCCGGTGCAGAAGGCCTGGGCGGAGCTGGACGTGGTCCAGTGCGGTTACTGCCAGTCCGGGCAGATCATGGCGGCTGCCGCCCTGCTCGCCGAGGAGTCGAATCCGGATGATGAGGAGATCGACCGGGCGATGAACGGACTGATCTGCCGCTGCGGCACCTACCAGCGCATCCGCGCTGCCGTGCACCGCGCGGCCGATCTGGGTGGGAGGTGAGACCGATGAGAATCCACGATGCAGATTCCCTGTTCTCAGCACGCTCGTCCGTGTCCGAGGGCCCCGGCGCGAACAGTCCGTCGAACGTCGCAGCCGACACGTACTCCGGCCCCTCGCGGAGAGACTTCCTGAAGACTTCCGCCGCCGCCACCGGCGGCCTCGTCATCGCGTTCAACGTCCCGGCCGCGAAGCGGATCGCGGCCCTCGGCGCCGCTCCCGTCTCGAGCTTCGCCCCGAACGCGTTTCTGAGGATTGGTACCGACGACACGGTGACGGTCCTGCTCGCCCACTCGGAGATGGGCCAGGGGATCTGGACTTCTCTCCCGATGCTGATCGCCGAGGAGCTGGACTGCGACTGGTCGCAGATCCGGGTCGAGCACGCGCCGGCTGCGCCCGAGTACGCGCATACCGCGTTCGGCGTCCAGGCCACGGGCGGATCGACCACCACCTGGTCGGAGTTCGACCGCTACCGGCAGGCGGGCGCGACGGCCCGCGTGCTCCTCGTCCAGGCGGCCGCGGAGCGCTTCGGCGTCACGGCCGCGGACTGCCGGACCGAGGATGGATCCGTGATCGCCGGCAGCGACCGGGTACGCTACGGCGAGCTGGCAACAGCCGCCGCCGATCTGCCGGCCCCGGACGAGGTACCGCTGCGCGCGCCTGAGGAGTGGAAGCTGATCGGGACTCCCGTCAAGCGCCTCGACACGCCGGAGAAGATCACGGGCCGGGCAGAGTTCGGGATCGACGTGCAGTTCGACGGCCTGCTCACCGCCGTGATCGCGCATGCCCCGACCTTCGGTGGAACCGTGAAGTCGTTCGACGCGGCGGCCGCCCGGGCGATTTCGGGCGTGCGGCAGGTGGTCCAGGTCCCGAGCGGCGTCGCCGTGGTGGCCGACCACATGTGGGCCGCCCTGAAGGGTCGCGACGCCCTGACCGTGGAGTGGAATCCCGGTCCCGCGGCGGACGTCGACAGCGACGCGCTGATCGAGGAGTGGCGGGCCCTGGCGCGAACGCCGGGAGCGACGGCGAAGGAAGCCGGCGACACCGCCGCCGCCCTCGCCGGCGCGGCGACGACGCTCGAGGGCGAGTTTTCCTTCCCCTATCTCGCGCATGCTGCGATGGAGCCGCTCAACTGCACGGTGAAGATCGGGACCGATGGCTGCGACATCTGGACCGGCACTCAGTTCCAGACGCCGGACCAGGCCGCCGCGGCTGGCATTCTCGGACTCGCGCCGGAGCAGGTGCGGATTCACACCACCTTCCTCGGCGGCGGCTTCGGGCGGCGTGCCAACCCCGCGTCCGACTTCGTGAGCGAGGCCGTACACGTGGCGAAGGCCGCGGGCGTCCCGGTGAAGACGGTGTTCACGCGCGAAGATGACACGCGGGCCGGCTACTACCGTCCCGCCTTCGTGCACCGCGCCCGGCTGGGCCTCGGCGCCGACGGCATGCCCGTCGCGTGGGACCACGACATGGCCGGGCAGTCGATCCTCGCAGGCACGTTCTTCGAAGGCGCCATGGCGGAGACGGGCATCGACCCGAGCTCGATCGAGGGACTCGCCGACTCGGCGTATCTCACCGCCTTCCCCAATCACCGGATCGGAGTGCACACGCCGTCACCCGGCATTCCCGTCCTGTGGTGGCGCTCCGTCGGACACACGCACACCGCGTTCGCCGTGGAGTCGATGATCGACGAGGCCGCGCATGCCGCCGGCCGCGACCCGGTCGACTACCGGCGGGCTCTGCTCGCCGACCACCCGCGGCACCTGGGCGTGCTCGAGCTGGCTGCCCGGGAGTCCGGCTGGGGCACGTCGCTGCCTTCCGGGCGTGCGCGCGGCGTCGCCGTGCACGAGTCGTTCGGCAGCTTCGTCGCGGAGGTGGCGGAGGTGTCGATCGAAGGGGACGCGATTCGCGTGCACAAGGTGACCTGCGCCGTGGACTGCGGGATCGCCGTGAATCCGGAGACGATCCGCGCGCAGCTGCAGGGCGCCGTCGCGTTCGGTCTCAGCGCAGCGCTTCACAGCACTCTGACGATCGCGGACGGGCAGGTGCAGGAGTCGAACTTCGACGACTACAAGGTGCTGCGGCTGGCCGAGATGCCGGAGGTCGATGTCCACATCGTCGAGAGCACGGACCCGCCGGGCGGGATCGGCGAGCCCGGCACGCCGCCGATCGCGCCTGCCGTGGCGAATGCGGTGTTCGCGCTGACCGGAAAGCGGCTACGGGACCTGCCACTGACGCTGTAGGCGGAGGGATGACTCTGGAAGCGGAAACGCTTCCAGAGAACCGCTTCCGGGAGTGACACCGCTTCCGGAAGCGGTTACGGCGCGCCGAATTTGGTGTCGATCTCGATGCCGCAGTCCCTCAGGAACTTCGTGGGCAATTCTCCGCCCGCGAATACGAACGCGTAATCGTTGGGCAGCGTCACCTCGTCGCCTCCGTTTCGGATGACCACGGCACCCGGCTCGACCCTTACCAGGTTGGTGCTCCAAAGGATCTCCAGGCTGCCCGCCGCGAGCGCCGCCGCGACCCGCTCGTGGTTCTTCGGCTTGACCCTCCGGAAGCCGTCGCCACGATACGAGATCCACACCGCATTCCCCGGCTGCTCGGCCAGCGCGAGCGCCGCCTCGACCGCGGAATCTCCGCCTCCCACAACGACGATCCGGTCGCCGGCAAAGCTCTCGGGTTCACGCAGCGAGTAGGCCACCTTTGGCAACTCCTCGCCGGGTACGCCAAGCTTGCGAGGAATGCCGCGCCGGCCGATCGCCAGCACGATGCGCCGGGCCTCGATTTCGCGAGCGGATGTCGTCACGACGAATCCGGCGGCGCCACCGACGCCTGTCCCCCCCGACCGCGGCCGAATCGCCGTGACCGTCTCGCCCGTCGCTACTTCCAGTCCGGCGCTCGCGACGATCTCCTCCCACGTTTCGATCAGCTTCTCCTTACTCACCTCTCGGAAGTTCAGCTTGCCGTACCCCGGCACTCTCACCGGCCGGGTGAGCACGAGCTTCTTGCGTGGATAGTGGCGGACAGTCCCCCCGACATCCTCGCGCTCGACAGTCACGAACCGGAGACCTGCCTCCTTCGCCGAAAGCGAGGCCGAAAGGCCAGCGGGCCCGCAGCCCACGATCAGCAGGTCCAGCTCGGGGTCGCCGGCTCGCCCCGACTCGCCGCGCATCTCACGCACGATTCCCTCGATGCACTGCCTGCCCTGCTCGAACGCGTTGCCGATCAGGCCCATGCCGCCGAGCTCTCCCACGATGTACAGGCCCGGCACGTTGGTCTCGAAATTGCCCTGGATGCGGGGGAGGTCGATTCCGCGTTTCTCCGTCCCGAACACGAGCTGGATCGCGTCCATCGGGCAGGCGCGTTCGCACAGTCCGTGGCCGATGCAGCGCGCCGGGCTGATCACCTTCACCCGGCCGTCGATCAGCCCGAAAACGTCGCCTTCAGGGCAGATGTCGATGCAGCTCCCGGTGAGGATGCAGCCGGCCGGATCGATCACTGGGTGCAGGGTAACCGGCTCGTTCAACCCGTAGCGCAGGGCTTCCGCTTCGGCTTCGAGCGACGACGCCTCACGCCGCCGGTGGCGAAACAGGAACGGCAGCAGCACGACGGCCACCAGGGCCGCGCCGATCAGCGGGACGAGCAGCGCGTCGTTCAGAACGCCCACCACAGCGAGGCGTAGATCGAGGTGGCGTCGAGCTGCGCACCCTGCTGAATCCGGCCGGCCAGGGTGCCTCGCAGACGCCGGGCAATCGGGAAGTCCACCGCCAGATCCCCCGTGTGCGTGGTGAACGCGGCCTCGGGCTCCTCGGTCTTGTAGTAGGTGTACGTGAGCCGCGCGAAGGTCGGTCCGAACCGCCGGGTCAGCCCAGGCACGAGATACAGCGCGTTGTTGCCCCCCCGATCGCGGTAGCTCGCGGTTCCGCTGAACCCCAGCTTCCACAGCGAGGTCTCGGGCACGCTGAACCAGCCCGAGTACGTCCAGCTCATGCCGAGGTCGTCGCCCGAGTTTTCGTCCGCGAGCAGATTCGTGACGTCGTTGGCCGTGACGTCGCCGCCGATCATCGCGCTTCCGAAGTTGTACGTGAGTCCGCCGTTTCCTCGACCCCGCCGGTACGTCACGGGCATGACTTCACCCACCCGGTACGGCTGACGCAGCGAATAGCGGAGGTGCGCGGTGAGCCCCCCGGCGATCGGCACCGAGGCGCCGAGCAGGAACCTTCCGAGCTTCCACGAGTCGTCTGTCAGGTCCCGGTCCACAGTCATGCTGTGCCGGAACATGACCGGACCCGTGCGCAGGGTCTGCGTGAGGCCGATGTAGGAGTGGTCCGTCAGCAGATCCGACTTCGGCATCTCCTGCGTATACGACAACGCCACGTCGTAGCGCAGCGGTCCGTTTCGATCGCTGTAGTTGCCGAACACGCTGAACTTGGGGATGGAATCGCTGATTCCACTGTCTTCCCTGCTCGGACGGAGACCCGCCGCTACGCCGCCGCCGAAGCCCTCCCGGCGACCGACGTGCACGTAGGCTCCGTCGAAGTAGCCCGACATTGGCTCGTACGGATTATAGAGCCGGCCGAGCGACGCCTGGACCACCCCGAAGTCCTTCCGCAGCTCGAGCGCGTACACCCTCACCAGATCCTGCGGCTGCACGATGTCGTCGGTGCTGGCGCGGTAGGAGGCCCGGAGATTGGTGCGGAAGTCGATTCCGCCCGGCAGGTCGGTCACCCCGAATCGCAGGGACAGCATCGGCGTGTTGAATGTCCGCTTGGTCTCCTCGATATCGTACTCATCCCACGAGGTGGTCGTCTGCCGGGCGTCGAATGACAGACCGAGGCTGCCGCTCATGCGCGGGCCGGACGACCTGGACGCTGAGGCCGTGGACCCGGGCGCCGGCGCCTGCGCTCCGGCTCCGGCAGCCGCCCCCGCTGCAACTCCGCCCGCCGCCACTCCAGCCGCCTCAGCCGCGCCTTCCGTCCCCGCCTCGACACGCAGCCGCAATGTCGCCCCTCGAGTGACCGGGAAAGGCGTCCCGAGGAAGGTCGTCACCGACCGCGAAGAGGTGGACTCGATCACCCGCAATCGACCCGCCTCGTCACCACCGTCCGCACCGAGCACCACGAGTACTGCCCCCGGACCCACCCCCCGGTCCGTACCGGCACTCACGTAGATGTCGGACCCGGCGATCTGCTCGACCTGCGCTTCGATCACCGTCTCCTGGGCGGAGAGGGACGTCGCCGCCGCGAGCAGGGCTGCGAACGGCAGGAATCGAGTCACCCGACTGCCCCTTGCCACCCTACCTACCCGCGCGATTCGGGTGATCCGGAACAGCCGGGTGATGCGCACGATACGGACGATTCGCGGACGCATCACTCGCTCCTCCCGTCCGGATGACAGTCGAGACACTCAATGCTGTCGTAGACGTAGCCCTGCTCCTCCTTGTGCTTGTCATCCATCTCAGTCTGGTTGTGCTCGTGGCACGTCAGACAGGTGAACACCGCGAAGTCGTTCGGGACTTCGTGGCACTCGGTGCAGCTCGCCCACTCGCCCTGGTGCGCTCCGCTGAAGATCGGGAAGTACAGCGGGTCGTGTTCCGTGTAGATCGCGTCTTCCCAGCGCTCGGTGCTGTGGCACTGCGTGCACGTGGTCCCGAAGCCGGATGCCTCGTGATCCGGATCGGCCGTGTCGTAGTCGTCCTGGTGACAGCCGACGCAGTCCTGGTCGCTCGTGACACCCGGGAACAGCGGATCGAACCCGGGCACCACGTGGCACTCGTTGCATGGAATCCGGGCGTGCGCACCGAGCAGCCGGAAGCCGCTGGACACCGTAACGTGGTCGAACGCGACTCCTGCGCCCCACGACAGCGTGTTGTGGCAGGCCTCGCAGTCGGTGGGAAATCCGTTCTCGACGTGATCCAGCGAGGCTGACTCGTAGGCGACCGCGTGGCACACGTAACAGTCCGGATCGAGCGTCGTGTAGGCACCGCCCGTGTCGTCCGTGTGGCAGGTCTCGCAGGAGATCTGCAGGTGCATGCCGCTGAGCGGCAGACTGGTGCGGGCGTGCAGTCCGACGCCCGGCACGTCATTCCATGCGGTCGTGTTGTGACAGGCCTCGCATTCGATCGACAGGTTGCCGATGTGCACATCCACGTGGCAGGACGAGCAGCCCGCGGTCGAGAGTTTCGGCTCGGCGAATTCCAGGCCCAGGTGGCAATTCACGCACTCCAGTTCGGCGTGGCGTCCTGTCTGGTCGAAGCCCGTCTGCGCCGCATGATCGAACTCGAGCGGTTGCTTCGCCGGAGACCAGCCCTCCTGCGTGTGACACCAGGTGCAGTCGAGCGAGATGCGAGTTTCGCCGTGCGGGTAGGCGGCTTCCTGGGCACCGGCAGGAGAGGCCAGTACCACTCCACCCAATGCGATCGCGACGGCGAACCCGGCGCCTCTCACGCTCCACCTCCGTGGCAGTCTGTGCACTCTGACTTGAGCGGTCGGTAGCGAGTCATCTGTCCTCCCCCGGCAGTCGGCTCGCCCGGATGGCACTCCGCGCAGGCCAGGCCGCGGTGCGCACCGTCGAGCTGGTAGCGCGCGCGGCTGTGATCGAATCCGTCGATTTCGAACGTACGGTCGGTGTGACACGCGTCGCACGGCTCGCCGGCGAACTGGCCGCCGTGCGGGTCGTCCTCCGCGTGACAGTCCACGCAGGCCTCGCGCAGCCCGATCCTGAATCGGGGCGACGGAGACTGTCCCGTCGCCGGTTCCGGGTGACACGCGATGCACGGAATCGCGACATGCATGCCTTCCAGCCGGAACCGGCTCTCGGCGTTGTGGCGCGCGACGTCGAACCCCGCCGGATACCACTCGTCCTGCGTGTGGCAGCCGTCGCAGGCTCCGTCGCCCGGCGATCCGGCGAACTCGCCGGCGTGTGGATCGAGATGGCAGGAGATGCACCCTTCGGCGGCCGGCTTCGGGTACGCCCTGCCCTCCGTCCCGGCCAGATACCGGATGCGCACCGACTCCGTCACGTGGGCCGGCCTGCCGTGACAGGTCGAGCACTCGGCATCGGCATGCGCCCCCTCGAGCGGGAAGCCGACGTCGTGATCGAACCGGCCGCGCAGCGCGTCCTCCCCCACCTGGTGCCAGCCCGCGGTGGTGTGGCAGGCTGAGCAGGTGGCGCCCATGCCGCCGTCGTGCTCGTCCCGGTGGCAGCTCGAGCACTGACGGAACGCCAGGCCCGAGAACCGGAGCTCGGATATCGGGGCCGCCGCTCTGGCTGCCGGCGACAGACTCGCGTCCCGCGGCGGGTGACACCCGGCACACTCTACCCGCGTGTGGAGACCGGTCAGGCGGTAGCGGGTCCCATCATGGTCGAACCCGGCCGGGTCCTCCCAGCCGTCCTGTCCGTGACAGGAATCGCAGGTCTGGCCGGCGAATTGCCCGCCGTGCGGATCATCGTCCCGGTGGCACGCGAGGCACTCGGTGTCGAGCCCGAGGTAGGTGTGGGCCAGGGCTCCGTAGCGGCCCTTGAATGTCCGGACCTCGCTCGATTGGACGAAGGACGACTTGTGGCATTCCCGGCAGTCGAGCGCCGTGTGCGCTCCCTCTGGTGCCCAGCCGATCTCGGAATGGTCGAACTCGGCCGGCTCGAAACGCACGAGCTCGAAGTCCCGGCCGAAATGCTCTTTGTGGCAGCGCGCGCAGTCCTCAGTCGCATCAACAGCCACGTGATAGCCCTCGCCAGACTCGATCCGGGCCCGCAGCGGTGCGTGGCAGTCGAGGCAGAGGCCCGCTTCGATGCCCTGCGATCGCAGCTGGTGGCAGGAGGTGCACGATCGGATACCCCGGTTTCGCCAGAGCAGCTCTGACAGCTCGCCGGGCGAAATGAGCTGACCCTGGGCCGG
>CALNYN010000035.1:0-25481 GCA_942490755.1 uncultured Gemmatimonadota bacterium
CTGCTCTAAATCATCAATCACATGACACGATAGACCGCGCTGCCTTAATTTTTTTAAAACTTCACTCGTTGAATCGCCTAAATAAATATCAGCAAATGCGTTTTTTAATTTTTCTCGCGGCATGCTGGCACACGACAGCAAGGTCATGCTCACAATGCAAACTCCTATGATTTGAATATATAACTTCACTATTATTCCCTTTTTTATCTTGTTAGTTGAGCTTTAAAACTACCTGATACTTATCAACAATCTGCATGGTCTCGCTAAATTTAATAATGGTTTCATAGGTCGATATAATGGTGCTGTATTCGTTTATAAGTCATTGTCGAGCATGGTGTTCCAGTATTCATTAAGTTCAATAGCGATATCCTTTGAAAAACCATCAACGAAGATACACTCAGGTAAATCTTTTTTACCTTGTTCTTGGTGTTTGATTGTACTGCGTTGCTCTTTGGAATCAAGATTACAAAGAGTGATCTCGTAATCTAGATCGGTTTCCGATTCAGCCTTTCTTGTTTGCTCTTTCTTATGCTGAAACAGAAATAAGCTGTAGATATAAATAATGCCAATTAAACACATTAGTAAGAAAAACAACGTAATGTGCGCTTCGAATTGTTCATTCTTTCCCCCATGGTAGTAGGCTTGAGCGAAGTGAATATAGCTTGCAGGGATAATTAAAGCAGGGATGGCAACGAGGGCAATATGCCAGCGATATATTTGATATAGAAATTGTGCAGTAAGAAAGGACAGCAAATAACAAGCGACTATAAATATTATGCTGCGGACAACCTCCCTCGTTGGTGGTCCCTCTAGAAAATCTCCAACAACAAAGATCAGAAAAAATAGTAGTATCCACCGACATACCAAAAAAAAGTATGCTGTTTTATTTGTAATTATAAAAGGGAGTAGTAATTTTATCTATTCGAAAACGGTTTTCTAAGTTGCTGGAGATAGTAGAGTCTGGCAGCAATGATATGCTCTTGAACTGTCTGAAAGAGCTTTAAGCACGATAATTCGAACAACATTGTTACTGTTTATCTAACGTTTAATGACTTCTTGTGTGCGGAATGTTGTAAAAATAGATTTTTTTTCATAACCAATAATTATTGGAATAACCTGATGTCTATCATCAATTTTAACCAACTCTGCAAGGCAATTCTTAAGAGGTTTTAATTCAAGACAAATATTATTTGAAAAAAAAAAGATGTGCATTGATCTTCTCTGCTGCAATATTACTTGTTGGAAGAAGCTTTTTTTATGAGTCCCCGGCAATCTATTTTAACACCTGCATCGGTTAGACTCCTTACCACAGTACCATTTGTCGGCGTTTCATCATCGAAATAATAGTCTTCCTTTAATTTTTCACAACGTTTATCGATCTTCGCTCTTCCAAAGCACCCAGGGTTGTCTTCTCTAAAATCAGCATGAAAATATATATCATTATTATTTTTAGCATATTTGGTTAGAATTGCTGAAATGATTTTATAGTCATCAATTATTTTTGCTGTTGTTAAAGTGTCATAAACTTTTAGTAATTCAAGATCAAGCGCTTGCTTTGAGGTGTAAACTTTTTTTATTTTCTTCACATTCTACTTTTGCTTGCTTAAGGTCTTTTACCAGAGTATGAGTTACGTAATTTAGCATAATCAGAACCCGTGTAAACATATGATACATCATATTCAAAATGAGTGTAGCCAGAAACGCTTCACTTCCTGAGGCCACGACTAGGTGCACCGGAGTACCCGCTCTGGCGAGTTCCGAGGCGAGGGTGAGAGTCACCCTCTCCACGCCTCCTATCCGAAGGTGTGGAAGAAAGAACGCTATGGGTCGGCCAGCAGTCGGCTGCTCAGTCTTTCCTCTGCCTTCGAGACCCATTGGGGGGTGTCTAGCCCTTCCCGTTCAGGTAGTCCTCGATGTTGAGATAGCCATCGCCATCCCAGTCACCGTCTGGCTCTGCCAGAACCGCATCCCCGTAGATTTCTTCCTCCCAGGCGTCGGGAAGGCCGTCTTCGCCCTGTTCGAGCATGCGGTCCCAGACTGCGCACGGACTGGCCAGTCTCCGAATCCGCCCTCCGAGGCACGCGGAAGGCGTGCCAGACCTGAGCCGCTGAAGAACTCATCGACGTTCTTGCTGTCCAGACTGGTCTCTCGCTTCAACCCATCTCTGAACAGTCAAGCCTGCGGCTTGCCCCAGCATCAGCGAGAACGGTGTCTCGAGCTGAGAACGCATCCTGAATGGACACGGGGAACGATGCCTGCGTGTCTATCCTCCGAGTTCCTGCGGTAGGATCCCGGCACCGCTTCTCCCGCCGCACCGGAGCTTCCAGTTTTCTTGTGGCACGCGACCTGACGGTTCGGTTCGGCCCACATGTCGTTGTCAGGATTTGACAGATTGTGAGGCCCTATTCCACCAGCGGCGTATGGCGTACTTGGTGCTTGACCGACAACTCCGTCCCAACCCCACTCGTCATCCGTATCGCACCTATAGGTAACCCCATAGCGATACGCATCCTTCGTCAGGGGCCCCGGCTTCCAAACTGATTGCGGCCGACATCGGCTATCGCGGTCAGCCAAACGGAATTCCTGCCAGCACGACAAAAAATATCATCCGGTTTGATGCCCGAAACGTGTGGGTTACGGTAGCCGGTCGTCGAGATGGTTGTGATGGACGGAGAAGCGCTGCATCCCTTTCCATCCGTCGAGTTGGTATCCTTCCTTCGGTTCGCCTGACACGTGAATAGCCGTTGGGTGATCTGCCAGAGTCTCAGCTTTTGCGATCGACCATTGAAGAGAAACATCTGTGATTGGGCTTGACGATTGAATAGTAGTGTTGACGAAGAAGAACAGGTACTTCGGGTTCCTACGACTGGTGATATGATCGAACATGCAGGTTGCATGAGTAGACGATCAGATTGCCCCCCGGATGCTCCTCGGCCGACAACTCGCTACTCCAGCCAGACGCCAGACGCACGTATCTCAGCACCAAGTCCCGCGTCGGAACGCTAGAATACTGATTTTTGACTACGAATATGGACTGGCTGTTGTTACGCCCTTGCCGCGCAACGTAATGCCGCTTCCCGGCGCGGACTGCCCCGCTATGTACAAGCAATCTGCCCGGATAGTGATCGGCTCCTCAAGGTCGATGAGGCCACCGACGGTGAAGACGATCACGTTGAATTGAGCCGGCCGGGTCCTGTCCTCAACGGCCTCTCTCAACGACCCAGATCCGGAGCTTGCAAGCGTCGTAACCCTGATCACGTCCATTGGGCGATCGACACACGCTCAAGGCCTCTCTGCGCCGAAACCCTCCGCCCCTAGGAACGCGGGCATTCGTCCCCACTGGATCCGACCCTGTTCCACGACGAAGGTCGCTGAACCGGTCATGTCATCGGATGTCACGACAATTGTTGCCGTGCCCGCACGGCGTGCACTCAGGTCGCGGAATCCGGCGGCACTTCCTTCCAAGGCAGCAACAGCCGGGTTTAGTGCTTCCCATGTCACCAGATCCTGGGGAACGCGCTTGCCCGAGCCGTCCCTGACCTCTGCTCGCAGAGCGACCGTTTCTCCCACCACGAGCTTCAACCGCGGAGCCTCGATGATGAGAGACTGTGCTTCCTGCTCCTCAAGCCCAACCACCGCCGTTGGTCCCGAGGAACACGACGCAGCAGACACTGACAGGTACACCGCGCACAGCAGAGAGCTAAGCAGGTAGCTTCTCCTATTCGAATGTCGACGCGGAGAAGATACGTGCCAGTGGAGCACTGACCAAGGATGAGTCCTTGCACCTTGCGCATTGTTGAACCTTTCGGCTGTTTTTCATACCGCCGGAGGTCGCGCGCAGGGTCAGGGGCGCATAGATCAGCGTTGCTAGGCGACGCTGAGTTCCACTGGCGGCCCCGACTGACCTAGGTGGCGGTTGAGTCACCCTTAGTCTCGGAGGCGTTGCGTCCCCGGCTGTCGCACGAGTTTGCCCTTATGCAGCGGCTTCAGTTGACGCAGTGACAAGCCAGTATCGTGCCGCGCCAGAACGCCCAAAGATCAGGCTCTCAGCCGCGTTCAGGGTGTGTATTCTCTGCATGGGTGAGCAATCATTAGCAGGTGCGTGCCGGCCTGTGGTCAGCGCAGCGGGTGGCACGATCCCGAAAGGGACCCTGATCGCGATCGGGAGGTGGGGATAGAGCAAGCCAATCGAGTGCTTTGGCTCCGGTGCGGCCTGCCAGCAGCCGAAGGAGGGAGAGTGAGCCTACAAGACTCTAAGTATGAGTTATCGTATTTCCTTGCAGCCTTCCGACCCAGGGGGGGCAATCACGAAGCTCAGGGATGACCGTTCGTTCCGCGGCGGGCCCCTCGGCGGGCACGTGGCGTCCGTTGCCTGCGGAGATCTGGATTGTTTGCTCACGTCGCAGCCTGCAGTTGTCAGCAGTGGCGCCACCCTTGTGCTCCATGGAGAGCTGTACGACGGGTCGGGTCCAACCTCGGCGGCCAGTTGTCTCGAGGCCTATCTTTCACGTGGGGTAGGCTTCGTGTCGGACCTGCGTGGCTCCTTCGCGCTCGCGGTAGTCGACAGCGAGCCGGGGCAGGGTCCTTCTTCGTCACCGATCCCGTGAACAGCCGGAAGCTCTTTCTCGGAGTGCACGGTGGGGTGACGTGGATCTCCACGATGCACGCGTTTCATCTCCACCCCTGCTCGAGCAAACCGGATCCGGCCGGGCTGGCCCACTGCCTGGTCAACGGAGTCCCCCTGGATGGTCTCACCCCATTCGAGGGGGTGCGTGTGTTAGACCGCGCCTCGATTCACGAGATCCGGCGGACCGGCGCTCAAATCCGACAGTCTACTGGCACTACCATCCGCAACCGAAGGACGGCGCAACTGCCGATTCCTTCCAGGGCGACTTGAGGGAGGCGTTGCTTGCTGCGGTCGAGCGTCGCCTGCCCTCGCACAGGTGACGTGTGCCTTTCTCTGAGCGGTGGTTACGACTCGACGGCCGTGCTCGGAGCCCTCAGAATGTTGGACGTGCCCGACGTCCGCTGCTACACCTACAGGAAGACCACCGAAGGGAGTCGCAGCGACGCCAGCGTTGCGAGGCAAATGGCGGCAATTGCCGGATACGAGTACACGGAGATCGAAGCCTATCGGGACGATGTTGCCACCGTCAGTCAGATGAGAACGTTCGCTGGGGACACGGGCTCACGCGCCTGGTCGTGGAGACCGATGCTTGGAGGACATTGAGGGGGCTACTGTCGGGCGATGGGCCTACCACACTCTGGGTGGCCGACGTGTGCTTCGGGATGAACCCACCCCGGACACTTCTCGACGATGCGGACGTACTGAATTCGCTGGCCTTTGCAGACTTCAGCAGTCTCGGGCCTCTGAAGCGACTGCTCCCGCGGTCCGTGGAGTGCGTTACTCGACGAAGCCCTGCGCGACGATCTCGACTCCATGCTCGAGAGCAACCGGGCCATTCAGGACCTGTACGATCTCCGTGAGTACCTGTATCTGGACCAGCGCCTTCCACGCCTTCTGTCGTGGCGGGAAGCTTATGCCGAGCCCTGCGGCGAAGTCAGGAATCCGCTGGTCGACAGAGAGGTCCTGGAGCTTCGACAGCGGTTCCCGAAGCACCTGACGCTGGGGAAACAGCTCTTTAAGGATACCGTTACGGAGATGTTTCCCGACCTGTTCGCGATTGACCGGGCTGTGGCTGGTTCGTGGCATGCAGGGCAATGGTGCCGGAAGTCGTGCGGACGCAATCCGACATTCTGACGCGGATGGTTCGGACCAATTCCAGCCCCCCTTCGATCAGTACCTGCCGCCCGTAGGACTGCTTGCGCTTGATCGACAAGGAAACCAGTCGAATCGGTGCGATGCGGAGGAGATTGAACAGGAGGGGCTCGGACACTGAAGGGTCGGGTACGAAAACGGATCCGGACCATCGGCAGGTCGGACCCGCCGGCACTCCGGCCCCAAGCGCCCGACCGTTGATCCAGCGGTCTTCATCCTGCGGGCGATCTTCCTCCGGGAGCTCTATCGACAGCGCAGCACAAACTGAGGCAGACGCGGTCGCTTCCTATCGAGCTCCCATCCTGGTCAATACGACCGGGACAGTGCGCACCAGAATACCGAGATCGGTTCGGAGACTCCGCTGCTCGACGTACTCCAGGTCGCACCCCAGCTTCCGCCGCATCTGAAAGTCGTCCCCCCCGTATCCACACTTCACCTGAGCGAGTCCCGTGATGCCCGGGAGCACCCTCTGCCGCTCCGGGAACCGCTCATATCGCTCGCGCAACCGCGCGAAGATCTCTGGCTGCTCCGGCCGTGGCCCCACCACGTTCATGTCACGCCGGAGGACGCTGACCAGCTGAGGAAGTTCGTCAATCCGATATGCGCGCAGGAACCTTCCGACGCGCGTTACACGTCTGTCGTTGGGCTTCGCCCAGACCTGTCCGCTGTCCCCTCCATCGAAGAACATGGTTCTGAACTTGTAGATCTGAATCGGACGTCCCCCGAGGTCGATCCGCCGCCGATGTCCGGGTGTGCGGGATCCGGCGCGACGATCCACTCCGACCCTCACCTGCGAATACAGGACCGGGCCGGGCGACGTGATCCGGACAGCGACTGCAACGAGCTACCATCAAGGGAAGAGCGAGGGCAAGAAGCAGGATCGCGACCGCTACGTTCACGATCACGATGGCCCGTCCCTCGTCCTCTTGCAGGGCGGACGACGCTTGCTGTCGCTCCACCCGCTGGCCACCAGCAGAATATAGAGGTCGTGGTCGGGCCTCTTCGCCTCGAAGGCGCGCCTCTCGAACCGCTCTGACTGAAGGCGTGGACCTTGCCCGTGCGCCTGCCTCGACTTCCGAAGACACCTGTCCTCAACCTCACGGTTCGGAATGGGTGACGACACCAGGAATCCATCGGCGTGCACAGAGCCCGACCGGGGCCAGGAAAGAGCAGTCGCGCACGCCACCAAAACAGTATAGAACCCTGCCGCATTCTTCGCACCCTGCACGTCTGCCGAGGGTGTGGCGCAGTCGCAACACTCCGTCTGTGGCGGCTCGCTTCGAACCGTCATCCCAGTCTGAAGAAATCCCCTCCGATGGCGATTCGCGGAGCCATAAGCTGCAACAGAACTGACACTTGACGTTTACATCGTCACAAAGCACCGGGCGATCACCGGCAAACGTCTGATCGTGGCCCGCTCGTTGCGCTGACCATCGGCAAGCACGGGCGAGGCACCACGCGACCTGCGGTCACCAGACGCAAGAGCTGGCACGCTCGAAATCGGTCGGCAACGGGAGGATAGATCCGTGAAAGTAGTCTTCTTCTGCGGTGGACTCGGCACTCGGATGCTCGAGTATTCGAGAACGATTCCGAAGCCCATGGTTCCGATCGGATACCGTCCCGTCCTGTGGCACCTCATGAAGTACTACGCCCACTACGGGCACACGGAGTTCATCCTGTGCCTCGGCAGTCGGGGCGACGTAGTCAAGGAGTACTTCCTCAACTACGACGAGTGCGTGTCCAACGACTTCACCCTGTCAGCTGGCGGTGACATCCAGCTTCACGCCACCGACATCCATGATTGGACGATCACGTTCGTAGAGACCGGACTTCATGCGAACATAGGGCAGCGCCTCAGCACGGTGCGCGAGCACCTGGAGGGCGAGGACATGTTCCTCGCCAACTACGCGGACGTGCTCAGCGATCTACCGCTCGACGGCTACCTGGACTTCTTCGCCAGGCAGGACAGGATCGCCGGCTTCACCTGCGTGAAGCCTTCCCACACGTTTCACGTCGTGGACATCGCGAGCGAAGGTACCGTCTCCTCCATTCAACCCGCACAATCCCGCGATCTTTGGATCAACGGGGGATTCTTTGCCTTGCGTCCACAGATCTTCGATCACATGGGTCCCGAATCCGACCTGATCGATGGGGCCTTTCAGGACCTGCTGTGGCGCAACCAGGTCTTCGCCTACCAGCACCGGGGGTTCTGGGCGGCGATGGACACCTTCAAAGAGCACCAGCAACTGGAGACGATGTGGGAGAGTGGAGAACGCCCGTGGGCGGTGTGGGAGAAGGGAAACGCCGGGTTCCCGAGTCCATCCGCGGCCGCGGCGGTCACAGCGCAGCCTGAGCTGGGTCGGAGACGCGGTTTGACCGTCATTCCGGGCACTGGCCGTGTCGCGGAGCGCACCGGCTGATGCTGCGCGTCTCGAGACTTTCCGAACAGGACCACCTCTCGATTCTCTGTCTCGGAGCTCACAGCGACGACATAGAGATCGGTTGCGGCGGCACGATCGGTCGCCTCCTTCGTGAGCACCCGGGGTCACATGTGACCTGGCTGGTGCTCTCCGCCGAAGGTGAGCGGGCGGACGAGGCCCTGAACAGCGCCCAGACGCTGCTGGCCGACGCCGCGGACGCGGATGTGCTCCTCAAGACCTTCCGGGACGGCTACTTTCCCTGGGAGGGAGCTGAGATCAAGGGGTATCTCGAGGAACTCGCCAGGGGGCTTCAGCCGGACATCATCTTCACGCATCGGCGGTCGGATCTCCACCAGGACCACCGCACCGTGGGTGACCTGACCTGGAACCAGTTCCGGGATCACTTCATCCTGGAGTATGAGATCCCGAAGTACGACGGTGACCTGACCGCTCCGAACTTCTTCGTGCCCCTGACCGAGGAAGAAGCGCGCGCAAAGATCGAGCACCTGATGGCGGCGTTTCCGACTCAGCGAAATCGAGACTGGTACTCGGCGGAGACGTTCGAGTCCGTGCTGCGGCTGCGAGCCATCGAATCCCGGTCGGCGACCGGATTTGCGGAGGCGTTTCACTGCCGAAAGGTCGTACTCTAGGCTTCGAGGCGGTTCAGGAAGCCGGTGACGGACTAGCGGGTCACGAACACCGGAACCGGCATTCGCTCGAGAATCTCGGCCGTGTTCGACCCGAACAGGAAGTCGCGAAGCCGCCCCCGACCGAAGGCTCCCATGAACAGACAGTCGGCTTCCCACCGACGCTGGGCCTCGGCAACGGCTTCGGCGGGGTGGGCCGCGATCCGAGCTGACTCCCACGTCACGCCGGTGTCGGCGAGCCTGGCATGCAGCTCGTCCAGGTGCGTCTCGTGCGATTCGTCTCCGGCGTGCACGACCCTCACCTCTGCGCCGACGGCTCGACAATAGGCGAGCGCGAGCTCGAGCGCCCCGGCCGCGCCCGGTCCAGGCTCCCAGGCGACCAGGGGTCGGACGGGCACGCCACCTGAAACGGATCTGTCCTGGCCGGAAGAGTCGGTGGAGCGAGCGCCGTCCGGCGCAACCAGAACCGGGCACGGCGTCCGGTGCAGGGCCCTCCACAGAGTCGCCCCCAGCGATCGACGGCCGAAGCCCGCGTGTTCTCCCCGCCTGCCCATGACCAGCAGATCCGCGTCCACCGCCCTGTCCAGGATCGCGTCCTCGGCGACCCCGATCTCCACACATCTCTCGATCCGGTCGAGCCCCGCCGCTTCCGCTGTCGAGCAGAAGTCGTCCAGTGCCGCATCGGCTCGTTCGCGGTAGAGGCGCATCACTTCCGGTTGGAAGGGTCGCCCGGTCACCTCGCCCCACAGGGGTGACAGCGTCTCGACGGCCGGACCCTCGACGACCCGGACGTCCACCACCGACAGGCCGGTCACCCGGGCGCCCACCCGTTTCGCCAGGCGGAGACCCAACTCTCCAGCGGAACGCGCTTCCGCGGATCCGTCCAGCGCGATGAGGATGTGATCGAACATGATCTCACTCCATCACTTCAGGTGGTGCCCTCCGTCCACACGAATGACCTCTCCCGTCACGTACGAAGCCCGGTCCAGGTACAGGACCGCACTGGCGACATCCTCCGGTGTCCCCACGCGACCGAGAACCGTCCTCTCCGCGGCGAGGCGCTCGTCGGATTCTGAGGACTCCTCGCCAGGAAGCAGGACGGGGCCGGGTGCTACGGCGTTCACTCGGATATCCGGCGCCCACGCCCGGGCCAGGCCACGGGTGAAGCTGACCACCGCCGCCTTGCTCGCCACGTAGGGCACGTACGAGGGCCATGCCTCATCGGCTCCCGTATCCGTAATGTTCACGATCGACGAACCGGCGGTCATCCGACGAGCGGCCTGCTGGGCGCACAGGAATGGCGCGCGAGTGTTGATCATGAACACCCTGTCCCAGTCTTCGGCTGACATCGTCATTGCGTCGCTGCGCGGGAAGATAGCGGCGCTGTTCACGAGGAGATCGATTCCGCCGAGTCGTTGATCGACCTCCTCGAACATGCCTCGAATCTGGGCAGGGTCAGCGAGGTCGGCGCGGAACGCCTGAGCCCGCGCCCCCATCCTCTTGAGGTCCTTCACCGTCGCCGCGGCATCGCCCTGGGACGTCCGGTAGTGAACTCCCACCTCGTAGCCGGCTCTTCCCAGGGCCAGTGAGATCGAACGCCCGACCCGCACGGCGCCGCCAGTGACGAGTGCCCGACGGCCGGGCGTGTGCGTCTCGAATCCGTCTTCCACCTATGAGCTCCAGAGCGGGGTGTGGCCTCGGCCGGCGGAGTCGGTGACCCGCCACATAGTCGCGCCTGAATCTAGTGGAGGGCGGGTGGGCGCCCAAGTCAGTCCTCATGCGGCACGTTGAGGTCCGGCCGCGCGGGGTTCTCGTTCACACGGACGCTGCGGGATACCTTGTCGCACAAGTGGCTGGACGAAACCTGAAACTTTCGCCGTTCGGACACGAAGTATGAGGGAGCGGGCGTCGGTGCCCGGTAAAACAAGGAAGAGGAGCGCATGAACGAGATTCTGCGCAAGGAAATCTGGCGGAAGCTGGAGTCGCTGCCGGACGACAAGGCGTACCAGGTGCTGGACTACATCAACTATCTGCAGTCTCAGTACGGCGCCGCCGACGCCCCGGCGGGCGGATTCCAGAAGTTCGGCGAGTTGTTCCAGGAGACGATGCGCAAGCGAAAGGTCCCGGCGACCGCGCTGAAGGAGACGATGAAGGTGATGGGGGCGGCGGATCGTGTGCTTGGTGCTGTGCGAGACGCCGGGCGCGAGTTTCTCGTCGAGCTGGAGGGGGGACGCCCCGAGCCCGGAGCCCCGGACGAGAAGAAGGACCAGCCGCCCAAGCCGAGAGAGATCGCCGTCGACGAATAGCAGACACGCCTGGCTCCACACGGCCCGCTGTCCAGCCTGCCCCACCTGCCACGCAAGGGGATCCCCGCTTCCGGTTGACGGTACAACCGGCGTGTTCTACCGTTTCAGATTCGACACTGAGATCCCAGCTGCGTCTTTGACCACGCAACGGAATAGAGAGCGGGCTCGCCGCCATGAATGAAACTCGAGTGATACGGGAAGCTCTCACCTTCGACGACGTACTTCTCGTTCCGCGCCATTCGCGCGTGCATCCGGCCGACGTTTCCATTTCCGCCCGCTTCACCAGGACCACGATGCTCACGGCTCCGCTCGTCTCGGCGGCCATGGACACCGTGACGGAGCACCGGATGGCCATCGCCATGGCCAGGGATGGTGGAATCGGGATCATTCACAAGAACATGCCCGTCGAGGCGCAATGCGCCCAGGTGGACAGGGTCAAGCGCTCCGAGAGCGGAATGATCCTCGATCCGATCACGCTCGGCCCCGACGCCAGCCTGCGCGAAGCCGTGGCTCTGATGCGTGAGTTCTCGATCAGCGGCGTTCCGATCGTCGAGTCTGCCGGCCAGCTGGTGGGAATCCTGACCAACCGCGACCTGGTCTTCGAGGTGAACCTGGACCGGCCGGTCCGGGAGGTGATGACGGCTGACGGTCTGGTCACGGCACCCCAAGGCACGTCGCTGGAAGAGGCAGAAGACATTCTGCGGCGGAACAAGATCGAGAAGCTTCCGGTCGTGGACGCCGCGGGCTCGCTGTGCGGACTGATCACCGTGAAGGACATCTTCAAGCGGCGGGCTCACCCGAACGCCTCCAAGGACGACCATGGACGCCTTCTCGTCGGGGCCGCGGTCGGAGCCGCCAGGGAGGACGTGGAGCGTGCCCGGGAGCTGATGGGAGCGGGGTGTGACGTCATCGTCATCGACTCGGCCCACGGCCATTCCCAGGGGGTTCTCGATGCGGCCGCGCGGGTGCGGGAATCCCTGCCGGACATCCAGCTGGTCGCTGGCAACGTGGCTACCGAAGCCGGTGCCCGGGCGCTGGTCGAGCGAGGTGTGGACGCGGTGAAGGTAGGCATCGGGCCAGGGTCGATCTGTACGACCCGGGTCGTGACCGGCGTGGGAGTGCCGCAGATCACAGCGATCATCGATGCGGCCCGGGGTGCAGGGGACGTCCCGGTAATCGCTGACGGCGGGATCAAACAGTCCGGCGACATCGTCAAGGCTCTGGCCGCCGGCGCCTCGACGGTCATGCTCGGCTCGATGCTTGCAGGTACGGAAGAAAGTCCGGGCGAGGCGTTTCTCCTGGAGGGCAGGAGATTCAAGCTGATTCGGGGCATGGGATCCCTGTCGGCGATGGAGGAAGGCTCGGCGGACCGCTATTTTCAGGAGTCAACCGAGAGCCGCAAGCTGGTTCCGGAGGGCATCGAGGGCAGGGTGCCCTACAAAGGCCCCGTGGCCGATACGCTGTACCAGCTTCTCGGCGGTCTGCGAAGTGGTATGGGATATTGCGGCGTTTCGACGGTGGAGGAACTGCAGGAAGATGCCGATCTCGTGAGGATCACGGCCGGGGGTTTGAGGGAGTCACACCCCCACGACGTGGTGATCACGCGTGAGGCGCCAAACTACAGGCTGTAGACAGGAGGAAGTTCCATGGAGGGGAAGAGGCGAGGTTGGGGAACAACCATGAGGCCGGCGTGCCTGATCATCCCGTTGGGGGTGCTGGCTGCGTGCAGTTCCCATCCGGAACCCGTTTCCATGGATCCCGTGACTGCCGCGGCGCAGCCGGTGGAACCGGCTTCGCAGGCCGACGAGGTAGCCCTGGCCGAGGCCGCCGCTGAGGGAGTGGACGCGGAGCGCCTGGCCGATGCGCAGCATGAGGCCGACGAGGCAGTCGACAGCCTCGACGAAGTGAAGCGCGAGGAGTTCTACCTGCTGTTCGGTGCCGATCCCCTGGGGCTCAGCACCAATCCGGCCAATGCCGCCCGCTACGAGATTCCCCTGGAAACCAACGAGGCCGTCGAGCGCTGGATCGACTTCTTCGCGGTCAAGGCGCACGACCGTTTCGCCACGTACCTGGCACGCGCGGGGCGCTACGAAGACATGATCCGTACACGCCTTCGGGCTGCCGGGCTTCCCGAGGATCTGCTGTACCTGGCCATGATCGAGAGCGGCATGAATCCCAATGCCTACAGCCGGGCGCACGCCGCCGGAATGTGGCAGTTCATCCGCGGGACAGGCCGGCGTTACGACCTTCAGATCGACTTCTGGGTGGACGAGCGGCGGGACCCGTTCAAGGCAACGGACGCCGCGATCGCTCACCTCGACGACCTGTACGAGGAGTTCGGGTCCTGGTACCTGGCGGCCGCCGCGTACAACGCGGGCTCCGGTCGGGTCAGCCGCGGAATCAAGAAGACGGGGTCGACGGATTTCTATGACCTGGCGGATGCCCGTGTGCTGCGGAGCGAGACGCGGAACTACGTCCCCAAGCTGGTTGCCGCGGCCATCATCGCCAAGAACCCGAAGAAGTATGGCTTTGACGACGTAGTGCCGCAGAAACCGCTCGAATTCGAAACGGTTCTGGTGCCGGACGCGACCAGCTTCGATGTTCTCGCGGACGCCGCGGGAGTGAGCGAAGACGACATCCGCATGCTGAATCCGCACTATCCGCGCCGGGTAACGCCACCGGATCAGGCGGTCGAGTTGCGGTTACCCGTAGGTACGAGCGAGCGGTTCGTGGTTGCCTACGCCGAGGTTCCGGCTTCGGAGAGGGTTACCTGGCTCGAACACCGCGTGCAGCGCGGAGAGACCCTGGGCCACATTGCCGGTCGCTATGGAACCAGCGTGACCGCGATTCGCGCCGCCAACAACAACGTGAATCCGAAGCGTCTCCAGATCGGCCAGCGCCTCATCATTCCGAGGTCCGGGGCCTCGCCGACGCGTGTGGCCAGTGCCGCTCCGGCGGGTGGCGCCTCCGCATCCGGGTCGGGCCCACTCAGCGTGACGGTCCAGCGTGGGGATACGCTGTGGGACATCAGCCGCCGCTACAACGTCACGACCACGCAGCTCATGCAGATCAACGGGCTGAGTTCGAGCCGGATCCATCCGGGCGACCGGATTACGGTACGGCGGTGATCCAAAGGTCTGGCTTGAGTGGGGGACTGACTCAGCCAGCTGCGGCAGCCGGCGGCAGGTAGGAAGCGAACTCCGTATCGCTCAGGTACTCGTGGACATCCTCGTAGTTCGAGACGTAGTCGGATACGTGTCCCCGGCTCGTCCTCACGTACCGGGTCTCGACCGGAGCGGTCTCGATGCCCAGGTACTCCAGCACCCGGTCGCTGACAGCCTGGTGATTCGCGGAGTTCAGCAGGTCTTCCTCATACGTCACGCGAACATGTGGAATTCCCTCGAGGGCGGCCAATTCCGCTTCGTCCGCACTTCTCCGCTCGCGCATCGCCGCCTCGAGGCGGGCCGGATCGATGGCGATCGAATCCACTCCCGTGCCCCCGGATTTGCGGTCGAGGAACTGCCCGCGAGTCTCGGCGATGACCAGGGAGAGAGCCTTCCGAAACAGGTCTTCTCTCACCAGGTGGATGACCTTCCAGCCCCCTGAGTGCAGATCCAGCATGAACTGGTGCGGGTCCTCGATCCCCTGGTCATCGGTCATCTGGTAGATCTTCATCTTGCATCCGTAGGCGGGCTTCGGTGATAAGTCCGCCCTCGCGTGCAGGTAGTCCCACGGCTTCAGCAGGCGCGCCGCGACCTTCTCGTTGAAGATCTCGCTCTCGCAGTAGACATCGGGATGCGATCCGATCAGGTCGAGGAGGACACTGCTGCCACTCCGTCCCTGGCCGTAGATCACGAATCGGATCGAGGGTCCGCTGCCGGAGTCCGAGAGCTTCCGAGCCGCCCTGCGCGCGTAGACCCAGAACTCCTTGACGTGCGTCCGGGCCGAGACGCGATCCCCCATCGCATCGTCCCGATCAGGCCCGGCGCAGCGGGGGCACCCGTCTCACAAACGCCCGGACGGGGCCTACTCGTTCAGCGGCCTTCGGTTCAGCCATCATGTCCCCCTGCGGCGCCTCGCGTGCGTCGTGATCCATCTCGCGGCGGGTCCCGCGATCGGATAGACGACAGGGCGGCCTTCTCCGAACCCCTCATCGCGTTTCGTGGGTCGACCACCAGCGAAGCGTGACGCCCGACGAATTCGTAATCCACGCCGCCGTGGTCCGTCGCGATCATCACGAGATCTGCGAGTCCGGAGTCGGTCCTCGGTGAAGTTCGACCGAGTAACGATGTCCCCCGATTCCAACTCCACAGCCGGCACGTACGGATCGTGATACTCCACGACGGCGCCCCGCTGTCGGAGCAGAGCGATGATGTCCAGCGCCGGGCTCTCCCGAACGTCGTTCACGTCCGGCTTGTAGGCGACGCCGAGCACCAGCACCCGGCTGCCGTTGACTGCCTTCTGAACCGAATTGAGAGCCTCGGCCGCTCTTCGGATCACATACATGGGCATCTCGGCGTTGACCTCGGCCGCCAGCTCGATGAACCGCGTCCGGTACTGCAGGGTCTTCATCTTCCACGCGAGAAACAGTGGATCGATGGGAATGCAATGCCCCCCCAGTCCTGGGCCCGGGAAGAACCGCATGAAGCCGTACGGCTTGGTCGCAGCCGCGTCGATCACCTCCCACACGTCGATTCCGAGCCTGTCCGAGATGACGGCCATCTCGTTCACCAGGCCGATGTTCACCGCCCGGAAGGTGTTCTCCAGGATCTTGGCCAGTTCGGCGACCTCGGGGGACGAGACCTCGATCACCTGGTCGATGACATCGACGTATAGGGCCACGGCCAGGCGGTGGCAGCTCTCGGTCAGACCGCCGACGATCTTCGGCGTGTTTCCGATCCGCCAGGTGGGGTTCGCCGGATCGACCCTCTCCGGACTGAACGCGACGAAGAAGTCCACGCCCGCCTCCAGGCCCGATGTCTCGAGCGCCGGTGTCGACGAGGTCACGAGTAGTGCCGGGGTAGGTCGTGGACTCGAGCACCACCAGCTGTCCCCGCCGAAGCACGCTGGCCAGCGAATCGGTGGCCTGCATGACGTAGGAGAGATCAGGGTCTTCTGTCTTCGAGAGCGGAGTCGGCACGCAAATGACCACCACGTCCGAATCCGAAAGTCTGGCGAAATCCGTTGTGGCTGACAAAAGGCGGGCCTCGACAGCACGTTCCACCGCTTCGGATGGCACATCGCCGATATGCGATTGTCCGCTGCTCAGGCCCTCAACCACGTCTGCGCTCACATCGAAACCCAGCACGTGAAAACCCGCCTCCACGAAGGCTATCGCTAGCGGAAGCCCCACGTATCCGAGGCCGACGATGCCGACGACGGCGCTCTTGGTTTCAATCTTCGACAGCAGTGAATCGTATTCGGACATTCCGTTCGCCCCACGAATTGGCTTATTGGATTCTTGATCTCGCTTCTCCGGTCCCTACCTCAAGCACGTTTCATGCCCGTCCGCCCGGCCCCATGGCGGCAGATGCAGAACGGCCGGCGAACATCCGTCCGCCGGCCGCAAGAATGGACGAAACGGTGGCCGGAGGCTACTCGCTTCCCATGATCCGGGTCGCGTATCCGTTCGCGGGGTCGCCGCCGTTGGCAACGATCGCCCGAACCGTCCCCGGTCCCCGATTGTAGGCCAGCAGAGCCAGTCTCATGTCGCCGGCGTTTTCTTCGAGCAAGAGCCGAAGGTAGCGAAAGCCGAGCCTCAGATTGACGTCCCTCTCGTACAGGTTGGCCTCGTCCACGCCCGCGTCCAACCACTTCGCCGTGCTCGGCAGGATCTGCGTGTAGCCGACGGCGCCTGCCTCGCTGAGCGCATTCCGTCGGAAGGACGACTCCGTCTCGACGAGGCCGGAATGCCATTTCCGGGTCGAGATCCTCTGAAATGGCGATCGAGTGGATCGCCTGTGCGAGATCCGCCGGAATCCGGTACCGGGATGAATAGTCGATGATCTCGCGGAGATTGGCGTTCTGCAGCCTGACGAGAGCGTTCTCTCCGGCCGCGTCCGTCCCCGCCGCGTGCGCTGCCTGTACGGCAGCTTCCGCCTCCGCCAGCCGGGGGCGAACCGAGCCCAGGACCCAGGCCGTATTCAGGGCTACCGCCACCCCGAGTACGAGGACCGCCATTCGGACCCCGAGACCCGGACCTCGCCGCGCATCACGCAGTTGCTCCCGGAGGTCCACAACCGCATTCTTCAGCGGTCTCGGTCCCAGGTGAAGGTGCTCTGTTCTTCTTCGACATCTATTCCAGCTCCCGCTCGAGTATCGATCGCATCACGACTCGTCGGCTCGATCCGTCCGACGCCACTCCCCGCTGCTTCCTCCCGACTTGTGCACCAGTCGCACCGGGCCGATCTCCATCCCCCGGTCCATCGCCTTGCACATGTCGTAGACGGCCAGCAGTCCTGCCGACACCGCGCACATGGCCTCCATCTCGACGCCAGTGCGCGACTCGGTCGTCACTACCACACTGAGACGTATACCCGGAAGGTCCGGTTTCGGCTCGATCTCGACGTCGATTCCGTCGAGCGCGAGCGGGTGGCACAGCGGAATCAAGTCTGCCGTGCGCTTGGCCCCTCCGATCGAGGCCAGCCGTGCCACCGTAAGTACGTCTCCCTTCTGCACTTCGTTGGCGCGAATCGCGTCCAGCGTGGAGCGCTGCATACGGATCTCACCTTCCGCTTCAGCCCGGCGCCGCGTCACTGCCTTCGCGCTGACGTCCACCATGCGCGCGCGACCCTGCTCATCCACATGAGTCAGCGATTTCGATTTCACCATAATCCTTACTGATACCTGGTGCGTACTCGAGGGTTCCCGATGCTGGAAACCTGTTCCGGCCTCACGTTCCGAGAGTCATTGCCAGGTCCGCCAGCAGGACGGCCACGATTCCCTGGGGATTGCCGTTGCCCGACGCCGCATCGCGTGCGGTTTCCACGTGGCGGGCCGCGTCGACCAGTCGCTCGGGCGGCATGGAACGCATCTCCGTGATTCGGTCGGCAATCCCGGGGTCGAGAACGGCGTCCGGCACGCCGGCGGCCACGGAGGCCGCGTCGCGAATCGTGCGCTCGAGAACATCCAGCATACCGGAGAACGCTCCCCGCGCACCGGCTGGCGGATATCCGGCGGCCAGGCGGAGCCGGTCGGAGCGCGACCCGCGTACGGCGCAGGCAAGGAGGCCTGCCGCCTCGATCCGGACGTCCGCCGTCCCCTCCGAGGCCAGGCCGCCGAGGACGGTTCCGATCGACCCTTCCGTGCGTCGGACTGCGCCACCGGCCTCGGCCGCTTCCATCCCCGCGTACTCCACCAGGAACGCCTGCGCTTCATCCAGAGGGGGTGGGGTAACGCGAACCTCCAGCACCCTTGAGCGGATGGTGGGAAGCGGGGCCCCCGGCCGGCTCGAGGTCAGGAACACCAGCGTGTCGGCCGCCGGCTCTTCCAGGAGCTTGAGGAAGGCGTTGGCAGCCTCGGGGCTCGAAGCCTGGGGAACCATGCGTTCGGCATCCCCGATCACGAATACGGACGATCGCCCCATGGCGGGCCGGCGGATGGCCCTGGCCCTGATCTCTTCGACGATGGGCAGGAAGATCGATGCTGCCTCGTCGCCCCCCGTGGTCCACAGCGGATTCGCGCGGCGGGCTTCGAGTTCCTCGTGCCGCGCCTCCTCCAGCTTCTGCCGACGCCGGTCCCCCGACACCTTCTTTGGGGACGGAAGCGGGAAGAACCAGTGAATGTCCGGGTGCTGAAGGTCCGCGGCGAGGCGGCACGACGTGCACTTGCCGCATGGTCGACCCGCGGGAGATTCGCACTGAACGAGGGACGCGAGCCACAGGGCGAGCCGCTGCTTCCCGATGCCGGGCGGACCCCGGAACAGGAGCGACTGCGGGATCCGGCCCGACTCGGCGGCCCCGGTCAGGCGGGCCTGGAGGTCGGCGTGCCCGACCACCGGATGGAGGCTCACGAGCGTCCGCGCAGCCAGCGGACGGGGTCCACCTGGCGGGGGTTTCCGTCCCGTCCCGGCTCGTAGATCTGGAACTCCACGTGGGTACCCCCGGCCGAACCCTCGTCGCCCCCCACGTGGCCGATCATCTGCCCGCCGCTCACGCGGTCGCCCATGCGCACGCTCAGGTCCTGGAGGTAGAGGTATCCGGACCAGTAGCCGCCACCGTGATCGATGATGACGGTCTGCCCCAGCACGCCCCGCGAGCCCGCCCACGCAACTTCGCCAGCTTCGACGGCCGCGACGGGCGTACCCCGAGGGGCTCCGATACCGATGCCCTTCCACACGTCTTCGACATCCGGTTTGGCCTCGCCGAACCGGTATACGACGTCGCCCTGGACCGGCCAGTTCAGGCTTCCCAGGTCGGACGTGCGCAGGGTCGACGTACTGCTGGTCCCGGCCACCCGCTCGGCCTCCCGTCGGGCCCGCTCGAGCTCGCCGAGCAGGTTGCCGAGCTGACGTTCCTCCTCGTCCAGTTCGGTGATCCGCGTCTGTGCCTGCGTTACCCGTCGCTGCGTGTTCGCCAGGCGGCGCTCGCGCTGCGACTCGAGCGTCTCGAGGTCCCTGACTTCCCGCTGCTTCTCGCCTCGCAGCGAACGAAGGCGCGCGAACTCGAGAGCCAACTGCTGGCGCTGCTCGACCAGGCGTTCCTCCAGCCGCTGCACCTGGCCGACCAGGGTCCGGTCATATCGCGCTACCAGGTGAAGGTACTTGTACCGGCTGAGCAGGTCGCCGAAGGACCGCGCCTCCATCATGACCTGGACGGCGTGCAGGTCGCCCCGCTTGTAGATCTCGCGCAGGCGGGCCTCGAGTTCGGTGCGGCGCAGGACCAGTTCGTCGTGCGTGTGCAGCATGTCCCTCGTGGTCTCATCGACCTGCAGCGCGTAGGCCTGGATCTGGAGGTCCAGCTCATCCATGGCGCCGCGCGAGGAGCCGATGCGCTGCTCGATGTTGGCAATCTCTTCGGAGAAGGTGTGAACCTGGCCCCGCAGGTCATCATATTCCCGCGCCAGTTGCTGCTTCTCGCGGCGGATCTGGTCCAGCCGATCCTGGCTGTCCTTGATCTGATCGCCGATCGCGCTCTGGGCCGCGAGATCCGGTGCAGCGCCGGCCAGGAGGGCGGTGACGAGCAGGACCGCCAGCAAACGGAGCCTGGCGATCACGGTCGGCCGATCAGTAGACATCCAGCCGACGAAGCTCGCGGCGCACCGCCCGGCCGGCGGCCAGCATTCCGAGGATTCCGGCGAACGCCAGTCCCGCCGCGGTCCACAGTTCGGGGAGCCAGGCGAGCGTCACCAGGTGCGCTCGACAGCCTGGTGGGCCGCGAAGGTCATGGCCAGGGCGAGCAGGCCTCCTGCCAGCCCGGTCAGCAGCCCTTCAATGAGAAACGGCCGCCGGATGTAGGAATCGGTGGCGCCGACGGTCTGCATGATCGCGATCTCATTGGCGCGCGCGAGGACGGACATCCGGACCGCGATGCCGATCAGCAACGCGGCCCCGAGCGCGAAGCTCAGGCCGAGGATCACGGCCGCCCCGCCGGCGACCCGCCGCAGCGAGTAGATCCGATCCACCCACTCCCGTCCGTACCGCGTTTCCTCGACGAAATGGTACGTAGCCACCCGGTCCGCCACGGCCTCCACGTCGGTCGGCGTTCGGAAGTCCGGCCGCAACGAGATCTCGAACGAGGCGGGAAGGGGATTCACCTCCAGGTCCGAGTAGACGTCCGAGAATTCCGACAACTCCCGGGACGCTTCGTAGAGGGCCTCGACCTTCGAGATGTACCGGGCCGCCTGGACCTCCGGATAGGACTCGATCTCGTGGCGAGCGATCTCGATCAGTTCCTCGGACGCGTCGTCCCGCAGGTAGGCCACGACCTCCACCCGCCCCTCCACATCGGAAAGGGCCACGTCGATGTTGTGGGCCGTCAGGGCGAACAGGCCGATACTGAACACGCTGAGTCCGATCGCCATGACGGACAGGAAGGTGAGCACGGGGGCCCGCTTCATTCCCGCCAGGGCTTCGCGAAGCGGCCTCACGCTGCCGTTCCTTCCGCCGAGTCGAACACCAGTCGTCCCTGTTCGAGCTCGATCACCCGCACGTTCCGATGCTGCCTGAGCAACGCGGCGTCGTGCGTGGCCATGAGCACCGAAGTGCCGGAGGCGTTGATCCGCTGAAACAGGTTGAACACGCCGGCGCTGGCACGCTCGTCGAGGTTACCCGTCGGCTCGTCCGCCAGGAGGACGAGGGGATCGTTGGCCAGGGCCCGGGCGACCGCGACCCGCTGCTGCTCGCCTCCCGACAGCTCGCGCGGGAGGAGCCCCGGCTCGCGCGGCGAGGCCGACCTGGTTCAACAGCTTCTGGACCCTCGGCCCGATCTTCGCCCTGGGAAGGCCCGTCACCTGGAGCGCGAACGCGATGTTCTCCTCGGCGGTCAGGTTCTCGAGGAGCCGAAAATCCTGGAAGATGTAGCCGACGCGCCGCCGCAGCTCTGGAAGGTCGCGCCGTCTGATTCGGCTCGAGCTGTATTTCGAGACCCGAACCTCGCCGGAGCTCGGCTTGTGCAGCATATGAACCATCTTGAGGATCGTGGTCTTTCCGGCGCCCGACGCACCCGTCAGGAAGGCGAACTCGCCCTTCCTCAGGTGAAACGAAACGTCGAGCACCGCGGGAGACGACCCGCCGAAACTCTTGGTGACCGCTCGAAGCTGTACCACCCTGCGGCTACCTCCCCCGACGACAGAAACGGATACACTGGGCCACGGCGGCCTTCATGGAAGACGGATCGGCCAGCCCCCGGCCCGCGATGTCGAATGCCGTCCCATGATCCGGCGACGTGCGCGGAAAGGGAAGTCCCGCGGTGACGTTCACTCCCGTATCGCCCGCCAGCGTCTTGAGAACGGCGAGGCCCACGTCGTGATACGGAACCACCACCGCGTCCACCACCCCCTCCAGGCACTTCCGAAATACCGTGTCGGCCGGAAAAATGCCCACGATGTCGGCGTCTCCCGCCGCCGTGAGCCGCTCCAGGGCCGGCGAAAGGACACGTTCTTCCTCGTCGCCGAACAGGCCCTGTTCCGAAGCGAGTGGGTTGACGCCGGCCAGCGCAAGACGCGGGCGGGCGATCCCCCACCAATCCCTCAGAGCGCGGGCCGCGATGGTCGAGCGGCGCACCACCAGCTCGACATCCAGGAGACCCGGCACGCTCCGAAGAGGCACGTGAACGGTGAGAAGGGCGACACGGAGGGGGCCGCCCAGCACGGTCTCCTCGGCGGCCATGATCATGGTCACGTCGGGGACCCCGCATCGATCCCTGAAGAACTCGGTGTGGCCGGGAAAGTGATACCCGGCGGCCCTGAGGGCGGTCTTCGCGATCGGGGCCATGACGACCCCGTCGACCTCTCCCGCCAGGGCCAGCGCAATGGCCTGCTCGATGGCGTGCGCTGAATGCTCCCCGGCTTCCCGCTCTCCAGCGCCCGTCCAGGTACCCGTGCTGCCGTACTCGGCCCCGCTCGGTACTCGAAGTGGGGGATTCAGTGAGCCCGGCTCCGGGCCCAGCACTATGAAGTCCGCCGCCCGGGCGAAGCGAGGGTCCGCGAGCGCCGCCTGGGCTACCTCAGGGCCTATACCTCTGGGATCCCCGAGCGTGACGGCAATCCTGGGTCGCTGGGTCATTTCTGGCATATCGGCTGGGACTGGATCAGCGTGGCCCCGTCTCTCGGTCGATCAGAGCCGGATGTCGACGTACACTTCGCCTCGCAGCTCCTCGAGGAATTTGGCGTAGCCCTTCTCGTTCAGGAGGCTCTCCCGGATTTGCTCGCGAATGTCCTCGAGCTTCCAGGCCCCCTCGGACTGGAAGCCCGTAATTCGGACCACGGCGAACACGGGACGGCCCGGCATGAATCCCTCACTCTGGAACGGGCCGACGACCGCTCCCGGCACCGGGTTCGCCAGGGCCTGTGCGTAGGCCTCCCCGAACTGGCCGATCTGATCGTAGGGAATATCGGGGAACCGTACGGGTACTTCGCGCACCCCGTATCGTTCGGCCATCATTCGAACGTCGGCTCCCTCCCGGATCGAATCGGCTACGGCCATCGCCAGCTCGCCGGTGCGGCGGAAGTCGGTCTCATCGATGACGGGCTGGATGAGGATGTGCCGAATCTTGCGCTCGCCGCCCCGAACGTTGTCTACCCGAATGATGTGGTAGCCGAATCGCGTGGCGACGGGTCCGATCGGCTGCCCGGTGCGCGCAGCCCAGGCCGCGTCCGCGAACGCCGGCACGAGGAGGGACCGCTGAATCCAGCCCAGATCGCCGCCCTGTTCCCGGTTCGACATGTCCATGGAGTACTGGCGAGCCGCGACTTCGAAGTCCTTCCCGTCCCGCAGTTCGGTGAGGACCTGCTCGGCGAGCGCAATCGCGCTGTCCTTGGCAACCTCTCCCGGTTCGGGTTCGATCACCACCTGCTCGAGCGAGATCGAAGCCGGACGCGTCTGCCCGACGAGGTTGGTCTCGTAATACGCGACGATTTCATCTTCCGTGACCGTTACCGGCGGAAGATTGTCTCGATTTACCCCTATGAACTCGTTGATCATCATCTGCGAGAGGACCTGGCCACGCAGCCATTGGCGATACTGAACCAGGGACCGGCCCGACTTGGTGACAGCGGCCTGGAATTCGGTGGCTGAGGGGAAGGAGTTGCGTATCTCCCGGAAACGACGGTCGGTCTCACCGTCAAGCTGTTCCGGGGACACCTGGATGTCCGCTTCCTTGGCCTTCTGCAGCAGGATGCGCGAGTCGACGAGGTTGGTGAGCGTCTCCACGGCCACGGCATCGAATTCGGGCGTTCCGATTTCGGGCACCTCGGCGCCCTGGGCGCCCGCCTGCACGATCGACTCGATGATCTCGCTGTACAGGATAGCCGTATCGCCCACCACCGCCACGATTCGATCCACCGTCTCGATGGAGTCCGGAACGGTGCCGCCCGTAAGCTGTGCCGCGGGCTCACCGTCCGCTGGCTCCTGTGCCACCGCGACAGAAAAGAACGCGGCGGTGAACCACAACGCGATGCCGAAGATCGCGCCGATCCGACCCTGGCCTGCCGTCATCCGACCTCCACCCTGGTACCACCGTCCTCGAACTGCGGCTCATCCGCCTCGGGCTCCGGGGTACCAGCCCCGGCTGCGCGCAATTCGACGGCCAGACGGGCCGCGCTCCTCACGCCGCTCTCGTCTACACGCACGGGGAACCGCGGGTCCAATACGACTCGGAATTCGCCCAGCCATGGCAGGGGGCGCGAGCCCGGGCCATCACTCTCTGGAGGAAGTAGTAGCCCTGCTCGTCGATGTCGAAACGCGGATTGGCCACGAGCTCGGTGGACAGCCCCAATCGCGCCGCGATATGACCCAGCTGCTCCGCCAGCACGATAGCGAGAGCTTCGCGCTCCTCGGCATTTGCGGCGACTCCGGAGCTGGCCGCAGCGCCGATCAGGATCTCATCGCGGGCCAGTCGCATGAGATAGTCGTGGATATCGTCTTCGGAGGCCTCCGCGAAGACCCGGCGCATGTCGTCCCGCACCAGGAACAGCCGCCTGATTTCCTCGACGGAGAGGTCGCCCCCGTCCCATGTCACGAGCTTCATCCCATCGGGAATCCTGTTCACCGCGCGCCCCGGGTCACGCGCGATCTCCGACACCAGGGCCGGCGCCTCCTGCATGACGGCCCGCCGCGCATCACCCACCGCGCTCTCGAGCGCCTGCCGCTGACGCTCCTCCTGGCGGGTCTCGAGAACCAGCCGGAAGAGCTGATCACGCGCAGTGTCGAACGCGGGCTCCCGCCTGGCCTCGATCCGGTAGATGAGGACTTCGTCCTCGGTTGCGAAGACCGGGCTGATCTCACCCGGCTGCAGGGTGAACACGACCGAGTCCGCGGCCGGCGGGAAGTCGTCGTGCGCCTGGTATGCGAGGATCTGTCCCCTGGCCTGGGCCGGTTCATCGCTTCTCTCCCTGGCCACGGTGACGAAATCGGCTCCACCGACCAGGCGTTCCCGCAGCGACCGAGCCTCGGTGAGCAGGCTGTCCCGCACCGGGCTTCCGCTTCCCGACGGGACAGAAAGCACCACGCGTCGGACATCCAGCCGCGTATAGGGCTGGTGAACTTCCCAGTACTCCCGCAGCTCCTCTTCGGAGGGCTCGACCCCCTGCATCACCACGCTGTCGCGGTAGCGCATGACGGCGATTGCGGACAGGTGTCGTCCGTCTTCCATGAGTCGCGTGTAATCCAGCG
>CALNYN010000036.1:0-15551 GCA_942490755.1 uncultured Gemmatimonadota bacterium
AACTCGTGCCCGACTTCTCCAATCAGGTGTTCGGGACCGAGCCGAAGATCTTCCAGAGACACGCCTACGGTTTCCGAACCGCGCAGGCCCAACTTCCGTTCCTTCTTGCCGGGCACCCAGCCTTCCAGTTCCGTCGGCACCAGGAAGGCGCCGATGCCCCGAGTTCCGCTCCGGTCCGCCGGGTCGTCCGTCCGCACCATCAGGAGCACAACATCGGCCGAAGCCCCGTTCGTCACCCACAGCTTCGATCCGTTGAGTCGCCAGCCGTCTCCGTCGCGCACGGCCTGGGCCTGCAGCGCTGCCGCATCACTTCCAGACCCGGCCTCGGAAAGCGAGAATGCCCCGAGCAGTTCGCCCCTGGCCATCGGCTTCAACCAGCGTTCCTTCTGCTCCTCCGTGCCGTGCCGCAGCAGCGTCTGTGTCGGGAGCGAATTGTGAACGCTCATCGATACGGCCACAGACGGATCGCCCCAGGATATTTCCTCCAGCGCGAACAGGTACGTGAGCATGTCCAGCCCGAGACCGTCGTACTCCTCCGGGATGAGCATGCCCAGGAATCCGAGCTCTCCGAGGCGATCGACCGGCGATCGGTCGAAACGTTCCTCATGCTCGTCACGCAATGCCGCCCCGGGGCGCAGCACGTCGCGCGCGAACTCCCGCGCAAGGCTGCTTCTGCTCACCGCTGAGTCCGTCCTGGGTCAGCGGCTCACGCATCGCGATAGTCGGCGCCACGCCCGCTCTTCCGGCCAAGCCTTCCGGCGGAGACATACTTGGCCAGCAGCGGACAGGGCCGGTACTTGCCGTCGCCGAGATCCCGGTGCAGCACCTGCATGATGAACAGGCAGGTGTCCAGCCCGATCAGGTCTGCGAGCGCCAGCGGACCCATCGGGTGGTTCATCCCGAGCTTCATGATCGCATCGATCGACTCCGGTTCGGCCACTCCCTCCATGAGGCAGAAGACCGCCTCGTTGATCATCGGCATGAGAATTCGATTCGACACGAACCCGGGAAAGTCATTCACTTCTACCGGGGTCTTACCGAGTCGCCGACACAGGTCGAGAGTGAACGTCACGGTATCATCATCGGTGTCGAGACCGCGAATGACCTCGACGAGCTGCATCACGGGAACCGGGTTCATGAAATGCATGCCCAGAAACCGGCCGGGGGACGGGACGCCCGCCGCGATCTCGGTGATAGAAATCGAGGAGGTATTCGAGGCCAGTACGGCGTCGGCGGAACAGACTTCACCGAGTCGCGAGAAGATCGCGAATTTCAGGTCCCGGCTCTCCGGTACCGCTTCGACCACCACCTCCGCCGACTCTGCCGCCGAGAGCTCCGTTGCTGTTCCGATCCGCTCCAGCGCCTCCCGAGCTTCGGAGGCCTCGAGACGGTTCTTGGCGATCTGCCTGGACAGGTTCTTCTCGATCTTGGCCCTCGCCGCGGCAAGTGCATCGGCGGACTCGTCGATCAGGGTAACCTCGATGCCTGAGAGCGACAGGACGTGGGCAATTCCATTCCCCATCGTGCCGGCTCCCACGACGGCGGCGGTATCGATCTGATTCGCATTCATGTCAATCTCATCCCGGGAAGCGGGTGAAGTGCGAGTACGGATGGAGCCCTCCGCAGCCGGGGGGTGCGGACTGCCCACGCGATTCCGGCGAAGGTCACGAGCGTCAGTGCCAGACCTCCCTCCGGACCATAAGATCCGCCCGTCCAGATCTCCGGACCCGTGACGGTTGCCCGGATCGCCGGCGAGCCGAGAACGAGACCACTCACGGGAAGGTCGGCGGCCAGACTCATGGCCCCGTTCCACCCAAGGTGAACTCCCGTGACCAGCCAGATGCTGAACGTTCTCCAGTACATGATTCCGAGCAAGATCCCGGCCAGCACGGTGTTCAGAAGAGCGAGGCTTCCGACCCCGGGATTCGCTGCGTGGGCCGCGCCGAAAGTAATTGCACTGAGTCCGATTCCGACCACCGGTCCCAGTGCTTCACCTGACAGCTGAAGCGCGTATCCACGGAACAGAATCTCCTCCAGGAAAGCAGCAAGCCCCAGAATCAGGGCCGTTCTCGATATCGATCTGACCAGCACGGCTGGAGCCACCGGGACGAACTCCCAGCGCAGAGCACCGGTAACCGCCAGAACGCTGAGCGCTCCCGCCACGAGCAGGACACCCGTTGCCAGTCCGCGGGCTGAATCGACAATGAAATCCGCCGGAACCAGGCCGAGCGCGGCGAGCGATCTCGACTCCACAACGGACATCATGACCCAGGTGGCGACCAGCGCAGCGGGCAACCCGATGAGCAGACCGCGAACCAACGTGCCGGGCACGTCCGGCGGAGGGCCGGCCAGCAAGATCGTCAGGCGTCCGAAGACGGCTGCGACGGCGAACACGAGCGACACGAACAGCAGCAACCGCCATCCCCAGCGAATTCGGCCGTCCGGCCCGGAGATCACGCCCGGCTTCCTTTCGCCCGCCGGATGGCCGGGCGACACCGGACGATCAGCCGAGTCAGCCGAGTCAGCCGATCCAGCGGCGAACGCGCCCCCCGAAACCTGCCCCGATCAGGGTCACCAGCGCGACCTTGAGCAGGTCCCCGACGAAGAACGGCGCGAGTCCGACCGCCGCCGCCGCTTCACGCCCCGACAGCGCCGCAAGCCAGGCGATTCCGCCCAGGTGAATGACCGCGAGACCGACGACCGCTCCAAGCGCGATACTCAGGGCGCTGCGGGACCGGTCGGAAAACGCTCCGGCCAGCCAGGCAGCTACCGGAAACGCCAGCAAGTAGCCGCCTGTAGGACCCAGCAGATACGCCCAGCCACCACCTGCGGCGAACACCGGGAGACCGACCATTCCGGCGGCCAGGTAGATCGACTGGCTCTTGAATCCTCCACTCGCGCCGAGCAACGCTCCGGCGAGGAGGACGGCAACCGGCTGGAGCGTGAACGGTACGGGAATCCCGGGCAGCGGCATGGCGACCTTCGCCGCCACCGCGGTCAGGGCGGCCGCCAGCGCCACCGCCACGACCCGTCGCCAGACGTGCGTCTTGGAAGCAGCTTCGGCAGTCGTACCGGCCAGCACCTGCGAAACCTGTTGATTCATGCTCTCTCCACACTCAGGGCCACCGCGTTGCCACCGCCGAGACACAGGGTTGCCATTCCCTTGTCCACGTCGAGGTCCCGCATGGCGTACAACAACGTGGTCAGGATCTTCGCGCCCGAGGCACCGATCGGGTGTCCAAGCGCGATCGCTCCGCCACGAACATTGATCCGGTCCATATCCATCCCGAGTTCGCGCGCGTCCGCCAAAGCCTGCACCGCGAACGCTTCATTCACCTCGAAAAGACCGTAGTCATCGATCGACGTGCCTTCCTTGTCCATCAGATTCCGGACAGCTGCGATCGGGGCGAAGAAGAGGTCACGGGGGGCCGTCGCGCCGACCGAATATGCGGCGACCCGTCCGAGAATGTCCAGCCCGTTGGCCATGGCGTAGGACTCGGATGTCACTACGGTCGCGGCCGCGCCATCGTTGAGACCCGGTGCGTTTCCGGCCGTGACCGACGGTTCGGTCACCTCCGGTGGAGCGTCTCCGGCGAATGCCGGTCTCAACTTCGCCATGGCCTCCAGCGAGGTGTCACGGCGCGGGGGCTCGTCGGTATCCACAACGGTCACCTGGCCCTTTCGGCCCTTGATCTCGACCGGCACGATTTCGTCCGTGAACGCTCCGGAATCGATCGCCTCGATCGCCTTCCGATGGCTCTCCACCGCAAACGCATCCTGGTCTTCCCGCGAGACTCCCGCCTTCATGGCCGTGTACTCGGCGTGTCCGCCCATGTGACAGTTCCCGAACGCGCACCACAGGCCATCATGGATCAGCGCGTCGACCAGGGTCCGATCACCGAACTTCACGCCGTCCCGGTATCCTTTCACCAGGTACGGTACGTTCGACATCGACTCCATGCCGCCCGCTACCCCGACCGCTCCGTCCCCTGCCTTGATCGCCTGCGCCACGAGCATCACGGCTTTCAGCCCCGACCCGCAGACCTTGTTGATGGTCATGGCAGGGATCGTCGGTGGCAGTCCCGCATGGATCGCCGCCTGGCGCGCCGGGGCCTGACCGATGCCCGCCTGGACGACATTACCCATGATTATGTCCTCGATCGCTTCGGGGTCCACGCCCGAGCGTTCGACGGCCGCCGCAATCGCTTTCGCGCCGAGCTGCGGCGCGGTGAGAGACGACAGTCCGCCAAGAAACCGGCCTGTCGGCAGCCGCGCGGCGCCGACGATGACAGCAGTCCGATCAGCGTTACTCATTTCAACCACTCCTCGCAGCCTTGCTCACGGCGCGTATCGGCCAATCCGACGATCTTCCACTCATCGCCTGTACGTGCTATGAGAAAGACATTTACGCCACAATGGCTCAACTGTCCTCTTAAGTAAAACACGTACGGCGTGAATACGGTGGCAAGGTTGTCGTCAATACGTACCTGGGGATTCCCCAGTCTCTCGTCGAAGTCCCCGGGGGACGCTCCACCAACCGAGGTGGCGAAGCCATTTAGGTCTCCGAATCGGACGCCCGGGACGCCGTCCCGCTGGAGACCTGAGCTGGCCATCTTTTCCATGTCCGGATGAAACAGGCTGATCACCGCGTCGGCGTCTGCCGCCCGCATCGCATCGAACAGCTGGTTGACGACGGCCATTGCCTGTGCCTCGGGGTGAGGAGGAGGCTCCTGGGCCCTGGCCGGAGAGAGCACCAGTATCACCAACGCCCCGCATAACATGAACCTTCCGATCATGCTTCCTCCTCCTGTTCAACGATATCCGGGGGATCTTGGACCACGTCTTTCAACTCCGTCCTTCCCGGTCGGTCACCTTGCGAGGCGCATCCCCAGGCGACCAGCGGATCGTGCTCGAACCCGAGCAGCCAGCTCTCTGAAACAGCGCGCCCGATCCAGTGCCGCTTCGACTCGAGCGTGACCAGCGGCTCGACGTCATATCCCATGATCCACGGCAGCGGCAGGTGTGCGATCGTCGGGACCAGGTCGGCAAGGTATAGCAGGCGCTGGTCGCCTATCGTCACGAGCACGGATTGGTGAAACGGGGTGTGCCCCGGCGTTCGAATCACCTCGACTCCCGGCACGATCGATTCCCGTTCACCGTCCAACCACCGGACTCTTCCATCTGCCTCGAGGGGAACGAAATTGTCAGCAACATAACTCGCCTGAACCCGCTCGTTGTCGAGCCGGGCATAGTCCCACTCACCTCGCTGAATCGCGTAGGCGGCGTTCGGGAATGTCGGCTCAATCCGGCCGTCGGGCCTCCTGACGGTGTTGCCCCCCGCGTGGTCGAAGTGCAGGTGCGTATTCACCACGACGTCGACCTGCCCCGGTTCGACACCGATCGCCCGCAGTGAACTCTCGAGCCTCGTAGGCTCACCGGCGTTGGACACGCCGTAAATGTCGTGGAACTTCTCGTCGTCCTTGTTGCCGAGACCGGTATCGACCAGAATCGTCGCAGCCTCCGTCTCGATCAGCAGGCACCGCATCGCGAGCTGAATCCGGTTACGCTCATCGGCGTGAGTCCGGCGGCTCCACAGGGTCTTGGGGACGACTCCGAACATCGCGCCGCCATCGAGCCACAACGAACCCGCCATGACGGTCTGCACCCGAATTTCACCCGACTCGATGCGAGGCATCCCCACCACTTCCCGGTTCGAAGCTATACAGAGGCCCGCGGCAGCTGTTCGCCGCCGAAGGGACGGCCAGCCAGCCAGGCTTCGAGATCGGACCAGGTCTCAATGCCGGCCCGACTCGCGGCGTCCAGCATACGGGCGAGAATCGTAGCCGTCGCCCGTGCATCTCCCCCGGCCCGATGCCGGCCATCGATTTCGATTCCGTAGTAGCGGGCCAGAGAGTCCAATCCCCGTCTTCGCAGACCCGGTACGGCCCGCCGTGCCAGCTTCACGGTGCAAAGGCGGTCACCCGTCGGAACCTCCGCACGCGACATTCGGAGTTCCTCCGACACGAAGCGCCAGTCGAAACTGACGTTATGGGCCACGAACACCCGCCCCGCCAGTTCTTCTCGAACCCGATCCGCGATATCTCCGAACCGGGGCGCCGGCTCAACCAGTTCGTCATCGATGCCGGTGAGGCCCGTAATCCAGCGCGGGATATTCAGCCCCGGATTCACCAGCGTCTCGAAACCTCCCGTGATCCGTCCGTTCCTCATCCGTACGCAGGCGAATTCCACGATCCTGTCGCCCCGAGTGGGCGAACCGCCGGTCGTTTCGACATCGACCACCGCGAATTCGATTTCCTCCAGCCGGCGGTCAGTCCCGCGTGGAAGCTGCTCGGCAGGACTCCATACACCCGTCCGATCGACCTGCACCCGACGATCGGTACCGAGTAGATCGAACACCAGCCTGGAGGCCAGTCCTGCTGGTGCCGACTGTATTCCGAACACTTCCCGCGCCAGCTCCTCAGTTGCGATCGGAGACCTCGCGATCGTATCGAGGGCCCGCCGGACAAGTTCGGACTGCTGCTCGAAACCGATCCCCGAATCGCTCAATCGAGCAGCTCTCGCTCGATCGGGAGGGTCATGCACCGGGGCCCTCCCCCACCACGCACCAGCTCCGAGCCCTCGAAGGTGAGAACGAACCGCTCGTCGTCTTCAGGCTCCTCATCACCGGTAAGGAAGTCGACGCCGGTGACGACTCGGAACCCTGCCTCCCGATGAAGCGCCTCCAACGTGTGTTCGTTTCTCGCATAGGCGAGAACCTGTCCTGGTCCGACCGCCACGAAGTTGCAGCCGCTTGCCCACTGCTCGCGCTCCTGCATCGTGCGCCTCTCGCCGCCGCAGAACACCGGCTGCAGGGGCATCGAGACCTCGCGGAGCGCCGCAAACAGGTCTGCTGCTTCCGTGACACCCGCCCTGCCCTTGCGGACATGGAGCACCGGAAGCCGCGTAGGTCCGAAGAAATACGGTGGAAATATGCAGCACAGGTCCGTGTCGAGCACCGTGAATACCATGTCCAGGTGGATCGACGACCGGTGCGGGGGCATCAAGACGATCAGGAGGTCCGTGACCTCTCCGTCGCGGAACAGCGCCTCGGCGAGCTGATCGATACCGGCGGCCGTCGTCCGTTCGGACATTCCGACCGCGAGCAGGTCACGTCTGAGCACATGCACGTCACCGCCTTCGAGCCGGACGTTCAGGCGACGCTCTTGAGACCCATCGTACAACAGACCCTGGTTTCGCAGCGCGGGGTGAAATGAGAATAGCGCGTGCGACAATACCTCTTCGCTCCAACGGACTTCATGCCGCATGGAAGCGACCATCACGCGTTCGCCGATGCCGGCAGCGGAATCGCGGGTGAAGAACAGGTTCGGCAGCGGCGGAAGCGCGTACCCGGATTCGTTCACGAGTTTCGCCAGCGCCCCACCGCGACTCTCCTCGCCCTCGATGTACAGGCGGGCGAGCTCTTCTGCGGTGAGATCCGTGGCTCGCTCCCGGATCGCGTCCCCGGAGTTGTTCACCAGGTACGAGCGAGCCTCAGGGATCTCCAGGGTCTCCGTCAGCAGATCCGAAATCTCCAGGACCTCGGAAAAGCGAGACAGAATCGCCACGAACCGGGAGTGTTCCCGTCGGGCGATCTCGAGATCCAGGATGTCATCGAACAGATAGTCGGCACGGTTGCTCGGTGTCACGACCGTGAGCTCCGGCCCTGGCGAATGGCAGATCACTCGCTTGAGCCGGCCGACTTCGCTCGTGATGTTCAGTCTCGATCCGGCCGGGCTCATACGCCCGACCCGCCCGCTCTGGCCCCTGTCACGATCGTGTAGCTGAGGCCTTCGAGTTCAACCGCGATATCCATCACGCGAACCGCAACGCCGGGCCCGGGATCGGTCTTGGTCGACGTGAAGTTAAGAATCCCGGTCACTCCCGCGGCTGCAAGACGTTGTGCTAACTGGCGCGCCGGAGCATCCGGAACCGCCAGGATGGCGATTTCCACCCCTCGCATGTCGATTTCGCGCTCCAGCTCCTCCACGGGCAGAACCGGCACGCCACGTACGCTGCGCCCTACCTTCGCTGGATCGATATCGAACGCCGCAACCACCTCGAACCCCCGCCGGGCGAGATCCTCGTAACCCAGCAACGCCGAACCGAGGCGACCCGCTCCGACGACGCACACACGCCACTGTCTGCGGAGTCCGAGAATTCGAACCAGCACATCGCGAAGCGCGGTGACAGGGTATCCACGGCCTCGTTGCCCGAACGAACCGAACTGGCTGAGGTCCTTCCTGACCTGAGCCGCCGTCGTTCCGGTCTCGTCAGCCAGCTCCCGGCTCGACACCACCGGCCGTCCGTCGGCCGATAGCTGACGGAGGTACCGCAGGTACCCGGAGAGTCGCCGCACGGTCGAGTCTGATATTCTTCGAGTGTTCATAGCCCTTGTGACAAGAGTCACGAATACAATACCGGTCCGCCTGCGCGGCCTCAACTCTCCGGGGTTTCATCCGCCGGCTTGAGTTGTGCCGCGAGCCGGAGAAACAGGCCGGGACCAAAAGTCTCCGGGCGGGCCGTCGGATCGATGCCCAGATCCGCCAGCACCGCGTCTGCGGAATCCGCAGACAGGTCGTACTCCGGGGCATCCCTGAGAATCCTCCGAATCTGCTTCCGGCGGCGTGAGAACGCCACGCGCGTCAGGTCTCGAAGCGCTTTGAGCTCGCTGTCCGGCGGGCAGTCCGTGTCCGGTTCGATGACCACAGCCACGGAGTCCACGGCGGGAACCGGTCGAAAGGCCTGCCGTCCGACGCGGAATGCCAGGTGGGCTGTTGCCCGAGCTCTGACGCCGACGCTCAAAGATCCGTACTCCCGGGTACCGGGATCGGCGACAATTCGACGCCCGACTTCCTCCTGCACCAGGACCACGATCCGGCTCGGAAGCGGGCGAATGTCCAGGAAGCGAAATAGAAGTGGTGACGTGATCGAGTACGGCACGTTCGATATCACGCGCGGCGCCGGGCCTCCCGCGACGAGCATCGACAGATCCAGATCGAGAACATCCGCGTGTACGATACACACGTCGTCACGAGGTTTCCACCGCTGATTCAGGAACTCGGCTAGCCGATCATCCTTCTCGACCAGTATGAGCCGGGACACCTCTCCCACCAGCCGTTCGCTCAATTCACCGTGGCCGGGGCCAACTTCGAGCACGGTGTCATCCGGACCGGCTCCGAGCGCCTCGACGAGTTTACGCCGGAGATTCGGATCGACGAGAAAATTCTGGCTTAGAGAGCGCTTGGCGCGGACCCTTCGCCCGCCCCGCTCCGTTGTCATTTCACGACCACCGCGGTCCGATCATCGACGGCCTCCCCCTCCGGTACGCAGGCGAGCTCGAACAGACGGTCCAGGATCTCGCCGGCGCTGGCGTGTGAAGCCTCCAGCACGACTCGGGTCAGAACATCGTCCGACCACATCCGGCCCGTACGCAGACACTCGCTCAGGCCGTCCGTGAACAGCAGAAGTGTGTCGGTTCCTGACTCCCACGGCAGTTCCAGGCTCCCGTATCGATCGAATTCCGCGATTCCAAGCGGGGGATTGAGCGCCTCGAGGCGGGTCGTTTCGCCGGGGCGGATCTTCCACGCGTGCGGGTGACCGGCATTTGCGTAGCGGAGCGTACCTCGGGCCGGATCCAATACCACGTAGCACACCGTCATGTACATCTCGGTCGACTCGAGCTTGCGCACCAGTTCCCGGTGAATTCCCGACAGCGCTTCTGCCGGGTCGTCATGCTCCCGTGCCACGAGGGATGCCGCGCTCATTGTCAGCGCCATGATCAGACCAGCAGAATATCCGTGCGAACTCACATCCCCGAGCATCACGCCGAGCCGGTCCCCTGGCAGTCTGAGGAGGTGGTAGAAGTCCCCGCCCACCGACTCCGCCGGGTCGCAACGCGCTGCGATATCGGCCAGAGAGCTGAAGTCGGCCGGCTCGGGAAGCAGCTTGAGTTGCAGATCGTGAGCGAGAGCGAGTTCGACCAGCATTCGTTCCCGCTCGACGTTCTCGTTCAACAGCCTTCGGTTATCGAGCGCCGCGGCGAGGTGGCTGGCCACGGCCGACGCGAGTCGTTCGTCACGCGGCCGGAACGGAGTGCGGCCTGGCATGCCTCGCAACTTGAGCATCCCGACGGCACCCGCGGTTCCGTGCAGCGCCGTGTGTCGGAGCGGAACGATCATCCACGGAGTATCCGGCTCTTCCCCGCCGCGTCGATCAAGTCCGACGTCCGATCGTCGCTCCCTGTACGCCCGGGCCAGCGGAGACGGATCGGAGTTCACGTCGGAGATGGTCCCGGCTCCGTCGGATTGCGCCAGTCCTTCCGATCCGACCTGGGCGAGACGGGACAGGCTCAGTCCGTTCGAATCCGCAACCCATACTTCCGCCTTCTCCGCCCCGAGAACCGTCGCCGTGGATGCAAGCAGTTTCCCGGCCGCCCGCTCGAGCCCAACCATTGAGCCGAGCGTCTCGCTCACCGAGGTGAGAAGCTCGACTTCCTCGAACCGGGTCTCGAGTTCCCTCGCGAAGAACTCGAGCTCGGTCTCCGAGGACAGCAGGGGCACGAGAGATTCGCGGAGCAACTCGCCGGCGCGCAGTCCCTCCTCCCCGTCCATGGCCTCGTAATCCACCTGGACCAGCCCACCATTCGACGTGGGCCACATCTCCGACCTGATTCCCGCCGCGGGAGCCGGATCCGGCGCGAATCCGTCGAACAGGATCAAGGCCCCGTCGGCTCGCTCCTCCGTCAGACGCACCCGCGTTCCCGTGAGCCGCTCGAAAGCAGTGAGGAAGGCCTCTACACGCTCGCCTCTCGGAGCCTGCACCCTGTCGATCTCACCCGTCATCGCTTCACTCTCCATCTCGGCCGACGCTGTCAACCGTGGAGCGTCAAAGTGACGGAATTGCCGGACTCGTTGAACCGGACTTCATCGGCAAGTTGGCGAAGCAGGAACAGTCCACGGCCGTGACTTCGACCGCGGTTCTCCGGCGTCGTCGGATCCCGAACGGATTCCGGATCGAATCCGGGCCCCTCATCAGTGATCGTGACGACCGCTTCACCAGGTCTCAACTCAGCTCGCACCCGAACGCGCTTTTCTGGATCCTGCCTGTTCCCGTAGAGGATTGCATTGGCAAGAGCTTCGCCGACCGCCACCCTCAGGTTGAGGGTGGCCCGGGGACCCGCGAAGGCGAGTCGTTCGCAAGCCTCGACTACTTCCGACACTGCATGCCGCAGGTTCTCCACCGTGGATGGAAATTCAAGCCCGAGATCGCCGGTCAGACCTCGCCGCAGAGCGCGCGTGCCTCCGCGCCCAGACATGTGTCGATGCCAGCGCAGACCCAGTTCCTCTGGATTCAGGGGAAGAAAAAGATAGTCACCACAGCCCGCGGCCAGCGCCGGAAGCAGGCGCTCGAACGACTCGTTGTCCACCAGCGCAATGATCTCGCAGTCGTGGCCGAACGCCCTTCGGGCTTCTCGCGCCGTCGGCTCACCCCGAGCCAGATCGAGGAACACGAGATCCTGCACAGTTTCCGGCCACTCGCCCCGCGTCCCGGCGATCCGGGGCTCTGCCCCCAACTGCCGGAGCAGGCGGACGAGTTCCTCACGGACGGGGGTACGCGCCGAACTGACCAGCACCCGAGAGGTGGCCGACGGGCTCATCGACTCAAAAGTCGGAGAGAGCTGCAGCCCGCGTATCGGCGATCTGGAACAGTGTGTCCAGTTTCGTCAGCTCGAACAGAGTACGCAGGTCGTCATTCAGTCCCGCGAGACGGAGAGCGCCGCCGGCCTCCCGGATCTTCTTCGAAAGACTCACGAGCACGCCCAGGCCCGATGAATCGATGTAGCTCGAACTCGAGAAGTCGATGAGGAATTTCCGGTCGCCCCGCTCGAGTCTGTCGAGCACGTTCGCCTTCAGCTCCTGTCGGTTTCCGACGATCAACTCCCCGTCCACGGTAACGATCGTGATATCACCGTCGTCGCGAATCGAAAAACTCATGCGTGATCTCCCTGCCCTGTGATCCCGGGTGCTCCAGATCGCTCGACGTCAGCCGGCGAGGAGCGCGGTAATGTAAGCGACCTCGACAATGTCCTCGACTGTTGCTCCCCGCGAAAGATCGTTCAACGGAGACCGCAGTCCCTGCAGTATTGGCCCCAGCGCACGGGCGCGCCCCAGGCGCTGCACGAGTTTATATGCGATGTTGCCTGCGTCCAGGTTCGGAAAGACGAGGATGTTGGCCCGGCCCTCGACTGCCGATCCGGGGGCCTTTCGCAGCGCGATCTCGGGCACGAGGGCGGCATCGGCCTGCAGCGGCCCGTCCGCGGGAATCTCTGGCCGGCGCTGGCGAAACAACGCGAGCCCCCCGGCTACCCGCTCGACCGCGGCTCCTCCGGCCGAATCCCGACTCGCGTACGAGAGAAAAGCCACGCGAGGCTCATCGCCGACCACCAGTTCGCGTGCCCGACAGGCTGAATCCGCGATCTCTGCAAGCTGTTCGGGCTCCGGCTGCGGGACGACCGCTGCATCCGTGAAGGTCAGGACACGCTCGGGCTCACCGGCTGCCGGAGGCATGACCATGTAAAAGGCGCTCGATACGGTACGAGTCCCGCTCGCCGGTCCGAGAATGTTCAGGCCACCCCGCAGCACGGCGGCCGTCGTCGCTTCCGCCCCGGCCACGACACCGTCCAGCTCCCCCGCGGCGAGCAAGGCAATCGCGAACCTCAGGCTGTCCCCTCGCCTGGGGGTGCAAGATCCGGACAGGCCGACAGGGCTGAATGTCGGCGCTCCCGGTCCGCCGTGAGTACAATCTCGGACCCGCTCCCGCCAGCCTCTGCACCAGATCCAGGAACTGCCCGGTCCAGGATATGGACCGGGCGCAAACGTCCCGCCGACTGCAGGATTTCCAGGGCCGCGCCGTTCTCGCTTCGGTCGCTTCGGGAAATCCGATCCTTATCCCAGCCGGCACACGGTCCGGCAGCGAATCGAGGAACCTCAACGGCCGGCTACACTCGGCCCGTAGTATTCCACGAGATGCGCGAGCACGATTGGCGGCACGAACGCGGAGACATCGCCCCCGAGACTCGCGACCTCCCTGACCAGGGACGAGCTGAGAAAGGTGTAGTTCGTGGCCGGCGCCATGAAAATGACTTCGATCTCGGGCCACAGGCTGCGATTCATCAGGGCCATCTGGAACTCGTACTCGAAGTCACTCACCGCCCGAAGTCCCCGAACGATCAGACGCGCACCTCTTGCTCGGGCGAAGTCGACGAGCAGGCCCGAAAACCGGACGACCTCGACACTTGGCTCGTCCGCGTAGACCTCCGAGATGATCTCGACCCGTTTGTCGAGCGCAAAGACGGGCTCCTTCGCCTGCGTGGTGCGCTCCGCGACGGCGATCACGACTTCGTCCGCCAGCTTCAGAGCACGGCGGATAATGTCATCGTGCCCCAGCGTGAGCGGGTCGAACGAACCTGGGTAGATCGCGATGCGCGGATTACCAGTCACCGGTGTCGCCTCCTGTCGGAGCGGAATGGAACGAGAGTACCGTATCTCCGTAGCGGCGCTCCCAGATCGGACTCAGCTCGAGCGCGTCGTCTACGCCATGCTCGACACACAACATTCCTGCGAACGGCCTGCGATGAAACTCGCCCGCGAGCTTCGCCGCCACTCCCTTTCCGTAGGGCGGGTCTGCAAGCGCCAGATCGTACTGCGGCCCATCAGCGAGCCTGGACAGAAATCTGAACACTTCGCCCCGGTGCAGCCGGACCCGCGCCGCGAGATCGAGCGAGTCGATATTCCTCCGCAGGACCTCGAAACACCGCCGATCCTCTTCCACGAAGTGAACCGTGGACGCTCCGCGCGACAATGCCTCGATGCCGAGCGCACCGGAACCGGCAAACAGGTCGATCACGGTCGCTCGACTGATCCGATCGCCGAGAGCGCTGAACCAGGCCTCCCGGACTCGCGCGCTCGTGGGGCGCACCTGTCGTCCCGGCGGCACGTCGATCCGCCTTCCACCGAATTCTCCGGCCACGATGCGCAGGCTCACTCGCTCGCCGGTCTGAAGTCGATCAACCGTGCCTGCAGCCGGGTCCGGCCGTTCCAGAGGTTCTCCTCGAAGTGAAACAGCACGTCGAAGCGCCCCCCGGAATTCGCTTCCGGCCGCCTCGATCCCAGCCCGAACCCGATTGCCTCGAGACGGGTCTCTCCCTCGTTCATCAGACATCGAAGGTGGGCTCCCTCCGGGCCGACACCCCGCACGTCACTGAACTCGACGGCACGCGCCAGCCAGACGGGAGCCGGATTGCCGGCTCCAAACGGGCTCGCCCGCTTCAACCAGTCCAGGAGTGATCTGTCGGCCGCACCAATCGGCAGCTCCGCATCGATCCTGATCGCCTCCCGACCGGCCCCCGATTCGAATTCCCGGGATGCGATCTCCTGCAGACGGGCGGCGAATTCATCAATCCGCTCCCGCCTGATCGACAGGCCGGCCGCCATCTGGTGTCCACCGAATCGTTCGAGAAGCTCCGACAGTTGATCGAGCGCCGCGTGGAGATCAAAGCCCCCGGTAGAGCGTCCGGAGCCGCGGCCGATGTCTCCGTCGAATGCGACGACCACCGCCGGACGATGAGTGGCATCGACGATCCTGGAGGCGACGATCACGATCACTCCCGGGTGCCAGTCATCTCCCCATACGACCACCGCACTGTCCCGGGCCGGATCGAACCGGCGGGCAATCTGTTCCTCGACTTCTGCATACACGCGTTGATCGGCTTGCCGACGTTCCGCGTTACGCCGCTCGAGATAACCCGCGAGTCTCTCCGCTTCGCGCGGATCCGATGTCATCAGGAGCTGAACGCCGGAGTCTGCTGATCCCATGCGACCGACGGAGTTGAGCCGAGGCCCGATCCGAAAGGAAACGTGATCGGTGCCGAGGGAGTCCCCTTCTGGCGCTCCAACCCGGCTCAGCATGGCGCGGATACCGGGCTTTCGGCTAACGGCTAACGCTCGCAGGCCCGCTCGAACGAGAATCCGGTTCTCCCCCTGGAGCGGCATCTGATCGGCCACCGTTCCCAGGGCGACCAGATCGAGATGTTGATTGGCCTCGCTGGACGAAATTCCGGCCCGATCGAACAGGGCCTGGGTCAACTTGAATGCCACACCCACACCGGCCAGCGCGGGAAACGGATACAGGCTGTCCTCGCGCATCGGGTTTACCACGGCGACAGCCGATGGGAGCCTGGCGCCCGGCCGGTGGTGGTCCGTGACGATCACGTCGCGACCCTGTCGTCCCGCGCGTGCTACTGCTTCTAGCGCGGTCACCCCGCAGTCCGCCGTAACGATCAACGAGGCCCCGATCCGGCCGGCCTTTTCGAGTCCAGCCTCGGACAGATCGTAGCCATCCTTCGTGCGGTGGGGCACGAACGTCTCGACGATCCCGCCGAGTCTTCGCAGGGCGTGGGTGAGCAGCGCCACGGCTGACATGCCGTCTGCATC
>CALNYN010000037.1:0-8810 GCA_942490755.1 uncultured Gemmatimonadota bacterium
CACTCGGCGTCAGCACGAATTGCCGGTTGATCGTCGGTGTTACGGCCGAGTCGGATGCATTCCAGGTACTGGTCACGAACCGACGCCGCTGATCGTTCGCATGCGCCAGAGTCGCCCCCATGCGGAGATCTCGAGGCGTCCAGCGGAAGCGGAGATCCCGCAGGTTCTTCATGAACACGCTCTGCGACAGGACACTCGGCAGACCATCAATTGCTCTCTGCATGAACCCGGGCAGTAGCGGAAACGATTTGTCGACCACGGGACGCGACCAGTTCGCCACCGTGTTCCAACCCGTTCCGTTCGCCTCTGTCTGAGTCGAGGTAGCCCCTGAACTGCGATACGAATAGCCAAGCCGGAGTCCGTCGATCGTAGCGCGTGCCACGCGACCATTCGATCTGGTCTGCTTATACAATCCTGCGTTGAACCTGGTAATTGAGCTCTCGGGCGTTCGGAGCCCATCGATATCAGGCGCGAACACATCGGTCTCCGATAGGAAATAAGGCGCGCTGGACGCACTCTGGTGCGAGAATTCGACCGGAACCGCCAGCCCCATGCCCTTCGGCAGGAACCTCCCTACCTGCGCCGCGATCCGGGTGGAGTAGTCACTTGATGATTCGTAAGGTGGACTCGTCCCCAGCTGCCGATAGAACGGGTCACGGTTGCTGTACGATCCCTCGAGCGTGATCACATCGGCCAGGTCGAGGCGGACGTGCCCGCGCAGCGCGGAGCCTGTCTGGTCGGCAGCCTCATCGAGGCGCATATCATCGATCCATACGCGTCCGGGCCCCACCGCCGATGATCCCGGGTTCTCGATTCCAATCGCGATCTCGCGGACCGCAGCCAGGTTCGGGGCCCGGGAGCGATCGTTGATCACGAGTGCCAACGTGCTGTCGCCGTCCGGAAAGACGTCCACGTCCCACAACACGAAGGTCGTGTCGTTCGGCAGCGAGGAACCCGCTTCGACGATGCGCTTCTCCGCCTCCGTCCGAAGTTGGATCCAGCGCTGGAGGTCGATCAAAGTCTCGGGATTCCAGTCGCTCGGCGTGGGCTGGCCCGCGGGCTTCTCGAGTGTCGTCTGGTACAGGTAGAAGTTGTTCGAGTCGAAGCCCATCCGAATATAGAAGCGCAGGGGAGAACCGGCCCCCCAGTCTCCATCCACCGCCAGGTTCCAAGCCCGCAGGCGACGGTACGTCAGGAAATCCCGCGGCCGCTCCGTGAACCGGCGATATACTTCGATTCTCTCGCCCGTCGGAATGTCCGAATACGTAACCTGCAACGACTGCTCGTTGATCGGCCGGCTGGACAGGTTCAGTTGATCGGTCGCGTCGTCCGACTGCGCGACGACGCCCGGCGGTGATATGTAGTCTGCGTCGGTCGTCGATATCGGACCGACCGATACCTGTTGGGCCGTACCCTGCACATCCCCGATGAATCCATCCAGACTGCCGGTGTCGCCGCGTTTCAACCACGGAGATCCGGCGAACTCCATCATACTCAGGAGAACAGTTCCTGGCGCCGCCGAGGTGATCGTCACTCTGACGTGACGCACATTCTGCTGGTCGGCGCCAGTCGCATTCACCTCGTAGTCCGGAATCTGCAGCGGAATCCGATACAGATTGAATTCGAATTCACCCCCCGTCGGCCGGACCAGGTACCTTGAGTCGACGGTCAGCGGAACCACGTAGCGGAAGTACTTTTCGTCCCGGTTGAGGAAATTGTCGCGGTTGAGGTCCTCCGAGTCCTCGAGACCGTTCCCGGTCGTGCAGTTCGCCCGCTCATCTCCGAGCGGATATGCGGTCTCGTTGGGTATTGCCACACACCCCTGGGCCCAGATCCCGGTGTCGTCCTGGTTGCCCCACACTCCGACCAGGGGGTCCACCTCCTGGTCGAGGACGCCGAGACCGGCCGGAAATCCCAGCGAGTCGAGGACGAAAGCATCCTCCGACAGAGTGCCGATGTCGATGATCAGTGATAGATCCTGGTCCGTACTCCCGATCGTGCTGGCATAAAATTCGAGGAACTCCGTGGTCGTGAGATCGATTCCCGACTCCGACAGCGGATTCGTCATCGATACCCAGCCATTTTCCCCGGTGCCGGGCTGGTCACCGAGAGTCACCCACAGGACTCCCTCGGTCGTACCCGGGTTTATCACCTGGAGCGCCGGATCGATCTGTCCGACCAGCAATGGCCCGCGGACCTGCGTGCCTTCGAGCCACTGGGATTGCCACACCGCGCTCGACTGATTCGATGCGTCCGGGACGTCAGGCAAGTAATCGCCCATTCCGTCCAGATCCGGGTTCGAGACGATCGAACCGTGCAACCAGGACCAGGTTCCCAGCCCGAGCCGGAGACGCGTGCTTCCTTCGAAGTCCTCGATATACGTAACGCCAAAGCGGTTAGTCGTCGGATTCGAGCCCGCGATTTCCCCGTCGATCGATATGCGCGATTTCACATCGGAATTAATGCCAGGAAGCGCGTTGACCAGCCGATCAAGCGCCGCTGCGCCGAATCCCAACCGGGCGATCACTCCCCCCAGCTGGACACTTCCCGGCTCGAGCCCCACCTGCGGCCGGGTGAGCACCGACCCCTCTTTCTGGCTCAGTCCGATGAAGTCGATCGCTCCTACATCGCCCAGCGACCACGTGCCGGTCAGACCGAAGATGCTGCGCTGGGCAAGCGAGAAGATCGGCTTCTGTTCGAACAGGACTTCCAGATTCGGATTCTGGGCCCCCGCGAGCAGGTCCTCCGGCCGCAGCAGCGTAAGCTGTCCGATTTCGTAATCGATCGTGTAGTCCTGGCCGAAGACCAGGTCACGTCCGTCCAGCTTCACACGCTCGCTTCCGCTCCGGATGCCGAGCGCCCCGAGCGAGAACGAACTTGCGACTCCGCTGCTGCGGGCCCTGTACTTGAGATTGAGCCGGTAGAGGAAACTCGAGTTTCGGATCTGATCGATCGTCTCGTCATAGATGGCCAGATTCCGGTCTCCCTCCGCCAGCGGGAACGGCTGTCCCTGGAGGGACGGAACCCTGGGGTCCTTTAGAGGAGGCGGGTTCTTGAACGGCTCCAGCGCCGTGAAAATCAGGTAACTGCCCGTGACCACGTTGGTGCCGGAGAACTCGCCAGAAGCTGCAGGGCGCCAGATCCGAGCCAGGTCGATTCCGTCGTCCCTTGGCGAATCGTCGAGACCGAAGATCTCGAGAAATGCGTATTCCGTGTTCTGCTCGACCCTGACGACCGGACCTGACTCCACGGGCCCCTGCGAGATCACCAGTTCCACGGACGCCTGCTCGATGTCGTCCGACGAGGAGATCCGGTAGACCTGGTGCATTTCCTTTTCCCAGGTCAGCCCCCCGGGGCGGTGCGATTGTGGATCCCTCAGGAGCGACAGGCGTGGTATCTCACCCGTGCCGGCATTCGCGTAATCACGAAACTTGTCCTCGGCGTCGAAGTCACCGACGGTGTCCCCGGCAGCGGTGATATACGCTACTGCCAGAGCCTCTGCCGTCTGCGTCCGGGACTTCAGAACAACCCACAACCCGCTCCGGTGAACAATGAAGTCTTCGCCCTCCACGAGGGGGCGGAAGAATCCCTCGAACACAGCACTGTCCGGCAGACTCGGATCGGCCAGCAATGGGCGCGTGGCCACGGCACGGGCCTGGATCACGCCGGATGCGACGTTCTGCTGCTGCGTGAGTTGGATCTCGTGCCGATACAGCTTGATCGATGAGCCTGGACGCACTGCCGGAGGCGCTTCATTCCCCTCCAGGTTCGTCACATCCAGGTATGGATAGCCGACCTGATCCCGGGGATCCACAACGAAGAAGAAGTGCCCGCTGGAGTAGTTGACATCGTCGAGAATTACTTCCACGTCCTGGTACGTCCCGGCGTCGGGGCCCCCGACGTCGAGTGTCACTGACCGGTTCTCGACGCTTCCTTTCTGTTCGGCGAACACTCCCCGCACGGTCAGCGGGCCTACACGTGCGTCACCGTGGACCCCGAAGTTGCCCGCCGGAATGCCCTCCGAGATGAACCGGGAGCTCGGAAGCGGAAGCGACACCTGGCCCAGCTCCACGAACCTGAGCATCTCATCCGGCTTGCCCTCGTAGTAGACATTCAGGTTATTCGTCGCATCGAATTCACGGGTCTGATCGTAATCCACGTCGATGTGCACGCGGTCGGTAATCGTGCCGCGGGCAACGGCTCTCAGTTGAAACTCCGGCGCGACGTCCGGGACAGCTCCAGCGTTGCAGCGCGACCCGGTCGTCAGGAGGCACGGGTTGTAGAATTGCCACCGCGAGCCCAGCTGTCCCTGGCCCGCAATCTGAAGTTCAAGGTCGGCGAATCCTTTCAGTGCATCCGGGATGATCTCGATTCGCTGCTCGTTTCCGACCGTCACGGCCAGGCCGGGATCCATGTCGGCCGGGTCGAACCTGAAGAAACGACGTGCGTCGAAGTCCGGCGGAAGCTTGTCGAGTGTCAGGCCTGACAGCCACATCGTATCCCGACGAGCCTCGAGCACCTGATCGAGCTGCGCCAGGTCTTCCTCGAGCCAGTCCGACGCCAGTTCACCTGGCCACCGGGTTCGCGATTCCGAAGCGGCCGGATACAGGTACCCTTCGATCGACCACAGATACGGAATCCAGGTCATTCCAAGCCGGAGACCAACGGCATCCTGGGCCTCTTGTTCGCCGGGAGACGGGGGCGGTGCAATCGAATCCGGAACGACCAGGCTGTCAGCCAGAAGCAGGCCGTCCCGTGAAACCAGGCTGTCCGGAACGACCAAGCTGTCAGGAGCAACCTGTCGTTCGGCGGCGATGGCAGAGTCGATCGCGGCAGGCAAACCCGGAGCGACGAGCGTATCTGCCGGCGGAGTATCGGGCTTCTCCTGTTCCGGAACCTGGGCCAGCAGAGATGAAGCGGTGCACAGAAACAGGACGACTGACGCCGGGACCACCGCGCGAATCGTGGGAGGAAACGGCCGGTTGCTTGCGCCAGAGGCGCGGAATTGCACCGTCAAATCGCCCCGACGAACGACCGGCGCCGCAAGCCGCCTGTCGGATCGTGAGAACAGGCGCCGCCTCGACCTGGGTCGGACGCCGAACTCTGGGAACGGGTGCCTCTCGGGAGCACGGCCATGGAGCGAGAATATATGGAGGGGTCAGACGGGCGGAAACGAGGATCGACATTGTCGGGTGCCCGGGGCCACTTCAGGGCCCCGAACTCAGAACACCCGCGTGATCACCGCCCAGTCTCGCACAGGTCGGCCGTTGCGCAGCGCGGGTTTGAATTCCATCTCCATCGCGGTCTCGATCAACTTGCGGTTGAAACGATCGTTTGGCGTAGGTGGCTCGAGCTCCACGTCGACTGGGTTTCCCCGCTCGTCGACGAGTACGCGCATCCTGACCCGCAGTCCCTTCACTTCCTTCGGAGCGTCCCAGTCCGGAATGATCACCCGCGGCTCAGGGACCGTATTTCGATACAGGCCCTCTGCGTCGGTCCCCCCGTCTCCAGTGCCCGTCCCACCCGGCACTCCGGGTTCGAAGCCGGCATTCTGACCTGGAGACGACCCGGGTCGTTCCAGCATGCCGCTGGCAAGAACTGGCATCTCGACTTCGACAGGAACGACTTCCGGGGCGTCGAGACTGGGCAACGGCGCCGGAGGAGGAGGAATCTCCGCAGGACGGGCGGACGCCAGAGAAATCGCCTGCATCGCTCCACCGCCCGCAGCGGCAGACGCATCGCCGGTGCGCAGTCCGGCCGCCACCGACACACCCGCGGCCGCCTGTTCCGATCGCCACGCCAGGAAGACGGCGGCGTGTATCAGCAGGGAAAGGGCGAGGCCGACGTATATCGTGCGTCGGTGCCGAATGTTGTTCCGGCTGGCACTTGTTCTTGGCCGATCCACTGCACCCACTTCCTCGCGGCAGGCATCCGTCATGACACCGGCCGGCCTCGGCCGCCACACCGTCTCGAACGCGGAGTGCGCGGGCCCGTTGTTCTTGTATCGCTCGTTCGGTGTGCAAGTTCCGCTTGCCGACCTTGATGGCCCGGTTCAGATTTGCGGCTGCATCAGTTCTCCACCCGAAACAAAGTGCAGGAAGGCGGATTTCAACCTGCAGTCCAAACGAGTTGTGACCTGGTCAGGGGGCCTCCTGTTGCTCCCACTCCTTCTGCTCCCCGCCGGGTGCTGGAGGATCGGTGAGCCGACGGAGAGCTCCGCATTGGTGACCTGGGCCGCGTACCCGGATACCGTCGTCACCGGATCGGTGTTTTCGTTCGAGTTTGCCGGACCGGTCTCCCCTGACGCCTGTGGCAGGTTGGACACCGTGGTCGTGTCATTCGAGGATTCGGCCGTGGTGCTTTCTGCCCGCCGCAGCGTCTACGATACGATGTGCGCAAACGGTCCGGTCAGCTTCTATGAGGCGAGGCCGGTGCGTCTTCCAAGGTCAGGCACCTGGAGCATTCGGACGGCAGAGGGTCGCGACCTCGGTGCGATCGTAGCGATCGATTCGGGCTCATTCTCCCCGATGCGTGCCATCGGCGAGGGAACACTCCATTCGGCCGGCGGGTGCCTGTTGTTCGGACCGGGCTGGATCGGTAACCAGCGACCGTTCGCTCTGCGCGGCGCCCCGCAAGCGCTGAACCGGCAGGCCGGCACAGACAGACGCATTCTCGTCGACGGACGCCTCGAGGGATTTACTTTGTGTGGCGCGTTTGGATCGAGACCGGTAATCCGGGTCCGCCGGGCGACCGTGACTGACAGCACCGGTGCACAGTATTACACTGACCAGAGCGACAACTGACTCACGGCAGCCGCGATGGCGCCGCCAGCTACCCGCGATCGACAGCACCAACGGAGGTGTGACCATGACGTTGTACGAGGAGGGGGACGTTTCGACGAGTCCGGTGAACGAGGGGCTGAACAGGCGTCTGGCTGGTGAACTCGCGGGGATGCAGGAGCAGGGTGTGTTCAAGCACCTGCAGCACATCTGCGGGCCGCAGGGCCCGGTAGTGGATCTCGAAGGGTACGGCGAAACGGTCAATCTCTGCTCGAACAACTACCTCGGGCTGTGCGACGTTCCCGAAGTCGTCGCCGCGGTGCGCGATGGAGCGGACAGGTACGGGGCAGGCACTTCCTCGGTCCGGTTCATCTGCGGGACGTTCGACGTGCACCGGGAGCTGGAAGACCGGATCGCGGACTTTCTGGAGACGGAAGCGGCGATCACCTACACCTCCTGCTGGAACGCGAACGGTGGGCTGTTCGCCCCGCTGCTGGACGAGCAGGACGCGCTGATCAGTGACGAACTGAACCATGCATCCATCATTGATGGAATCCGACTCTGCAAGGCGCAGCGGCATATCTACAAGCACATGGACATGGACTCGCTGCGCGAGGCGCTCGAGAATTCGCAGGCGGCGAGACACCGCCTGGTAATGACGGACGGCGTATTCTCGATGGAAGGAGAGATCGCTCCGCTCCCTGAGATTCGCGAGTTGTGCGACCGGTACGATGCGATCATGACGATCGATGATTCGCATGCGACGGGCGTGCTCGGCGACACAGGACGAGGAACGCCGGAGCACTTCGGTATGCACGGCGAGATCGATATCATCTCCTCGACCCTCGGCAAGGCACTCGGAGGGATGGCCGGCGGCTTCGTGGCGAGCAGCCGGGAGGTCATCGAGTACCTTGTGCAGAGATCGCGAACTCAATTGTTCACCAACGCGATCCCGCCGCATTCAGCCGCCGGGGCGCTTGCCGCGATCGATCACCTCGAGGCGCATCCCGAGCTCGTAACCCGGTTGCGCGAGAACACGGCATACTTCAGAGAGAAGCTCACTGCGCTCGGGTACGATCCGATCGAGGGTGACACTCCCATCGTACCGGTGATCGTCGGAGAGACCGCGGACGCGATAGCGCTGAGCACGAGGCTGCTGGACGAGGGAGTATTCGTGATCGGCTTCGGCTTCCCCGTCGTGCCGCATGGCAGCGCGAGGATTCGCTCCCAGATTTCGGCCGCACATACGCGAGAACACCTGGATCGAGCGCTGGATGCCCTGGACCGCGTCGGTCGAGAGCTCGGCATTCTGTGATCCCCAGTAGAACAGGAGACTCATGAGCGAGATCATCGTCGCCCCGTCCCTTCTCGCGGCCGACTTTGCTCGGCTCGGCGAACAGGTAGCTGAATCGGAAGCGGCTGGTGCCCGCTGGTTCCATTTCGATGTCATGGACGGGCACTACGTCCCGAATCTCAGCATCGGGATCCCGGTGCTGAAGTCGCTGCGCGCGGTCACCAGGTCATTTCTCGACGTGCACCTGATGATCGACAACCCGGAGATCTTCATCGGACCATTCGTCGAGGCCGGCGCCGATCTGATCACGATTCACCAGGAGGTTGCGTTGCACCTGCACCGCGACCTGTACGAGATCCGCCGACTGGGGGCGAAGGCAGGGGTCGCCGTGAACCCGTCTACACCGGTGGAGTCGCTGGCCGAGATTCTCCCGCTCGTGGATCTGGTCCTGGTCATGACGGTCAACCCGGGTTTCGGCGGCCAGGCGTTCATCCACGCTGCGCTTCGAAAAGTCGAACGCGTTCGAGCCATGGCACGGGAGCGGAATCTCCAGAACCTCCACATACAGGTCGATGGTGGCATCGACCCGGATACGGCTCCCGGGGCGGCTCGCGCCGGCGCCGATGTCCTCGTGGCAGGATCATCCGTATTTCGCGGTCCTGGTACGATCAGCGAGAATTACGAGGCGATTCAAAAGGCCGTCGCAGTCCGTGTCTGAGCCGGTCGGAGCCGGAATT
>CALNYN010000038.1:0-86456 GCA_942490755.1 uncultured Gemmatimonadota bacterium
ATAGCGTTTGATTGCAGCCATTGCTAAATCGCTGATCGGGATGTCAAGATCGACGGCCGATTCACAAGATTTAGGCGCAGCCGGCACAATAACCGGGCGCAGTTTGCCGAGCATACTGCTCCAGGCGCTTTTTTTCATTGATCGATATTGTTTTCTGATCCAGGGCTGCGGCCACATTGGCCTGCAAGATGGTCATATTCGGCATAGACGAGCAAATGCTGGCAATATTCGGGTTATCCCACACCACCTTCAGTCTAGCCTGTTCAGCAGTGTATCCCTTATTCATAAAACTTTCAGTTAGTTTTAACGCATCATCGGTTTTAGACCCGATGGTCGCATAAAAATTTGCCGAGAATGCCGCCTGGGTTTTCATTGCAGTCAATCCAATTCCCGCCCTGGCACAGGCATCTATTGCCCGTTTCATTTTTGTTTTTCCCATCAGGCGGTAATTATAACTCATCATTATTCCATCGATCCACCCAAGTTCAACGGCCGCAAGCAGACTGTTTTCCATATTTTTATGGGCACTGAATCCAAAAAGACGAATCTTTCCCTCGGCTTTGGCTTTTTCAGCCCAGGCTTTGATTTCATCCGTCAATTCTTTTGCTACGTTACTGACATAATGAATGAAATACAGATCGACATATGATGTATTCATTCTTGAAGTGAAGAATTTAATTTCTCGGTTAATTTTTGCGGATCCGAGGTTCCAGCTTTGGATACCAGGAAGACTTTTTCGCGATCCTTTGGAAACTTGGCAAAATATTTACCGATGGCCTTTTCGTTTTTTCCCCATCCATAAGAATCCGCCGTATCCCAATAGGTGACCCCGAATTTAAAGGCCTGTCTGAATACCAGCAGGTCGGAAGCACTTAATTCTCCGCCCAGTGCAAGCATGGAGACATCTACGCCTGTTTTTCCGAAAGGTCGTTTTGGCACAGTCATCGGTTCGGCAGTCTTTGCAGAATCGCTACCCATGGCCGGAGTCAATGAGCTTAAGGTACCCAGGGCTGTCCCTAAACCGGCGACGCCAGCGGTTTTAATAAAGTTTCGCCTTGAAAGTTTTTTCTTATTACCGGACATAATGAATTTTCCCTTTCAACAGATAATCATCGCAAAAAGCTGTAGCTTACTCAAAACTCACCCAATTCCAAGCATTATTTTCCTTCATCCTTACAATGGCCCCCCGCAGCCCTAAAGACAAATATGACCTGTACCATAACACTTGGAATGTTATCGAAAAACAAACGGTGGATGAGATAATTTCAGAACAATCAATGTTCGGAACAAAGCTGATCCTTGGTGTTGTCGAAGTGAGATGCAAATCAGTGAGGTTTTAAAACTGAGGATTTTGCGATCGACCGACCGAAAACTGGTCATGGAAAATAGCGATTTATCTGTAATGGGGGCTCCAGCGGCGTGGTTGTCCTGACGCACTCCAGGTGTGACGCAAGGATTTCATCGGCGGGTCCTCACCGTGAAACTGCCAGTCCCAGGATTTCTCGATGAAATAGCACTCAATCATGCGGTGACGGTCACAAAGGGGTGACGGGTCAGACAGCGAGCGATGCATGCGAACAACCCCCGGTTGGTGTACAGACCTCGAAACATCCTTGTCAATCCATCCGAGTAATTGTTAGCGACCTTGTAACCCAATGATCCGTCCATTTCCGCCTTGCAGCGAGAAATATGGTTTCGCACACGCTTCCAAGCTGCCCCTCCACTGGGTAGTATCCGCCCATCCAGTGGTGCAGCAAGCGGAAATGCACGGCGGATCCGAACCCCGTGGTTGGCGATACCACGAGGTCAGCGAATATTCTGGCTTGACGTCGCGTTGCCGTGAATTTGCTGTTGTTGCGTAGCGAGCCTGAATCGCACTGAGTTCAAGCATTTTGCAGAACGATTGCAAAAGATTCATGGTAAATCGGGTTTCATCATGCCAGCACGAACATCTTGAAGCTGCACCCATATGCAGCGACCCGTTCGCCAATCGCACCGTCGGTGCCCGTGCCACGCAGTCGTTTTCAGGAGATCTCGACCCAAGTACGGCAGTAAAACCTGCGAGCCATTGTCGTTGCAATGCGCCAGGCGCCATACGTCATATTGACGCCCACCGCATGAGCACACCGGCACCGCTTTAGTTTCAACAGGTACGCGTAGCCGCAGCCGATCTCCAACAATCGAAAGCCGGGGTAGTTGCAACCTACCTGATCGAGAAGACAGTTGAGTTGCCGCTCGGTTTCCCCTCCTCGAGCGTCGTGTCCAGTTGGCGTTGAAACTCTCGCCATCGGCAAGATCTCGATCCCCACCGCTTCGGCGGCATATACGAGCGTATAGCATGGATTCTACCAGCTTGGTAGATCTTGTGAAACATGAGGGGAGTGGGTGTGAAGCGCCATCCGCATGGGAGATTCAGTCGTCACGCTATGGCGTGCGAATCTCATTTCGCTCTCTAAGAACGACGCGAGGATTCCTCCTTCGCTGGAGTCCTGTTAACGGGCGCCTCTCTTATCTCATTGTGTTGAACTCAGTATGTGGTGAATTCAGAAAAAACGCAGTATCAGATGAACGGCAGGATTCGATTCAGCAATTAGAGAACCGGAACCGCTTCAGGTCAAGTGGAAAGAGAGAATCGAAATAGTTAAATCTATACCTAATTTAATGGAAGTTTCAATCAACCAAATAGAAGGTTCGGTAGGTGGTGGTGCTTTATTGCCAAAATCTCAACTTACTGAAAACATATCATATCATTATCATATCACATAATTTTTAAACTTTCGAAACATGATAAGGGAGGGCACAGTCTGTAAAAGGCTTAAAGTTCTCTTGCCTCTACTTCTTCCGATCTGTTACCCACTCGCAATACGGTTCACCCCGTTGCATGTTCTTATTAAGGACAAAAGTAAAGTTTGGAGTTTAGACTTTCGACAGCCCCATCACCCCATCCTTGGTGCCCTGAACTGCAAAGATCCTCCTTAAAGCCCTAATTCCTTCCTTCCCCTCTCATGCCAAGCACGCTTGGTCATCTTTCCCACACACCTATCATCCCAGTAGCTTCAACGATTTTGAATTCAAACTCTTGACCCATTGGCGTCAAAGCAAGGAGGGCCAAAGCCTCATCTATATCTCTGGGGGTTCTCAATGGTTAACCCGAGGGTATCTGCCAATTCTTTTGCGCCCTTTCCAGCTTGGGACCAAAGTCCTACCTGGAATTCATCGAATTTCTCCTGGCTCAACGCGCCTTTTAGGGCATTCATCCGCATAGCCGTACATGCTCCCGTCAATCCTTTCGTAGCAATCTCCCACCGTGTTTCTGCAGGAACCTTTTCTATTGCTTCAGCCATTTGTACCACCTCCTTTTTCATGCATATTCTTTTGTATTGTGCCCTTCCCGCGAACTTGAAGTTTATGTCTATCCTTCTAAGTCCTCCTTTAACAGTTCAGTTGTGACAACCTTACCGTCCATGTTCCAACCTTCAAAGTCAACTTCTGCAACAACACATCAGATTTGCCCTGCTTGGAAGTTCAACAGCCTTTTATTTCATCTAAGGGAAAATGATATCAAAGTTTTTAGGCTACAAGAACCTTGCCTTATGAAATTAAAATTTTGAAATGCAAAAGATGGAGTGTCACGTCTTGATTAGTGAATAAATCTTGGCATTATGAGAATAAGGTGTCACGTCTTGATTAGTGAATAAATCTTGTAAATTTTATATTCAATTGGCGATTTTTTTCAAGGTTTAGCCTCGTCAATTTCACACTACGACTGACCAAGAGAATGAGGTAATTCCGAACAGGTCACCGATGATTGAGTTAGTCACCGTGCCGGTCTTCCACAGTGCATAGATGAGTAAATCTCTGTTTTCTTTGTTTTGGGTAGATACTCTGTTGGCCTCCTTCATAGCGTTCAGATCACATTTGAATTTTTTTGATGCTTCAACCAAAAAAGTTGATGGATTAAATTCCCTGGCCAGACTCTTTTGCTGTGGGATTTCAGCATGAGCCATGGACGGTAGATATGTCCGACGAACTTTATCGACATATTTTTTTGTCCCCAATATCAATCCATGCCTGAAATCTTCCCATAAACGCTTTTCTTCCTTTGCATAGCGCTGAACTTTTTCGCGGTAAGCTTTATGTCTATCGTTTTCGATAAACTGTGATAATATCAACTTGGTTGAAAGCCATTCTGGTGATTGATAGCCGTACGCATAGACCGGATAGCTGCTCCAGCGATAACGGGCCAGCCGATCTACTACTTTTGCCCGTAGCGGATTGCGGTGAATATAGCAAGATAGTTGCATTAAATAGGTATCGTTTTGTACCAGGATGCTTTTAAATCGGCCTTGAAACAAATGGCCGCTTCTTGCATGGCGGTCATTGAAGCGCCGGGTATAAGTCACGCCCAGCTATTGCATGGCCTTTGACAAATTTACCCGCCTGGTTCTGATCAGTAGATGATAGTGTTTGTCCATCAGAACATAAGCAAATATATCAACTTCAAATCGTTCGCTGATTTCACTCAACGCCTTATAAAATAGCTTCCGACTCTTTATCCTCTGCAAAAATATCGTTGCCCTCGTTGCCACGAGACATAACGTGATAAAGTTCGCCTTTAAATTCTATCCGCCAAGCTCTGCCTATGTCTGCAAATTAACGAAAACGATCCGCTCTGTCAACATTAATTCACTATTCAAGATGTGACACTAAATTCCCCATTCATTAGCCACCGGCGGAGCTCAAGTTCAGGTCATTGATGCAAGCACTTGCGGTTACGGTAAAATATTTTCTATTTTCATCCCGGTAGATCGGAGTGGCTTAGAATGGCATTGATTATAAAATTTCTACCCGCAGGGAGGACCATACCAATCGGAAATCATGGTATAAGGAACCACTTGAGGTCTTCTGAATTGTTGTCGAACCTTTTCAATTTTTTCTCCAACGATTTGAATATCATTTATGTTTGAAGGATTCATCCCCGCTTTCCAGGCCCATTTAAACGTGTCAATTTCAATTGGCTCAAAACCCATAACATTGGCTGCGACCATATCGGCCGCCAGTGCATTTTTGCTGGCTATAATCAGGTTCATATCCACCAGGCTTCCGCCTTGGCTAAGGGAAGGACCCTGGCCTTGCATGGCAGTGGTTGCATCAATAACACTCAATCCAAGCTTATTTGCTTTTACCATATCGACCGTTACTGCAGATGTCCCAGTCGCCTCCAGTTTAATACCTTCTTGATGTACCAGTGACCTCACGGTGCCATACATCATTCCAGGATATCCACCTATCCCAATGTTTTTTAATCCCAAAGTGACGGTCGCTAGGCTATGGGTTTTCATCATCGGTACCGAACAGACGAGGTCAACATCAGACATTGCTTTATGAACATAGATTTCTTTGTAGACAAAGTTATCAGATACCTTCATTTTTACCATATTTCCTACATGAAGATTTACAAGTGGAATCCCAGTTCGTTTTGATAAATCATCATATCCTGTTCCTTTGAAGATATCATCCTGGATGGCCTGGAGAATTTCAGTATTTTTAGTCCTGCATACGTATCCTTGTATCGTGGTATCAATGTTTCTAATAGAAGCCGCTCCAGCTTCTCCAATATACACTTCTTTCCCGGAATTTTTCATCAACTTTGCCAATGTCTCAATCACTATGGGATTGGTTGTGTCACTGGGGTTAGGGTTGACCAAATTTGGCTTCAACAGGATGCGGTTTTTGTCTTTAGCAACTTCGTTTATTCCACCAATCAGTTCAATGGCTCTTGTAGTAGCGTATTCAATTCCTTTGACCTCGCTCCATTTATTGTTTACACTTACAATACTGACGACAGGTATTTGGTCTGAAAAAAGAAAAGGGTTAGGTTCATAATCCACCGGGAAAATCTCAAATTCTTGGATTTTCTCATCATAAGCCATTAGGTTGCGATTAACCCCCAGAATTGCCGATAGGCACACGAATTCCACACCTCTTATTAAGGAAATCCCTTCTTGAAATATTCATTGCGCCTCCTTTTACTGAATAAAACCGTCCCCCCGGCGGCGGGACATATTATGCCCTTATCCTTAGGCCTGTTCCCTGACAATATCTTTTAAATTACTTAAGGTTTCAGGTATCAGGATTTAGCACATCGGTTCGCTAAGACCTGACACCTGAAACCTAAAACCTGCATACTTTGCCTTTGCTGCCCCGAAGAGAACCCTTTTTCCAAGCGTAGTATGGAAAAACAACAGTGCTAGGTCCCTCCGGGGGGATTTTGGGCTGCTCGAATTGTCTTTCCTTCCGCTGGTCTCAGTGACGGAATTGTTATCCGCTTTCAAACGCTGGCCTGGAACATTTCCTTGTCGGAGAAACTTTTGGGCACGCCTTCATACGGTGTGCGTTTACTGGACTTGATGGTCTTCGGGTCCCGCATGGTCTTTAGAATGTCAATGCTGTCCTTGAGGCCTTTGTTGACCCGGCACAGTTCTAAAGCCATGCCGAACACCTGGGCGACGGCTTCGACAAAGCTGACATCGTTTAAGGTAAACTCCCAGGGATCTGCTGTGTAAATCCGTAGACTTCCAATCAAATTTTTGCCAACAACGATCGGTACGGCCAGAATGGATGAAATGCCTTCATTGATGGCGGCTTCAGGGTACTGAATCCGTGGATCATCGGAAACGTCATAAATGGCGACCGGCTGTCTGTCCTGAAGTGCTGAAGCAATGGACCGCAGGGAACTGACCGGCCCCTTATCCAGGTATTCTTGGCTCAGTCCATAGCTGCCCGCCAGCTGAAGCTCGTCGCTATTTTTGCTGAACAAAAACACCGTGCAGCCCTTGACGTTCAAGGCATGCGTAATGCCCTCGACGGTGACCAGGACGATCTCCTCCGGGTCCCGGAGCATGGAGATAGCTTTGGTGATGCGAATCAAACTGTCGTAGTTGATAATCGGCTTTTCCATGGTGACCTCCTTTGCTGGTTAGGGTTCAGAGCCACAAAGGCACTAAGCCACAAAGATTGAAATAACTCTTTGTGCCTGGTTCTTGCATCTCCAACACAACTTAAGGCCAGTTCTTAGTGTCTCCGTGTCTTGGTGGCGGAGCTTTTACGATCATAAATGCTCCGGGCTCGATACTGGATACTGGATACTGGATCTTCGATAATAGATGCGTGATGCTCGGCACCGGATTTAGGTCGGGGGCAGTGAGATCCATTTCAGTTTGAGGTGCGGCAACCCGGTTTAACCTGTCGCTCTGGTTCCAATGAGTAGGTGTGATACGGTGGTGTGAGGAATCGCTTTTCGCATAAGCCAGAATCATGTTAGATGAAGCGCAATTTCAGCAGGAGCCGGTGTTTGCTCATCAGATGCTGTCTTTTGTCCCCCCAGCGAATTTTAAAAAAATATCGCATACTTTAAATCAGATAGCAAGAAAATAATGAGATTTAAAGTACGCGGATTCTTATTTAAGATTTTTAAATAATTGCCGATACTCGTAATGTGGATTTCCGAATCATTCCACCCTTAAAATAGAGCCCTTTTCCTGCATGAATAAATCATGCAGCAAATACGGTCAACCATGCAGAACAATACACAAATATGCGCTATAACCTATCGCGTCAGGCATAAAACGGAACCATTATGTTAGATACCAGCATTGGATTGGCTTCAGCCGGCTCGTTGTCCGTGGCTGTCATCGCTTTTTTCTTCTTTGTTTTTCAGGCCTGGATTTATTTGAAAGGGCCGGCCTTTAAATGGAGTAAATGGGGGGCGGCACTTTCACTGGCTACGACCATCTATTCAGTCGCGGTATTTGTCCAGTTCAATACGGCACCCAACGGAATCAACCATCTGGCCGAGCTTTTTCAATATTCTACGTTTATCATCCTGCTGCATTCTATATATGGATTTACCTTCACCTACCTCAACATCCGGCCCCCACGCTACCATCGTTTGGCTGCCGGATTTCATGCGGCACTCCTTTTGACGCTCTGGACCACAAAGCTGGTTATCACCGATGATTTTGTCTACCGTGACTTCATGCTGCTGGCTGCTCCCTATATTGAACCCAAACTGGGGGTTTTAGGCCCCTTCTTTTTAATATACTCGGCCGTGGGAGCGTTTCTGTGTTTAGCGTATTGGATAAAGTCAGAGAGCCGAAAAAAAATCGGTTCCAAGGTTTTTATTTTCGGATTTTTGCTGTGGGCGGCCCTGGGTATCCACGATGCCCTGGCTACCCTGGGAGTCGGCACGATTCAATTCCTGATGGAGTATGGTTTTTTGGGGTTCTCGGCTTCCATCATGTCCATAACCTTGAAAAAATACATGGAACTCTTTGAAATAGCAGAACGAAGTAAAAATCCTTGAGGCAGCCAACAATGAGCTGGAATTATGCGTCAACCTGAGAACCAGCGAACTCGAGAAAACCAATGCCGAGTTCAAGACTGAAATCTCCCAACGCAAGTGGGCCAATGCCGCACTGCGGGAAAGCGAACAACGATTTCGCACCGTCTTTCACACCAGTCCGGATGCGGTCAATATCAACCGGTTAAATGGTGAGTTTGTCGAAGTTAATGAAGGATTTTCTATTTTAACCGGTTATTCGCGGCCGGATGTCCTCGGCAAATCATCGAAAGAAATTCGAATCTGGGCGATTTCAAAGATCGCAAAAAAATTGTTTCCGAGCTCAACAAATATGGCCATGCAGACAACATTGAATCGAAATTCCGCTGTAAAAACGGTGAGATAAAACCGGGGTTGATTTCAGCCAGAATAATTGACTTAAACGGTGAAAATCATATTCTGACAATCACCCGGGATATTAGCCGCTGGAAAAAAGTTGAAGCCGATAAGAAAAAGCTGGAGACCAAGTTGCAGCGCGCCAAAAAAATGGAAGCCATCGGCACCCTGGCCGGCGGCGTCGCCCACGACCTGAATAATATCTTATCCGGCATCGTCAGTTATCCGGAACTGCTGTTAATGGACCTGCCCGAAGACAGCCCCCTGGTTGAACCGTTGACCACGATCCAACAATCCGGCGTCAAAGCGGCGGCCATTGTTCAGGATTTGCTGACCCGGGCCAGGCGTGGTGTTTCAATATCCGAAGTCGTCAACTTAAACGATATCATCGCCGAGCATTTGGATAGTCCGGAATTTGAAAAAATCAAAATTTATCATCCCGGGCTCGATATTAGTACCGATCTGGAACCTGACCTTTTGTCTATTTCGGGTTCCCCGGTGCACCTGTCCAAAACGGTCATGAATCTGGTTTCCAATGCCGCCGAGGCCATGCCGGAAGGCGGCACGATCTCCATTTCCACCCAAAATCGCTATCTTGATAAACCAATCGAAGGCTACGATGCAATTGAAGAAGGCGATTATGTCCTTCTGAAAATAACCGATACCGGTATCGGCATCAGCCCGGAAGATAAAGAACGAATCTTTGAGCCGTTTTACACCAAAAAGGTAATGGGCCGAAGCGGCACCGGTTTGGGCATGGCGGTTGTCTGGGGTACCATCAAAGACCACAATGGGTATATCGATCTGAAGAGTACCGTGGGCGAAGGCACGACTTTTACGCTGTATTACCCGGTCACCAGAGAATCCTTGCAGGATGATCAGGCGCCGGCTGTCGACTATGAAAACAACGGCCAGGGTGAGACCATCCTAATTGTGGATGACGTTGAGGAGCAGCGCAATATCGCAACCCTGATGCTGAACAAACTGGGGTATTCCGTCAATGCCGTACCCAGCGGAGAAAAAGCCGTCGAATACATAAAAAGCAACACGGCCGATCTCATCGTTCTGGATATGATCATGGATCCCGGAATCGACGGGCTGGAGACTTACAAAAAAATTCTCGAATACAGGCCCCGCCAGAAAGCGATCATCGCCAGCGGCTTTTCGGAGACCTGGCGCGTCAAAGAAGAACAGCGCCTGGGTGCCGGAGTCTATGTAAAAAAACCATACACCATCGAAAAGATTGGCCAGGCAGTGGTGGCGGAGTTGGCGAAGGTGAGCGGTGAAACCATATAGGAATTCGGGAATTCAGGATAAATCAGGAATTGAAGGCATTCTATCTATTTAAATTTATGGATTTTGTCCTTCGAATCCCTCAATCCCTAAATTACCCAAATCCCAAATGAAACCTGAATTTGTGCAGCAATTAGGCATAGGTAAATCAAATACGTACCGTTCAAGTATATCACTTAAATCTCATTTGATTTCTATTCAAATTACAGGTAGTCTTACCATTTAAAAAACACGCCGCCGGTGGCCATAATGACCTCTTGATCATAAAAGTCAATATTCGAATTGGTGTATGCGTATGCCCCCCCCAGATAGAAATTCATCGGGTTGCTGCCGAACAGGCTCCAGCCCCAGGGATTTTCATAATATAGGGTACCCTGGATGCCGTAGCGGTCGTCGTCCTGGGTTTTGTCATAGATGGGATTTTTCTTGTCATAGTCCGCCTGTCCGATAGAAGCGTTAGCCGAAAAAATGAGATGGGGCTACCCAAATATGCGTAAGTCAGCTGGAAATCAAATGCATCACTGGCCATGGCGTCGCCATCGCGATCGTCTCTGGTGTAAACAAACGTCAGCGCCAGCGTGTGCTTGTCTGAAAGGCGAAAGCGATACAACGCTTCCGCTATATGCCGATCCCCGTCGCGCTTCAAATTATTGCGTTGACTGGATGTTAGCGTTCCCATGGAGTCCCCGCTTTTTTCGCTGCTGATGTCGATCTTGCGATAGGTGTATTGTGCCTGCAGCTCGCTGCCGAAAATCCGGTCCCAGACTAACCGCGCACCATTGGACGTACGGCTGGTTTCATCCCGGTTTTTGTTGACCTAAATAGAGGCTTTCCAGACTTTGGCCGGAATTCCGCTGAACAGGACACCGCCCTGTAATAGACCGAGCCGGCCGATCTCTTGTTTGACGCCAAATTGCTGGGTGTAATCAAAGCGAATCAGGTCGGTCAGATCGGTTCCCAAAAAGAGCTGGGTACGGGTACTGGCAAAAGTGTACTGCAGCGCAAACGGCGCCAGCGTGAGGCCGGAGGATTCAGAACTCGGGGAGTCGGTCAGCGAGTTGGTCTTTTTTCCGATAGATCAAAACCCAAAAAGCTTGCCACCATATTGGTTTTGTAATTCATGTAGCCGACGCCGGGCCGGATAAATCCGCTGAAACCCGACTCGACTGGAATCGGATCCACAGAGCAGAGGCTGAATTCGCAACCATCAACAGTGCGATGAATAGTGCTGTAAAAGCCAAATAGCGTTTAATTTTCATCTTTTTTCTCCTTGTAATTAATTCTGTTAGAAAAATTGAAGTTTATGGGTCGTTGCAGCTTCTTTGAAAACTGAGGATCCTGAATCCTCGGAATCTCGACCAGCACCCAACTCTTCTTATAGGATTCAACAAAATATTACAATAGCGTTTTAGATGTGAATTCCTTGCATTTTATGACAAAATATTTTCATCACGAAAACACGAGATTTTGAAAACACGAAATTCGTCACCTTTTTTCGTGTTTTCGCCTGCTCAGTTAAACCTTTTTTTCTGTTTAACCGGGGTCATTTCGTGCTTTCGTGATTGATCTTTTTTAGTTCCCCGTTAAAGCGGGATTTACGCTTCGCTCCAACCGGCTGGTCCGGGTTAGGATATAGGAAAAAACCCTGTGCGGGACAACTCCAGCACAGGGTCCTGTGGGATGGTTTTATTTTAAGGAGCACTGGCAAGTCAAGCCCCGTCTGAATCATTGGAGCTTGGAATTTGGGTATTATTTGAATTTTGTTATTTGGTGCTTGAAATTTTCTTTATCGAACGCCTCTAGCTTATTTGAGTATACTTTTTGATTTTCGATATATTTCTGGCACTTTTCAGTAGACGCCAGCCATTAAATCCCCCACCAGTTTAGAAAATTTGGCAGGATCATCCAGCTTACCGCCTTCGCCGATAACCGCAAAATCCAGCAGCAGATGGATATACTCGTCCAGCTTGGCGTCTTTTTTATCAGCTTCAAACATGCCGTGAATTTTTTCCATGACCGGATGTTCCAGATTCAGTTCCAGGACGCGTTTGTTTTCCGGGGTATCCTGACCGGCGGATTTGAGGATTTTCTCCATGTAGCCGCTCATGTCATAGGTGTTGCCGGACAGGCAGGCCACAGAGTCGGTCAGGCGGGTGGACGGACGGACTTCCTTGATGGTATCTTCCAGTTTGGCCCGGATATGCTTGAACAGGGTTTCATACTTGCCCTTTTTGTCTTCATCGACCTTTTCAAGGTCAAGATCACCTTTTTCGGCACTCTTGAGCTTTTTGCCGTCATATTCAGTCAGTGACTGGGTGACCCATTCGTCAATCGGATCGGTCATCAGCAGGACTTCGAAGTCTTTTGATTTGAGCTGCTCGAGCAATGGGCTGTTGATCAGGGCCGACAGGTTCTCGCCGGTGATGTAGTATATTTCCTTTTGATCCGGCGCCATGTCTTTGACATATTGCTGCAGGGACTTCCATTGACCGTCGGATTTCGTGGTCTTATAGCGCAGCAAGTCTGCTATTTTATTTTTGTTTTCAATATCGGTGTGCACGCCGACTTTAAGCACGGCCCCGAATTCCTGCCAGAATTTTTCGTACGGTTCCTGCTCCATGCCCTTTAACAGATCAAACAGCTTTTTGACCAGGTTGCGTCTGATGTTGCGCACCAGGAGATCCTGCTGCAAAATTTCGCGGCTGACATTGAGATTCAGATCCGGTGCGTCCACGACACCTTTGACGAATCGGAAGTATTCGGGCATCAGCTCTTTGCAGTCATCCATGATAAACACCCGTTTGCAGTAAAGCTGCACGCCGTGTTTAAATTCAGGGTTGAACAGATCAAATGGTGCCTGGGACGGAATATAAAGCAGGGCCGTGTATTCTGTGGTACCTTCCAGCTTCAAATGGATCTTTTCCAGCGGCGGATTCCAATCATGGCTGATGTGCCGGTAGAACTCTTCATAATCCTTGTCGCTGACGTCTTTTTTATTCCTGGACCAGATCGCCTTCATGGAGTTGAGGGTTTCTTCTTTGGTCACCTTGCGCGTGGTTCCCCCGATCGGCTTGCCGTCCTTGTCTTTGATCTGTTCCGCTTCCGGAATCGGTTCATCTTTCTCCACTTCCATCACGATGGGATACGCGACAAAGTCCGAATGCTGTTTCACGATTTGGCGAATCGTCCACTCATCGGTAAAATCCTGGTCGCCTTCCTGTTTCTTTTTCAGCTCCAGGGTAATGACCGTACCGCGGCTCTTTTTTTCGGCCTCGGTAATCGTAAACTCGCCGTCACCATGTGATTCCCAGCGCACCGCTTTTTTCTCGCCCGCCGCCCGGGTCAGCAGTGTCACTTTTTCAGCCACGATGAATGAGCTGTAAAAGCCGACCCCGAACTGGCCGATCAACTCCGGCGTGATGGTGTCGTCCTTGTTGAGCTGTTCCATGGCTTCAAGGAAGCCGTTGGTACCGCTTTTGGCGATGGTTCCGATATTTTCCAGAACCTCGTCATAGGTCATACCGATGCCGTTGTCTGCCACCGTCAGGGTATTTTTAATCGCATCCCGTTCGATTCTGATTTCAAACTCCCCGTCGTCCCCCAGGATACCCTCTTCGGTCTGGGCCTTGAAACGCAGCTTGTCGATCGCATCCGAGGCGTTGGAGATCAATTCCCGCAAGAAAATTTCCTTGTTGGAATATAGGGAATTAATAATCAAGTTCAGCAGTTGCTTAACTTCAGTCTTGAATTCATGGGTTTCAGTTTTTTTCAGCCATTTTCCTGCATGCCTCCTGTTTCGCGTAATTATTTTTAGTATATTATTAGTGCAAAAATGAAATTGTCAAGGTGAGGAAAATATCTGTTTTCGTTTATAAATCCGGTAGTATCAGCGGAGCAAAAAACAACATTTACAATTGAATTAAAAAACGATAGTTATACTCAGTGGCCATCCATGGGACTGGGACTTCAGCCTGAAGGATTGGGGCTTCGCCATTCGGGCTGCGACCCCACAAGTTCACCCCACACGCAGGGTTCAAGCTCGATCGAAATGAATTGGTTTTAAAATATTTTTTATTCCGGAAAGCGTCCACCTCGAAAGCTTGACTTTAAGGCCCCAATATTTCAGCAATTCATATTTTGATGATTATAAGAGGAATAAAAAATAGGGGAATAAAAAATGCGCAAAGAGCTCACCGATAACGAACTGGATACGTACTCGCGGCAGATCGTTCTGGCCGATATCGGCTATGACGGCCAATTGAAGCTGCGCAATGCTAAAGTGTGCCTCATCGGGGTGGGCGGCCTGGGCTCACCGGTCGCCCTCAAACTCGTGGGCATGGGTATCGGACACCTGCGATTCGTCGATCGGGATATTGTCTCCCGCTCGGACCTGCACCGCCAACACCTCTACGATGCCGAATCCCTCGGACGGCCGAAAGTCGAAGTGGCCTTTGAAAAATTAAGCCGCCTGAACCCCGACGTGACATTGGAACCCGTGCCTGAATCTTTAAATTCCAGCAACGCCGAAGCGCTGATTTCCGGCATGGACATCGTCATCGACGGTTTGGACCGTCCGGAGCCCCGCTACATCGTCAATCGAATTTGCAACAAGTTAAAAATCCCGTACGTTTTCGGCGCCGCCATCGAATCATTTGGTAATGTATCGACGATATTGCCGGGACAGACATTTTGTCTGGAGTGTTTTATGCCCGATCTCAAAGACGAAGATCTGCCGGTCTGCGGTCTGGTCGGCGTTCATCCTTCGGCCATCGGCATTGTTTCCTCGGTCCAGGTGTATGAGGCCGCCCGGGTGCTGATGGGGCAGGAGCCCAAACTGTATAACAAACTGCTATATGTTGATCTGAGGGAATTTGAATTTAACATTCTTGATATTCCAGCATTGGAATCCTGCAAAGTATGCGGAACGAAGCCGGATGGGAAACCGATGGCGGTCACAGACCGATTTTTTGAAGAAACCTGTGCCCGGGACGGCCGACGCAATTTTGTAATTTCCCCGGTCAAGCGAATTGACCTCGACATGGACAAGCTTGGCAAGGTCATAAAAAGCCGGGGCCTGCAAATTAAAACTTCCGGCGGCCTGGGCATCACGTTTGAAAAATCCGAACAGCTGACCGCCTGTATCCTTAAAAGCGGAATTATGATCGCCCAGACCCCGCCACAGCTGGAATCCAATTTCAAAACCGAAGTTATTGAAACCTGGAAGTCAATTCTAATTGATGGACTGGGGTTTCCCGAGGATATCGCGCCGGAAGCGGGTGGATTAAAAATTGGAAGTTGAAGATTGAAGATTGAAGATTTCTTAGATGTCGCTGCGTTCAGTCCCAATTTTTAATGAAAATTCGAAGAATACCTTAAAGGGGGTATTCAATAGTCAATCGAAAATATTCAATAATTACATAATCCATGCTAAATCATCAATCTATGTTTTTACCTATAATAATCGGATCACAGCAGAAACGGAGTAATTTATGGCTCTGCATTTTACCAAAGAAGAATTCACCGAGCGCCGGCAGCGCACCATCGAACAGCTGAAAAAGCGGCAACTCGACGGGCTGTTGATGTTCCGCCAGGAGAGCATGTACTACCTGAGCGGTTATGACAGTTTCGGCTATGTATTTTTTCAGTGTCTTTATCTCGGTGCCGATGGACGCTTGATGCTGTTGACCCGGGCGCCGGACCTGCGGCAGGCTCGGCACACATCAATCATCAAAGATATCCGTATCTGGGAGGATCGAGCTGATGCCGATCCGGCCGTGCAGTTAAAATCCATCCTGGATGACTTCAAGTGTAAAGGATCAAAGTTAGGGGTTGAATACGATGCCTATGGATTGACGGCCAAAAACGGCAAGCTGCTGGAGGCCGCCCTGGGGGACTTTTGCACTATAGAAGACGCTTCCGACATTGTCAGCCGGCTGCGGGTGGTTAAAAGTGCAGCGGAAATGGAATATGTGCGCCGGGCGGCCGAGCTGGCGGACCTGGCCTGTGACGAAGCCCATCGCCTGGCGAGCCCCGGCGCAGACGAAGGCGAGATCCTGGCCGCCATGCAAGGCGTCATCTTTGCAGGTGGCGGCGATTATCCGGGCAATGAGTTTATCATCGGTTCCGGGGAGGATGCCCTGCTGTGCCGCTACAAATCGGGACGCCGCAAACTTGACGCCCAGGATCAGCTGACCCTGGAGTGGGCCGCAGCCTATCGCCATTACCATGCCGCCATGATGCGCACCATCCCGGTCGGCGGGGCCACCGAACTCCATAAAAAAATGCATGCAGTAACCATGGAGGCCATGGAGGCCTGCATGGCGGCCTTGAAACCCGGACGCCCCATCGGGGAGGTGTTTGATGCCTATGCCCGGGTCTGCGACAGCGCCGGAATGAAAGATCACCGCCTGAATGCCACCGGTTATAGCATGGGAACGACGTTTGCCCCGAATTGGATGGACTGGCCCATGTTTTATCACGGCAATCCGGTTATCGCAGCACCCAACATGGTGTTTTTTCTGCATATGATATTAATGGACAGCGAAACCAACCACGCCATGTGTTTCGGCCACTCGGTGGTGGTGACCGAAAGCGGTTGTGAGTCGCTGTCGCAGCGGTCCCTGGAGTTGGTTGTCAGGTAGCAGAAGATGATAGATGACAGTTGACAGAAAACAGATGACAGAGGATAAAAGAATTGGGAAGTCGGAATGCGGCCTTCGACGAGCTCAGGCGAGACAAAGTCGGAAAGCAAGTAACAAGCTCATAGCTGATAACTCATCATTTAGTTGACCGAGGGCAGATATTAGGGGGGCGATATGGCTGAAAATAAGGAAAAAACGTTAAATTCGAAGCTATGGTTGGTGCGGAAAAAATTTTAAAGATTGATCTTTCTTCGGAAGTCATTATAGAGATTGACACCCATCCGTATGCAGATCGATTTTTAGGTGGACGTGGAATCGCCACACGCCTCTATTGGGAATATGTCCCCGCCACTGCCAGGGCCTTTGATCCGGAAAATCATTTGATTTTTATGACAGGGCCATTGACGGCAACCGGCGCACAAGGTGCATCGCGGTTTGAGGTCGTGGGGAAATCACCGATGTTGATGCCGGAAGGCTTTTGTTATGGCAACATGGGAGGATATTGGGGAGCTGCATTAAAAAGAGCCGGTTTCGATGGACTGATGGTATCCGGAAAGGCGAATCGACCGGTTTATTTATTCATTTTTGATGGAAAAGCAAGGCTCGAAGATGCAGGCGACATTCATCTTGAGGGAGTTGAGCGGGTCCGAGAGCATTTAATCCAAAAACATGGCCAAAAAACGCATTATATTACCACGGGTCCGGCCGGAATGAATCGATGCCGCAGTGCCAGTCTGATGACGGACAATGAGGGTAGTGCAACCGGTGGTTTTGGTGCAGTTTTGGGGGCTAAAAATTTAAAAGCCATTGCCGTGATAGGGACGCAATCTCCTCTGGTAAGCGATCCTGCGGCATTAAATGAACTCAATCGGCTGACCATAAGGTTAAATAAGCGGGACACGTCGTTCAACCCATACCCGCCGGATCAGATTTCACGTACCGGCAAGGCGTCTTGTTTCCAGTGTGGTTTGGACTGTATCATGCGATCCACATTCCGAACCCAGTCGAACAAGGAAGTCGTTCGAAAGTGCCAGGCCATGTTTGTGTACTTTCCCTGGGTAATCGGACGCCCGGGGGAGCCTGCTGAAACCGCTTCGGATGCGACCGGGCTGTGTAACGATCTATCATTATGTACCATGGAGATGGCCAATATTGTTCAATGGATCAGTGCGGGCTACCAGGCAGGATTTTTTAGCGACTCCCAAACCGGTCTTGAAATAGATAAGCTGGGTAAATGGGAGTTTTTTGAAAAACTTTGTCATATAATCGCTTATCGCCAAGGTTGGGGGGAAGTCGCCTGCAGAAGGACTCCCTGAGAGCGAGGCGAAACCCTGGGCATAGAGGCCAACGACTTTTTGCAAGTGGGTGGCGAGAAGCAGTTCGAGGTGATCGGCCTTGGGCCGGCGGGAGACGACGGATACATGGACCCGTTCACCGCGCAGGTCATGATCCCGGACCCGGACCAGGCCGACAACCCGCATGGCGGGGAGCGGCGTGAGGTCGAAGCGTTCAACGTCGTGGGACGGATCCCGGCCGGTGCGGTAAATCGCCTTCCCGGCGCAATCGTCGTCGGAGCTCACTACGATCACCTGGGAATGGGCGGCCAGGGCTCGCTCGAGCCGGACGCCGTCGAGATCCACAACGGTGCCGATGACAATGCTTCGGGTACTGCGGCACTGCTCGCCGTGGCGCGCGAGCTGGTCGGGCGGAGTGATGAGTTGCGCCGTGACGTCTGGTTTGTCGCCTTCTCGCTCGAAGAGAAGGGCCTGCTCGGATCTTCGACGTTTGCTCGTGAGCCGACCGGTGGTCTCGAGATGGACTCGGTGTTCGCGATGCTGAACATGGACATGGTCGGCCGACTTACGGACGACAAGCTCCAGGTGCTCGGTGGAGGCTCGGCAGAGGAGTGGGGGGAGCTCGTGACTCCGCTGTGCGAGGCCGCCATGCTGCAGTGCACGATCGCGGGTGACGGCTTCGGGTCGTCGGACCAGAGCTCGTTCTTCGCGGCCGGCGTTCCCGTGCTGCATTTCTTTACCGGGACGCACAGCGAGTATCACAAGCCGTCGGACGACGCCGACCTGATCAACGCCGCGGGCGGGGTGCGGGTCGCCGGCTTGGTGAGCGAGGTCACGGTTCTCACCGCTGGCCTCGAGACTCCTCTGACGTATGTCGAGGCCAAGGAGCGCCAGAGCCAGCGCATGTCCTTCAAGGTCACCCTGGGAATCGTCCCGGACTACGCAGGTCCGTCTGACGGGGCCCCCGGACTGCTGCTGTCAGGCGTGCGGCCCGAGGGTCCGGCCGGACAGGCCGGCCTGGAGCGCGGCGACATCATCGTCGGGATGGGCGACAAGGACATCGCCAGTATCGAGGACTACATGATGGTACTGGCCGAGACGGAGCCGGGCAGTTCGATGCCCGTGACCGTGATGCGAAACGACGAGCGAGTCGTTCTCGAAGTAACATTCGACGACTGACGACAGATTCGGTCCGGCTCGGAGCCGCGGGTCCGTCCGCGGCTCCGGACCGGTCGAAGGCCCGGGGGACCCATGCTGACCTTGAACCGCATCCTCTTCCCCACGGATTTCTCTCCGGGTTCCGAGCGCGCGCTGGACACTGCTCTCGCGCTGGCGCAGGAATTCGACGCTGAACTTCATATGCTGCATGCAGTTGTGCTGCACGCAGACGATCCGAACGACCCGGCGCACCATTTCCCTGACGCCGAGGAAGTCCGACTGCGCCTCGAGAAGACCGCAAACCAGAGAATGGAATCCGGGATCGCCGAGCGCGCGGCCGGTAGTCTGAAGATTCAGCACAGCCATCGCAGGGGCTTTTCGGTAGCCCCTACGATTCTCGAGCACGCGCTGGAATTCGACCCTGATCTGATCGTGATGAGCACCCACGGCAGGCGAGGCCTGGATAACATATTGCTGGGCAGTGTGACCGAAGAGGTCGTGAGATTCGCGAACTGCCCCGTATTGACGGTCCGATCGGGTGAGGAAGCACCGGCCTTCCCTTCTACGGCCCCGATCCTCGTCCCCGTGGACTTTTCCGAGCATTCCAGGCAGGCGCTCACCCTGGCACGCGACATTGCAGCGACGTTCGGATCGAAAGTCTGCGCTCTCCACGTATTCGAGAGACCGATCCACCCGGAGATCTACCTCGGCGGCATGCCGCTCGATTCTCCGGACTTCCACACGGTAGAGGGAAGCCTGCGGGAGGCGCTGGCGACCTTCGTGGCCGAAACACCAGGGGCCGAAGTCCCTGTTGTGTCCCTGGACGTGGTCGAGGGGCGGGCGGTGCCCGCGATTCTGGACTTCGTGCTGGATAGCGGGGCCGGCCTGGTTGTGATTGCCACGCATGGCTTGACCGGGCTGGCACATGTTCTGCTGGGAAGCGTGAGTGAAAAGGTCGTGCGTCGGGCCACGTGTCCGGTTCTCTCCGTCAAACCATTCGGGAAGAGCCTGCTCGGGTGAGCCTCGACCCCGGTAGTCCCGATGGACCGGAGGAGGCCGTGCCGGCCGGATCTACAATCGATTCGAAATCCAACGATACGCTGGCGGCGCTGTACGAGAGTTCGCGCGCGATCGGCATGCGCGACTGCATCGAGGACCTGTTGGACGAGGTCCTGGATCAGGCGCAGAGCCTGATCGGGGCCGAGCACGCCGCGCTGATGCTGTACGACGAGAAGGTGGACCGCCTCGTGACAGCCTCCGTGCGGGGCTATGGCGTGCGAGCCGACGAACTGCGGCGCCGGTCCTTGACCCTCGGCGAGGGCCTGTCCGGCTGGGCCGCGTGGGAGCGCAAGGCGGTTCGAGTCGGCGACGTCCGCGAGGATTCCAGGTACATGGAAGGTCTGGCCGAAGCCAGGTCGAATCTCGCCGTTCCGCTCGTGGTGGGAAATCGACTGGCGGGAGTTCTGAACGTCGAGTCGGAGCGAATCGACGCGTTCACGGCAGAACACGAGAAGCTGCTCACGGTGCTCGGAGCGCAAGCGGCGCTCGCGATCGTCGCCTGCTGGGTTCAACGAGACCTCCGGTCCCGCATCCAGCAGATGGAGGCGGTCAACCGGATCAGTCGACTCGCCGGCGAAGGCGGCGCGATTGGAGCGACACTGAACTCGATGCTCGAACTCGCTCAGGAGATCGTCCCACGTGCCCAGTGCGCGATCCTGCTTTTGGATCCCGAGCGATCCGTGCTGCGCGTGGCGGCAGGCCAGGGATACCAGGCGGTGGCGCGCTATCTCGAGATTCCGGTCGGTCGCGGTGTCACGGGCCGTTGCGTGGAGACCGGTGAGACTCAGGTCGTGAATGACCTCGAGGCCGAGGGTGAGACACTCGACTACATACAGGGAATCCCGGGAGCGACCAGCGAAGTTGCCGTCCCCCTGCTGGCGGACGGTCGAATCATCGGGGTGTTCAACGCAGAATCCATCGAACGAGCCGCATTCGGCGAACAGGAAGTCCAGACGCTCGAGCTCGTGGCCAGGCAGGTAGCGAGCGTGGTGCGCGGCGCTCAGCTGCTGGAAGAGACCCGCCGGCTGGCCGTCACGGATTCTCTCACCGGGTTGCATAATCGGCGTCATTTCACGCGCCAGTTGGAGGAGAACGTTCGCCGCTCCGCCCGGTATGGGGAACGCCTGGCCCTGGTGCTGCTCGACGTGGACTTCTTCAAGACGGTCAACGACCGTTTCGGGCACCAAGTGGGAGATCGCGCCCTGCAGTTGCTGGCCGGAACGTTGCGGGAAGCCGTGCGGGAAACGGACCAGACAGCCCGCATTGGAGGAGAGGAGTTCGCGCTCCTGCTCCTGCGCTGCGATCGTGCACTGGCCCTGGAGATCTCCGAGCGCGTGCGGCGTCAGATCCGCGAACTGGTGATTGAAGAACTGCCGGAAATCGACATGGATCTTTCCGCGTCGGTAGGCGTAGCGTTCTTCCCGGACGACGGAGCCGATCCCAAGACCCTGATGCGGGTCGCCGACGACGCGCTGTACAAGGCGAAACGGCGCGGGAGAGATCAGGTCGTGCTCGCTTCTGAACTTGGAGGAACCGGATGAAAGAACACCTGGCCGACAAGCACTGCGTCCCCTGCCGCGGTGGAGTACCGCCGCTGGAGGGCGAAGAGCTCCAGGCGCTGGTGACCGAGGTCGGACAGGGTTGGAAGGTCATCGACGGGCACCACCTCTGGAAGCGGTTCGACTTTCCGGACTTCGTCTCCGCCCTCGCATTCGTGAACCAGGTGGGTGAACTGGCTGAACAGGAGGGGCATCACCCAGATTTCCACCTGACCTGGGGTCGGGTCGACATCGAGATCTGGACCCACAAGATCGACGGCCTCACGGAGAGCGACTTCATCCTCGCAGCCCGAATCGAACGCCTCTGATCGAGGTGCCCGGACTGCGGATTCTGTTCCTGGACTCCTGGCTTCGCGACAGGTCCAGCGGCAGCGGATCGGCCGTCGCAATCGCCGGTCTGTCGCGCGGACTTGAGTCCCTGGGGCACGAGGTAACGGTACTGCGACCCGATCGCGTTTTCCCTTCTCTCGATCTGACTCGCCTGCTCTACAACGCCGGCCTCGGTCTGAGAATGGCAGGCCACGATCCCGATCTGGTCGTCGGGTTCGACTTCGACGGTGGCCTGCTGAGTCCGGGCTCGATCCGCGGCCCCTACGTGGTGGCGCTGAAAGGAGTCATGGCTGACGAAGCCCGGTTTGAAACCGGAGCGTCCCTGCGCCGTTTCAAGCTGCTGACCCCGCTCGAGGCCCGTAATGCCCGATCGGCCGACAGGGTAATCTGTACCAGCGTGTACAGCGCCCGGCAGGCGGCGCGGCAATACGGCCTGCAACGCGGACGAATCCGGGTCGTGCCCGAGGGAATCGACGTCCCCACCTGGTCTTCAGTGGCAGGACAGGCTGCGGCGCTGCGGTCCCGAGGTGGTCGCCCGATGACGATTCTCAGCGTGGCGCGTCAATATCGTCGCAAGAATACCGAGAGTCTGCTGCGGGCGGTCGGCCGGCTCCGTGTCTTCAGGCCGGACGTAAAGCTCAGAGTCGTCGGTGAAGGGCCGGAACTCCCGAGGTTGCACACCCTGTCGGATAAGCTCGGTCTCGGGGACTCGGTCCAGTTCGTCGGGTCGGTCCAGGGGATCGAGGCCCTGCAGCGGGAGTACGCCGGGGCGGACGTGTTCTGCCTGCCCAGCCTGCAGGAGGGATTCGGCATCGTGTGGCTGGAAGCGATGGCGTCAGGACTGCCGATCGTCGCAGCGCGGGCCGGCGCCACTCCGGAAGTAGCTCCGCACGACGAGGTGTCGCTTCTGGTCGCCCCTGACGACGATGCGGCCCTTGCGGAGGCACTGGAGCTCCTTCTGGCGGACGACGGGCTGCGACAGAAACTGGGCGAGGCCGGAGCTCGACGCTGGCGATCCTATGACTGGCCGACCGTGGCCCGCCGCTTCCTGTCCGCCTGCCTCCCGGCAAAGGCCTGAAGACTCCCCGAACAGCCGGAATTCAATCCGCGAAATCGCCCGCCCGGGCACCCGGGTTGCTCCACCTGCCGGCTCGGACCGATATTGGCCGGAATTGCCGGCGGAAGGTGACGCACCCGGACCGCCGGGCTGTCCAACGTCCAGGAGGCGAATCAGCCTATGACTGACCATTCGACCACGGCCCCACCTCCGGGAGCCCTGGACCCCCACGACACGGCCTTCTTCGGACATCCGCGCGGACTCTCGACTCTCTTCTTCACGGAGATGTGGGAGCGCTTCAGCTACTACGGCGGACGGGCCCTGCTGATCCTGTTCATGACGGCATCGATCGCGGAGGGCGGCCTGGGAATGGACGCTGCCACAGCCGCGCCGATCTACGGCATCTACGTGGCCTGCGTCTATCTGCTCGCACTCCCCGGCGGCTGGGTTGCCGACCGGCTCCTCGGCCAGCGGAACTCCGTGTTCTGGGGCGGAGTGCTGATCGCTGCGGGAAACTTCTCGCTTGCGGCTCCCGGCACGGTGTTCTTCTACCTCGGCCTCAGTCTGATCGTCCTTGGCACCGGCCTCCTGAAGCCGAACGTCAGCGCGATCGTCGGGGACCTGTATCCGGAAGGCGGAGCCCGTCGGGATGCCGGATTCTCGATTTTCTACATGGGAATCAACATCGGCGCGTTTATCGCGCCGCTGATCTGCGGCTACCTGGGCGAGAACATCGACTGGCACCTCGGATTCGCGGCGGCCGGAATCGGGATGACGCTCGGGCTCATCCAGTACAGGTACGGCTTCAAGTTCCTGCGCGATGCCGGCAAGCTGAAGGACGAAGCACGGTCCACCCGAGGACAGGCGATGCGTATGGCCAGTATAGGCATCGGAGCATTGCTGGCCATCGCCGCCACCCTCTACTGGCTCGGCAGCACAGGGATCGTGAACATCACGATCCAGGGAGCGGCGCAGGCTACAGGCGTCATCATTCTCGGCGTTGCCGTGGTGTTCTTCGCGTCTATCCTCGCTTTCGGGCACCTGGAGCCGATCGAGAAGAAGCGAGTCGTCGTGATCTTCTTCCTGTTCATTGGGGCGGCGATCTTCTGGGCCGGATTCGAACAGGCCGCATCTTCGCTGAACCTGTTCGCGGACCAGCGGACGGACCGTGTGATCTTCGGCCTCGAAGCGCCCACCAGCTGGCTCCAGTCGGTGAACCCCCTGTTCATCATTACGATGGCTCCCGTGTTCGCCTGGCTGTGGGTTTGGCTTGGAACCCGGGATCCGTCGATCCCCGTGAAGTTCGGGCTCGGCCTGGTGCTGCTGGGCATGGGCTTTTTCGTGATTGCCTGGGCCGCCACGTACACGACGCCCGACATGGCCGAGAGTTCCTCCATGGGAGTCTCGCCCGCCTGGCTGATCGCCACCTACTTCCTCCACACCTGCGGTGAGTTGTGCCTGAGCCCGGTCGGCCTGAGCGGCATCACGAAGCTCTCGCCGCCGAAGTACGTGGGCCAGATGATGGGCACCTGGTTCATGGGCGCAGCGCTCGGCAACCTGATCGCCGGTCTCGTCGCCGGATACTTCGACACGCTTCCCCTGCCCGGCCTGTTTGCCTGGGTGGCGATTACTGTGACCGTGGCAGGGCTGTTCTTCTTCGTGTTCAGCCGCCCGATCAGCCGCTTGATCGGCGGTCACGTCTGATTCGCTGATCTTCTGACCCACGGGTCCCGGCGAAGCGCCGTCTTCGGCGCGTCGCCGTGGTCCCGTCGGCATTCCACCTGGGAACGGGCCGGCTCCTGACAGGGAGTGGGCCCGTTCTTTCAGCCTTCCCGGCACGACTGTTGCTCACATGCAACAGTGCAGGTGCGGTCTTCTGAATTCCAGCGCGGGGGACACAGTGAAAGTGTTCAGCGGGATAGGTCCGTTCGACGAGCGGGTCGGGGGCTTCCGGGATGGAGGCCTGTATCTGATCGCCGGGGGACCGGGATCGGGAAAACTGACGTTTCTCCTCCAGGCGCTCGAACGGGGTATTCGTGACGGCGAGCGGGTCGCCCTGCTCTCCGGCGCGTCCCCGGAGGAGATCCTGGACCAGGCTGATTTCTGGGGATTTGACCTCAGAACTCCTTGGAAGCAAGGACGTTGCATCCTGGTTGGATTTAGAGGCGAGTTCTCGCGCCGGGTGGTTCACACTCCCGATCCCGGCGAAGCATTCGCCGAACTATCCCGTCTGCTGGACGGGCCAGTGGCCCGGCTGGCGATCGACCCGGGGACATTCGTCTGGGATACGAGGGCGGGACCGGCGATGGCGCAGTTGTTCCTCGAGTGGGCTCACGACATGGGAGCCACGACCCTGGCGACCATACCCGAAGGGCTGGACGAGGGGCACGGACCCTCGACGGAATGGGTGGTTCAGCGGGCCCAGGGAGTCTTCCAGATCGCCCGACATCCTCGCGGCCTGCACGAAATCAGAATCGAACGTATGACCCCGCCGGTCGACGAGCCCGGACCGATCTCGCTCGAACTCGCCCCGAATCAGGGATTCGGCCCCCCCACCGGTCGATTCGACCGGCGACGAGGTGGAGCACGACCGGAATCGAAGCGACTGCTGCTGCTCAGGCTCCCTGAGACCATTCCGTCCGATATCGAAGCCTGGCTCGGAAGACGGTTCGAAGTAGAGGTCGCCGACGATCCACTGCGCGCCATCACGCGTCTGCAGGCTGATTCGTTCGGGGCCGTCTGCGTATACACCGCCCGGGAGCGTGCCGAAGACGCCGTCGAGACCTGCAGGACGGTGCGCGCGATCAGTCCAGCGGTTCTCCTGCTGCTGTCTGACGAACCGCTGCGCGCGGTCGATACGGCGCGGGCGCTCGATGCGGGGTGTGACGACGTCCTGTCTGGATCCGTCGACCTGCGCGAGCTGGACTCCCGGCTCAGGCGCGCGACTGAGTCTGCCAGGCGGCAGCCGGCGCAGGAACGCGTGCGTCCACCGGCTGCGGACGGGCCGCTGGACGATTCCGAATTCAACCGTCTGGTATCCGAACGGCTGATTTCCGAGGGCCTGGACCATTTCAGTCTCCTGCTCGTCATCGCCCCGACCGGGGACGACATGGCAGGCGTCCTGTACGACAGCGTGCGAGCCGACCAGGGAGACTTGGTGGGGCGGGTTCGTCGAGGCTGGGGCGTGCTGTTGCAGGACGCCAGGGCCCAGCAGGCGGAGCTGTTCCTCCAGCGGCTGAGGAATTCGCTGGCCGAGAATGGCTCCGAAATGCCGTTGTCAGCTGAGATTCTCGCGGCGCCCGAGCAGTCCGAGCGCATTCGCGCGATGCTCGGCGACTGACGAGAATTCGACCGGAACCGGCACCGGATTCCCATGGCGCAACGAGAGGCCGACCGGCGGATGCTGCCCTACTGGCTGCGATTCTTAGCAGTCACGGCATTTCTGCTGCTCGCCACCGGAATCCTGGTGCTGTTCGTCATGCCCCAGCGTTTCGTGCTCGAAGCAGGCCTTAGAGAGTCCGGAGTCAGCTTTCCTTCGTCGGGAGTGGGGTTCGGCGCTCCGGAGTCCGGGCCGCTGGTCCAGCCTCCACCTCCACGACCGGTGGTGCGAGGTCAGCCGCGGGGACCTGCCGAACAGCTTTGGGCCGAACTGGGTCCGGTCCTCGACGCCGAGCGCTGGGACGTGGCACTCGGGTTGATGGACGCGTACCTGCTCGAGCGGCCGGCAGACCTGTCGGTGCGGCGTGAGCGCGCCCGAACTCTGGTCCGCGCCGGGAGACTCTCCCCGGCCGAGGCAGCGTGGGAGCGGCTGGCAACCGAGACCGGATCGGTGGTCGACCGGCTCGAGCTCGCCCGGATGCTGCGCGACCGGGGAGAATACGAACGTGCGATCGAGCTGTATCAGAGCCTGATCGACGATCGCCCGGACGAGCCGACTCTGCAACTCGAATATGCCCGCACCCTGCTATGGGCCGAGCGATATCCACTGGCGATCCAGAGCCTGCAGGAATACCTGGAGCGAACTCCGGACGACGACGAAGCGCGGCTCGACCTGGCCCGGGCGCTGTACTGGGGCGGGCGGCCGGAAGCCGCCCGGGTCGTGCTCGGCGAGCTGTCGAGCACATCTCCGGTCGCTGATCAGGCCCGGGCACTCGATACCGAGATCGCGGCCGTTCTCGCCCCGCCACCACCGCCTGAACCGCCTGTGCTCACGACCGTCGAACGAGCGCGAATAGCGGCAGCGGACGGCGATCTGACCGCTGCGGCCGGACTGTACGAGACTGCCCTCGCGGCCACCCCGGACGATCCCGAGTTGTGGCTCGAATGGATCGACTTCATCCAGTTCCGGCTGGAGGATGAAGCCGGGGCGCGAGACGCCTTGCTGCTGTATTCGGAGCAGTTCGAGCTTACTTCTGAACAGATGTTCCGCCTGGCCGAATTGCATGCGTGGACGGGCCAGGAATCCGAAGCGGTCGCGATCCTCGAAGCGTTGCTTGCCGGAAAACCCGGATACGCGGAGGCCTGGGTAATGCTCGGGGATCTTCGCAGGTGGAGCAACGACCCGCCCGGAGCGTCAGACGCCTACCGGAAAGCCCTGACCGTCGACCCGACGAACTCAGCGGCCAGCAACGGCCTCGAAGAGCTCCGACTTCGCCGTGAAGCCATCGTGGCTGAGAACGAGCCCAGAGGCTACGGACCGGACACGAATCTGTTCTCGGACTCCGATGACTTCCTCAAATTCGATCTCGCCGGGGACGCGGACTTCCGGTGGGGAATCGATGCGGTCACTCTGCGAGCCGGGTATCGGCGACTCGAGGGATACGACCTCACGGGCCTGTTGACGACGGACGAGGGCGGATTCGGCGAAGCGACCTATGCGCACTGGTGGAGCGAAGCGGCGATTCGGACCGCGCTCGAGCTCGGCGTGGAACATCTGAATGGCTTCGGCACCCAACCTTCGGCGGCCATCGATGTACAGGCTCCGAATGTCGGCGGCTTCTCCCTCACCGGGCGCCTCGAGACAATGCCGGCGTACAAACTCGCGAACACCTACGAGAGCGTGGCCGCGCAGGTGCGGGCCGATCGACTGTTCGTGGCGCTGTTCCGCTCGCTCGGAGACAGCTGGGGTCTGGGCGGAGCACTGGACCTCGGGGTATTCGACGGCGGTGGTGAAACAAATCCGCGATATTCAGGCTGGGTCACGCTGTCGAGGACTCTGTCGCCCATCCTGACCGCGGAAGTCGGCACGAGCCTCCTGGGCTTCGGCCAGGCAGCGCCTGCGCCGGCTGGCCGCCGGCTGTACTGGGACCCGAAGCTGTACTGGGCGACGACGGCAGCAGTGTCGCTTCAGTCGATTCCGGACCGCGGTTGGGGCTGGAAGGGCCGGCTCACCGCCGGCGCCGCGTACGACGATGAACGTGACCTGTCGGAGCCCGGCTGGGTGCCGCAGTTCGGGGTCGAGGGGGGCGTGGTGCTGCGCGGCGAACAGCAGGACCTGGGGCTGACCGCGTTCTACCGACGGGGCCGTGAACAGGACTACAGCTCCTGGGGTCTCGAACTCGTAATGATCGTGAGGCCGTGAGCGTGGCCCGCGACCGCGCCCTGGGCCCGATCGTTCTGTTGACGATCGTCGTCGGTATGTCGGCGGCGTTCTTCTTCTGGGTCCTGCAGTCTCCTGACCAGGTACGGGTATTCCTCATCCGCCTCGTGCTCATCAGCCTGGTGATCTTCCTGGGGATCCTGCTGATCAGGTTCTTCACGTTGCTGTGGTTCGGATTTCTGCAGCACGCTGAGCGGGACATCCAGGGCGACAGATCGGATGTCGAGCTGCCACCGGTTTCGGTCATCGTGCCCGCGTATAACGAGGGACCGGTGCTGGGGAGGGCGATCCAGAGTCTCCTGCGGCTGGACTACCCGGAGTACGAGGTGCTGATCATCGATGATGGCAGCCCGGACGATACCCTCGCGACTGCTGCAGCGCTCGAAGGTGTGTACGAGGGTGTGCCGGTCCGCGTGTTCTCGAAACCAAACGGCGGAAAGGCTACGGCCCTCAACCTCGGGATCGAGAACTCCCGGCACCCGTTCATCCTCTGCATGGATGCCGACTCGACCGTAGAGCCCCAGCTGCTCAGGCGCGCGGTTCCCCATTTCGAGGATCCGACCGTCGGCGCCGTCGCGGGAAACGTGAAGATCGAGAACCGGGATCGGCTCATCACCAGGCTCCAGGCGCTCGAGTACATCGAGGGCCTGAATATGCCTCGGCGGGCACAGGGGTTCATCGCCGCGGTCAACATCGTCCCGGGCCCGGTAGGCGTGTTCAGACGCGAAGCGTTGACCGATGTCGGGGGATACGATACCGACACGTTCGCCGAGGACGCGGACCTGACGCTCAAGCTGATCTCGTCGGGCTGGAAGATCGTGTACGAAGACCAGGCGATCGCCTGGACCCAGGCGCCCGAGCGGTGGCTCGACCTGGTGCAGCAGAGATATCGTTGGACCCGCGGCATTCTGCAGGCGATCCGGAAACGGAAGTGGCTGCTGCTCAAACCCGTACCCGACTTTCCGCTGTGGCTGTCGGTTCTGGAGATGGGCTTTGAAGCCGTCGTGTGGCCGATCATGAACGTCTACGCCCACCTGTTCTTTGCCGTCGTGGCACTCCTGTTCGGGATGGGTGAACTTCTGCTGTACTGGTGGCTCCTGCTCACGTTGCTGGACCTGGTCGCCGCACTCGTCACGGTATCGATGGAAGAGGAACAACTCTCCCTCGTTCCGCTGGCCGTGGTCTATCGTGTGTTCTTCATTCTCTTCCTCGACGTGACCAAGTCTTTCGCCGCGACGGAAGAGTTGTTCCGCTTCGGGATGGACTGGGACCAGGTGAAGCGTGTCCCGCTCAATGAAGCTTCGGAGGCCGTCGGATGAATATCGTAGATCTGCTGGTAATGATCATCGTTGTGACGATCCTGGTCACAATATCTCTGGGCGTAGTCACCTATTTCGCGTACAAGCTGCGCCGGGCCCGCCGCCCGGCGGAGGAAACCGGACTGGATTCGGAATCCTGGTATTTCATCCGGCATGAGCCTCCCGCGAGCGAAGCGGAGACGCTCGGATAGCGCGAGCGAGCAATGCCCCCGAAACAGGATCCCGTCCCGCGTGCACGATCAGCCGCCCAATGGCTGGGAGGCATATTGCTGCTCGGCTTTCTGGCCGCCGGTGTGGTGGCGGCCGCTGCGGCATTGTGGGAGAACGTGGACGTACAGAGCCTGGCCCGTCGCGCAGCCGCCGTATCCGACGAGCCTCCGGTTCCGCGCACAGAACTCGAGGGGCCGGTCGCTGCCGAATCGGTCACGGCTCGAATCTCCGTGTTCGAGAGTGCCGCCAGTGCGAGTTACTTCCCCGACTCGACCTTCTACCCGGCAGCCGTTTCCAGCTGGGAACGACTCGCGAGGGAGGAAACGGCTGCCGTGTCCCGGGTGCGGTCCGCCGCAGGAATCGATGATCTGCCTGCCGGAAGCCTCCTCCTTGCTCCGGAAGCAGTCTGTGTCTCGCAGCTGGAGCTCGCCGCGATCCGAAGGCATCTGGAACGGGGCGGTGGTCTCGTGCTGAATTGGGCCACGGCGGCGAGAGACGAGGGCTGCAGGTGGAGAGGCTGGGAGCCGCTCCGAACGCTCACCGGAGCGCTCGGACTGGTTGAGATTCCGGCGGGTGAAGCACAGTTCATGGCCGTCCCCGCGGCCCTGCCTTTGTCGCCCGGGCTGCCTCCCGGCGCCCGAGTGGAGATGTTCCCCGAGCCGCACCTGGCACTGCAGGTTCCCGGGCCACACCCGTACTGGTCCGACTGGGCCCTGAACGGTGCCACGGCGGGCAGCACATCGGAGTCGAACGCGGCGATCGTGCTGCACGAGCCCCGGTCCGGCGGCCGGGTCGTGTGGTTCGGTTTCCGCGACCGGCAAGCCGTTTCGGACCGGGACGCGACCCGAATTCGTCGGCTTTTCAAGAATGGCATTCGTTGGGCCTCCGGCGCCGTCACGGTCGAAATCGCGCCATGGCCCGCGGGTGCGCGAGCGGCACTTCTGATCTCCGAGGACGTCGAAACCGGATTCGAGAATGTCGTCGCATTCGCTCGCGAGCTTCGGATCCGCGATGTGCGCGGGACGATCTTCCCGGTCTCTGAACTCGCACTCCAGCACCCCGAAATCGCGGCCACGATCGCAGACATCGGCGAGGTGGGAAGTCAGACCGCTGATCACGTGTCCCCGGCCGGGCTGCCGATTGAGGAGCAGGAGGTCAGACTCGCCAGAAGCCTGCGCGAACTTCAGCAATGGTCGGGAACCGAAATCGTTGGGCTGCGAGTACCCGAGGAGCGATTCGATGAGGCGACGCTTCAGGCCTGGCGCAGGGCTGGCGGTACGTATGTCGCGGCACTCAACCAGGCCCGGTCTGCGGCCCCGGAGGTGTTCGCGACGGACGACGGACCGGTCATCGTACTGCCGCGCCTGATCAAGGACGACTACAACGTCTTCGTGCAGGACGGAGCCCGGCGCACCGACCGTCTGCTGAGCGCCTGGCTCGAGGGCCTCGAGAAGATCGGAGCCCTGGGAGGATTTGGACTGATCTCCGTTCATTCCCAGATCGCAGGGCATCCGGATCGGGTTGGAGTCGTGGGCGAGGTGATTGACAGTCTGGCTGCTGGACAGACCGATTGGTGGATCGCCCCGGGCGCCGAGATCGCTGAATGGTGGCTCTCCCGATCCGAAGCGCGGCTGCAGGTCCTGGGACCGCCCGACAGCCTGTCATTGCGCCTGCTCACAGGTCCCTCACCAGGCTTGGCGGGAGCCTGGATCGAGGTGGGCCTGGGACCGGACTCGGGACTGCGCCCCTTCATCGATGGACGTCCGCTCGCGTGGGCTCCGACGGACTGGGGAATCAGATTTCCGGCCGAAGAACTGACGACCGGCCGGACTGAAGTGATTCAGCTCATGAATCCACCCGAGGAACTCGGCGAGCCCAATTCCGATCCAGCGGGCTTGTCTCTCCCCTGAGCCGCCGCGACCTTATCCTGACTATTGGCTGGCTCGTACCCATGCAGCCGGCACGAGGCGCCGTCCCAGGAGGTCGCCGTTGGGTGAGAAGGACTCCCGACTCGAGCTGGAAGGAGCGGAGTTGCGCGTGTTCACGCAGGCGCTGCTTCGGGACGTACGGGCCCTCGAGGTGCTGCTCGAGGGTGACCTTGTCGAACGCGGCATCCGACGCATAGGCCTGGAACAGGAGTTGTTCCTGGTCGACGACCAGTGGCGGCCAGCCCCGATCGCCACGGAACTCCTCGAGCGACTTGACGATCCTCGCGTCACGACCGAGATCGGCCGCTTCAACCTGGAATGCAACCTTCGGCCGCTCGTGTTCGGTGGCGGCTGCCTTTCGACGATCGAGACCCGGCTGCACGGCGTCCTTGCCGCAGTCGACGCTCAGGCCCGCGATCTCGGAGCGCGAGTCGTGCTCACGGGGACCCTTCCCACGCTGCGAAAGTCGGACCTGACGCTGGAGAACATGGTACCGGCGCAACGTTACTTCGCCCTCAACGAAGCCCTGACGCGCCTGCGTGGTGGTCCGTACACAATGCAGATCAAGGGCACGGACGAGCTGCGGATCACCCATGACTCGGTGATGCTCGAGGCGGCGAACGCCAGCTTCCAGGTGCACTTTCAAGCCGGTCCAGAGGAGTTTCCCCGTCTGTACAACATCGCGATGGCGGTCGCGGCGCCTGTTCTCGCGGCCGCGGTGAACTCTCCTCTGATGCTCGGGCGCCGACTGTGGCACGAGACCCGGATCGCGGTATTCCAGCAGTCGATCGACACCCGGCAGACGATCTCCGAGATGCGGGAGACCGAGCCGCGTGTGAGCTTCGGCCGCAGATGGGTCGACGATTCGGTGCTCGAGATCTTCAGAGAGGACATCTCCCGCTTCAAGGTCTTGCTCGGGAAGGCCATCGATGAGGATCCGTTCGAAGCGATCGCAGCGGGACGGGCCCCGGCCCTGAAGGCGCTCCAGCTGTTCAACAGCACGGTATACCGGTGGAACCGGGCCTGCTACGGGATCAAGGACGGAATCGCGCACCTGCGGATCGAGAACCGGGTGCTGCCCGCCGGCCCATCTGTGCTGGACGAGGTGTCGAATGCGGCATTCTGGTTCGGCCTCGTGAGCGCACTCGCCAACGAAGTCGACGACGTCAGACAGGAGATCGGGTTCGACGCCGTGCGGACGAACTTCGTCGCCGCCGCACGGCACGGTCTCGACGCACACCTTGAGTGGTTCGGTGGCCGTACGTTCACGGCCCAGGACCTCATCCTGAAGCAGCTGATCCCGGCAGCCGAGCGTGGCTTGCGTGCCGGCGGGATCGACGAAGCGGACATCGAGCGATACCTGCAGACCATCAGGCGGCGGGTGGACTGCCGGCAGACCGGCAGCGCATGGATCCTGGGTTCGCTGTCGCGCATGCAGGACCAGGGCTCGCCCGAGGAGCAGATGGCGGCGCTCGTGGCAGCCATGGTCGATCGACAGGCCGATCATTCTCCGGTGCACGAGTGGCGTCCCGCGACACTCGCCGAAAGTGGCGGCTGGAAGCCGAGCTACCTGCGGGTCGAGCAGTACATGTCCACCGACCTGCTCACGGTGCGGGAGGATGAGCCGATCGACCTCGTCGCGAACCTGATGGACTGGCATCGGATCCACCACGTGCCGGTCGAGGACAATGAGCACCGGCTGGTCGGCCTGGTATCGCACCGACCGCTGCTGCGGTTTCTCGCCGGAGACGAGGCACGAAGCGAGGAGAGGCCGATATCCGTCAGTCGGATCATGGCCAGCGACCTGGTGACCGTAGGCCCGAACACGAGTACGCTCGACGCGATCGACACGATGCGCCGGCACCGGATTTCCTGTCTTCCGGTGGTGCAGGACGAGCGGCTGATCGGAATCGTCACCGAGCACGATTTCATGCGGATTGCCGGACAACTCCTTGAGGAGATGCTGCGGGAGTGAATCGCTCCACGGCGGTTCCCCGCTCCGTCCGCACTCCTGACACCACCGGCCCCGCCCGGAGGATCGTCGGCAGATACCGGGGTACGAGACCCGGTCCGCTGGTCATCTTTGTTGCGGGGCTGCACGGCAACGAACCGGCTGGAGTCGAGGCGCTCGAACGACTGTTCCGGGATCTGCGTTCCGAAGTTCCGCCGTGTCGGGGAGAGGTCCTCGGACTCGCCGGCAATCTCGCCGCGCTCGCCAGCGGGCGCCGGTATCTGCTCTCCGACCTGAACCGGTCCTGGACTCGGCGTCGGATCGCCGCCGTTCGAACCGAGCAGATTGACGAGGAACAGAGGGAGCAGTTCGAACTCCTCGAACTGCTCGAGCAGACACTGCGTGGCCGGGAGTCCGAGGCGATCATTCTCGATCTACACACCACGTCATCCGACAGCATTCCCTTCTTCACGCTCGGCGACACGCTCCGCAATCGCAACTTCGCGCGGAAGCTCGGCCTCCCGCTCGTACTCGGCATCGAGGAACAGATACACGGCGCCCTGCTCGAATACCTGAATGCCAGGGGCCCGATTACTGTCGGGGTAGAGGGTGGGCGGCATGACGATCCGGCTTCCGTGGACTACCACGAGCACGTGTTGTGGATCGCGCTCGCCGAGGCCGGTTGCCTCGAGTCGGCTGACGTCCCGCGTTACGCGGAACGGGTGGCGGCTCTCGCGGGTGCACGAGGTGATCTGCCACCGGTGTTCGAAGTGCGTGCCCGAAGAGCCGTGTCTCCAGGTGACGGATTCGTCATGCGTCCCGGATTCCGGAATTTCGAGGCGATCCGAGCTGACCAGCCGCTGGCGGACGATGACGCGGGCGAGGTCCTGGCCCCCGAGGACGGCCGCATCTTCCTTCCGTTGTATCAGGAGCAGGGCGACGATGGATTCTTCATCGTGCGGCCGGTGCGGCCGATCTGGCTACAACTGTCGAGTGTGCTCAGACATCTGCGCCTTCACTCCCTGGCTCGGCTGATGCCCGGGGTGCGACGGAGCCGGAGGCGACCTGACACTTTGCTGGTGGATCGCAGGGTGGCACGCTGGTACGTGATCGAAGTCTTCCACCTGCTCGGATACCGCAAGCGGCGAGAAGCGCTGGGATACTATGCGTTCACCCGGCGTCGGCACGATTTGAAATTCTGATCGCGCCGGCCCCGGTCAGAGCCCGATCTCGCGATCCTCGGCGGCAGATTCGTAACAGGCTTCCAGCACGGCAGCCAGCGCGATCTGGTCGACGGGATTCTCGATCGGTTTCTCTCCGCGCACGAACCGCAGAAACTCCGCCCACTCCTGGCGATACGAGTCCTGGTACAGGGTCCGTGCCGGTCGCGACGTCGGCGGAGTCACATCCACGATTCCGCCGACGTCGCGTCGCGTAATACGAAGGGGCATCGAACCGGCAGTACCGTCACTTCCCAGGACATACAACTCGTGGTGGTCCCGCTCGTCCGCGAGCTCCCAGCTGACTTCGACGGTGATCGTGACTGCGTCGGGGAGCGCCAACTGGACGACGGCTCCGGTCTCCGCAGCGTCAGGCCGTCCCCAGGTGCGGGCGCGCACCCGTTCCACTTTCGGGTAGTCGAGCGTCCACAACGCCATGTCCAGAGCCTGGGCCCCGAGATCCATCAGGGCTCCACCACCGGCGTGGACACGCTCCCGGCGCCAGCCGTGTCGGGGCCTCGCGGAACGCCGATTGAGCCAGGTGGAACGGACAAATTGGACCAACCCGAGGTCCCCATTCGTCACGAAGTGCCTGATCGCTCGCACGTCGTAGCGAAAACGGTGGTTGTTCGCTACGAGAAGTTGTCGCCCGGCTTCATCCGCGGCATCGACGAGCCGCTCGGCCGATTCGCGCGAAATGGTCAGCGGACGCTCGCAGAGAACGTGAGCCCCATGCCCCAGCGCCGCCAGCACAGCTTCCTCGTGAACATGGTTCGGCACACACACCAGCACGGCGTCGAACTCGACTCGCTCAGCGAGACTGCCGAGATCCGCCGCGACCTCAGCAATCTCGAACCGCTCCGCGATCGTCCGGGCCTTCGCCTCCTGCGTGTCCACCAGGCCAACGACCTGGAGATCGTGAAGTCGCCTGAGGATCGGTAAATGGACCACCTGAGCCGCGCTTCCCGCTCCAAGCACGACTACCCGCACGGAGTTTGCCATCGGGCTCCCCGGAGTCAGAGTCGATACGCGAGGCCGAGCGCTACGGCTACATTGCTCGCGTCCGTCACCAGCGTTCCACGAAGTTCAGAGTACACACGCCAGTGCGAAGCGATGTTCAATTCAGCCCCGACGAGGCCGGTGATACCGGCCGTAATCACCATGTTGTCCAGAAACGTGTCCTTGATCGCGTCGCCAGCGTTGTCCAGAAAATACAATTCCAGTCCGACCCCAAGATAGGGCGCGAAGACCGCGTCCTGCAGGGTCCACTGTGCGTCTGCGCCCAGGATCCATGACGTTCGCTCGAGGGTCCCCAGGTAGATCGAGCCCGGCGGGAGATCTGACACCTCCTCGAGCTGCTGCTCCAGCTCGCGCACGGCAGAGTCCGTCACCCTTGCATTCCACCATGCTGCACGCGGCACGATCCTGATGTACGGACCGAGAAATCCGAGATCGACCCGAATTCCGACCCCGACCGTCGATTCGTTCTGACTCGAGTTCACCCAGGTCGCTTCAGCGCCGAACGCCCTGAATCCCAGGTTGGTGTAGTCGTAGTCCTCCAGCGCCTGTCCGCGCACCGGGCTGCTCGCGGCGACCACCAACAGACCCGTCACAATCGTGATCGCCGATCCTCGATCGCGTTTCATTGCCGTCCGTGCCCCCGGTGTTTGTCGTCCTCGCTCAGTAGACCCGGCTCAGCCGGGTGCCGGGATAATATGCGCTGAGAATCTCAGCAGACGTCTGGCCTGCCCGGGCTCGGCCGATCGCTCCCCACTGGCACATTCCGGCACCGTGGCCGAATCCCCGACCATGCACGGAATACCCCCCACCTCCTTCGGGCACGACGTCGAAGTCCGTCGAGCCGAGGATCCTCCCGTCCGAGTCTCGCAGGGCAAATCGAATGTCGAGTCGCTCGAGCACGAGCTCTGCACCGGGGCCGAAGAACGCGACCGAGCGTATCCTCCCGCTCTCCGTGTGATCGATGACCCTGAATCCGTCGATCCGGCCCAGCGTTCCCGGCTGTTCACCGAACATCCGCGCCAGCTCGTCACGCACGGGTCCGTTCAGCTGGTCGCTCGACCAGCTGCTCGACCAGCGGTAACGCGGAGAGATGGAGCACCAGTCGGATCCATCCGGCGCCCGGTCGGACACGGACTGCAAGTAGGGTGCGGCGGGCCGGTCGAGAACTTCGTCGATCGCCGCCGTCCTCCCGCCGCAGGTCGAATGGTAATATGCCCGGATCGGCAGGCCGTCGTGGGTGAGGATCCTTCCGGCCGTCGCCCGAACCGCATCGGTCGATTCCTCACGTTCAGCGTCGATACCACCGTACACCTGGTCTTCGACAGTCCCGAACAGGTCGAACCCCATCTCGATATGACCGTCGAGGTGCGCGACGGCGTATGTCCGGGCGGCGACTGCCTGTGCTTCGATGGCTGCCAGCTCCTCCCGGGTACGAGGCCCGATTTCGAGCGGTACCACCCCGAGGAGATAGTCTTCCAGTGACACGATGTTTACTGCGGTTACCGCGGAATCTTCGACCGCCAGCAGCTCGAACCTGCCCCGGTACGGGCTGCCGTCGATCCTGACCGGATCCGCTCCCGACGTCTCGATACGCAGCACGTGTACCGTACCCGCATCGCGCAGCAGATCACCGGAGGCGGACAGCCCGGGACCATCTCGGCTGACGCGCAGCGTCTCGCCGGGACCGACTGCTCCCAACGCGCGACCGGTCTGCAGGTCAGACAGCAGGAGGCCGGACGCTGAACCGATCTCGATCGAAGGGACCCCTACACGAACGCCCACGCGCAGCACCGGTTCCCTGGCTGGCGACAACAGGCGGTCCAGTCCGGCGGCCCGTTCGATCGATCCGGAGGCGGATCCCCCCGCGGCTCCGGCGATCCAGGCGACCAGCAGGCCGGTAGCCAGACGTCCGTAGTTCACCGGCCGAAGCCGCTGTCGAGCCCGAGTGGTGCGAGCGGCAGCCGACGCGAAACCGTCACGAGCTTCCGGTCGGCGTCCGGCGCCGGTCGGACCTCGCCCACGACCTCGGCCTCGAGGTCGTAATCATGCGCCGACAGGATTTCGGCCTCGAGCAGCGTCCCGGGTAACCAGTCGCGATCGGTCGACAGATACGTCACCCCGTCCACGTCGTCGGCCTGCCCGCTGGTTCGTCCCTGCAGCCGACCATCGGCCACCCGATCCACGATCACCTGTCTGCGCATTCCAACTTCACCTGCCAGCCGATCGGCGCTGATCGCCCGCTGGACCTCCAGCAGCTCTTCGAGTCGGTCACGCGCCAACCCTTCGGGCACGAACTGGTCCTCCATCGCCGCAGCCATCGTGCCTTCCTGCGGCGAAAACGCGAAGGCGCCAAGGCGGTCGAATTCGGCTTCCTCGAGAAAGTCGAGCAGTGCCCGGAAGTCGTCGTCGGTCTCACCCGGGAATCCGACCAGCACCGTCGTTCGGAGCGTGAGATCGGGGATTGCATCTCTGAGCCGCTCGATCTTGGCGCGAAGTGTTCCAGCCCTTTCCGGACGGCGCATCCGCTCGAGCACCGGGTCCGAAGCGTGCTGTATGGGCATGTCTATGTACGGTAGCAGTCGCGGCTCTGCGGCCATCAATTCGATCAGCGGATCACGGAGACCGGCAGAGTAGATGTACAGCAACCGGAACCACGGAATCGTCGTCTCATCGAGCAGGCGACGCGCGAGCGTGGCGATGTCGGTACCGTCCCTCCACTCCCGGCCGAAATGCGCCAGGTCCTGCGCCACCAGGTTGAGTTCGACCGCGCCCTGCGCTTCGAGGCGTGCGGCCTCTGCGACGAGGGATTCGACTCCGAAGGACCGGTGCTTGCCCCGCCACAGGGGAATCGCGCAGAACGCGCACCCGTGGTCGCAGCCTTCGCTGACCTTGAGATATCGAACGTGTCGTCGGTCCGTGAGCGGGAGCCGGACGCCGGGATGGTCTGGAATGGGATCCCCCAGCAGTCCACGCGCGCGGAGCTCCGGGATCAGCCGCTCGGCGTCCCGCAGACCCACGAACATGTCGATCTCCGGCAAGGATGGCTCGAGCTCGTCCCTGTATTGCTCCACCAGGCAGCCGAGAGCGACCACCGCCGAGCAGCGGCCTTCCTGCTTGAGGCGGCTGACCTCGAGCAGCGTATCGATGGATTCCTGCTTCGCGGCGTCAATGAATCCGCAGGTGTTCACGACGATGACGTCGGCTTCTGACAGGTCTTGCACTGCCCTGGCGCCGTAACCCGCGAGCGCGGCCACGATCCGTTCGGAGTCTACCGTGTTCTTGTCGCAGCCGAGGCTGACGACGCCGAGCTTCGTGTGGATCGGTCCGCTCCTCAGCCTTCGAACACGTCGGTACCGGCGGGTGGGGTGAAGCTGAATGTCTCGTCCGGGATGTCGACGTTCGGCTGCAGGTTCCGCAGCACCACGGTGCGCAAAGTCTCGTTTTCCTCGGTGATCTCGAACCGACGCACGAGGAGACGCTCGGTGTCGATCCAGACGCGCACCAGCCGGTATGGTGACTCGCGGCGGGGGGTCATGGAGACGAGCCACGTCGACTGCCCGTCCACGTCTTCGACTCCGTCGAATACGGCATCGTAACCTTCGGCTGCCTCGTCGAAAATCCGGCCCTGCAGATCGACCATCCCGGCACCGGTCGTATTCGCATCGATCGTGCTGCGAATCACCTGCCCGGGATGTGTGCTCGGGTAGTACAGCCACAGATTCGCGCCGTCCGCTACGATCACGTCACCCGCCGGGTCGGTGAATTCCATCTTGAACCGGCCGGGACCCTTCTGGTACCAGGTGCCGGTACCCGTCCGCTTTCGTCCCAGCAGCACGATCTCGATCGTCTGGTCGAACTCCGCCTGCATCGAGTTCAGTCCGTCATATACCTGCTCGGCCCGGGCGAGAAGATCCCTGACTTCCGGCGCTTCCAACTGCTGAGCTGCCGCCGACTGCGGCAGCAGGGCAGACGATCCGCAGACGACACCCCACACTGCGGCCCGGAGGAACCAGCTGCGAGTGTAGCCTTTACAGCCGGTCGAGAACCGGTCGACGTTCATGCCCGACTTCCCTTCACCAGGTAGCATCTGTCCGGGTCGAATCGTTCGATCCAGACTCGAGTGGCGATACACCGACCCGGAGTGGGCCGTTCCGCGCGTTCCCGGGGTCATTCCTGCGCCAGGTCCTCGCCGCGCATCATGGAGTCGAGCTGTTCGTGGGTTACCATCACCTCACGCGGCTTCGAGCCCTCCGGGGGGCCGAGTACTCCGGCCGAGTGAAGCTGGTCGATGATCCGGGCCGCCCTGCCGTAGCCGATCTTCAGGCGTCTCTGCAGCAGGCTGGTCGATCCGGAGCTGTTGTTGATCACGATTTCCGCGGCTTTACGGAAGTACGGGTCCCAGTCCGTGAGGATTCCCTCGGCCACGTCGACCTGGCTTTCCTCGATCTCCAGCTCGCGGACTTCATCGAGGATGTCGGTCTCATCTGTCGGGACTTCCTTGGCATCGGACGCCGACCGCTGCTCCCGATACCAGCCGACCAGGGCCTCGGTTTCGGCGGTCGACAGAAATGCGCCCTGGATGCGGTGAGGATCCGACTCCCCGGCTGGCAGAAACAGCATATCGCCATTGCCCAGCAGGCTCTCCGCGCCGTTCTGATCGAGAATCGTGCGGCTGTCCGTCTTCGACGCGACCCGAAACGCGACTCGGCAGGGAAAGTTCGCCTTGATCAGGCCGGTGATCACGTTCACCGAGGGCCGCTGCGTGGCCACCACCAGGTGGATTCCGACGGCCCGCGCCTTCTGCGCCAGGACCGCGAGGGGGGTCTCGACCTCCGCCTGGACCGTCATCATCAGGTCCGCGAGCTCGTCAATCAGCAGTACGATATAGGGGAGCGCTCCCTCGGCATACAGACCCTTGCCCCACCCCTCCGGCTTCACGATCTCATCGCCACGCTCTACCCGGCGATTGAGCTCCACGATGTTCCGACAGGCGTTGGCCGACAGGATCTGGTACCGACGGTTCATCTCGAATACGGCCCAGCGGAGGACGGCAGCGGCATCATGATTGTCCGTGACGACCGGGTGCCTGAGATGCGGAAGGTCGTTGTAGACGATGAGCTCGACCATCTTCGGGTCGACCATCAGCAACCGCAGTTCATTGGGCGTGTACCGATAGATCAGGCTCGTCACGATCGTATTGATGCACACAGACTTACCCGAACCGGTCGCACCCGCGATCAGCATGTGCGGCATGCGGGCCAGGTCAGTCGTATACGGATTCCCCGCCAGGTCGCGCCCCATGGCCAGCGGCAGCTGCGCCCGCGAGCGACGGTATGACGGGGCCTCGAGAATCTCGCGTAGTTGGACGATCTCGGGTTCCGGATTCGGGACTTCGACTCCAACCGCACCCTTGCCGGGTATCGGCGCGACGATCCGTACCGATGGGGCCTTCATGGCGAGCGCCAGATCATCCGCCAGGGCGGCGATCTGCCCGACCTTCACCCCGGCGGCAGGCACCACCTCGAACTGCGTGACAACCGGCCCGGTAGTCCAGCCGCCGATCTTACCGTCCACACGGAAGGTGGCCAGCTTCTCAATCAGGATCGCCCCGAGGCGCTCGAGCTCCGATTTGGCGATCCCGTGGCCACGCCCCCCGGGCAGCGTAAGCAGATCGAGCGGCGGAAGTTCGGTACGCGATGGATCGCCGGGATCCAACAGATCCATCCCGCCTGCGGTACCGGATTCTGCCACCTCGACTTTCTTCGTCTTCTTTCGCTTCGTCGGCTTCTTGCCGGTCTCGGCAGCGCTGCCAGCAGGCGGCTCATCTTCCGGGACCGCCTCAGATGGCTCCTCCGCAGCGGACGTCCGCTCCCACGGGCTGTCCGAGTCGGGATCACGCGCCATCATTGACGGCACGACCTCCCGGATCTTGGCGGCGGTGACGACCGCACCACGGCCGAGTGCGCCCATTCCGCGGTTGACGCCACGCGCTGCCGAGCCGGCGCTTTCCGCCGGAGACCAGCCGAATGCGAGCACCGTGAGGGCCAGCAGTATCGAGCCGACGATCAGCGCCGCTCCGATCGTGCCGAACACGCTGACGAGTAGCCCGCCGAACTGCGTGCCCAGCCACCCGGAACCCACGGATTCCCGATCGAGCGCCGACCCGACCATCCACCAGGCCGATGGAAGGAACAACAGGGCCCCACCGATGAACACGGACCATCGAATGGCCGTCTCGCGTCCGATCACGCCAAGGCGCTCCATGCCCCATGTGAACGCGGGTACGGACACGAGGATGGAAGTGCCGCCGAACAGGAAGGCAAGGCCGGAATACATTAGTGAACCGGCAGGACCGATGAGATTCGGGTCGGCAACTCCGCCGCGCAGGATCGGGGGAAGGATCGCGAGGACGAGCAACGCCCCCAGACCGAGCAATCCGACGCCGAGGGCCTCCGCCCGGTGCTTATCGTTCATGGGTGTCGCCGGGCCGGGCTCAGCCGGACACCGGGCCGCTGGCGGCCTCCTGATCCTTCATGCGGCCCAGGAATCCCGTGTCGAAGTGTCCCGCGGCGAACTCCGGATGCCGGAGCACGCTCGACAGGAACGGAATGGTGGTGTGCACGCCCTCGATAATGAACTCCTCGAGCGCCTGCAGTGCCCTCCCGATCGCTTCCTGACGCGTACTCCCGTGGGCGATCAGCTTGCCGAGCAGCGAGTCATAGTATTGCGGCACCCTATATCCCGCGTAGACGTGCGAATCGATCCTGATGCCCGGGCCTCCCGGAGCGTGAAACGCGGTAATCGTTCCAGGTGACGGCCGGAAGTCCTTCTCCGGGTCCTCCGCATTGATCCGCAACTCGATCGCGTGTCCTCGAAGCTCAGGCGGCTCCGAGAAACGCAGTTCGATTCCCGCCGCCGACCGAATCTGCTCCTTCACCAGGTCCACCCCCGTCACTACCTCCGTGACCGGGTGCTCGACCTGGATCCGGGTATTCATTTCCATGAAGTAGAAATTGCCATCGGTGCCGAGCAGAAACTCCACCGTACCTGCGTTCGAATAGCCGATCGCCGCGGCGGCCCGCACAGCGGCTTCTCCCATGGCGGCCCTGAGTTCCGGCGTGAGCGCCGGGCTGGGAGCCTCTTCGATCAGCTTCTGGTGTCGCCGTTGGACAGAGCAGTCCCGTTCGCCGAGATGCACGACATTGCCGTGCCGATCCCCCATGATCTGGATCTCGACATGACGCGGTCGGTCGACGAAGTGCTCCAGATATACTCGCGCATCGTTGAATGCCGCGGCCGCCTCGTTCCGAGCCATCGTGTACGTGTTCTCGATCTCGTCCGCTGACTCCGCGACCCGCATGCCCTTCCCACCCCCGCCAGCCGCCGCCTTCACGATCACCGGATAGCCGATTCGCTCGGCCTCGCTCCGCGCTTCTTCCGCGGATTCGAGCGCGCCAATCGATCCGGGAACGACCGGCACCCCGGCATCGATCATCGTCCGCCGGGCTTCCGCCTTGTCACCCATGCGGCGGATCTGGTCTGCCGTCGGTCCGATGAACACGAGCCCTGAGCGTTCACAGATTTCGGCGAATTCGGCGTTTTCGGCGAGAAAGCCGTATCCGGGATGAATCGCGTCGGCACCGGTAATTTCGGCAGCGGCCACGATCCGCGGGATGTTCAGATAGCTCTCACGTCCCGGCGGAGGTCCGATGCACACGTCTTCGTCAGAGAACCGAACGTGCAGGGAGTCCCTGTCCGCTTGCGAGTAAACCGCAACCGTCTGAATCCCGAGCTCGCGACAGGCCCGGATCACCCGCAGGGCGATCTCCCCGCGGTTGGCGATGAGGATCTTATCTAGCACGGTGGCCTGTTGTTCAAGCAGGCTCGATGCGGAACAGGACCTGCCCGTACTCCACCGGATCAGCGTTTTCCACGCAGATCTCGCGGATCGTTCCGCTGACCTCGCACTCGAGCTCGTTCATCAGCTTCATCGCTTCGAGGATGCACACAGTCTGACCCGTCGAAACGCGATCCCCGACCTCGACGTACGCCGGCGCGTCAGGTGCCGGGGCACGATAGAACGTACCGACCATGGGCGACGTCACCTCCAGCAGTGCAGACCCGGCCGACGCCTCTTCTTCGGCGTTCGACGCGCCCTCCGGCATGCCCGACGGCAATCCGGCCGCAGGAGCAGCGATTGCGGGGCCGGTCGACGGTGGGGCCACATGGCCGGAGCCGGAACCGGCTATGACCTGAACCGTCGGAGACTTGGACAGCCGGATACGAGTCCCGATGCCCTTGGAGATCTCGATGGAGTCCAGTCCGGACTCGTCTACCATCTCGATCAGCTTCTGCAACCAGGCAAGATCGATCATCGGTTCACGCGCTCGAGGTATTTGTCGGCCGTGCGATCCACCTTCAACACGTCCCCCTGCTCGATGAACAGGGGGACCTGGACCACGGCACCAGTAGCGAGCTTCGCCGGTTTCGTACCGCCCTGCGCTGTGTCACCACGTAGACCCGGGTCGGTCTCGACGACTTCCAGCTCGACGAATTGCGGCAACTCAACCGTGAGTACCGCACCTTCACGGGTCAGACCCTCGCACTCCATGTTCTCCTCGAGGTACTTGAGCTGATCCTCGCCGATCGTGTCTTTGCTCAGCGGGATACTCTCGTACGTCTCCATGTCCATGAAGTAATACAGGTCCCCGTCCGAATAGGAGTACTGGATCGGCCGACGGATGAGCCGGACCTCGGTCACCTTCTCGCCAGCCCTGAACGTCCGCTCGACGACGGCTCCGCTGAGCACGTTCTTGAGCTTCGTCCGCACGAAAGCGCCACCCTTACCCGGCTTCACATGCTGAAAGTAGACGATCTGCAGCAGCGTTCCGTCCGCGTCGATCGTCATGCCATTTCGAAAGTCTGATGTATCTGCCATTCGTTCCGCGTCAGATTTCCAGAAGTTCAGTGGATGCCTCGCCCAGGACCCTGCAACCCTCGGCCTCGACAACGACATCCTGCTCGATTCGAATTCCTCCTCGCCCCGGAAGATACACGCCGGGCTCGATCGTGACCACATTTCCCGCGGCCAGCGGCCTGTCCTCCAGTCTGTGCACTCTAGGCGACTCGTGTACCTCGAGCCCGAGTCCATGACCTGTACTATGGCCGAATCGGTCGGCGAGTCTCAGCTCGGCCAGGTAGTCTCGGGCCGCGGCATCGACCGTGGAAGCCGGGATTCCCTCGGATACCGCGGCAATCGCGCGACTGCAGGCTTCGTTTACGGCGGCGTGAAGCTCGCGTTGCCAGGACTCCGCGGTGCCTACCACCAGCACCCGGGTGAGGTCCGAGCAGTATCCGTCTACCCCGGCGCCGAAGTCCAGCAGCACGAGATCTCCGACACGAAGTGCACGGCCCCCCGGTCGTGCGTGCGGTAGAGCCGATCTGGGGCCGAACGCGACGATCGGCTCGAATGGGAGGGAGCCAGACCCGGCTGTTCGCAGTCGGTGTTCGAGCTCGGCAGCGACCTCGAGCTCTGTGCGACCGGGGTGAATCTCGGTCACGATCTCTGAGAGCACGTGTTCAGCCAGTTCCACCGCGCGCTCGATACGGTCCAGCTCCCCGACATCCTTGACCGATCGCAACTCCTCCACCGGGGCCCCCGCTGCGTCCCACACCACGGTTCCGCAACGTGCGCCGAGCTCCTGGCGGTCACGCACGGTGATCGCAGCCGGTTCAAAACCGATTCTCCTGCCCGGCGGCTCCTCGGACAACCGCAGCGCCAGCTCGTCGAACAGGCCATCGCCGATGATCGCGAGGGCCACCGATGGGCCGATTTCCTCGCGTGCCTGGATCTCGTACCGGAAGTCGGTGAACAGGGTCGCGACACCAGGCTCGACGAGGAGAAGCGCGCTCGATCCGGTGAATCCGGTTAGATATCGAATGTTCGGGAGATGCGAAACGAGAAGGCCGTCCAGCCTCTCGTCATGCAGGCGATCGCGGATTCTGCGGAGCCGCGATTCGCCGCCATCTGCGGCGATCACACCGCTCGCCCGGTGTTCCGCAGTCCGTCGAGCAGACCATCGAGACCGAACAGATAGCTCCGTGCCCCAAAGCCCGAGACCACTCCCATGGCTACGTCCGACAGCAGAGATCGGTGCCGAAACGGCTCGCGCGCATAGATGTTGGTCAGATGGACTTCCACAAACGGTCTGCGGCTCGCCACGAGCGCGTCTCTTAATGCAACGCTCGAGTGGGTCAGCCCGGCGGCGTTTACCAGCCAGCCATCGACGCGATCCGACAGCTCCTGGATTCGATCGACGAGCTCCCCTTCGTGATTCGACTGGTAGCTTTCAATCTGCGCGTCGAGCTCGGATCCACGGATTCGAATCTTCTCGTCGAGGGAAGACAGCGTCTCGGTCCCGTACAGCTCGGGCTCGCGGGTTCCGAGCAGATTCAGATTCGGGCCATGCAGCACGCAGATGCGCATGCGGTCAACCCCGCAGTCCACGAAGCCACTCCTCCAGTACCGGTCGCGCATCCGGCGATTCGTCAGTCGCGGAGTCGGGCGGCAAGGGAGAGGGCTCGGGAAGGCGATCTGCGAGGACCTCACCGGCCCGCAGCAACGCGGCGAATTCCTCGGCAGCAGGAATCGACTCCGGCTCGGCCGGCTCTATCGCCGCTTCCGGCCGCTCCAACTCCACTACCGCGGGCGGGGTGTCCGGGGCGCGAGCCGCACCGCGGGCCGCGCGCATTCCGAGCACGGCGTCGAGTCCGTCGCGCAGGGTCTCGTCGTCAGGCCGGTCTCGCAGCAGCTCCCGGTAGATCGCCTCCGCCTCATCGATCAACCCCTGTCGCGCATACAGCTCGGCCATCGTGCGTGTGAGCAGATCTGCGTCATCGTCGGATTCGGCATCGTCGATCGTCTCGCCGTCCGGGTGCGAGCCGTCCGGGTCGGCCGGTGGCTCGAACCACCACGCATCCTGCACCGCCGGCTCTAAGGTCGAATCGCCGGCCGAAGCATCGATACCGAGTTCGTCATCCTCGAACGGATCTGCGTCCTGAGCTTCGAACGGATCCGGCAGGGCCTCCGAAATGCCATCCCAGCCTTCGATCGGACTCCCGGCATCCGGTTCCTCGGACTCGTCCTCCATCTCCCCGGCAGACGCCGTGCCTTCCGCGAATTCGTCCGTCGGGGTCAGCACCGGTCCCGACCACAACTCGGACGCGAGGCCGGAGTCGGCAGGCAGATCCCCGGCCGTGTGCGACTCCGCCTCGATGGCTGACTTCTCAGACCACCAGGTGTCATCCGCCGCCGCTGAGTCCCGGCTGTCGTCGAGAGCCGGCTCCGGCTCGACGTCGGCTTCCTGCCCGGCCAACTGACGGAGTTCTTCGAGGCGAACGCCGGGCACCGGATCATGAGGATCAGCCAGAACGAGGCGCTCCAGCCACGCGATCTCCGCCAACCCGTCGTCCGCGTCACGGGCGATTTCGGCCAGGCCCTGAATCGCCACCAGGTTCTGAGCGTCGATCTCGATCACTCGTTCGAACGCGGACCGTGCGTCTTCGACCCTGCCGAGGTCCAGGTAGGTTCGTGCTCTAACGATGTGGGCACTCAGGTAGTCCGCGTGCCGGCGAATACCGTCTTCGAGCACCTCGAGCGCGCGATGAGGGTCCCCGGCTTTGCGGTACGCATCGGCAAGCCGAGCAAACACCAGGCTCTCGGGCTGACGTCTGAACTGTTCCTCGAACCGGTAAATCTCGTCCTCCGCGGACTCGTCGAGCGGCATCCAGGTCTCCCGGATTGGCAGTAGTGGATCGCGCGCGGCGCCGTCACGCCGACTGACCGAAGTTAGGCGTGACGATTCCAGAGTGTCAAACGACCGGAAGCCCTTCTGTTGGTTGCCCGCGCGCCGGCTCGCCGGTAGGTTTTGACGCTTGTTTTCGGTCAGGCTCAAGTGCCGGACCCGCCCGGGGACCGCCCGGCTGCAAACCATGACGCTGGAGTGTTGTGCCGCATGTTCATGCGCTCGATTCGGGCAAATACGAAGTGGGTCATGATGGTTATGGCCGTGGCGTTCGCCGCATGGCTCGTCCTCGACTGGGTACGTCAGAAGGACCAGGCGGCGACGCTCGGAGTGAATCCCGTCGTCGCCACCATCAACGGCCAGGAGGTCAGAAACTCGCGCTGGAGCGAATCCTACAGTTTCGCCATCGACCGGGCGCGGGCAACGAGTGGTCGGTCTCTGAATGACGAAGAGATCCGGCAGATCGAGAGCGACGCGTGGGAGGCGATGATTCAGGATATCCTGGTTGAACAGGAAATTGAACGGCTGGGAATCGAGGTCACGGAGACCGAGATCCGGCAGGCGTTTCGAACCAACCCGCCTCCCGACCTGGTCCGGCATCCCGCCTTCCAGACCAACGGCACCTTCGACTATTCGAAGTATCAGGATTTCTTCAGAGATCCCTCGGTGGACGAGCAACTGCTCCTGCAGATCGAAATGTACTACCGGCAGACTCTTCCGCGGGCTCGGCTCGCACAGCAGATCTCCGGTGGTACGGCGATGAGTGACGGAGCGGTGTGGCAGGCGTATCGGGACCAGAACGAGTCGGCCACGGTGAAATTTATCTCAACCAGCCCGGACGCCCTCCTCCTGGATACGGAGATCGAGGTCCGGGAGGCAGACGCGCGCCAGTACTATCGCCAGAATCCGGATCAGTTCGTACGGCCAGCGACGGCCGACGCCCACCTTGTGAGCTTTTCAACCACTCCGACGGCGGGCGATACTGTGGCCGCGGCCGGGCTGGCCGATTCTGTCAGGACGGCGATCGAAGCCGGCGAATTGACGTTCGACGAGGCCGCGGCCGAATTCTCTGCGGATTCACTGACCGCGACGAGCGGCGGACTCCTGGGCCGTTTTGCCGAGGATCAGCTTCTCGATGCGATCGCCGAGTCGGTGTCTGATCTCGCCGTCGGAGATATCTCGGCCCCCCTTCAGACTCCGGCGGGCTATCGGATCTTCACGGTCACCGATCGGGCGCAGGATACTCTGGCCGTGGCTCACATCCTGTTCCCGATCATCCTGTCCGAGGCTGGCGAGGACGAGATCTTCCGGATCATGGACGAGTTCGAGGGAATCGCCTTGAACCGAGGGATCGTAGCCGCCGGCGAAGAGCTCGGCGTGCCGATCCGGTCCGACGTGACGCTCACCGACGGATTCGACTTCGTGCCAGGCGCGGGATCACTGGGCGTCGGTGTAGACTGGGCGGTCGATCCACTCACACCGCTCGAGGAAGTCAGCGAGTTCTTCGAGAATGGTTCCGGGTTTCACATGTTGGAGGTCGTCTCACGGACCGACGAGGGGACGTTCGCGTTCGAGGAAGTGAGACCGCAGATCGAGGAGACTCTTCGTCTCGAGATGCGAACCCGCCGGGCGCTCGATCTCGCGGCTGACAGATTGGACGACGTACGAGCCGCTCCGTCTCTCGAGGCCGCGGCCGAATCTCTCGGATGGACGTACGGACAGGCAGGACCTTTCCTTCGCGGTCAGTTCGTCCAGGGCCTCGGTCGAGGAACGGAAGCGGTCGGGGCCGCTTTTGGTGCTTCCCTGGGAACCATCGAGGGCCCATACGACGCCGGCGACGCCATTGTGTTTCTCCAGGTCGATGAGCGCACGGAAGCCGATATCGAGCGGTTCCAGGTGATGCGGGGCCAGTTGCGAGCGCAGATGGAATCGCAGATGTCACAGCTGAGTGTAGATCGTTGGGTCCAGGCGCTACGGGATGATGCGGAGGTGGTCGACCTGCGCGACAGACTTCGCGCACCGGAACAAGCCTGAGGAGAGCGTTCGTCGGAGATACTGGGGGCCCGGGATCTGAACGATTCCGGGCCCTTCGTGCATCCTCAGGTGGAGTTCTGCTCCTGCTTTTCGCGCTCCGCGCTCGTCGTCCCGGCATTCGTGTCCGCCGCGTTGCCGATCTCCCGGAACTCTCCTTCTACTTCCTTCAGGGATCCTTTGAACTCCCGTATACCCTTGCCGAGCGAACCTCCGATTTCCGGCAGGCGCTTGGCTCCGAACAGCAAGAGAACGATGAACAGGAGGATAAGTACTTCCCACATCCCGAGATTGCCGAACATAAGTGCACCTTCCGAAGGACAGGAGCGATCAGAGCAACGATCGCGAGAACCACGCCAGAAGTAGTATCCCTACGACGCTGAGAATGTTCAGTCGCAAAACGAGTGGACCAAGCGTCAAAGCGATGACCAGCAGGTCCACCGTCAGCGGACCGAGCGATGCGGCAACGGTCGTGATGAAGAACTCACGGGCCGCGCTCGCCGGCAGCGTGATCGCGGCGAGCTCGGTGAGCAGAGAGCCGAGCAGCATGCCCCCGGCCACGATCAGGCTGACCCGCTTGGCCGACGGTCGTCGGCGGCCGCCGAAGTCCATACTCACTTCTGACGCTCCAGGACGAATTCCACTGTTAACCGCAGGATCTCGACCGCCGGATCGTCCGGCAACGATTCGAGGTGCCGGCTTGCCGACGTAGCGTAGAATCGCGCCGTCTTGCGGGCCTCTTCCAGACCGCCGGCATCCCGCACGAGTTCGATCACTTCGTCTACATGATCGTTGGCCGGGGAAGGATCCGCGAACAGCTCATCTACAGTACGACGATTCTCTGCGCTCAACCGCGACAGTACCGCGATCAGCGGCAGCGTGACCTTGTGTTCCTTGAGATCCAGTCCATGCGGCTTTCCCGTGACCTCCGACGAGACCGTGTAATCAAGAAGATCGTCCACGATCTGGAAGGCCATGCCCAGGTCGTGCCCGTATCCTCCGAGCGCCTTGCGGTATTCCGGCTTGCCGACGAGCGCTCCGAGCTCGCATGCAGCGGACATCAGCGATGCCGTCTTGCAATCGCACAGACTGAAGTAATCGTCAACCGTGGCGCCGAGCGCGTCGTGCGAGGCCAGCTGCCGCATCTCTCCAATTGACATTCGATTCGAAGCGTTGGCGAGCAAGGAGATCGCTTCGACATCCCCCATCTTCGTCACTTCAACCAGGGCCCGCGAGTACAGGTAGTCCCCCATGATCACAGCGACCTGGTGGCTCCAGCGGGAATTGATCGTCGGCATGCCCCGGCGTTTGGGCGAGTGATCCACCGCGTCATCATGGACCAACGTCGCTACGTGCATCAATTCGACGATCGCCGCGAGCCTGACTGCCTCGGGGCCGGGTTGTCCGCCGACCTCGCTGGACAGAAGAAGCAGGGTCGGGCGAAGGTATTTCCCGCGGCGCGCGAACAGATACTCACTGACTTCGTTGATTGCGCCGAAGTCCGCCGTGATCATCCCCTGCAACTCAGCATCCATGGCCGCGAGACGGTCGAGGACAGGAGCCTGCAACGCAGCAAGGGTCGGAAGTGCGGCTTCGAGCATACTCTCCCTGGTGCTCAGGTACACGACGCATGGCCGCCGGTCTGGAGAACGACCGGATTATACCGTCACTGGGAGAGGGCGGACAACCGGCTGGCGGCATCCCGGAAGGAGGCGTCCAATTCTACGACCCTGCGGAGCCGCTGGACGGCACCGACCTCGTCCCCGCCTTCCTGCAGAAGCAGCGCGAGTCGATACAGGACGCCCGGCGACGGAGATTCCTGGTTGCCGGGGTGCGTTTCGGCAGTCTTCAGGATGTCCAGCGCCTCCTGCTTCCGATCCGCCCGCTCGAGGCACTCCGCCATGACTTCCCACACTCGGACTGGATCCTGAAGTCCTGCGACGGCCTTCTCAAGCTCGGCCAGCGCCTCGTCCCACATTTCCATCTGCTTGAACGCGACCCCCAGTTCGAAATGCGCCTCCGCATCATCGCCGAGATCATCCTCGTCCGGTCCCGGATCCCGAAGGTCATCGAGGAGCGCGTCGAATTCTTCATTGCCATCCGCCACGAGCGTGGGGCCATGACCGGGTTCGATGATCCTGTCGTCCGTACCCGATGGACTGGAGTCGAAAACAGTTGAACCGGTTCCCTGTCCCTCTGGAAGGAAGGAAAGCTGTTCGAAGGCTTCGAGCGCCCCAACGTGTCCCGGGTCGATGTCCAGAATCCGGGCATATACGGTTCTGGCGTTTCCCTGGGCGTTCCGTCGGCGCAGACAGGCGGCGAGACTCATATACGATGAAACGAGAAGCTCCCTGTCATCCAGCGTCAACGCGAACTCAGCCCGCTGATGATGCAGCACCACGTCATCCGGCCGCAGTTCCAGCAGATAGTCGATGACCGCGGCAGCCTCGCGGATCCGGCGGGCATCCTCGAGCGTCTCCAGAGTCCGGTACAGATGGGATACCGCTTCCGTAACGCGCCCCTCGGCTATCATCAATTCCGCTGTTTCCCGGGCTCGGCCCGGATCAGAGCGCTCCTCCGACTCCGGCGCGTCGCTGCCTGCAGACTCATCCTCGGGCTGTCCGAGCAGCTGATCGAGCACCTTCAGAGACGACGAATCCACCACTACAGGCGCGTCCTCGGTCGGTTCATTCCGCTGGACCGAGGCTTCAGAATCGGCGCCAGGCAAGGAAGCCGGCTCGACCTCCTCTGGTGACGGAGCAGCCGTCACCACCCAACCAAGCAGTTCCCCGACGCGACCGGCTCCCGGGTGTTCCTCACCCCACCGGCCGACCAGTTCGTGCAGAACCGGCTCCGCCGCGCCGGTCCCGTCGAGCTCCCGCACCTGCTCGAGGACCGATAAAACCAGTTCCCATTCCGTCGATCTGTCCCGGGCGATGTCGAGCATCATCGAAACCGCGCGCGAGCCGACGGGGGTCGGTCCAGCCGCCGCCTCGAGAAGCTCGCGGACCGCCTCCTGGCGAAGGCCCATTGCGGAGTATGCTGCCCCGAGATCGAGGTGAGACCTGTAGTCCGTCTGACCCGAATCTTCTGCCCGCCGGATCTGGTACTGAGCCAGCCGGGCCCGGAACAGCAGACCCTGTAGATCCGGGTTGAGGGACTCGGACACCTGTTCTTCGGCAGGAACTTCTTCGAGTTCGAACGCCGCCGGCTCGGGCAACGTCAGCGCCGGCGCGTGCTCCGGCTCCGCCGGCTCCGGCAGGGTCGACTCGGGCGTCCGTTCCGGCTCAGCGACGACTGGCCGTATGTCCTCCTCGGGCTTAGTGTGGCTGCCTGGCCTAGTCGGCTCGAGAATCTCGGAGATCCGCTGGTGAGCGGCCTTCAGGCGTCCGGGCGCCGCGATCCCGCGCCGCAGCTCTTCCACGGCAACCGATCCGAGACCCATAGTCTGAAACGCGACACCGAGATCGTAGTGGAGTTGAGGTCCCGCCCGGTCGAGCTCAGGTTGTACCCGGGCCCGGAACCTGTTCAGGGCCTCCACGATCTCGCCATCCACTGAGTCGGAGACTGAGTCCTCGACCATTTCGACCGCTACACCATGTGGGTCGAGCTCCGACACGGAAGCGCCTACGAGCTCTCCCAGCCGCAGTGCTGACTCCGGCTCCGCCGTTCCGACCGAGTCACCTGTCTCCGGCGGTTCCGCTGGCAGTGACGGTGGCGACGCAGGCTCAGTCACCTCGGGAATGACTTGCTGCGGTCCAGCCACGCCAGATTGCTCGAAGCTCGGCTCGAGATCCCCGGTGTCGTTGCCCTGGCGCGGGCTGGAGGCCGATGCGAGGTGGAGCTGGGCCTGAGCCTGGTCCGGGTGGCCGCGCTCGGCAAGCAGGTCTGCCACCTGGACCCGAATCGTCTCGTCCGCGGTGCGGTCCACGAATTCTTGAACGGCCTCGATCGCCAGCGCGAGTTGGCCGTCATTCACCGTTCGATCGACGAACTGGAGCATTGAATTTCGAGCTTCGGCAAGCAGGCCGGCGGAGGCGTGAAGCAGGCCGAGGCGCCGGAAGACATCAGTCTTGTCAGGTGCTACGCGCAGGATCTTGTTGCAGAGAGCTATGGCGCTCGTGGGAAGGTCGTTCTCGGCGTAGCGATCGGCTGCCTGCTCGTAGCACTCGACGGCCTGGGGCACTTCTCCAAGCCGGATGTGGAGATCTCCGATGCGATTGAACAGTCCCAGTTCGGAATTGCCATGCTGCCGTTCGTCAAAGCGCATGGCCTCGCGATACAGAGCGATGGCCTTTCGCCAGTCCGATCGTTGCTCAGCTTTCCGAGCCTCGTGTTTGAGCCGCTGAAACGTCGTCATCGACCTCTCATTCGTCGAACCATGCGCCACCGGAATCCTGCAGGTCACAACTCGTTCTGGCGGTCTGCCAGCACACCGACCGGAAGACGGGAGCCGTCGCAGCGGCGGCAGTACGTCGATGGCCTCTCGATCTGGCCAGAATCCGCCAGAATCAGCGGAATTCAGCTATCCGGCGGACGCCACTCCCCGCCCATCGGCCTGAACCACGCAGAGTTTGTGCAATGTGACGTTCAAGAAACCGGCCATGGGATCCGATGGCGAAGCGCGGGGAAGAGCTGCTGTCCCACTGCCTTCAGTTCGTACGCTGGTTGTAGTCACCGTGGAGTTCAGGCGCGTCGCTGAGCCGGACGCCGACCTGGAACAGCGTGTTACCGTTAGGGCTGCGGGAGAACTGGAACGATGCCCGCCAGCGGTGCAGGTCCCGGTCGAGCGTGATGTACTGAGTCCCGAATTCTCCCTGCGTGAAGTTGTACTGTGTGGTCCAGCGCACCGACCACCCGGGGGTGGGCTGGAACGTGAGGGTTCCGTCTATCGTCTGGCTCTCGTTACCCGACTCCGTTGCCCGGGTCCGGACGAGAGAGTAGCGCAGGGAGACGGTCCAGCTCCCGCCTCCACGGGCATTGGAGAATGGATCCGTCCTGTACGACCCCTCGAATTCCCTCAAGCGATACTGGGAGTCGACATTCTGTGGAGATTCGGCTTCCCCACCTGCGCGGTCCCGCCCCCCGCCCGGTGAGGATCCAAGCCCGAAAATGTCCCCGAGCCCGGTCCCGGATCGAAGTGAGAAGCTCATGGTGAGAGCCTCCATGAACGGCTTGAACCGCCGGTCCGTTCCGATACCATCAAACAGGTCGTGCCTGATGTTCAACTGAAATCCACGCATCAGGTCCGAACTGAAAGCATTGCTCAACTTCTCCGTCACCAGGCTCGAGCCACCGTCTTCCCTGGCGAAGTCAAACGCCAGTGCGTTCGTGCGAATGGCCAGCACCGTGACAGTTCGGCTCTGGGCCCTGCGGGTCGGAGGTTCGGCACCTCTGAATACGCTCGACGGGTCGTCGAATCCCCCGACCGGTCCGGTACCGAGAGCGACGGAGTCGTCGGCCAGGACCTCGAGACCCTCGACTGTCGGTCGGATCGAGTCGGTCACCACCAACGAGTCTGGCCAACCTCCCCGGACCGAGTCTGCGGGCAGTTGCGGGACTTGTTGCGAGCGGACTTTGGCCTCGAACGTCTGATTGAATCCGACGCTGAGGGTATTTCGTGCCCCGGAAGCGGCTCCCAGTCCCGGGATTTCGCTGAGCGCAGAATCGATGCTCACGGCCGGTGAGTAGGCCCAGGTGGCCTGTGGCGAGAACTTGTGCCGGATGCGCTCGAACGACGCGAACCCGGGGTAGAACCCGAACACGTCAGTCGACAGGGAGGCGCCGAAACTCGTGCGCATCGGGGCCGATACGAATCCCATTCCGAGCGTATCGACATTGATCGACGTGCCCGAGATCTGGGCCGACGGACGAAAGGTGGTGGATCCAACGAGGTTGACCTGGTAGTTCAGGCCTGCGCTCCAGCGCATCGTCTGCTCGAGCAGCGACGGCAACTCGATACCTGTCGAATCGGACGGTGTATCTTTGGCGCGCCCGTAATCAGCGCTTGCCCGCAGGGTCAACTTCTGCAGTGTGAGACTCCCGCTCGCAGTCGCGGTAGTCGCGTCGAGGTCGGTGCCCAGGTCCAGCTCCACGAGCCGCCGATTCGCGCTCGCGGCGGCACTGAACACGATGTTGTTGAACAGACCCTGACTCGTGGCGGGAGCCCGAAACAGCGTGAGCGGCGAGAACGACAGGTTGAGCGACGGCAGGGTTGTCTCGACCCGATCGTCGTTCAAGTACTGACGACGCCGTGCACTCGCCGACAAGTTCGCAAACCGGAATCGGTGATTCAGACCGATGTCGGAATCAATCGTCTGCGTCTGCTCGTCCGGCCGAAAGCTCTGATCCTGGTAGATCCGCTTGTCCTGGATGTACTCGATCGAGGCACGCAGCTGTGTATTCAGACCGATGCTCTGGTCGTGGTCCAGATCGAACCGGAGATTGTTGCCATTGTCGCTGAAACTCTGGCTGTACAGCAGGCCTCCGCGGACAAACTTCTTCAGCCACCTGTAGTTGAAACGTCCATTCACCCGGGTGTAGTCGCCGCTGTACCAGTCGACGCTGGCCTGCGCGTCCGTGTAGTCATTGATCGCCCAGTAGTAGCCGAAGTCGGTAACGTTCCTGCCCGCACCGCCCGATGTCTGCACGATGTCGTTGAATCCGAAGCGCGGGGGAAGAATGCCGCTCCGACGCCCCTGTTTGATTTCCGAAGCAAAGAAAGGCAGCCAGAACACCGGCACATTGCTCACATAGAGTACGACCGGCCATGCGACGATCACATCGTTGTTGACGAGCTTGATCTTGCTGGCACGGAAGGTATAGTGCGGTTCCTCGATGTCGCACGACGTGAACTCACTTCGGGCCGCGAACAGGGTATCCTGCGACTTGGGGATGACGTTACCGATCACCCGCCAGTTCGCACCCCGCTGAGCGAACTGCGTCTCGGCGCGATACACGGTCCCGGTCATAGCGGCGAGATCGAAGTAAAGGACTGAGTCACTCGTCACTTCTGAGCCGTCGAGCCCGGCCAGCTCGATTCCACGCCGGGCTTCCATGAACTGCACGGATCCCCGATACAGAATCGTATCGGCGATGAGCACATCTCGCGCGCGATTCACCTGGGCGTCCCCGATCAGAGACAGCCGCTGGGTCGCCACCTCGATCTGTGCCTCCCGGCCCCGGTACTCGAGCGCATGATACCCGGGCAGCTCCATCAGGGAGTTGAACAGCGCGTCCCGGCTCGGAAAGCCAGCAGTCCCACCCAGCTCCTGTCGTCGGGCTTCGACGTCGATCCTCGGAATGGTGTCCGCCGGGTCGACTCGCAGGCTGTCCTCCAGGAACTCGTCGTCGTACCGCAACGTGTCCTGGCCGGGAGGTGGCGGGCGACGTCCCCGGGGCGTCACCTGGGCGGCTGCCGGATCGGCGACGAACAGGGCGACCGCCCCGAGCAGGAGGGGCAGGACCGGCCTCATGCCCCGGCCGGCTCGTCGTCCGCTTCGGGTTCGTCGGACTCGTCTCGCCTGACCACGAGGCGCACGAGCCAGATCGACATCTCGTACAGGAGGATCATCGGCGTGAACAGCATGAACATCGTCCCGACATCCGCCGGGGTGAGCAGCGCGGCCGAAATCGCCAGGATCACGACAGCATGGCGCCGATACTTCCGGAGGCCATCGGGAGTCACGATTCCCAGCAATCCGAGGAGAACCAGGACGACGGGCATTTCGAAGATGATGCCGAATGCGAGGATCAGCCGCGTCGCGAACTTCAGGTATTCGTCGATCGTGATAATCGGCTCCAGGCTCTCGGCCTGGAACCCCAGGAGGAAGTTGAGCCCGAGCGGAAGAACGAAGAAGTACGCCATCGCGATTCCCGCCAGGAACAGTATGAACCCGACTCCGATCGCCGGAATCACCAGTCGCTTCTCGTGATCGTACAGGGCCGGGGAGAAGAACGACCATGCCTGGAAAGCGATGACGGGAAGCGCCATGATGAAGCCAACCACGAAGGCCAGCTTGAACGTCACGACGACGGGGGTCGTCGGGCTGGTGAACAACAAGTTCTGGCCTGGCATCACCGCCTGGAAGGGACGCTCGAGGATCCCGATGACATCGAGTTCCGTGACGACGAAGAACCCGAGCACCGCACAGATCGCCAGCGCCAGCAGCGCCCATATGATCCGTCGGCGCAATTCCTCGAGATGGTCCAGGAACGGCATCTCCGCTGCTTCGTTGGTCACGCCTGATCTTCCTCCCCCTGCTCCTCCCCAGGTGCTTCGAACATCTCCTGCTGCCCTCGAGCCTCGTACCGCGCCCGGTTGACGAGCTCGCGTACTTCCTCCATGAACTCCGTCGTGTCCTGGAAGTTTCTGTACACCGATGCGAAACGGACGTAAGCGACCTGATCGAGAGCCCTGAGGTGAGCCATCACCAGCTCACCAGTGAGCTGGCTGCTGACTTCCCGTTCATCGAGTGCCTCCAGCTCCTCCTCGATCAGATCCACCATCGCCTCGATTCTCGCCAGTGATATGGGCCGTTTAGCACAGGCAATGCCGATGCTTCGAAGAAGCTTGGCACGGTCGAACGGCTCGATCGATCCGGATGTCTTCCGGATCGTCAGCTGCTCCTGCTCGATGTGTTCATAGGTGGTGAATCGGAAGCTACAGCCAAGGCACTCACGGCGGCGACGGATGGACCGTCCCGCCCGACTGGTGCGAGAGTCGACGACGCGGTCCTCGACGTGGTCACATCTTGGGCAGCGCACACGCTCTCCTCCGGGCTCGATCTGGCCCTTTTCGATCCCGGGGGCGCCGGCGCCCGAGTCGTCGAGTCAGCTACTCAGCCGGTCGAGCTCCCGCTGGGCCAGCTCGAACTCGTCGCTGTCCGGGTACCCCTGGACCACCCGGTTGAAAAAGGTGCGTGCGTCATCGGCATTCCCGCGTCGAAGCTCGAGGAGTCCGCTCTTATACAGAGCCGTGGGCGCTCGGCGCGAATTCGGATACAACTCGAGCACTCGCGCATACTCGTCGAGTGCCGTCGCCGCATCACCCTCCTCCGCAAACGTCTCTGCTCGAAAATACTGGGCATCCGGTGCAAGCTCGTCGTTCGGATACCGGGAGAGGAACTCGTCCAGCGCCGCACGCGCCGTTCCGTATGACCCGCGCCGGAATTGCCGAAGTGCCGCTTCGTACAGTTCCTGAGGATTGCCGGGCGCTGCCTCGGCTTCCGGTTCCTCGGTCACCGGTCCGGGCTGGCCGACCGTCCGCTCTCCAGCCAGAGACGTATCGGTCGGTGCCACCGACATAAGGGCCAGATCTCTCTGGGTCTGTCCCGTGAGCTCGATGAGCTGAGCGAGATTCAGATTCAACTCCTGAATCTGCCTTTGCAGATCTACCCGACCCGTGATGTCACGGCGCTGCTGGACGCTGAGGCTGTCCAGCAGCACCGCTCGCAACACCTGAATCTCCGCGATCAGTGCTTCCCTCTGGGATCTCTCGGACTCGAACTCGCCGACGAGTGTCGCCTGCAGGTCAGCCATGTCGCTCTTCGTAGCGCAGCCGCCAACGGACACGGCCACGGCACACAGAGCCATCGCGGAGCGAATCCTCACTTCAACATCGCATCGGCGCTCGGGAGAACGAATTCGTCCCGGCGGTTCTCCGCCCAGGCGCTCTCGTTCGATCCCTGCGCGATGGGCCGCTCCTCACCATAGCTCACGGTGCGGAACATGCCGGCCGACAGCCCGAGGTTCACGAGATAGGTCTTCGCGGCCTCCGCCCGCCGCTGGCCCAACGCCTGGTTGTACTCCAGCGAACCGCGCTCATCGGCATGGCCCTCGATCGTCACTGCGACGTTCGGGAAGTTCCGCAGGACTTCGGCCTTGGCCTGCAGGATGCCCGCGGCCTCGTCGGTGATCCGCGCCCGGTCGAACTCGAAGTGAATCCGGTCGCGAACGACCATGATCGCTGCCACGGCATCCGCGAGCGCCACGGCTCCATCGGCACACTCGGTTCCGGGGTAATCACGGACAGCCTGCTCAAGGAGTCTGCGTGCACGATCATAGTCGCCGTTCGCGATCGCCGTGCGGGCGTCGGCGCACAACTGCGCTGCCGCAGCCGCATACCGGGCAGCCTCAGCGGCGGCCAGGCTGTCGGCGTTGGGAGTCGCCGTTGTCTCGGCGACGACGGGCGGGGGCGGCGGCGGGGCTTTCCCACCACAGGCGGACAGTCCGATTGCCGAAACGGCGATCAGTGCTGCAAAACCGACCTTGAGACGCATTTCCGTGCTCCTTGAAACAAATGAATGGCGAGGACGCGATTGGAGGACGAACTTCGACGCCCCGCCCGTGGTTGAAACGACGCACACCCGCTTAATCATACGCTTGCCACGCGGGCTTGCCAAGCCGATGAGAGCGCTATCTCAAGCATTCAGAGCGACGTGGACCACGACGGCAATTGGTCGACCCGGGCGGACGTGAGACTGCGCACTCGCCCCGTGACAGTATCGAGGATCAGCAGGCCGGATCCGCTGCGTCCGGTGGACGCGAACACCAGGTGTCTTCCGTCTGGCGCCCAGCTGGGATCTTCGTTGCTCCCGCGAGATGTCAGGACCCTGCGGTCGGACCCATCCGGCCCGACCGTCACGACCTGGAACGAGCTCTCGATCCAGGCCTGATAAGCGATCCGATCTCCCCTGGGCGACCAGTCCGGCGACGTCGCATACCCCCGTTCGCCGTATACGTAGCGGCTCAGGATCCGGGGTTGGCCTCTGCCCTCCCTCGGAATGACGTAGATGTGCGGCAGCCCGAGCGGCGACGATGTCATTACGAGTTGACGACCGTCCGGGGAATAGCCGCCGTTCAGGGTCTCGCCGACCGAGGTGTACGTGACGCGGCGGCCGCAGCATAGGGGCTGCCGCTGCAACTCGAACAATTCCGTATGATCACCCTCGGTCCGAGCGTAGAGGATGTGGCGCCCGTCAGGCGAATACACGGGTGTCACGTTGAGACCCTCTTCGGCTGATACGGTCTGTACGGCGCCACTGGCCAGATCCTTCTCATAGGCAACCGGGCCGCCGTTCACGTAAGACACGTACAGCAGGTGGGAGCCATCCGGAGACAGGTCCGGCGAGTAAACGATCGAGTTGTCATTCGTCAGACGGCGGGCGTTCTCGCCATCCGAGTCCACCATCCAGATATCGGAGTCGCCGTTGTCCGACTTGCGCCGAAACACGATCCGGGTGGCCGCCATGCCCGCTTCCGAGGTCGCCCATCGAACGACTTCATCTGAGATCCTGTGCACTGCCATGCGAAAGCCGGAAGAACCCGCCGCTGGAAGACTGAACGCCTTGACCTCCTTCAGCTCTCCGAACACGACGTCATGCAGACTGACCCGCAGAACGGGAGCCGACGTGCTGCCAGACACCTGGCTCGACAGGAGCCACACCGCACCAAGCTGGTTCCACAGGCCGTAGTTCACGGCGGTGCCGGGCTGGAAGTCCCCCGGCACCTCGATCATCTCGAACCGATCGCTGAAATCGAGATCCTGGCCGAGTATCGCCTCAGCCACCCGGGCCACCTCGCCGAGACCCTCGGTGCTCTCCACAGGCGTCACGACGAGGCCCGGCAGGTAACCCGGCGTATAGGTGATTCCGATCCGGACGTCCCCCGGTTCCTGCGCCACCGAACCGGCGGGCAGCGCCAGCAGCAGCACGATCGCCACGCTCCCCCTGAAACGAGCCTGCCCAGCCACTGCTCTCCCGGTCCTGAGTGAATCGGCACGGCCGGCGTTACGGTTTCGCAACTGCGGTCTGATCATATTGGTTCTCATCTCGTAGTCGGATCGAAGAAGAAGGAAATCCGAAGCCGGTCGCGCGGCCAGGCTTCAGGAAGCGGACCGAACGCCCTGGCTCTGCCGGCGGCCTCGATCGCGCCTCTCGCCTCGAGGTCAAATGCCATGTCCCCTGACCGTGTCAGCATGTCGATTTCTTTCACCGAGCCATCCTGTTCGATTACGAACACGACCTCGGCACGCAGATGCCTGCCGCCGGCCGGTGGCCGCCAGTACCGGTTCACCTGGCGGATGATGTTCTGCAGATAGGCCGGATCAACGAAGGCGGCGCCCTCGAGCTGGACATTGATTGCCTCATCGCCTTCCTCCGTGGAACGCGCCGGCTCGCGGACTTCTTCGACGGGCGGCGGGACTTCTTCCACGACGGTCGGCAGCTCGGTCTGTGGAACGGGCTGTTCGGTCGGCTGCGGCGGGGGCGGACGATTTTCCTCTTCAGCCGGCTTGGCCGGCTGCGGCTTGAGACGCTCGGGCGCTGACTCATCCGACGCGGCCACCAGTCGAACCCGGTAAGTCTGGGCCGGCAACGTGCGCGGACGCATCGTCGCTGAGCCGATCACGAGGAGAATTCCGAACACCAGGTGCAGAATCGTGGAGGCGAGAAGCGCCCCGGGCGGCGGCCGGCGCGAGGACCGCTCCGTCCGCTGTTCATTCGATACGCCCCGGGTTTCCGGCAATTTACGGTTCGACAACCCGTTCCCCCGCCCTCACGATTCCAGTCTCGACTCCGCTCCTGCTCAGCGCTCCAGCTCCGGTTCGGCAACCAGGCTCACCGCTTCGATGTCCGCCTGTTTGAGCGTCCCGATTACCCACAGCACGGAGCCGTAGGCAACGTCGGTATCACCCTTCACGTATACAGTCTCGCCCCCTCGACGCTCCACCAGCGCTCCTATCGTCGCGGAGAATTCCTCCCGGTTGACTTCGTCGTCCTCGACGAAGATCCGGCCGTCCCGATCGATGGAGATGACGAGACCTTCGCTGACCTGGAACGGCGCCGCCGGTGCTTTCGGAATCGTGACTTCGACGCCGCCCTGAAGGATCGGAGCCGTGATCATGAAGATCACGAGCAGCGTGAAGGCGACATCCACCAGGCTCGTCACATTGATTTCGGCCCGTACGGGAAGTCCGCCGTGACCATCGTGCCGCGAGGCCCGTCCGATCATACCCGGCCTTCCCTCGCCAGAGTCCCGATGAACTCGGCAGCAAAGCCCTCCAACTCACCGGTGAACAGTCCGAGTTTCCCGGCGAAGTGGTTGTACGCGATCACTGCCGGGATCGCGACGGCGAGTCCAACGACGGTCGTGATCAGTGCTTCCGCGATTCCCGGGGCGACGGCGGCGATGTTGGCACTGCCCTGGCTCGTGATTCCGATGAACGAGTTCATCACACCGACGACCGTGCCGAGCAGGCCCATCAACGGACTGACAGATCCGATGATCGCCAGCCAGGTGAGTCCATGGGCCATATCGTCGCGTTCCGCCGAGAGCTCCTTCTCGAGCACCAGTCGGAGGGCCTCGAGCTGGGCCGGAGTGAGCCCCGGGCCGGTATGGACTTCGTCCCGCAGGGCCGTCGGTCGAAGTTCCGTGAAGAAATTGACCCCCCGCCGGAAGACGCGAGTGTAGGCCGACTCCGCAAGCCGCGTCAGGGTCTGGTATACGTCCCTCAAACCCGCCGCTTCATCCATGGCAACGACGAATTCATCGCCGCTGGCTCGGGTCCGCCGGAACTCCGTCCATTTCCAGAAGATCAGCACCCAGGAAAGAAGTGAAAACGCTGCGAGGACGATCAGGATCACCTTCGTCATCGGTGTCGCGCCGAGGACGAGATCCCACGGACGTGACGCCATCTGCTGGCCTGCCTGGAGCACTAACGGGAATCCAAAAAACGGCATGTCCTGAAACCTCAACTCTCTTTCGCGATGTGCTCATATGTGTTGCGCAGTCCCTGCTCGAGCGGAGTCGCTGGAGCCCAACCCAACCCCCGCAGCTTGTCCGTGCGCAGACAGCTGCGGAGCACTTCTCCCGGCCGCGCGGGCGCGTGCTGCATTTCGATTTCCGTCCCGGCCGCAGAACCCAGGGTGCAGCCCAGATCGACTACCGTCGTTTCCTGCCCGGTGGCGACGTTGAATGCCACATTATCGATCGACTCCGGCTCCGGCAGCGCGGCCTCTGTGAGCGTCATGTTGGCTCGCGCAACGTCCCCGGCATACACGTAGTCTCTCGTCTGCAGTCCGTCCCCGAACACGGTCAACGGCTCGCCAGCCAGGATTCTGCTGCAGAAGACAGCGACTACACCGGCCTCACCGTACGGATCCTGCCGCGGTCCGTAGACATTCGAGTATCGTAGCGCCGCACTTTCGATACCGAACAGCTTTCGGAAGGCGAACAGATAGTACTCACCAGTCAACTTGCTTACCCCATACCCCGACACCGGTGCTTTAGGTGCCGTTTCGCCCACGGGAAGATCATCCGTCTCCCCATATACGACTCCGCCGGAGGAAACGAACAGGACCCGTCGGACCTCGGCATCGCGGCATGCCTCGAGCAGGTTCAGCAGTCCGTCGACGTTGATCGAAGCGTCGTGACGTGGCCGGGCCACGGACACACGCACGTCGATCTGCGCGGCATGATGGTTCAGCAGATCGAATCGCCCCTTCCGGACGAGATCTCCCGCGGCAGCCGACCGAATGTCTTCGACGACGAGCTCGACTCCGTCCGGGACGTTCTGTCGCCTCCCCGAACTCAAATCGTCGAGTGCCGTCACATCCCATCCGGCGTCTCGATATGCTTCGCAGACGTGGGACCCGATGAAACCTGCTCCGCCGGTCACGAGAACTCGCCGAGATCCGCTCACCGTCTTCTCCAGATTCTGGCTGCTGAGACAAGCCCGGGCGGTCCGCGATGCTCAGGCCAGAAGCCCGTGACACTGCGAATTCACCGGGGAATTCGACCCGAAGCTACCGGTATCCGTCAGGGTGGGAAAGGCGTCGGACGCGCGGCGGGCCGGGCGCCCGCCGCGTCGTGGCCCGAGGGCCGGGGTCAGCCGGAGATGCGACCGGCAAGTCGAACGGGATTGCCCGCTCGGGTACCCGGGTCCCGGATCCTGAACACAACTGCCGTCGACGTGCCGCTGTTTACCCGGACAACACGCAGATGGCACAGGGCATCAGCTTCCTCGGCCGACTGGGGCGTCTGCTCGAGATGGGAGAACACCACGAACTCATCCCCGACCCGCACACCTGCCTGCCGGCCGACATCCAGGAACACCTCGTCGTACAGGCCCAGAATGGTCTGGTCCTCGACCGCAAAGGCTATGATCGTGCCGTCCAGCTGGCTGGCGGGCACACTGACCTCGGATTCCGGATCGACAAAGAAGTCCGCTGCCTGGACGACCGGGTCACCAACCTGATAGTCGCCAAACACCTGCACTACCCGGGCGCGCGCACTGTCGGCATCCATTCGGGTGACCTGCAGAATCGCCTTCGACTCGAGAACGCTGCCGTACGTGCCGACTTTTCGCGCCCAGCGCACGGTCTGCAGAAAGTCCCCCTCCCACGTGGACAGGCCTCCCAGGTGAATGACGACCTCCTGGTTCAGCCTCGCTGACGGCGGAAGGCTCACATCCAGCGGACTCTCCTCGATCACTCTGGACGTCATTCCCGTCGGTCCAAGCTCCGCGGGATCCAGCAACTGGTTCGCCCGGAAGAAGTCGCTCAGGCTCACGACACCCAGACGGGCCGCGGCATCGATCTCCAGGCCTGAATCGGTCAGGAGTCGATCCGAGCGCGTACTGAATATGGTCTTCGACATGTCGGCCGAGCCGGCGGGACGACCGCGACCGGTCTGATAAGCGCCAGCCGTTGACCTGTCATACCGGGCGTTCGCGACCGGGACCACACGGCTGCCGGGAATCCGCAGGTTCTCGCCCGGATAGATCCAGTGAGGATCCTGCACGATATCGGGATTCAACTGGAAGATCTCGGGCCAGCGAAACGGATTCGCCAGATAGTGGCCTGCGAGACCCCACAGAGTCTCGCCGCGCCGCACCTCGTGCCGTGGCGCCTCGCGCTCGGGTGCATCCTGGGCCCACACCCCCTCGACCGGACCGAGCCAGAGCGCCAGCGCTCCGACCGCCGCCATCGCCGTACGGGCCTTCGTGTTCATCCTCTGCTCCTCAGAACGGCAGGTCGTCTTCCGGCGTCAATGAATCGCTCGAGAATTCGTCGAACGAATCCCTGGCCGGCTCCGGGCCGCCGCGAGATGGGCCGGCAGACTGCGAGGGCGCGCTGTGTTGCGCGTTATCGCCACGCCCGCCCAGCATGATCATCTCCCGACCACTGATCTCCGTGATGTACCGCGTCTGTCCTTCCTTGTCCTCGTACTGCCGATACTCGATCGACCCTTCGACATAGACCCGATCGCCGCGCTTCAGGTACTTCTCGCAGACTTCCGCCAGGTTTTCCCAGAAGATCACCTTGTGCCACTCGGTCTTCTCCTGCGCCTGCCCCTGCCGATCGTTCCAGCGGCGACTCGTAGCCACCGAAAGATTCGCAACTCTCGCGCCGCTCGTGGTCGAACGCAGCTCGGGATCCGCACCGAGGTTTCCAATGATCTGTACACGGTTCAGAGAACGCGACATTCCAACCTCGTAATTCGTTGATGTAACATAAGTTTCATGAAGGTACCGACCGGGGTGCCTTCCGTCAGGTAACGTGCTGCAGCCCTCATACTAGATGCGGCTCCGAAGCGGTGTCAACGTGCCGAATTCTGCAGATCGAGTCTCATCACGCACGCATCTTCGCGCGGTCCGCTATAGTAGTCGGGCCGCCGCCCGACTGCCTCGAATCCCGCTTTCTCATACAGTGCCCGGGCGCCATCGTTACTTTCGCGGACTTCGAGATACAGCGACCTGGACCTGCGCAGTCTGGCCTCGTCGATCGAGCGAGCGAGCAGGGTCCAGCCGATCCCCCGACCTCGATACTCCGGGTCGACGGCGAGATCGCCCAGTTCCCCTTCGTCCGCGGCGAACCACAGAACCGAGAATCCGACTACCGTCCCGTCTGATTCCGCGGTGAGAAGTGACGCGCTCGGACGTCGCATGAGAGCCCGAAACGTGCTTTCCTGCCACGGCATGCCGAACGACTGCCGCTCGATTCGCATCACGTCCGGAATGTCGGCCGGCCACATTGCCCTGACTGTGACTGGCAAATGGGGACTCGGAACGGAACTCTGCTCGGAATTCACCGCGCCAGCTCGCGTTCGGCCGAGGACGCCCTGACGTAGCCGGGCTCCCAGGCCTCGGGATGCTCGACGAATCCGAGCTCTGGAACGAGTCGCACGAGTTCCAGCAGGCTGGTCGCTGTCGGCTCACCGGCGGCCGGCGGGAGGATGTTGATGCCCTTGAACTCGGCCTGCTGTCGCAGCGGCTCTGGAATGGCGGCAGCCAGAGTCCAGTCCGCCGGCGTTGCCAGGCGAGCCAGGACCGCGGCGAATGGCTCAGCGACAGGCCCGAATTCCCGAGTGAGACCAGACTCGAATTCGTACCCGGCGGCGTACACCTGTCCGCGACGTGCATCGATCGCGGCGCACACCCGTCCATGCATCCTCGAGCCGGCGGCGATTGCCGCGAGGCTGGAGAAGGCGAACAGTTCAGCTCCCGTAGCGGCCCGAATACCCTTCGCCAGCGCTGCGGCGATCCGCACGCCAGTGAACGATCCCGGACCGGAACCGACCACGACGCGGCCGATGTCGGCGGGGGTGTACCCGGTGGACGCGACGAGGCGATCGATCTCTGGAAGAACGGACTCGGAATGGACCGCCCGGACGGAGAGTCGTGACTCCGCCAGAACCCTCCCTTCCAGTCCCAGCGCTATGCTTCCCGTGGGCGTGGACGTATCCAGCGCCAGCGTCAGCATGGCACCCCCGTCAGGTAGGGCGGCGGCGGTGCCGCACCGACGGACCGAATCGACACCCCGCGAGTGGCCGGCTGCTCCGTGAATTCGAGCGTCACGTCCCACCGATCGGCTGGAAGCCAGTCCGCCGCTCGTTCCGCCCACTCCACGAATACGGCTCCCTCAGCCTCCAGCAGTTCCGGCCAGCCCGCATCGACGAGCAGGCCCGGAGAGTCCAGTCGATACAGGTCGGCATGCCATACCGTCTGCCCTCCGGGAGTCTCGTGGCGATTCAACAGCGTGAAAGTCGGACTTGGTATCGGCCCGGTCACCCCCGCGCCGCGACAGGCCGCCCGCACGACCGTAGACTTGCCGGCTCCGAGCGGTCCGTAAAGTCAGACGAACACACACCCCTCGACAGCGGCGCGTCCGAGTTCGACCCCCCAGCGCTCCAGCGACTGCTCGTCGAGTTCGCGCTGGTCCCTCGCCGGAGTAGCTTGCGCCTGCTCCCCGCTCACGATCCTCTCCCCTGTCGAGACCCTGCGTCGCGATCGGCCCCGCGTCGTCGGCGTCGCGGCGTGGCCCCCGTTTCGAGCTGGGCCTTCACGTCGAACAGCTCGTCCCGCAACCGGGCGGCGGTCTCGAAATCGAGAGCCTGAGCCGCGTCGCGCATCTCCTGCTCGAGTTGAAGCACGAGCACTTGCGGATCTGGAGACACATATCTGGCGGTCGACTCGGCCACCTTCGCTCCGGCCGCGTCTTCTTCCTCCTGCCCGACCCGCGCGTCCGCCACGGCAGTCGTGAAGCGAATCTCCTCAACGGACTTCCGGATGGACCGCGGCGTGATTCCGTGCTCTTCGTTATACCTGGCCTGCACCGCACGCCTTCGGTCCGTCTCATCAATCGCACGTTCCATCGAACCGGTGATCCGGTCCGCGTACAGGATCGCCGTTCCATTCAGGTTCCGGGCCGCCCGGCCGATCGTCTGCACCAGCGAGGTCTCTGATCGCAGGAACCCCTCCTTGTCCGCATCGAGGATCGCCACCAGCGACACTTCCGGCAGGTCCAGTCCTTCCCGGAGCAGGTTGATCCCGACGAGCACATCAAATTTTCCGAGGCGAAGATCCCGGAGAATCTCCACCCGTTCGATCGAGTTGATGTCGCTGTGCATGTAACGGACCCGCACCCCGCGGGCGGCGAGAAAATCCGTGAGATCTTCGGACATTCGTTTGGTGAGCGTCGTAACCAGTACGCGCTCGCCACGCCCGGTTCGAGCGCGAATCTCTTCCAGCAGATCATCCACCTGCGTCGCCACGGGCCGCACCTCGACCTGCGGATCGAGCAGGCCGGTCGGCCTGATCAGCTGCTCCGTGACCACCCCTCCCGATTTCTGGAGCTCCCACGCTGCCGGGGTCGCGCTCAGGAACATGGCTGCCGGGACCAGGTCCTCCCACTCCTCGAAGTCGAGCGGCCGGTTGTCCAGGGCCGAGGGAAGCCGGAAACCGTGTTCCACCAGGGTCAACTTGCGACTCCGATCCCCCTTGTACATCGCTCCGATCTGCGGAATCGAGACGTGCGATTCATCCACGATTACCAGGTAATCGTCCGGAAAATAGTCGAGCAGGCAGTACGGTCTCTCGCCCGCCTCTCGTCCATCGAAATAGCGTGAGTAGTTTTCGATACCCGGGCAGAGACCGACTTCTCGCAGCATTTCCACATCGAACCGCGTGCGGCTCTCGAGTCGCTGCGCCTCGAGCAGCCTCCCACCCTTTCGCAGCTCGAACAGCCTCTCCTCGAGCTCGGTCAGAATCCCGTCAATCGATCTCTCCAGACGGTCCGGCTCGATGGCATAGTGGGTCGCTGGGAAAATGGCCGTCCGGTCCAGGTCCGTGATCGTCTTACCGGTCAGAGGATCGATCTTTGCTATCCGTTCGATCTCGTCGCCAAACAGCTCGATCCGTACTGCCTGCTCTTCGTACGCCGGCATTACTTCGATCACGTCGCCCCGCACGCGAAACGTGCCGCGCCTGAGCTCCAGATCGTTCCGGCTGTACTGAATCGACACCAGACCGGCCAGCAGGTCCCGCCGGCTCATCGTGCTGCCACGACCGAGCGTCAGCATCATCTCCCGGTACGAACGAGGATCCCCGAGTCCGTAGATCGCGGATACCGAGGCGACGACGATCACGTCCTGCCGCGCCATCAGGGCGGACGTCGCCCGCAATCTCAAGCGGTCGATATCCTCGTTGATCGACGAGTCCTTCTCGATGTACGTGTCCGTCCGCGGGACGTACGCTTCCGGTTGATAATAGTCGTAATACGAGATGAAGAATTCCACGGCGTTCGCGGGGAAGAACTGGCGCAATTCGCCGTACAGCTGGGCCGCCAGCGTCTTGTTGTGACTCATGACGAGGGTCGGCAGACCCGTCTCCTGGATCACGCCCGCCATGGTGACGGTTTTTCCGCTGCCGGTAACGCCCAGCAGGGTCTGCCAGCGCCGCCCGGACCTGACGCCGTCGGCCAGTTCGAGAATCGCCGCCGGCTGGTCTCCGGTCGGCGTGAAGGGAAGTCGAAGCTGAAACTGATTCGTGGACAATTCCGCGATCCGTTGATTCCGAGATGGGGCCCGAGTTGACCGGCCGGCGCCTCTGCAGCCACGTTGCACCGTTCGCACGGCCAGTGCCAGACCTGAGACACCCCGGAGGAACCCCGTGATCGCCCGTATGTTCGCAGCCCGGCCATCCTGGCGCTCATTCGGTGCCCTGCTCCTGCCGATCGGAGCGTTGCTCGTCACTTCGGGGTGCACCCCCAGCGAGGCGAGCTTGAGGGCGGATGAACTCGCATCGCTCCGCCAGGAGCGGAGCCGGCTGATCGAGCGATTCAGCAACACCCAGTCCGGAATTCGACGAACTCAGGCCGCTGCGCTGGATGCGCCCGCCGTGCGCATGGTGCAGGATTCGTTTTACGCTGAAGTGAGGCGCTTCATGCAACGGGAGTACCCCGAGGCCGTCGAGCTCCTGGACCGGGCGGAGAGGATAGGAGACGACGTCGAGCGGGTATCCGGACCGGTTGCGATGGCACCCGATGAAGCCGTGACTCGTGATGAGCAGCAAGCGGTGGTCGGGGAACTGCAGGAGACCGAGAGAGACCTGCGTCCGTATCTCGAGCGGGCGATGACAGATCCGCTGGTGCAGGCAGCGTTTGCGGAGCTTCAGGACGGCCTGATTGCCGAAATGACGCGCCTCGACCCGAGTGCTCCGCAAACGATTCAGCGGATGACCGACACCGCCGAGCAGATACGACAGGTGGACATCAGGATCGCCGAGCTGCAGAGGAGGCCCTGACCCCCTTCCGCTGCCGGGGTCTGATCAGTCGGGTAGCGGGTCGGCCAGCGTCGAGGAGCTGAGCGTCAGATCGCTGTCACCCAGACTTTCCTTGCGCTCTACGGACAGCACTCCCTTCACCCTTCGAATCTGACGCATCACCTTCTTCAGGTGCGCCAGGTTCTCCACCTCGATGACGAACTGGCCCTGCATCCCACCCTCGACGGCCTGGATGTCCGCCGACTGGATATTCGTTCCCGTGTCGCTGATCGAACGGGCGATGTCCGCGAACAGTCCGTGCCGATCCGTCCCTTCCATCAGGATCCGGACCAGGAAGCGCTGTGACCCGTCCACGTCCCAGTCGATGTGGATTCGGCGCTCCGGCAGATCCGGAAGATTGAGGATGTTGGGACAGTCCTGGCGGTGAATCGAGATCCCGCGGCCAACCGTTATGTAGCCCATGACATCGTCACCCGGGACAGGCTGACAGCACTGCGAATAGCGGACCATCAGGTTGTCCATCCCCTGGATCCGTACCCCCTTGGATCCGCTCCATACGCGCTTCACGAGCTTGTGTAGCGGGCTCGGGTCCCTTTCCCGCTGGACTTCTTCCGGCTCCTCGCGTAACACAGCCCGGGTCACACGCGTCAGGCCCACGTCCCCGCGGCCCACCGCCGCGTACAGACCTTCGAGGCCACCATCGATCGCGAGTATACCCGCGGCATCTCTCAGCTGCGACTCCTCGGGTTTCGCCCGTCTCTTCTTCCACTCCCGCGCCAGAATCTCGCGCCCGAGGCGAGCCGCGACGTCCTGCTCCTCGTGCCTGATCCACTGGCGAATGCGGTGCCGCGCTCGCGTCGTGCGCACGAAACCGAGCCAATCGCGGCTCGGGGTCTGCGAATCATTCGTCAGAATCTCGACCGTGTCACCGTTTTTCAGCGAACGGGACAGGGGTGCGATCCGTCCGTTGACCTTCGCGCCCCCACAGTGAATCCCGACCTCGGTGTGCACGGCGAACGCGAAGTCGATCGGCGTCGCCCCCTTGGGCAGCTGCTTCACATCGCCGGCAGGGGTGAATACGAAGATCTCGTCCTGGAACAGGTCGATCTTGAGGAACTCGAGAAACTCGTCCGGCTCGCGCGTCTCCTGCTGCCACTCCAGCACCTGCCGGAACCATGTGAGGGTCTCGTCGACCTCGTCTCCGGCGGTCCCCTCCTTGTACCGCCAGTGCGCGGCGATTCCGAGCTCGGCGGTCCGATGCATCTCCTCCGTGCGAAGCTGAATTTCATACAACCTGCCGCCGGGGCCGAAAATCGTGGTGTGCAGACTCTGGTATAGATTGGACTTTGGGGTAGCGATGTAGTCGTGAAACCGCTCCGTGAGCGGCGTCCACTGATTGTGGATCACACCGAGAGCGTGATAGCAGTCGCGGATCGTCGGCAGTACCACCCGCACCGCGAGTACGTCGTAGATCTCCTCGTAGGGCTTCTGGCGCCGCTGCATCTTCCGGTGAATCGACCACAGGTGCTTGGCCCGCCCTTCGACCCGACATGCAAGACCGGCGTCCCGCAGCTCGTCGCGCAACGGACCCACCATCCGACCGATCAGGTCCTCGCGTTCACTGCGCTTCTCAGCGATCGTGTCCGCTACCGCGCGGTACTCCTCCGGTTCGAGGAATTTGAAGGCGAGGTCCTCAAGCTCCCACCGAACTCGAGCCATTCCGAGACGGTGCGCGAGCGGTGCGTAGATCTCCTTGGTCTCGAGCGCGATGCGTCGCTGCCGGTCGCGGTCGAGGTGTTCGAGGGTTCGCATGTTGTGCAGCCGGTCGGCGAGCTTAACGATGATCACGCGCGCGTCCTGCGCCATCGAGAGCAGGAGTTTCCGATAGCTCTCCACCTGCCGTTCGGCGAGTGAGCGAATTTCGACCCGCGAGATCTTCGTCAGCCCGTCCACCAGGGTCGCGATTTCATCGCCGAACTCCTGGCGGATTTCCTCTATCGTCGAGCCACTGTCCTCCACCACGTCGTGCAGAAACGACGCCGCGATACTCACCGTATCCGGGTGGATCTGGGCCAGGATCGTGGCGACGGCTGTACAGTGCGTGATGTAGTCCGCGCCAGAGCTTCGTTTCTGTCCCTCGTGCTTTGCGGCGCTGAATTGGAAGGCCAGCGTGAGCACATCCAGGTCCAGCTTTTCTTCGTTGCCCCGGATCGCGGCGAGAAACTCCGCGGGCAGAGCGCGCAGGTCGGGGTCCGCGGCCGGGACGGACAGCTCTTCGTTCGGCTCGATCTGGGTGAAATCCGGTGCCACGACGGCCCTTTCTGTGGTTCGTTGACCGGCCCCACTACACCGATCGGACGTCCCAGGTTGCGTACCTGATACTAGGGCGGGTGCGCGAACCCTGCCAAGCGGCCGGGAGCATGACTCCAGTTGCCGTCAGACGCTCCGCGTCAGGCTCCGGCACCGGAGGCTTCGCCGTGCGAGCTGGCCGCGGCCCGGGTCCGCAGCAGATCGGGCGCGGCGGGCACCAGAAGTCCGCGCTCGAGCAGGCTCACGAACGCGCTGTCTCCCAGCACGATGTGATCTCGAACCGGAATTCCGAGCAAGCGCCCGCTCTCGACCAGCTGCAGAGTGACTTCCAGGTCTTCAGGAGACGGATCGGGGTCACCGGACGGATGGTTGTGGGCGAGGATGCAGCTCGCGGCCGCCAGTGCGATCGCCGGCGCGAACACCTCTCGCGGGTGCACGAGTGACGAATTCAGCAGGCCGATCGTGATCCGCCGCTCGCTGAGAATCCGGTTCTGGGTGTCCAGGTATATCGCCCAGAACTCCTCCTGTTTCCTGTCGCGCAGCATGGGTCCAAGTCTCAGGAATACGTCGCGCGGTCCGCGAATCCGGGCGCTGCGGCGGGCAGGCTCCGCGGTGGCCCGCCGTCCGAGCTCGAAGGCGGCCACGATCGCGCAGGCGCGCGCCGGACCGATACCGGGTGCCGTCGCCAGTTCGCGGGGATCGGCCGCGCCGATCCGTCGGAGGGACCCCCCGTAGCGAACCAGGACCTCCGAGCCGAGGTCCAGGGCGGAGCGGCCGGATGCACCTGAGCCAAGGAGAATGGCGAGCAGCTCGCGGGCCGTCAGCGCAGTCGGTGGATGGGTGGACAGACGCTCGCGTGGCCGGTCTGCGGGCGGCCATTCCCGGATCGTGGGAGTCACGCATAAACTGTGGCGCAGGGACTCACCGCGGGATCAAGTCGGCTGGATCCGCACGAGGTTGGACATACGGTCGGCCCAGACGACTAGATTGTAACTGACTTACTGAATATATGTTAGAATGTCTTATCTAATCCATATTCAACCCGGGTGACTGCTCATCGCCGCGCGTCACCGTTGGAAACTGGCCTGACTCTTCGTCTCCGGAGCCCGCCTTGCGAGCGAGGCGAGCACAGCGGGCGGAGGAGACGAAGAGTCAGATCACCCTTTCTGCCCCGTGACACTTCTTGAACTTCTTGCCGCTCCCGCACGGACATGGATCGTTCCGCCCGACGTTCTCGAACTCTTCGCTGAGCGCCGCCGAAACCGGAGCCCGAATCGGCCCGATTCCCGCAATTTCGGGCTCGCCGAGCGCCGCCGATGATCCGATGCCGGTCGCGGATTTCGAACCGGTGTCCATGGCCGTCGCCGCCACACCCGTGGCCGCCATCTCGGGAGTCGCTTGGCGTCGGGACACGGGGGCCGGCTGATTGGGCCCCACGCCTGTCCCGATAACGTCCGACGGCCCGCTCATCGACGTGACGCGCGGAGCGCGCAGGACCGGCCGGGTCTCGAGCTGCGCGCGGAAGAGCAGGCTCGCGACACTCCGCCGGATGTCGGCCATCAGATCCACGAACGACTCGTAAGCTTCCTTCTTGTACTCGACCAGCGGATCCTTCTGGCCCCATCCGCGGAAGCCGATCGAAGCCTTCAGGTGGTCCAGGTCGTACAGGTGGTCCTTCCACTTCTCGTCGATCACCGACAGCACCACGAAACTCAGCACCCGCTCCCAGCTGTCACCGAAGCTGTCCAGCTTCTGGTGGAACGTCGTCCGCAGTCGCTTCTACGACCCCCTTTTCGAGTCCTCGTGGCGATCGATCTCGTGCTCCGATTCGTTCTCCTCGGTTGAGGAAGGACGACCACGAGGAAGTAGTCCAGCAGCAACCGCTCGCGCAGCGCCTTGAGGTCCCAGTCATCGGCGTGGCTGCCGGGCTCTACGAGACGGGCGAATTCGATACGGAGCGACCGCTCGATCATCTCCCAGATCTCGCCCTTCAGGTCCTCGCCCCCTTCGAGCGCGAACAGCCGGAGATCGTAGATCACCTCCCGCTGCTGGTTCATGACGTCGTCGTATTCGAGCAGTCGCTTCCGAGCTTCGAAGTTGTTCATCTCCACGCGCTTCTGCGCGCGCTCGATGGACTTGGTCACCAGGCCGTGCGTGATGACCTCGCCTTCCTCGGCCCCCATGCGGTCCATGACGTTGGCGATACGCTCGGTCCCGAACAGGCGCATCAGGTCGTCTTCGAGGGACAGGTAGAACTGCTTGAACCCGGGATCCCCCTGCCGCCCCGCCCGGCCCGCGGAGCTGGCGGTCGATGCGCCGCGACTCGTGCCGCTCGGATCCGAGGATCTGCAGCCCGCCCTCCTCGAGGATCGTCGTCGTCGTCCAGCGCGCTTCACCTTCTCGGCCCGGTCCAGGTCGACCGGCTCGCAAACCTCGTCCGAATGCGTCGATCCCGGTCTTCGATGCCGCCCACGGTCGCCTTCGATGACACCTGGCACCGAGTTTGATGTCGGTGCCGCGACCAGCCATGTTCGTGGCGATCGTGACGCGCGCCGAAGCGACCGGCGAGGGCCACGATCTCCGCTTCCCGCTCGTGCTGCTTCGCGTTCAGCACCTCGTGCGCCAGCCCCCGGCGCTTGAGCATCCGGGCGAGCGTCTCCGACACGTCGACGCTCGTCGTTCCGACCAGGATCGGAAGTCCGCGCAGGTGCATCCGCTCGATCTCGTCCAGCAGCGCCGCGTACTTCTCCCGCTTGGTGCGGTACAGCAAGTCTTCCCCGTCCATCCGTCGGATCGGGCGATTGGTCGGAATCACGACCACTTCGAGTCCGTAGATCTCGTGGAACTCGGCCTCTTCCGTTTCCGCCGTTCCGGTCATTCCGGCCAGCTTCGAGTACATCCGGAAGTAGTTCTGAATCGTGATCGTCGCGAGGGTCTGTGTCTCGCCACGTACGCTGACGCCTTCCTTCGCTTCCACCGCCTGGTGTAACCCGTCGCTCCACCGTCGTCCGGTCATCTTCCGGCCGGTGAACTCGTCGACGATGATGACCTCGCCGTTCTCCACGACGTACTCTACATCCTTCTCGTAGAGCGCGTGTCCCTTCACGAGCTGGTGGATGATGTGGAGTCGCTCCGACTTCTCGGCGTAGTCGCGTTCGAGCTGCTGAATCTGATCCCGTTTCTCGTCCGGGCTCAGCTTCTCGTTGTCCTCGACCTTCTTGACCGACTCGGAGATGTCCGGGACTACGAACGCCTCCGGATCACCGGGGCTCAGGAGGTCCTGTCCCTTCTCGCTGATCTGGATCGTGTGGCCCTTCTCGTCGGTCGTGAACAACAGCAGCTCGTCTACCTCGGCCATCGCCTTCTCGCGCATCAGGGCGGCCTCGGAGCGCTGCAATAGCTGCTTGACTCCCGTTTCGTTGAGCAGCTTCATCAGGCGCTTGTTCTTCGGAGCACCGCGCTGCGCAGCGAGCAACTGCTTGCCGGTCTGGAATTCGCTGGCCTCCTCGGAATCCTCGTCCATGGCCCTGAGACCCTTCTCGGCCTCCGCCACGAGTTCGTTGACGATCTGCCCCTGCTTCCGCACCAGGTTCGCGACCTGGGCGTTGTGCTTCTTGTAGATCTGTTGATCGTCCGCCTTGCCAACCGGCCCCGAGATGATGAGCGGGGTACGCGCCTCGTCCACCAGGACCGAGTCCACCTCGTCGATGATCGTGTAGTTATGGCCTCGCTGGACCCGGTCCTCCACCCTGACAACCATGTTGTCGCGCAGGTAGTCGAATCCGAACTCGTTGTTCGTCCCGTAGGTGATGTCGCACCGATACGCGGCGCGGCGTTCCTCGCTCCCGGGCCGGGTGTCGTCCAGGCAGCCTACCGTGAGCCCAAGCCAGTTGAACACTACTCCCATCCACTGCGAGTCACGGCGGGACAGGTAGTCGTTCACGGTGACGAGGTGCGATCCGCGCCCGGGAAGCGCGTTCAGATAGAGCGGGAGGGTGGCGACGAGCGTCTTACCCTCACCGGTGGCCATCTCGGCGATCTTGCCCTGGTGGAGAACGATGCCACCGATCAGCTGCACGTCGTACGGCACCATGTCCCACGTCATCGTGCGTCCGGTTACCGAGATCTCCGAGCCGAGCATGCGCCGGCATGCTTCCCTGACCGTGGCGAACGCCTCGGGCAGGATCTCGTTCAGCACCTCTTCGGTGGTCTCCTGCAGCTCCTCTTCGGCCTCGCCGAGCCGGGCAGTCAGGGCCTCTCTGCGGACCGGGTCCTCTGACCGACGCCGCTCGTCCCGAATTCGCTCGATCTCTTCTTCCAGCTCGTGCGTGCGTTCGTGGATCAGCTCCCGGAACCGCGGCGTCTGAGCCTTGAGGTCATCCTCCGACACCCCCGCCAGCCGCTCCTCGTGCTGCTTGATCTCGTCCACGATCGGCTGCAGCCGCTTCATTTCGCGCTCGAAGCGCGTTCCCATCACCCGGTTGACCAGAGTCTTCAGCATCCGTCAGTCGCACCCTTCTCAAGGCCGGTCGGCTTTATCGACGCGCCTGCGACCGCGCCGACTGCCCTATCGGACCAGATTTCTTCAAGTCGTTCCCGAATCGACCCGGGAACCAGATATCGTACGGAGCGCCCCGCCGAGAGTCTGTCACGTACGCGCGTGCTCGATACGTCTACGCGCGTTACCGGCGCCGCCACAAACGGGTAGCGCGGATCCTCTCGCGGGAGTTCCCCATTTCTCGGCATCACGGCCAGCTCGGCCAGCTCCAGGATCCTCTCCGGATCGCGCCAGCTATCGAAACTGCGATACTGATCGACACCGATCACCAGTACGAGTTCGTCCGGGTCCCAGCGCCTTCGGATCTCCTGCAGCGTATCCACAGTCCACGAAGGGCCCGGACGACGGAACTCGACATCGCTGACCTCGATCCTCGGATCATCATCGAATACCGTCCGCACGAGTTCGAGCCGCTGTTCCGCGTCGAGGGTGGCATCGCGGTGCGGCGGTCGCGCCGAGGGAACAATCAACAGAAGATCCAGGTCCAGCGCCTCGATCACGTCCTGGGCCACCACCAGGTGGCCGACATGCGGTGGGTCGAATGCACCGCCGAACACTCCGATCCGCCGGCCGCTCATTCGGTGTCGAATCCGTCTTCCTTCTCGATCTGGGCGGCTTCCTTGCTATCCGGATACAATTCCAACAAACGAGCCTCGATCTGTTCGGCCTCACGCCGGAATCCAACGTACCTGTAAGAGTTGGCCAACAGCCCCAGCACCTCCGGCTCGACGCTCGAGCCCGGATAGTTCACGAGAACCGACTCAAGGTAGATGATCGACGATTCGTACATTCGGCGACTGAAGTACCATTTGCCGATGGACAGTTCCTTCGCTGCGAGCTTCTGACTCGCCTCCTCGCTCACGGAGCGAGCTTCGGCTACCACCGGACTCCGGGGGTAGAATTCGACCAACCGCGCGCATTCCTCGATCGCCTTGCGGGTGAAGTCCTGGTCACGCGGAATACTGGGCGACATGGCCCAGTAAGAACGACAGATCCCGTACTGCGCGTCATCCGCCAGGGAGCTGTTCGGTCTCGTCGTCACGAGCTGCCGGAACTCGTTCGCCGCCAGGAGCTCCTGATCGGACTCGAGGTACGACTCGGCGAGCAACAGGCGTGCACTGTCGGCCGTGGGATCGAGCGGATCGCGAAACAGGTGATCCCGGAAGCCTCGAATCGCCTTCGAAAACTGGCCGTCTTCATAGCGCTCTGCCGACCAGTCATACCGCTGGCGCGGTGTGGAATCCGGCGGTGGCATGCTTGGGCTGCACGCCACCAGAAGCGCCAGCGACGCGACCCTCGCGAGGCCCGTACCAAACCGTAAGTCTCTGTCCCGCCGTCCCATTCCCGTTCCTTCCGTCCCTCTCATCTATCGCACCCCAAACCGGATCTCACGAATTCTCTCCTCCGCGAGACGGACCAGCGGACCGGTTCGCACCGGATTTAACTCGAGAACCGCCAGGAAGTCGGATTCCGCTCCCGCCAGGTCGCCGACCTGCAATCGGATCTCGCCGCGATTGTAGTGGGCCTTGTCGAGCAAATTACGAGGCACTCCCTGGTCGATCAGTCGATCGAGTTTGTCCGCTGCATCCCCGGGTCTGCCCTGCGCCCGGTCCGCCATCGCCACTTCGTACAGACAGGACCCGTACTCCCAGGTCGTCTCCGAACGATTCCTCCGGCTCGCCGTTTCCAGGTAGCGTTCGTAGTACCCGAGCGCCTCTCTGCATCCGCCGACCTCCTGGAACGCCCGCGCCGTCTCCAGGACCGCCGCAGCGGGCGGCTCGTCCCCCTCGAGCACCGCCAGGTAGAGGGGGATGGCACGATTCCAGTCGCTGAGCTCAGCGTAGTACGTGGCCAGCGGATAGCGCAGGTCTTCCGGCACCATCCCGATCCCCAGCGAGAGCACCGGCTCCATTGCACGTGCCATGTTGTCCGGCGAACCTCGCTCACCAGCTACCCGCGCGGCTTCCGACAGTTCAGCCGCGACCTGAAACTGGAACTCGGGCCCGGACTCGAGCAGCGGCCGCAGGTACTCGAGCGACGCATCCACATCTCCCGTGGCCGCGTATGCATGACCGAGCCGGAGCAGGATTTCCGGCTCCTGCCCGAGTTGGCGCAGAGCGAGTTTGTATTCCGCGACGGCCGCTTCCGCTTGTCCTGCCGCGAGCAATTGATCGCCCCGATTGACGGCCGTCTCCTGCCCTCCACCGCCGCAGCCCGCGGCGATCAGCAAGACCGACCCGGCAACCAGGCACCGCGCAGCGGCGACATGCCGCTGCATCTCAGGCCTGCGCTGCGTCACCCGACGGTGCCGTGGCGACGGTTCCATGGCCGAACAGTCCGTACTTGATTATGCACCAGAGCGCGCGAAATCCGTCCTTCCAACCGATCTTTTTCCCCTCTGCATACGTACGCCCACTGTACGAGATCCCTACTTCATATACGCGCCAGCCGCCCCTCGCGACCTTGGCCGTCAGTTCGGGCTCGACGCCGAACCCGCGCTCCTGGATGCTCAGGCCCTGGAGCACCTCCCGCCGAAAACACTTGTAGCAGGTCTCCATGTCGGTGAGGTTCAGATTCGTCACCATGTTGGACAGAATCGTGAGAAACCGGTTCCCCACGTAGTGCCAGAAGTACAGAACCCGATGTGGCTCTCCTCCCATGAACCTGGAGCCGAACACCACGTCGGCCTTCCCCTCCAGAATTGGCCGCAGGAGCTTATGGTACTCGTTCGGATCGTACTCGAGGTCCGCATCCTGAACGATGACGATGTCGCCCGAGGCTGCCTCGAACCCTGTCCTGAGCGCGGCGCCCTTACCGCGATTGACCTCGTGGACGATCAGAGTGTCTATGCGACCGTCTTCCTTCAGTCGTTCGAGGATCTCCAGTGACCGATCGGTAGATCCGTCGTCTACAGCGACGAGTTCGATCTTGAGCGACACTTCGTTGACGAGGTCCACGACCTGCTCGATCGTCGCGCCCTCGTTGTACACCGGTATCACGACCGAGAGCTGTCGGGCACCCTCCGGAATCGGCCTGGTCACCCGGCGACCTCTTTGGGCTCGCTGTCATTCGTGAGGACCGGCGGAACCGGGAGCGCTCCATGCGAATGGAGCTGCTTGAAATAGTCGACCGTTGTGACCAGCCCCTCGGACAGCGGAATCATCGGCTTCCAACCGAGAACCTCGATCGCACGCGAGATATCCGGCTGCCGGACCTTCGGGTCATCCGTCGGGAGCGGCAGGTGCCTGATTCCCGCGTCGGAGCCTAGCAGGTCGAGGACCAACTCCCCCAGTTCGAGGATCGTGAATTCCACTGGATTCCCGATGTTTACCGGACCTACGTGATCGCCGAGGAACATGCGATAGATCCCCTCGACCTCGTCCGACACGTAGCAGAAGCTCCGCGACTGACGGCCGTCGCCATACACGGTCAGGGGCCGGTCGAGCAGGCCCTGGACGATGAAGTTCGACACGACTCGCCCGTCGAACGGACGCATGCGCGGGCCGTAGGTGTTGAAAATCCGCACGATGCGCGTGTCGAGCCCGTGGTACCGGTGGTACGCCATCGTGATCGCCTCGGCGAAGCGCTTCGCCTCGTCGTATACACCGCGCGGACCGATCGGATTGACGTTACCCCAGTAGCTCTCCGGCTGCGGGTGAACCAGCGGATCTCCGTACACCTCCGAAGTCGACGCCAGGAGAAAACGCGCGTCCCTGGAACGTGCCAGACCGAGTGCGTTGTGGGTCCCCAGACTTCCGACTTTGAGCGTCTGAATCGGCAATTCGAGATAGTCGACCGGACTGGCTGGAGACGCGAAGTGCAGAACCCCGTCCAGCTTTCCCTTCACACCTATGAATGTCGTTACGTCGTGCCTGACGAACTCGAAACGCGGCTCGTTGTCGAGGTGCGCAATGTTTTCCATGCTTCCCGTGATCAGGTTGTCCATCCCGATCACGGAATGCCCGTCGGCGAGAAACCGATCTGTGAGGTGAGATCCGAGAAAGCCTGCCGCGCCGGTGATCAGGACTCTCATCCAACTTGCTCCCGTCCGACGGAGTAGTACTCGAAGCCGTTTCGGCGCATGCGCGACGGTTCGAACAGGTTGCGGCCGTCGAACAGGATCTTATGCTTCATGGCACCGGCGATTCGGTTCCAGTCCGGGCGCCTGTATTGCAGCCACTCCGTCACGATGATCAGAGCGTCCGCGTCCCGACAGGCCTCGTACTCGTCATCGGCGAAATCGACCCGGTCCTCGAGGTGGAGTTCCCGGGCCACGTCCTGCGCTACCGGATCGTGTGCGACGACCGAGCCCCCGGCCTCGAGCAGTGTGTCGATCAAGGTGAGCGCCGGGGCCTCGCGCATGTCATCGGTTTCCGGCTTGAACGCCAGTCCCCAGACCGCGAAGCGCATGCCCGACAGATCATCACCGAATCGTTCTTTCACCTTCCGGCCGAGCACCAATTTCTGGCGTTCATTCGCTTCGTGGACCTCACGCAGGATCGAGAGATCCACACCGAACTCCTCGCCCGTCAGAATCAGCGCACGAACGTCCTTCGGGAAGCAACTGCCCCCGTATCCGGCACCAGCATACAGGAAAGAGCGCCCGATCCGCGGATCGCTTCCGATCCCCTTCCGGACCAGGGTCACGTCCGCCCCGGAAGCCTCACACAGCGCGGCGAGCTGATTCATGAAGCTGATGCGGGCGGCGAGCATCGCGTTCGCGGCATACTTGGTAAGCTCGGCCGACGAAATGTCCATGAAGATCAGCGGATTTCCGCTTCGGACGAATGGCCCGAACAGCTCCTCGAGTGACGACCGCGGGGCGTCGGATTCGATCCCGCACACCACCCTGTCCGGCCGCATGAAGTCGTCGATCGCCGCGCCCTCCTTGAGGAATTCCGGATTTGAGCATACGTGGAATTGCCGGTCCGTGTGACGCTCGATTTCGGCCCGGACCTTCCGCGCGGTCCCTACGGGCACCGTGCTCTTCGTTATGACGATCGTGTCCTCTGCCATGTTCCGGCCGATCGTTCCCGCCACGTTGAGTACGTGTTGCAGGTCAGCCGAGCCATCTTCTCCCGGAGGAGTCCCGACCGCGATGAAGATCACCTGGCCGTGCCGGGCTGCCTGGTTCACGTCGGTCGTGAACTGCAGTCGCCCCTCTCCAAGATTCCGCGCGATGAGTCGGTCGAGGCCCGGTTCATAAATCGGAATCCGTCCCTCGTTCAGCAGCCTGATCTTGGACTCGTCGATATCCGCGCAGACGACCCGGTTTCCTGTCTCGGCAAGACACGCGCCGACCACGAGCCCAACATATCCACTGCCAATGACCGAAACGTCCATCAACTGATTCCCCCCTCACCGAGTTCGGTATTTCCCCTCTCCCAGCGACGTGCGGTCCAGCGATAGACCTCACGCACGGATGTTTCGATCGAGCGCTGGGGAACCCAGTCAATATCCGTCCTCAGACGCGCTGCGTCCCCCTGAATGCAGGGCACTTCGTTTTCGCGCAGACGTGACGAGTCCACGTGAATCTCGGGCTCGATCCCGGCCTCGTCGAGAATCCAATCGAGGATCTGTCGGATCTTGACCGGCCTGCCTGACGCCACGTTGTAGGCAGCTTTCGGGTTCTTCAGCTGCATTACCCGACGAAGCGCTTCGACTCCGTCTCTCACGTCCGTGAAATCCCGCTCGACTGCCAGGTTGCCGACCAGCAACTCGCCGCTTCCGTCACCGGATACGATCTCGGACACCTGGGCGCAGAAGTCCGGCACGACGAAATTCGGTGCCTGGCCGGGTCCGACGAGGTTGAAGCTCCGCAACACGAGGATCCTCAGACCATGAGCCCGGCGGTAAGTGTGAGCAGCGAGTTCCTGGGCAGCTTTCGACAGGCCGTATTGAGACACCGGCCGCAAGGGCATTTCCTCGGACAGAGGAATGCCGTCTCGTGCAGCGTCTCCATACGCGTCCCCGCTTCCCATGACCAGTATCCGGGGATTGAACTCGGGTGAGTCGTCCCGCACGGACAGAACGGCCTCGAACAGGTTCACCGTACCGCCCGCGTTCACGTTCAGTGAAAGCGCTGCGTTCTCCCGAGCGAGCGCTCCGGAGGCAAAGCCCGCGAGGTGGTAGATGTGCTCCGGTCGAACCGCAGAGATCAGTCGGACCAGAGCGTCGTGGTCCCTGATGTCTGCCGCCTTCCAGTCGACGGATGACGCCTCTTCCGGTGTGAGGGTGTCACGAACCGGTGGGAGGCTGAGGGTCGAGCCCGCTACGTCATATCCATTCGCCAACAGCTCGGCGACGAGATGCTCGCCTACGAAGCCATCGGCACCGGTGACGAGGACCTTCATGCGCGGATTCTCCCATGGGGTTCAGAACCGCCGGAAGCGCCGGGATCGAGTCTCGAGATTCCGGCTCCGGACGACCGACACAAGAAAGGCCCCGCCTGACGGCAGAGCCTTCCCGGCGCCGAGACTCAACATCTCTGACGCCGTGAAATCAGGTCCCGGGCGTCAGGACGCCTTCTGGACCTTGCCGGCCTTTAGACACCGAGTACAGATCCGAACCCGAACCGTGCGGCCGTTCTCCAGAATTCGGACCCGCTGGAGATTCGGCATGAACCGCCGCTTGGTCCGGTTGTTCGCGTTGCTCACGCGATTCCCGGTAGCAGGGCCCTTGTTGCACACATAACAGAAATTCGCCATTGCTCCGTCGATTCAGTTTATTGACAGCGAGTCGGCCAGGAAGAACCCGGGTGTCGAGGGAATCGCATCCCGATTCTCCGCGTCCACCGCATCCTGGTTCACCCACTCATTCCGGATCGAATCATTCAGCACGTACATCCTGCCGAACATATTGACCCTGTCATTCCCGTAGACCTCAGCACCACGACGGATCACGTCTGGGGCAAGCAGAACAGGAAGACTGTTCTCGGCATCCAGGCCGATCGTGAATGCAGCCCGTCCGAGGCGCTGGTCTACCGTCACGAATCGGATCCAGCCTTCCTGACCGATCGATCCTTCAAGATCCGCGGCCATGGCCGCGGTATTGAGATCGATCGCCTCTGCGACTACTTCCTCTTCCATCATGGGCTCAACGACCGTGTCGAGCGCCGCCGACTCCATGTTCAGCCAGTAGAAGAAGCCCGCGATCGCTGCGATCGCGAGAATCGCGAGAATCGGAGATACGCCGGAACGCCCCATCGCTGCCTGCCTTTCTCGATCCGAATGCCGGAGCTACTGACTCCGCTCGGTCAGCTCGATAATGGCCAGCTCGGCCCCGTCGCCCTTGCGGGCTCCGAGCTTCAGGATCCGGGTGTAGCCACCGGGGCGCTCCCGGAACCTCGGTCCGATATCGTCGAACAACTTATGAAGCGCAACCCGGTCCCCGATATGGCGCCGCACCAGTCGCCGACTGTGCACATCATCGGTGCCACCCAGGGTGATCAGCTTCTCGACGAACGGTCGCAGTTCTTTCGCCTTCGCCTCGGTCGTACGAATTCGCTCATGCAGGAGCAGGCTGGTCGCCATGTTCCGCAATGTCGCCGTCCTGTGCGCCGACGTTCGACTGAGCGCCCTGCCCTTCTTCCTATGCCTCATCGGAATTCCCGCTCTCCTCTTCGGCTTCCGATTCCGTCACCCAGATGCTTCCGGCGTCGTCACGCTCGAGGTTCATGTCAAAACGGAGGCCGTTCACCGCCAGCACCTCGGCGATCTCTTCCAGTGACTTCTCGCCGAAGCTCGGGACGTTGAGAATGTCATCCCGGTTACGCGTCACGATGTCGAACAGCGTCCTGATGTCCGCCTTGTCGAGATTGTTGCGCGAGCGGATCGAGATCACCTCGAACGCGTCGAGCGGCGAGCCCAGAAGCTCCTGCATCTCGGCCGGAACTGGTCGCCGCCCGGCTGCGCCTTCGGGCGCCGGCGCCACGTCTCCGTTTCCGCTTCCGAACTGGAGCAGATACTGGAGATGCGCCCTTCCCACTGCGGCTGCGTAGGACAAGGCGTTGCCCGGATCGATGGAACCGTTCGTTTCCACCTGGATCGTGAGCTTGTCGAAGTCAGTACGCTGCCCGACCCGAGTCTCCTCAACGATGAAATTCGCTCGTGAGACCGGATTGTAGATCGAGTCCACCTGGATCAGGTCAACCGGAGCATCACTCGGACGCTCATGCTGCTCAGCGGACACGAAGCCGCGTCCCCGATTCACCCAGAAAGCCAGATTCAGCGGCCGATTCTCGGGCAGATCATCCTGCAGCGTGAACAGCACCTGCTCCGGATTCACGATCGTGACTCCGCCGGCCTGCTCGATCGA
>CALNYN010000039.1:0-8459 GCA_942490755.1 uncultured Gemmatimonadota bacterium
GCGAAACGGAGAGCCGGGCACGACCGCCGCGGCCGCGCCGGAGGCGACGAGCAGCAGGATGGCAGCGCGAGACAGGGCACGACGCCCGAACCTGGCTCGCCGTGCAATCGCCGTCCGTTCCCGCTGCAGCAACGACGGCAATGCTCCCGCCGGGGCCGGGCGATCGACCTGCGACTCGACTTCCCGGATGGTCCGGCGGAACTCCTCGCCCGCCATGCGCAGCTCTCCGAGCCGTACGCGGCAGTCGGTGCACACCATCAGGTGCTCCGCTACGACCGCCGCCTCGTCACGGTGCAACTCCGCGTCGAGATACGCCTGCAGTTCGCCGTCAGTCCGATGATTCATCGGTGCCATCCCGTGCCGCCCAGGCGGCTGAAAACCTGCGAAGCGCCCGTGCCACCAGGGCGCCGACAGATGTCTGCTTCACGCCGATCGCTTCCGCGATCTCGCTGTACCGGAGTCCTTCCTCGCGCATCAACAGGATCGTCCGGTCCCGGTCCGACAGATTCGCCAGGACGCCGCGCACGATCTCGATGCGTTCGGCCCGTTCAGCGGCCCGTTCCGGCAATTCCGGGACACTGGGCATTGGCGGGTTCTCCGCCAGCAGTCGCCGCCGCCGTTTCTGCTTCCGAGCCCGGTCACGAGCCAGATTCCCGGCCACCACGAACAGCCAGGGCCGAATCTCACCATCCGGCAGATCCCGGTCGAGGAGGCGCACGAAGGCCTCCTGGGCCAGGTCTTCGGCGGCGTCCGGATCCCCCGTGAACCTCAGGGAGAATCGGTACAACGCCGGATAGTGCAACCGGAAGGCGTCCTGAACGTCCACGACCCTCGCCCGCTCTGGACTCCCCGACTCAGCCAGGTGCTCGGGTCGTCCGAGTACCGTCGTCCGGGGCAGTGGCGCCGGGTAGACGCCGTTCATGGTCGCCTACCCGATAACGTTCGAGGAGTGCCGGAAGTGACAGGCGATTCGGGCTTGCAGTGGCTGAACGCAAGGAGGGGCGGGGAGCCGAATCGGCCCCGCCGCCCCTCTCCCGGATCCAAGGATCCGATCGTTGGAGGATCCTGTCCCGCTCAAACGGTCACTTCACGAGCCGAAGCACCTTGAACAGGGGACCGGCATTCCCGTCGTTGCCGTAGCTGGCGGGATCCACGCCGGTGTAGCCGATCCAGCGTGCCACGACGTCCTTGCCCTGTATGTCCTCGACGAATACGCCGGCGAAGTTCGTGAACGTGAACGGCTTCGTGCCCGCATCGATCTCTTCCGTCGGATCGAACATCGGGATCGGTCGGACCCGGGGGCTGCTTCTGCAGTAGCTCGCGTCCCGGCTCGACTGCTGACCGTCGTCGACGATGCAGTCCATCCCGTCGTTCCAGACCGCGTTCGGGTCCTGGTCGATCAGATCTTTGAACCCCTGCTTGGTGGGACCGGACATGTTTCCTGGCTCGGTCTCCACTTGCTGCCCGATCGAATAGGAAATCGACGGATCGACGCATCCTCGCACGTTGGTGCGGTAATCATCGGCCCCGCTCTGACCCGGCGGCCGCCAGGGGTAGTACCAGCTCGGGTTCAACCCGCCGTTCGGGGTGTTCGACTTCATCGTGAACTGTGACCCGATATCGGACTCGGAATAGCCCGTATACACTGAATTGATTCTGACCGGATCGGAGTCGGGAACGGCCCACGGGATGTAGGAGTCGCCGGCATCGATATCGAAGTCGTCCGGATCGTTCGGAGTCCCGGGCCCTTCGATCCAGCGGTCGGGGAGCGCCAGCGGCAGCAGGCAGGTGATTCCTCCCGCGTCTGAGGCTTCCGCCGTCGCAGTGGCTCCGATATCGACGGAGGTGACCCCGAACATGCGGGCGAAGAACGTGCCCATCGGATTGCCTCGCGCCTCAGTGCGAAGCGCATTTACCGTCACCTGCCGATTCGCCAGGTCCACCGTGACGTCCGTATCGAGGACCGACGCATACTGGCCCCCGATCGTGTTCAGTCCGCCAATCGTAACGGCGTTGAGCGTCGCCAGCTCGCTGTTGTTGGGAGAGGCGATGAGCGCCCCGGCCCCGGCCAGGGCTGCGCCGTCCGCCACGCGCTGCGCCTCGGTCCGGGCTGTGAACAGCATGCCGACATCGATTGCCAGCGCGCACACCGATGTCAGTGCGATCATGCTTCCGGCCGCGATGAACAGGGCGACGCCCCGTTCGTCCGAGCTCGTTTGCCTGACCCGCCTGACGACTGTGCTCACGATCTTCATGTTGATTCGCTCCCTTGAACGGCATCCGCGGGCGGAAATATGCCGCCAGCGTGTTAGCTCGCGTTGCTTGAGAGCCAGAATCGTGCGGGGAGCAGGCAATCGGTGCGTGCAGAGATTAGTTCTGGTCGTAAGTCGCTGTTGATGCTGATTTTATTTGATCTGCGGCGCGGGACCCAGCGGCTCTTGATCGGGGTTGAATCCCCGTCAGACGTGAACTTTTTTGGGCCTACATGCAGGTTGTAGCCCCAGGCCTTTGCAGAATGCCCGATCGAATCAGCCGTCAGGTGGTGGCCGTTGGTCGGCTACTTGAGCAACAACACCGACGGACTGGCCAGAATCGAGACCTGGTAGGCAATGCCGGACCACGCCGCGCCGGGATTGGCGGGATCCACGGGCCGCGTGACGAGGATGATCAATTCTGCCCCGGTTTCCTCCGCGTGGGCCAGGATCTCCGGGACGCGCGAGCCGAATGCAATCCGCTGGACCACGTCGATCCCGTCCTGCGTGAGCGTTGCGGACAACTCGTTCAGCACCGTAGCCGCCCGCGATTCGAGCTTCCCGTAGAAGTCCTCGAGTTCTTCGAATGGCAGGTCGAGGGTCTCGATGACGTGCAGGAGGGCTACCTCCGTGTCGCCCCCGTCGTTCGCCCTGGCCAGCGACCGGGCGGCTTCGACTGCTCGGCGATCCTTATCCGACAATTCTACCGGCACGAGAATTCGCCGAAACATCATGACCTCCTATCCGATCCCGATATCCGGGGCGAACGCGAGCTGAAATCCGAGCAGCAGTGTGAGGCGGGTGAAGGAGTACTTCGTCTCCGACGATAGCAGTCCGCTGTCGTCCTCCAGGCCCAGGTCTACGAGCGCGCTGGGACGGTTCTGGGTGCCGTGGCTGTACATCAGGCCGAGCGTGAAGTCGGATCGGCCGACGGTGGCCTGGACACCGGCCCCCAGGTGGTACAGATCCCAGATCGCGAACGTCGTCTCCGTGGGTATAGGCTCCTCCGCTCCACTGAAGTCGGTGCGGAAGCTGGCGTAGGACGTGAGTTTCTCGTTGAAGATGTGTTCCACGCCGAGTCCGACGTTGGCCAGGGACTTCATCTCGAGGTAGACCGACGGATCCAGCGGCTCTCCGCCCGTCTGGGGCACGAACGACTCCGCGTCCAGGATGGTCCTGTTGTTGCTGGAAAACCACTCGGCGGAGAAGTGAGCCCGAGTCGTAGATGAAAACAGGTAAGCCGCGCCGATCGCGACCGACCATGGCGAGTTGTACGTCGAGGGAACGTCCGTCTGGGAGTCGACGGCGATGTAGGTCGGAAGGGTTCCGCCCGGCCCGTCTACCTGCCCGACCAGGTACCTGCTAAACGTCTCGTCGCCGCTACCCCACAGCTTCACCCCGGGCGAGGTGACCGTAAGGCCGAGGGACCACGGTTCACTCTCCCAGCCCAGTCCGATCTTCGGCAGCACCCGCCAGCTGTCGTAGCGGTAGTCCCGCAAACTCGACAGGACGGTCGCTTCACCCTCATCGGTCAGTTCCTGGAAATCCACGCTGGACCGGGCGCGCTGACTCCGGACGGACACAAATGTGGAGATCCCGAGGCCGAGCCCACCGCCCAGCGGTTTTGCCCAGGTGAAGCCGGCCCAGTACTCCGACAGTCTCGTTTCGTACCCGAGGCTACCGGCGAGCAGTTCGAGATCCGGCGCCTCGACCAGATCGGGATCGTCGAGTATCACCTCTTCGGTCAGCCGGATGTCGAAGTCATGCCGGTTCATGAACGAGTATGCGAGGCGGGAATCACCGAGGAATCCGAATCTCAACTCACCGGCGATGAGAGCGGCGACGGCATCAACGCGTGATGAGGTGACCCCATCCTGCCCAGCCACCGGGTTCGTCAGACTCAGGTGATCGTAGTTGAAAACATAGCCGGTCAGGAATGCCTGGGCGGATTCCAGCAGGGCCAGGCGTCCCGGGTTGTAGTAGACCGCGCTCAGATCGGAGGCGCTGCCGACCATCGCGCCGCCCAGCAGCCGGGCCCGGTTTCCGTAGTCGTTGGTCCAGTACTGTGCGTCCTGGGCCCGGGCGGGCCCGCAGGCGAGCAGCACGAGCGCACACGCGGCAGACAGGGTTGAGAAGGTTCGATCCGTCATCGAGAAGCCTCGCGTCCACGGTGCCCGGGATTGGAAGTGACCACCGGTGCGACTGACGATTCTAACCTATGACATGCCAACGGGTCGCGCGACCAAGTCCGACTTGGCCGCGATCGCTGAATCCACGTAGGTTTGTCCCGATGAACGGGCACCGCTCGAAACCGTCCTTGGCACTGCTTGGCGGCCTCGTATGGGCCGCCTGCCTGTTCGCGCCCTCCGGCGTTACGGCGCAGGACAGCCGTGGAGACGCGGTGCCTGTCCTTTCCGACTCTGCTGTCGTTTCCGTCATCACGGTCCTGCCTGGCGACCGCCTGTACTCGCTGTTCGGACACACGATCATCCGGGTGCACGACCCCGAAGCCGGGCTCGACGTCGGGTTCAACTACGGGACATTCGACTTCCCGGAGACGCTGCTCGGTGGTGCCGGGTTCGTGGGACGGTTCGCGTACGGAAAGCTGGACTACATGCTGGGCGCATCCAGGGCCCCGCTGGACGCATCCGCGTGGTACTGGAACCAGGAGGGCCGGGCGTCGATCGAGCAGACACTGAACCTCAGTCCCGACCAGGTGAAGACCCTGTTCGGGTTGCTGGTGGAGAACGCGCGTCCCGAGAATCGGGTCTACCGGTACGACTTCTTCTTCGACAACTGCTCCACCAGGCCGCGGGACGTATTCGAGACGATCCTCGGCCCTGAACTGACCGTGTATCTGGATGACCCGGACCGCAGCTTCCGTCAGTTGCTGGATCCGAACCTGGTCGGACACCCGGGTGTCGACCTCGCGATGGACATCGGGCTCGGACAACCCTCCGACCTCCAGGCCACGGCGCGAGATGCGCTGTTCCTTCCAGAGTTCCTGTTGGAGTGGCTCGGGTCGGCCACGATAGGCGCACCCGGTGCCGAGCGACCGCTGGTCAGCCGTACCGACACACTGACCTGGGGTCCGGGCGCGGGTGAGCGGGAGTCCGCATTGCCCTGGCCCACGATCGTGGGCTGGATCATCGGGGCCGGGCTGGTACTGGTCACGATTCGAGATCGGAAGGCCGGGCGAGGGGCACGCCGCTGGCTCGACGGTACGCTGTTCGGGATCGCCGGAATCGCGGGCTTCGTGCTGGCGTTCCTCACCTTCGTGTCACTGCACACGGTGACGAACGGGAACCTGAATCTGATGTGGGCGCTCCCGACGCACGTCGTGCCTTCGGTGACCCTGCTGGCTGCAAGAAACCCACGGTGGCTGCGACCCTACATGCTGATCACTCTCGCGCTCGCGGTACTGTTTCTCCTGGGTTTGCCGGTCTGGCCTCAGGACATCCCGGCGGCAGTCATCCCGTTCGTGATCGGGATCTGTGCCCGTGCCGCCGTGCTCGCCTTCTCACCTTCCACATCTGAATCCCAGGCCTCCGACGGCAGCTCGCGGTAGCCGCCTTCTCCGTCAGGCAGCACGAACAGCACCGCAAGCCCTTCCCGGTCGGCCAGCGCGATTCCCTCGGCAGGGCCGAGCACGCTCAGGCCCGTGGCCCACGCGTCGGCCAGCGTGGCACTGGCGTGAATCACCGTGACCGAGAAACCCTGCCACGGAACGGGGGAACCGGTCCGCGGATCTACGATATGCGCGTATCGCGTTCCGCTCGACTCGTAGAAATTCCGGTAGTCCCCCGATGTGGCAACCGATGCGTCCACCAGCGGAATGCTGCGCAGCACGGTCCGCGCGGTCGGATCCGGAGCTTCGATGCCCACGAGCCACGGTGAGGTGTCAGGCTTCCGCCCGCGGGCCCGGATTTCCCCCCCGACTTCGACGGCGAACGCGGCCAGGCCCATCGACGCGAGAGCCTCGGCAGCCCGATCCACCCCGTATCCCTTGGCGATCGCCGACAGATCGATCGAAACCTCTGGATCCGTCTTCCGCAGCGCCGGTCCGTCATCGCTGATCTGCAGTTTCTCGTAGCCGACGTGGGCCATCACCGCCGGCAATGCCCCCGGGTCTGCTGGCTGGCCCGCTGTTCCGTCCGCCCCGAACCCCCAGAGCGTAACGAGCGGCGCGACGGTCACATCGAATGCGCCGTTGGTCGCCTGACTCACGGTCTCGGCTCGCCTGACCACATCGACGAACTCGACGGAGACCCGGAAAGGCTCGACGGAAACCGACCGATTGAACCGGGAGATCTCGGATTCCGGGTCCCAGGTGGACATGGAGGCGTTCACTCGGTCGAGGCGAGCGACGATCGAGTCTCGGGCCGCCTCGACGAGAGCCCCGGCTCCGCTCGGCACCACGAGCTTCGCCGTCCAGGTCGTTCCCATCGTCGAGCCCGACAGCTCCTGCACGATGGGCGGACGATCCGGGTAGAGATACCGTGACACGACCGAGCCGAGCACGAACAGCGCTACGATCCCGGCGATCGCGGCTGTGGTCCGCCAGCCAGACCCGCTAACCGGGGAATTGGTGTCGCTGGACCTCACTCTTCGATTACCAGCGAAATCTCGTCGGCGGTTCGCTCGTACGCGACGATCTGGTGACACAGCTCGCAGTCGGCCGAGATCTTGGATCCGTCTTCGGCGGTGAATGCGACGTTGTGGCAGCGGAAACAACCGCCGGCCATGCCCTTGTGTCCGAGATGATCCGGATACGTGCCCCACGTGACGTTCATAGCCGGGAACACGTTGGTGACGTAAAGCTCCTGCAGCGTCGCGATCGCCTCTTCAACAGCATGGGCGCGATTGACCGCCAGTGCGGGAAACGCGTCGGCATAGAACTCTCGAATCTGTAGGGAGATTCCCTCTCTGGCCTCGTCGTGCGACGCATAGTCCACTGTAATCGCCGCCAGTCCCTCCCGACGGATGAACGGGAGATCGCGACTGATGACTCCCAGTCGCAGCGCTCCATTGACAGCCTCTTCCGGCCTGAGGTAGACGTGGGTCGGACGATTGTGGCAATCGATGCAATCCATGGTGCGCACGGACTCGGCTACCGGGTCGTTTTCCCCGGCTTCGCGGGTGAACACCTTCCGACTCCCATCGGCATACACGGTCTCGATCTCTGCTACAAACTCCCGCTTCTCGTCGGACCGGTAGTGGACCTCGAGCGACGGATCCACATGCCAGTGGACTCCCACCGAGATTCCGAGCTCCTGCCCGCCGCCGACGTTGTTGATGATGATTGTCTGGGTCTCGGTGTTGGCCGAGTCGCTGCGAAAGCGGGTGATCACACGGGTGCGATCACCGTGGAACCGGGTCGGCCAGTGACATTCGTTGCAGGTGGCCCGGGCCGGTCTGAGGTCGTGAACGGGAGTCGGGATCGGCCTCGTATAGGTGTCGGTGATCGTCCGGACTACCTGCCGGGCGCCGGAGAGCTTGGCCTGCACGAAGTTCGCGGCACCATCGCCAATGTGGCAGTCGACGCAATGAACCCGGGCGTGAGGCGACCTCTGGTAGGCGGTCCATTCCGGTTCCATCACATGACAGGTCGTGCCGCAGAACTGGTTGGAGTCGATGTACTCGACTCCCTTCATGGTGGTGGTGGCCAGCAGAACGGCCGCCGCGGCACCGAACCCACCGGCTGTCAGCAGCCAGGTCCGGGTCCGGTCGTCATTCAGGTCGATGATCGGGAATTCGGAGATCAGTTCTCCCGATGATTCGCGTGCCAGTCGTTTCTTCGTCTGGCGTCGAATCCCGATCAGGATGAAGATCAGCCCGACGAGAAAGAAGATCGGGAGAATGAGGTACGTGATAATCCCGAGATACGGATGCCCGGTCTCCCCCACGGCCTCGTAGACGAGCAACGTGACGATAAGAAAGGCGCTCGTGGCGGCAATGATGGTCCCGAAGAGTCCATACGGACTCCGCGTCAGCGATGCCAGGAACGTCCGGGCTCTATGTGGCATAGGTGTTCCCAAAGGTCTGCGCGTCAGTCGCCGAGCGTGGCGACCATGATTGCCTTGATCGAGTGCATCCTGTTCTCGGCCTGATCGAACACGATTGAGGCCCCGGACTCGAACACCTCGTCAGTTACTTCCATCCCGTCCAGCCCATGCTCGACGAAGATCTCCTCTCCGACCTTCGTAT
>CALNYN010000040.1:0-51484 GCA_942490755.1 uncultured Gemmatimonadota bacterium
CCTGTCTCTCCAGGAGCCCGTCAGCCTGGCTGACTCGTGAATGTGCCCGTGGAGGGTGAGAAGAGGCTGACGAGCCTCGATAAAGCGCCGCACGGCGATGCTTCCCACGTGGAGATCGAGAGGAACCCAGTCTACCATTTTCCCATCCAGGGCTGCCCGATCAAGCTTCGTTTCGTACGGCGGAGAGTGAAAAAGGAAGACTGCTCTGGACAGGTCGTTGTCCCCCACCAGCTCGTCCAGGTCTTCCTGGATCGTGCCGTAGCGGACCTCGAGGGGCGAAACTTCCACGCTGTGTCGGCCCTCCTCCGGAGACACGCACCCGGGAGGCACGTAGCGCGAAACGTCGTACTTCTCCCAGTCTTTGGAGACGAAGGGGGTCGGCGGGACGAACGCGTAGCCGTAGATCGGGTAGCCCTGGAAATCGCGACGCCGTCCGTGAACATAGCTCCAGTAGCCCTCCGCCTCGGCATCCAGGATCGCTTCCTCTTCCCCCCGCAGATCGTCGTTCCCCATGATCAGGAAGATCTCCGGAAAGTCTGAACCGATCGTGTCTCGCAACGCAGCGAGCTCTGGAAGCAGGAAGGCCGACAGAAATTCGCCCTTGGTCTCATCCGGTCCGTGCCGCAGAAAGTAGCCCGCGGGGAACAGATCGCCTCCCAGAAAGACGGCGGAGGGTCGAAACTCCACAATCGCCTGCAGGAGCTTCCGATACTGGTGGACGCTTCCGTGGAGGTCCGAGGTAAAGAGGCATACCGTCACGATTCGGACTCAGCCTCCAGTGCGCAGGAAGGAGCGGGCCGCGCCCGGGGCGAAGGCACGGAATGTCCTTCACGCATACAGCTGCGCGGCCACCCTGGGCAAGGGGGCGCCCCCTGGCGGCGCGGAACGCCGCGCGCAGGGAATGCTGCCGAATCGGGCACGGCGGCCATCCTCGCACGCGACTTGCTCGTGCTGGGTCCGTGATGAACGCGAAATCCGTAGAACCGAGGCGCACCAGGGCATCCCTGTCGGGAGAGCTGTCCGATTTTCTGATCGAATTCTCGGCGGCTCTGCAGAAACACTCCATGTATCCACCGGGCCACCCGGTGCTCGGACCCAGCGCAGAGTCCGTTTTTTCGCGGCTTTCAGTGCTTCTTGCGAGCCACGGCAGCCTGTCGATCGGTGTGGCCCGTGAGCAGTTAATTATCGAGGGGGTCGCCACCGACTCCAGCCATGCATTGCTCCGTAGCCTTGCTGACCGTCTCCACCACCATGAGCTGGGTGCCATCTCCTTTGCAGAAGGCGTGGTTCCGACGGAAATCGCAGAAGTTCTCGAGCTCATATCGACCGAACCCGAACGTACTGGACGGCCGCTCGGTCGCGAACCGGAGGAGGTGCTGAAGGGTCGCCCTCACGTGCGACTTCACCCGGTTCGGTATGACAGTCTCAAGCTCCGAAACGGCTCAGGACGAAGCGGCGCGAGTGAATCAGGTGTGCACCTGTGGATCGGCCTCGCACAGGCCGCACTGGCCGCGCGCCAGGAAACGGACTCGGCAGAGAAATCCTACGACCCGGCTGAGGTTGCACGAGCGATCGACTCGAATTCAGGGGAGAGCGCCTACGATCAGGTGATCATCGGCTACATGGTCCAGATTGCCGGAGACCTGAAAGACGTGAATCCGCTGGAAGAAAACGACCTCCGGGAACGATTCTCGTCATTGCTCGGGAAGCTGAAGCCGGAAACACTGCAACGCTTGCTGCGCATGGGCGGAGACGTGCGTCAGCGCCAGGAATTCCTCGACAACGCAGCGCAGGGAGTCGGGGTGGACGCGGTGCTGGAACTCGTCAAATCCGCCGCCGAGGATCGACAGAGCGACATCTCCCGCTGGATGATGCAGCTTCTGTCGAAGATGGCGCGGCACGCCCGGGCCGAGGGACACACCTCCCGTTACCGGGCCGATGAGTCGCTGCGCGACCAGGTCCGCGAGCTGCTGTCGGGTTGGAAGCTGGAGAATCCGAATCCGACCGAGTACGAACAGGCTCTGGGTCGGATGGCATCCGGCGCACCGGTCACCCAGATGCGCGGCATCTCGGCTCGAAAGCCCGAGGCGGAACGAATCTATCGGATGAGCCTCGAGGCCTCGGTCGCGGGCGAGGCGCTGCAGACCGCCGTGGACGACCTGCTGGACGCCGGCGACGTCTCCCTGATCGTTCGCTCCCTTAAGGACGCGCCCCCCGGACCGGCCGGCGTGAATGAGGCAGTCGCGCATACGTGGGATCGGCTGGCGGAACCCGCCGTGATTCGGCGGATCGTCGCACAGGAGTCTCCCGACGCGGAATCGCTCGACGCGGTTCTCCTTCGAGCCGGTGTCGATGCTGGCGATGCCCTGCTGGATCGGCTCGCGTCATCCGAGTCGTTGGCCCTCCGACGCCAGACATTCGACCGGATTGTCGGACTCGGCCGGGGCGTCATACCGATGGCCGTCCAACGGATCGAGCAACCGGAAGCAGTACCGTGGTACGTGCTGCGAAACGTGCTGGCCCTGCTGAGCGTGTTTGAGGGACTGCCCGACGGATTCAGTCCCATCCCGATGCGTGAGCATGAGAATCCACAGGTGCGTTACGAAGCCCTGAAACTCAGCCTTCGCGTACCGGATGAGCGTGACGCGTCCGTCGCCATTGCCCTTGGGGATTCGGTGGGACGAATCGTCGCTCTCGGGGTTGCCGCCGCGGAATACGGGGCGCCGCCATCGACGGAAACGCGCTTGCTCGAGTTCGCCCTCGACAGCACTGGCGAGGCTGAATTCAGACTGCCTGCGATCCGCGCCCTGGGCCGGTTTCGAACCGACCGCGCGCGAAGCGCATTGCTGGAGATAGCAGCTCCGCGGCGCCGATTCATGCGATCCGTGCCGCCGGAGGCGACACCGGAGACCTGTGCAGCACTACGAATCCTCAGGTCGGAGTGGTCCGAGGATCCTGAAGTTCAACCTCTCCTGTCACTTGCGATTTCCGCCGGTGACGATGAAGTGCGCAAGGCGGCCAAATGACCAGCTCCGCCGCCTTCCTGACTTCACTGGGCAAGCGACTGTCAGCGATGTCCCTGTATGGTCCGGGGCACCCATCCCGTGACCGGGCGATGCAGCAGGTGATCGAGGACATGACGATGCTGCTCCGCGAAAACGCGTTTCCGGTATTCAATTTCCTTGATGGGGATGTGGTATACGAGAACTCCGTTCTGACGGAGCTGCGCCAATGGGAGTGGTCCATGAAGCTGGCCGCCGCCGGGGTGGAGCGGCTCGAGATCACGCCGGGCACAAGCCAGTCCGATCTGGAAGCGTTCCTGGACGAAGTGCATGCTCGAATGAGCCTCGAAGACTCGGGCGCCTCGATCCAGGAGGTAACGGGACAGACGAGTATCCGGTACGGAGAGGTGGGAGTCGAGGGCCTGACGGACGACGAGGCAGACGACATCCCGACCGCGACGATGAAGATGAACCTGCGGGAGGAGGCGGACACGATCGGCTGGCTTCACAGCGAGGTCATACGCTCCGGGGAAGTTCCGGTGAGTGAAGCCGTCGCGGTCGTGAAGCTCCTGTCTCTCGCCATGCACTCAGAACGGGATGTCGTAGTCCCGCTGGTCCACCTGAAACAGGTCGACCAGTACACCACGACGCACTCGATCAATGTGTCGATGCTATCGATGGGCCTGGCGGAATACCTCAACTTCGCGTCCGTGGACGTCCGGGCAATCGGCGAGGCCGCTTTGCTGCATGACGTCGGCAAGACCCGCATCCCGCTCGAAGTCCTGAACAAACCGGGCAAGCTCACGCCCAACGAGTGGACGCTGATCCAGACTCATACGACAGAGGGGGCGCGGATCCTCCTGACTTCTAGCGGAAGGATGGAACTCGCATCGATCGTCGCCTACGAGCATCATCTGACCTGGCAGGGTGAGGGATATCCCGCCATGACCTATCCGCGACAGCCGCACCAGGTAAGCAGACTGATCCAGGTGTGCGACATCTACGATGCACTCCGCACTCGACGACCGTTCCGGCCGCCGTGGCCACACGACCGGACCGTGGAGTACATGCGGACCAAAGCCGGAGTCGAGCTCGACCCGGAGTACGTCGACGCATTCCTCTCGATGATCCGCCAATGGGAACCCCGCCAGATCGTGCTGGAACAGACGGAGTCTGAAGAAGATTCCTGAGCCTGGCTGTAAACGCTCTGCGCCCACGGGGTGTCTTATATCCTGAATGCCCATGCAATCGGACGCGCCTGCGGCCGGTCGCACGGATGGGTCTGTTCGGCGGGGATATCGGGGGTGGGGACGATGGGGTGGACGGGGAGAGCACGACTCAATCGCGCGATATTCGCCGTGCTGCCAGCGGCGGTTTTCTGCATACCGATCCTGTCTCCCGGACCTCTGGTTGCGCAGGAGTTGACCGCGGCTGACGGCGGGGGGCTCGTCGGTCCAGACGGCGGACTTGTGGACCCGGACGCCGTTGCATCGCCGAAACTGGTATTTGCTGTCCCCGTGGAAGGCGCCGATCTCCGGATCGACGGCGTCCTCGACGACGAAGCGTGGCGCACCGCACAGTGGTTCTCTGATTTCCGACAGAAGGAGCCGGTCGAAGGCGCCGAGCCGACAGAGCGTACGGAGATCGCTTTCGTGTTCGACGAAGGAAACCTCTACGTCGGTGCCCGGATGCACGCCAGCGACCCGTCCACGATCCTCGCGGCGCTCTCCCGCCGGGACGATGGAAGCAGCAGGTCGGACAAGCTCATCGTGTCGCTCGATACGTACCGCGACCTCAGGACCGCCTACGCGTTCGCCGTGACCGCGGCCGGAGTCCGGCTCGACTGGCACAATCCAGGTGATTCAGAGCATCGGCGGGACTACACGTTCAATCCGGTGTGGAAGGCAGAAACGAGGATCGACTCCCTCGGCTGGACAGCCGAGATGCGCATCCCGTTCTCGCAGCTCCGGTTCAACGAGCGGGATGAGCAGGTGTGGGGCATCAACGTGAACCGATGGATCCCGGCCAACAACGAGGATATCTACTGGGTCGCGGTACCGAGGGAAGAGTCCGGCTGGTCATCGCGGTTCGGCGAGCTTCGCGGACTGGATGGCGTTTCGAGCGGCCAGCGCCGGGAAGTTTCACCATACGTGGCGACCGAAGCGGTGTTCACGAGCCCGGAGCTGGTATCGGGCAGCGATCCGTTCGCCACCCGAAGCGAAACGCGCGCCCGTGTCGGTGCGGATCTCAAGATGGGGGTCGGGTCGAATCTCACCCTCGATGCCACGATCAATCCCGACTTCGGGCAGGTCGATGGAGACCCCGCGGTCGTCAACCTGAGTGGCTTCGAGACGGTATTCGATGAACGCCGGCCGTTCTTCACTGAAGGAAGCCAGATCCTCTCAGGGAATGGGAGGCAGGGGCCGAACTACTATTATTCGCGGCGAATCGGAGCCCCTCCCCACGGCTACCCCGACGCGGAATATTCAGACATCCCGCGTGTATCGACAATCCTCGGCGCCGGAAAGCTCACGGGCCGGCTCAGTTCAGGGCTGTCGGTTGGAGCCCTCGGCGCGCTGACCTCGCGTGAGCAGGCAGCGACGTATGACGTGGCGAACGACCACTACGGTGAGACCTCGGTCGAGCCGATGACCGGTTTCGGCGTAGTTCGCCTGCAGCAGGAAGTCGGTCCGTCGGCGTCCACCTTCGGACTCACGGCGACTGCTGTCGCGCGGAACTTCGAGGGTGTCGCCGATCCGACGCGCCTCATCTTGAATCGACAAGCGTTCAGTGGCGGCGGAGATTTCCTGCTCCGGCTCGGTGGTGGAGCCTACGAGATCAACGGGCACATGGGCCTGAGCTACATCACCGGCTCTCCGGAGGCCATCACGCGGATCCAGACATCGAACGCACATCTGTTCCAGAGACCGGACCAGGATCATGTGTCATTCGACGGAACCCGGACATCCATGACCGGAGGATCCGGGTCCATCCAGGTCGCAAAGCTTGAAGGGTCGTTGCTGTGGTCGGGCGGCGTTTGGGCCGATTCTCCCGAGTGGGAGCTCAATGACGTGGGACTCGTTCGACGGGCGGACGATATCCAGTCGTGGGCCAACGTCACCTATCGCCAGACAGAGCCCGGATCGACGTTCCGTAGCTGGTCGATCGGCGCGAACGGTGGAATGGGCTGGAATTTCGGCGGGACGCGCAAGGACACGCGCATTGGAACGAACATTCGCGGCACATTCAACAATTACTGGCGTGCCGGTCTGAACCTGAACTACTTCCCCGACGTTCAGTCGGATGGCCTGACGCGTGGCGGGCCGTTGATGGGCCGTGGCTCATTCGGCTCGGCCAGCGGCTATGTGGCCAACAATTTTTCGTCGCAAACATCGTGGACACTGGAGGGATTCTGGGGCAATCAATCCTACGGGGACGACTGGGCCGTGGGGGTGGAACTGCGATTCCAACCGAACGATCGGCTCAGGCTGTCCGTCGCGCCCGGGGTGTCACGCTATGTGAACCAGCGCCAGTACTACGGTACGATCGAACGCGACAATGACAGGACATATGGAAACCGCTACATGTTCGCGACGATTCAACAGAGCGAGGTTTCTGCAGAGCTGCGGGTGAACTACAGCTTCACGCCGGACATGAGCCTCGAGCTGTGGGCCGAACCATTTGCGGCAAGCGGCACGTTTTCCCGCTTCGGTGAACTCCCGGAAGCACGGAGCTTCGATCTGAGGGAATACGGCGCCGACGGCACGACGATCGAGGAAGTGTACGAACCGGAAACGGATTCCCGCTCCTACGTCGTTACCGATGGCGGGCAGACGTTCGAGCTTCCGGACGCCGATTTCAACGCGGTCTCCTTCCGCTCGAATCTCGTGCTCAGGTGGGAATTGCGGCCCGGCAGTACTTTGTTCGTGGTCTGGCAGCGAAACCTGTCCGACAGTCGGGACCCGGGATCGGCTGTCCGGTTCGGAGACATGTTCGGTGGGATCAGGGCCCCGGGACACAACGCGCTCGCGATCAAGATGAATTACTGGATTCCCTTCTAAAGGACCTTCCCGTGCGCCTGTTCAGCGGCCTCCAGTTCCGCCGGCCTCTCCCGATCGTCGGCGCTGCCGTGGCAACACTCGCGCTGAGTGGCTGCGGTGACGAAGTGGCTCCCCCGACGGCGCCGGCAGCTGTCGCCGACTCCGTGGATGGAATTCCCCGCCTAACCTGGCCCGAGGCTTCGGCCCGGGAGCTGGCCTGGAGCTTCGACACTCTGATGGTCGTTGGCGGATTCGAGCAGGAAGGCAGCGATTATCAGTTCGACCAGGTTTCGCCGGGTGGCGTCGACGGCGATGCCGAGAGCCGGCTGTTCGTACTGGATGGAGCCGGCATGCGGGTCCTCGGCTACGACCCGGTCGGCCAGCCGTTCGGCGTGTGGGGACGCGAGGGAGGCGGCCCGGGAGAGTTTACGGCACCCTCGGGCCTCGCGGTCGGACCCGGCGACAGCCTCTGGGTCGTCGATCGGGGCAATCGCCGGGTGAGCCTGTTTTCGTTCGGCACGGAAGGCGCGCCGGCCGAGATTTCCCTCTCCGAGGAGTCGTCCGGATTGGGGGGTGAGCTGGCCGTTGGATCCGGCGGGGTCTACGGCGTCGCGATGATCTTCTCGTTCAGCCCGGGGGAGGAGGTCGAGTACCCACCGCGACGGCTGATCCACCTGCTGCGCGACGGCGAGATCGCCGACACGATATGGACTTCCCCTCCCCCGAAGTTCGATCGGGTCGAACTGACCTCCGGAAATCAGATTGCGGTCATGTTGACACAGCGGACGTTCAGCCCCGGGTTTCACTGGGAGCGGTTTTCTGACGGCAGCTTCGTGATCGCGGAGGAGGCCGAATACGAGCTGTCGTTTCTCACCGCCGATGGGTCGGAGCGACTGCGCGTCCGGCGTGAGCCGCCGGCCCGCCTGACCACCGAGGCAGACCGGCAACGAGCCCGCGACGAGGCGCGGGAACAGTCGGAGGAATCGACGTCCCCGTTCGTTCGCCAGTCGACTGAGGAACGCATCGAGAAGATGACGTTCGACGACAGGATTCCACGCATCACAGGCCTGGCCGTGGACGGACAGGACCGGCTGTGGGTGGGTGTTTCCGGTGCCCTGCCCGGCGAAACGGAGCGAATCGACCTGTACGAAAGGGACGGAACGCTGCTGGGCGAAATCCGTCACCCTGACGTCTTCCCGATGGTGTTCTACGGCCAGGGACGCGCTGCGGTCCTGGACCGCGACGAGCTCGACGTTCAGCGAATACTGGTGTTCGCGCTCCGGGAGGGAACCTCGCCCTGAAGCGGCCCGAACCGCCCGGCTCAGTCGCCGGCGGGAGTGCCGAGGCGCCGCACGAGCAGCGCCGCCCGCTTGGCCATCACCGGAATCGAGTGCAGATCGACTGACTCGTCAGGCGTGTGTGCCCCCCGGCCCACGACGCCGAGCCCCCCGAGCGCCGCCGTATACTGGGCGGCGAACGAGATGTCAGCGGCACCGCGCATCCCCGGATCGACGGCTTCTATCGGCCCCATCAACAGGTCACGGCTCACCTGGTCGAGTCTGGCCAGGAGTTCGAGATTCTCCGCGGTCGGAGCCATCGGCGGATATGATTCGCGAAAGAAGATCTCGGCTTCGGTCCGGGGAAGATTGCCCGACACGATCGCCCGCATGCCGTTCATTGCCCGTTCGAGCTGATCCTGCGTGAGAGTCCGAAGATCACCCGCGACGATCACGGTCTGCGGAATCACGTTCGTCTTTCCGAACGCGGTACCACGATCAGTTTCAGCGTCAAATTCGACGGTCGTTCCCCCCACGAGTATGCCTGCCCCGAACGTCAGGTTCTCCTCTCCGCGAAGCTGGTCGTAGAACGCGCTGAGGATTCGGGCGGCTTCGAACGCCGCCCCTGCTCCGTACCTGTCACTGAAGATCACCGACGAGTGCCCCCGGGTTCCTTTCACCTCGAGTCGCCAGTCGGTGAACCCGCGACGCGCCACGGTCGCCGACTGCAAACCGCCCACGCCACCCTCGAACCCGAGTGCGGCATCGCTGCGGCGCGACGCCTCCACCAGGTGCTGTCGGCTGATGGTCAGAGGGTCCCCTGTCTCCTCCTCATCTCCGAGCAGCGCCACGATCACGTTGAGATCGTCCAGCTCACCGGCGGCGTGCAACGCCTGCAGAGCCAGCAGTATCACGACATCGCCGCCCTTCATGTCCGACACGCCGGGGCCTCTCGCGGAGCCTCCCCCGAGATCCTCGTATCGCTGGAACGGACTGTCGATCTCGTAGACGGTGTCCAGGTGTCCGATCAGCAACACCGTCGCCCCGGCCCCGCCGGCTGTCTCGGCGAACAGGTGGCCGGCGCGGTTGACCTCTTCCGGCATCGGAATCCAGGTCGTGTGCATACCCAGCGCATCGAACTCCAACTGGAACATCTCGCCGACCTCGCGAACGCCGGCGTGATTCATCGTCCCGCTGTTCACGTTGACCACCTGCTCCAGAAACCTCACCGCGGCAGGTGTAAGTTGGTCCACCTCCGCGGCGATTTTCGCCTCGATCGCTGACAGTCCGATTGTCGAGGTCGGGTCGTGGGAATCGATCGGCCTCGGATCGGTGGAAGCGCACGCACCGAAAGCGATCCACGAAATCAGGACCACGAATCGAACTGCTCCACAGGTGGGTCGGGCCGACCGGCTTCGGCGTGGATTCGGCGACGATGCACTCACACTCACGGTTCCTCCGGATCGGTGGTCAGCGGTCAAGATACGAACCCGTGATCAGTACCGGGAATCCCGCAGGCTGCTGGAGCTTGCGACGGGAGCCGAAACGTGCGTACCGTGTTGACGCCCGAACGAACACCGAAAGCATCAACCCGGATCTCGCATGGCACGATCGAGTCCCGTTCCCACCTGGATCCCGGCGGACCTGCCGGCCCGACCGGGCGTGTACCAGTTCGAGGATGCGCTCGGCACGCCGATCTACGTGGGAAAGAGCGTGAATCTGAAGCGACGCGTGAGGGGGTACTTCTACGGCGGGGGGCCCGCCGACGAACGCATGGCAATGATGGTCCGGCTCGCACGAGCCGTGACGATACTTCGAACCGGTACAGATCTCGAAGCATTGCTGGAGGAGGCCGAACGAATCGAGCGCCATCGTCCGGCATTCAATCGGGCGCTCAAGAACCGATCTCGCGGCTGGTACATCGAGATTGACTGGGGTGACCCGTTTCCCCGGCTGCGCATCGTCAAGTCCAGGCGGAAGCCGCGAGCCCAGTATCTCGGCCCATTCCGGGGTCGCCGCATACCCTCGGAGGCCGCCCGACTGGCAGAAAAGGTATTCCGGCTGCGCAGCTGTTCAGGTCAGATCCGTCCCGACGCCTCAGTTTCTCCCTGTCTGCAGCACGGCATCGACCTGTGCACGGCGCCTTGCGTGGGCCTCGTCGGGCTCGATTCGTACCGGGAGCAGGTCCGCGCCGCCGTGCGTATCCTCAGAGATCGTGAGGCAGCGGGAACCGTGATCCTCCGCTGTCAGGCGCTACGGGACAGGGCGCTCGCGGCGGGCTCCGTGCAGGATGCGACCGGCTGGGAGCAGCGGTTGATGTGGCTGTACGAGATCGAGGACTACCGGACGGTTCTCGAGCGCCCGCAGGTGGAGCGCTCATGGCTCATCGTGTTGCCCGGTGCAGAACCGGGAACCGGAATCCTGCTTCCGATGGCCCGGGGCCGCGTGCTCCAGAGACAGCGGGTCCACTGGAACGGCGGAAGCTGGCAGGAGTGCGTGGAGCGAGTGTGCTACGAAGTTCGAATCGAGGAACTGCGAGCGGAGAGTGTATTCGCCCCGGCGGAACTGACACCCAGCCTGATCGTCACGGCCTGGCTGGAAAGACGGGATCCGGACGAAGGCCTCGTCTTCGACCTCGACCGGCTGGATTCGACAGCGATCGTCGCAGCCCTGCGCCAGACGGCCCCGGAACGGGAGTCCGAGGCCGCCTGAGCAATCGTATCGGCGACTGGAATCAGGTGTCGGAGCTCTGGCCCTGCCTGGATCGCATCTGCATTCCCTCGCCCGATCCCTGGTGCATCTGGTGCATCCCCTGCATCGACGAGAGCGTCTCGCGCTGGGCCGGAGTAAGTGCTTCGAAAGTCTCGACGTGAGCGTTGAGGTGCGCCGCGCGCACCCTGCCCTGCAGCTCACCGATGTCGCGGGACAGCTTCTCGACCTTGTCCGTACTCACCGAACCGGACGTGAACAGTGCGGCCAGTTCTTCGTCCTTTTCGACGAGCTCAGTCCCGTACTTGACGGACTCCGCCTTGACTTTGCCGTAGATCGTTCCGATCGACTCGCGCTGCGCGGCCGTGAGCTCGAGTTCATCTCCCATCTCGAGCACGTGCTTCGGGCCGGGATACCCGTTCATCATGGCAATCATCCCGGCGCCGAGACCGGCTCCCTTGAGCAGCGCCTCCTTTTCCTGCGCCGATACGCCGCCCAGCATTCCGCCGCCCATTCCCTGCATCCCATCTTCGGCCTGACCGTGCATCTGGTGCTTCCCGCCCATGTCCCCATCGGACTCACCGCTCTCCTGGGCAACGGCCGGGCTGGCGACGAGAGAAATCGCAACGAGCATCGCCGCGGGAATCGAAATCGTACGTATCACCGGATTCATGGAACTGAACTCCTCTTGAGATCCAAGCCTCGGGCGTCTCCACGGCCGCGCCCGGAACAGCTGCCCGGGCCAGATGTGAAGACGTGCATTGCCTGATCCTAGGACCGATGCGTGGATCGCACCAGAAGCTCTGCATCCTCAGTCGGCGGGGGGGGAGTCCGACTCCATGCGTTCGGGGTGCGGGTCGAGTCCGGCCTGCCGGGCCGGAAGCAGCGAATCGACGAGGCCGCCTTCTGTCTCCCAGGCGTCGAACTCCTCAGCCCACTCCAGGCCCCAACGTGCACCGATCGCCCGAAGTCGGCTCTCGAGCCACCGGCGATCCGGGAACTGGAGTTCCTCGTGATAGATGTCAGCCACCGCGAAGATCTGGTCCAGCCATGGCTCGGCATCGATCGCCACGGCCGGAAGCGTCGAATGGAGGCCGCGGTAGGTGAACACGGGTGCCGCTGCCCTGTGAGGTTCAATCGGTTCGACGGCGCGACGGATCCGGGCCAGCGTGATCGCGTCCCGCACGATTCGACCGGTCGCCTGGTGATCCGGATGCCGCATGCCTCGCACCCAGGCATCTCCCCAGGTGAGAATACCGTCAGGACGGATATCGGCGAGGATTCGCGCCACTCGCGATGCGGATTCATGCCCCGCCTGTACCGCCGTATCGGGAAACTTGAGAAACAGGGTCTCGATCCCGAGCAGCGTCCCGACGCGAGCGGCCAGTATATCCCGGCGGGCCGCGACTTCTTCGATCGGAAGATTTCCGTAAGCGTCCGTTGCCTCCCCGCGAGTCAGCCACATGAGGACGACCCTGTCCCCGCGCGCCACCTGGCTGGCCATCGCGGCGACCATCCCTACTTCGTCATCCGGATGCGCGAGCGCGACGAGCAGAGTCCTGGACGGAACGAGTCGCGGCGGCTCCGTCAAACCGAAGCCGCCGCGACTGGAGAGATCGTTGGGTGCACCGACGTCAGAACGTGAGGCGCATTCCCGCCGTGACTGGTATCACGAAGGCCGTCTGGAACGAGTCGATTCCGGCGAACTGATCCTCGAACACTCTCGTGTCCTCCTCGTCCACCAGGATCATGTAGCCCTGTACCGACACGAAGGCGTTGATCAAAGGTGAGAACTGCCAGCCGACCTGGCCGCCCCCCTTGAACGTGAGGTAGGATCCGTCGAAACTCGACGCCGGATGGCTCGGGAGCCAGCCGCTGTCCACCGACATCTGGGTCACGCCAGCGCCCAGGTTCGCGATGAACGTGAGCGGAACGTCCTGGTATTTCGGCTTTGCGAAGTTGACCTCGATTCCACCCCCGAAGTACAGCAGGTCCATGGGAGGTGAGGCAACACCGTTGAACGCGAGATCGTTCTCCCCGGCCCGCAGGTGCATCCAGTCGACGTCGCCGCGGAGCGCCCAGTAGGGGTTGAAATGCCACGCCAGCGTACCGCCGGCAGTACCACTCCAATCGGTCAGGTCGTCCATCGTCCCTACCGGAATCGCCATTCCGCCGCGCGCTTCGACAGAGAACGTCCCATCCACCTGAGCGTTCCCCGTTCCGGGGATCGCGAGAAGGAGCGCGACAGCGAGCGCCGCGCTGGTCTTCGTGGCGTAATGCAAGGGTCCCTCCTTCAGTGCGCGGACTCCGGCTTCGCCCCACCCCACATGGGTGAATACGCGATTTCCCCCGGATCCGGCCGTTTTCGTGGGGCCGCCGGCGATCTCCGGGCCCCAGTCCAAGTTCAGGCACTCGTGCGGGAGTGCAGGATGCGCGCCACAACGGTGTGACGAGCACCACAGGAGCTCCGATTCGGCCAGTCAACTGCCGGCCGGGCCTCCAGTCCCGGTAATCCGCTTGAGCAAAGTCCCGGCCGGAATCGTGTCCCCGGGCAGCAGCCCGTTGAGATCGAGCACGGCTTCGGACTCCTCCGTCGACGGGTACTGCGTGATGAACTCGTCAGCCGTCATCCCTTTCGACACACTCACTACCTCGATCCGCTTCGGGACCACCGTGAGCAGGGCCTGGTCAGTCACCGGGGCGAAGCTCTCGAACGTGCGCTCAATTGCCGCCGAATATCGCCCCACCTGCGATGACGGCGCGTAACCCAGCAGAGCGTAGGTCAGGCCTCCGTGCTCGATGAACATCGCGATCCCTTCGATGACCGCCTGACGGCGGGTCAGGGTCGAGAACGTGGCCAGCACGGCTGGAAGTCCGTTCACCGTCCGCCGATTGATTCCGGTTTGCTTGATCCCTTCAGCCGACAGGAACTGGTTCGCCGCCTGCTCGGGCGTACCGCTCCCGGCAGTCAGCTGAATCATCGCGTCCTGCTCCGGGCTCCCAGCGAGCACCGCTGTCTTGGAATTCCGCTTGTTCCAGCCGCCCGGAAGGGTGAACTCGAATGCGAGCTCCGGATGGACGAAGCGCTGACCGATGAAGTATCCCTGCCTGGGATCCTCGCCCCACACAAGGCCGTCTATGCGTCTCAGGAATTCGTCTCGCCTGACGATCGTGTCGGCCGGCGTACGATTCGCCAGGCGTGCTTCGGCGTCCGCGACGCGATTCCCCGGATTCGGGTGTGTCGATTGCCATTCGGGAATCGTCCCCTCGGCCTTAGTACTCTGTCGGTCGAGGATCTCGAACATGTCCACGGCTCCCTGCGGATCGTATCCTAGCGCCGTCATGTATCTGAATCCCAGCTCGTCTGACTGCGACTCGTCGTCCCGTCCAAACTTGAGAAACACGACGCCGAGCGCCCCGGAGATGCCTTGCGAGAACGGCATCAGATCAGGCACGGCGATCAGGCTGGCAATGAGTCCGAATTGGGCTAACTGCTGCCGACTCATCTGCTCGACGATGTGTCGCGCCGTGATGTGGCCGATCTCGTGACCGAGCACAGATGCCATCTCGGCCTCGGAGTTGAAGTGCGCGAGGAGGCCGCGAGCGACGTAGATCGGCCCGCCGGGAAGCGCGAACGCGTTGACCACCGGATCGTCCACCACCTTGAACGACCACGGAATCTCGGGACGCTCGGACACGGCGGCGAGCGCCTGCCCCACGCTGTCGACATACGCCCCCAGGGCCGGGTTGTCGTACAGACCCTGCTCTCGTTCGACTTCGGCCATGTACTGCTGGCCCATCTGGACTTCCTGTCCCTCGCTGACCATCGACAGCATGCTTTCGCCGGTCGCGGGGTTCATCGCGCAGCCGCTTAGCGACAGCAAGAGCGCGGCTACGGGAATTCTTCGCGGCATTCGAGTCGATCTGCGGTTCACGGTTGTGTCCCTGCCTCAGAAGCTGATGGTGCCACCGATCCGAAACTCGTTCCGCCATACCCACCGGTTGCGGGGCAGATCCTCCGCTCTGTAGCCCAACGCGACCAGAAGTTCGAGCGGTATGTCTTCCAACTCGAGTCCCAGCCTGTTCGTGTACCAGGTGAAATCAGCGCGGAGCGAGAAGTCGATCCCCTTCGGCGGGGTGGCATGGTTCCGGATTACGATCCATTCGAAACCCGCCCCCACATTCCATGTGTTCGGCAGCAGGTTCTCGAAGAAACCCGGCTTGCGAATCCACTCGGAGTCCGGATTTTCGAACAACTCGCCATTCGCCGCCAGGTCTTCGATGCGATACCAGCTCAGCCCGTAGCCAGCCTTCGGAAACACCCGGAAGGCGCCCGAAGTCAGATCATAACGAAAGGACCCGGCGTATTCCCAGAAGTTCAGATCGCCCCGGAAGTCGAGTGGTGGCAGGTCCGCGTACGTCGCCGTCAGCCCGATGTCGGATCGGCTGTGCCGGAGCGAGTTCTCGGTAACGAAGTGATCGCCGATATACAGCGACACGAGGAAGAAGGCGGACTGACCCGGTTCCACGATTTCCGTCACAGTCGTCGGTGCCTCGGGCTCTCCGCCGTTGGCCTCAGGGTACGTCAACATCTGCACCAGCAACTCGACGAACTGGTCCTTGTTCCCGAGCAGTTCACCGTAATCGTCGACCGGGTAGTTCATGTGCGAGTACCCGACCTCCAGGCCAACGTACCGCAGGGGGAGCCGTTCGACCGGATAGAACGTGGGATCCTGGTCCTGAGTGAGCGCACGAAATGGAGCGGCGACGATTCTCCACAGGAAGTCAATCGGGGGAAACATGGCGATCGTCGGCGCCGTGAGATTGAGCCATCCCCAGGAATTGATGAAGTTGTCCTGCCAGGCCAGGGGAAGCAGCCTCGGCACCTTGTTGGGATCGTAGGTCGCGAATCCTTCCGATTGACCCGACCGGTTCCAGCCGGCGCTGAACGAAGGGCCGAATACCGCGAGGTTGCCCGTCTCCGCATGGGAAACGACTCCCGCGAAGGGTGACTCGACGGCCGGATATCCGAACCGGATGGGCAGAAGCAGCCAGGCCCAGCTGGCCCTGACCTCGGGCCCTGTCGCCGCGAGCGGTGCGATCCGTTCCACATCCGGGATCACTTCGATCCGATCCGCCTCTGCGAGGTCCACCACCCCACCGCGTTCCCAGCGGTCGGTCCACCGGGCTCGATCCTGATTCAAAGCGGACCAGTATTCCCTGTGGTCGAAGTGTTCCGGGACGTTCTCGGTGGCGCCGGCGGGGCCGATGTCCTTGTAGAGACCGGGCATGAGGTACGTGCCATGCGAGTCCCGGTTCGTACCGCCCGGTGCGGAAAGAAGCTGATCAAGGCCTTTGTTGTCAGCTCCGATCCAGGCGATCGGGTGGGTGTTCACACGGGTCTCCGCCTCATCCGCCCAGGCCCTGTTTCGAATAACGTTCCAGAACCAGTCTTCATCGCCGCGCTCCTGTACGGCCCGCGACACTTCTTCTTCCCAGATGGCTCTAGGGGCGTAGGCGTTGGGTGTGGAGAAGTCGAGCGTCCAGACCTTGCTGTGGAAGTAGTACTCGATCCTCCGGATTACGAGTTGCCCGACACCGTTCGAAGGGCGCCCCACGTCCCCGCTCAGCATCTCGAGGATCTCGTATTCGGACTGCGGTCTCGTTACGGACTCGAGAGGAGAGACGACCACGTTGATGTGTTCCCAGTCGCCCAGATGGTTGTTGCCGCCGTCGTTCCACGGGTAGAAGAACCAGTACTGCAGCACGAGCTCGAATCCGGCCGAGTCCGGAAACGAGCCCGACTGGTGGATGAACGGGTGGACGTAGGTCATCACCCGGTCCTGGAACCGCCGGGGAAGTTTTCCGCTCACCTTGTCAACATAAATATCGTTCCATTCGGACTCCGAGCGGCCGGGGTAGTCGACCCACAGCACCTGGAGAGACCTCCCTCCAGGCTCCCGGGCCGTAGTGCGTTCCGAGGCGCTGGTCGGTGAGTCGACGTCGTATTCCTCCAGCAGCCAGCGCAGTCGGCAATCGGCCTTCCTGGAACCAGCATCGAGTTCCGAATCGGTGCATGGGTCCTCGACGGCGGAAAACACGTCGAACTTCTCCGTATGCGTGAGCCGACCGGCCGGAGTGTCGAGTGTCCAGGTATCTACAGTGAGGGGAAACGCTCCCTCTTCAGCCGTCACCCGCCGTAGATCCATCGGGACGGCGGTCGAGTTCATCACAAGAAGCGGGGCGAAGCGGACTGCGAGCGACTGCAGGACCTCTTCTCGGCGGTCATCGATTCCGTCAGCGTCCGCGTCGAGATAATCGGGAGCGTCTCGATCACCGTAGAGGTGCAGCAATGCGCTCGCCGACGTCTGACGAAAAGCCGTCGGAACCTCGAGTGGCACATACGTGAGGTACTCGTCGCGGGGAATCGCCTGGGCGGACGCTCCCCTCGGAATCAGCACTGAAATGACTCCGGCGCAGATGACGGCGATTCTGACGCTTACCATTGCAGATCCCCAGTGAGTGGTTGTGCCCACGAAACTGACGCCGGGCAAGAGATGTGGCAACGAACCCGCCTCGGAACAGGTCTCAAGCCTGCTTGCAGAATCCGGTGTCGGCGGACACAGTTAGGTCATATGCAAGCCCGGGAGCAGTTTCAGCAGCCAAGAGGGTACCGGATGAAGAAACAAGGCGGGGTCGCCCGGAACCTTTCGTTCCTCGATCGCTGGCTCACGTTGTGGATCTTCCTCGCCATGGCGCTGGGTGTTCTCATCGGATTCGCCTGGCCCGCCGGCGTGGAGGCCCTGAACAGCGCGACGCAGATCGGTACGACATCTGTCCCGATCGCGCTCGGGCTGATCCTGATGATGTACCCGCCGCTCGCCAAGGTCCGTTACGAAGAGCTCGGGGACGTATTCCGGAACCGTAAGATTCTCGGCCTCTCGCTCGTTCAGAACTGGGTGATCGGCCCGATCCTGATGTTCGGACTCGCCGTGCTGTTTCTCCGCGACCAGCCGGAGTACATGGTCGGCCTGATCCTGATCGGCCTCGCACGTTGCATCGCGATGGTAATCGTGTGGAACGACCTGGCACGGGGAGACGCCGAATACGCCGCCGGCCTGGTCGCGTTCAACAGCATCTTCCAGGTGCTGTTCTACAGCCTGTACGCCTGGATCTTCGTTACCGTTCTGCCCCGCTGGCTGGGCCTCGAAGGCGCGATCGTGGACGTGTCGATGGGGGAGATAGCGCAGAGCGTGTTCATCTATCTCGGGATCCCGTTTCTCGCGGGCATGTTGACGAGGTTCGTACTCCGTCGGGCTCGCGGCGCCGAGTGGTACGATCAGGTGTTCATTCCGCGCATCAGCCCAATCACGCTCATCGCCCTGCTGTTCACCATCGTCGTGATGTTCTCCGTCCAGGGTGAGGCGATCATCCGGCAACCGTTCTCAGTGTTCCGGGTCGCGGTGCCGCTGCTCATCTACTTCGTCCTGATGTTCACCCTGACCTTCTTCATGAGCCGTCGCGCCGGGGCCGATTACCCGCAGACGACAACCCTCTCTTTCACTGCCGCTTCCAACAACTTCGAGCTGGCGATTGCTGTGGCGATCGCCACGTTCGGCATGTCGCACGGAGCCGCGTTCGCGGCGGTGATCGGGCCGCTGGTGGAAGTCCCGGTCCTGATCGGCCTGGTGGGGGTGGCACTGCGCTGGCGTGAGAAGTTCTTCCCGGACGAACATGCCCGCCTGGTCGAGATCGCCAACTGCGCGGTGCCCGGTAGCATCCGCACGGAGGAGACGGACTGATGCAACCGAGGATCGAGGTCCTGGTGACGCCAGACTGCCCGCACGCCGAGGAAGCGACAGCGCTGGTGCGAGACGCAGTGAGTCGGCTGGCACCGGAAGTGGAGATCCAGCGGACGGTCGTCGAGGACGCAGCCGAGGCCGTTCGGCTCGACTTTCCCGGCTCTCCGACGATCCGGATCGACGGGGAGGACATCGAAGGTCCGGCGGCCGGGCCCGCGGCGTTCGCCTGCCGGCGCTACGACGATGGCGAGGGTGTCCCCGCGGACTGGCTCATCGAATCGCGTCTGATCCGGGCGCTCGAGCCGAAGCACCTGCTGTTCCTTTGCGTCGCCAATTCGGCCCGCAGCCAGATGGCCGAGGGAATCGCCCGGCGCCTTGCACCTGCAGGCGTGCGCGTCTCGTCGGCTGGTTCGGAGCCATCCCGGGTAAATCCATTCGCGATTCAGGCGCTGGCCGAGATCGGGATCGACGCTTCCGGCCACCGGTCGGAGGGTACGGACGACGTGGCGGTCAGAGTGGAGCGCGACGAGACGCCACCCGTGGATGCCGTGATCACCCTGTGCGCGGAAGAGGTGTGCCCGGTTTGGTTGCACGACGCGGCGCGGGCCCACTGGCCGCACCCGGACCCGGCAGGTGTGGCCGGGTCCGATGAGGAGATCCTGGAGTCGTTCCGGACAGTGCGGGACGAGTTGATTCACAAGTTGGAGACGTTATTCGGCACCGAAATCCAGAAGCATGGAGCAGACATGACGCGCATCGAATTGTCCATCGACGGAATGAGCTGCGATCATTGCACGGCGAGGGTGCAAAAGGCGCTGGAGGACGCGGACGGCGTGACCGCCGTCACGGTCAGACTCGAGCCCGGTGGGGCGACGATCGAGGGCGAGGCCCTGGACCCGGAAACGCTCCTGGCGATCGTCCAGGAAACCGGCTACGAGGCCCGGCCCGCGATCTGAGAATTCAGCCTCGGGGGAATTCCTGATCGGAATCCGATTCGGACACCGATTCGAACTGACGACTGAGAACGGAGTCGAGCTGTCCGCGCAGTTCCCGCATCTGGTCGCGCGCGAGGCGCTGTCCCACGTAGCTCGCAACGTGGATTCCCGTGAGGATAAGCAGACCAACGGGGACTGCCCAGTATCCCCACGGCGTCTCGTCCGACACCTGCTCCACGTAGCCCAGCGTCGCACCGAACACCATGAGGAATACGACCAGGAAGTAGACGAACATGAACCCGGTCCACACGTCGGCACGGGGCGCGAACCGACCGCGTAGCGACGATCCGCCGGGCGCATCCTCGACCTGCACCGTGAGTCGCGGCGACCACACCTTCCTCTCGGACGCATCGACATGAAACTCGGCATGTCGACCGGCGCTCATCGTCCTGTGGCGCAGCTCCGGCGTATCTAGACCCTGCCGGATCCTGAGAGTCGCCTCGTCGGCCGGCAGCGGGAGATCGAGATCGAACTTCGGCCGCAAGCGAGCGGCGTCGATGCCCACATCGGGGAGGTCGTTCATGGCTTACACGCTGATCAGTCGGTACTCGCCCGACATTCCGGGATATACTTCCGGGCCCACGCCGCCAGCACTTCCCCGACGTAGCTCGCGTCCGAGGGATCGGTGAGGAGGTGGTCGGCCTGGTCGAGTGAAATGAAGCTTTTCGGGTGCCGCGCCGTCGCGTAGATCCGGGCCGCATTCTCGATTCCCACGATCATGTCGACCGGGCTGTGGAAGATGATCAAGGCTCGGTCCAATGCGCCGATCAGCTCGTTCTGACGCGTCTCTTCGAGGTCGTCGAGGAACTTCTCTCCGATCCGGAATCTCCGACCTGCCAGCATCACCTCGGCCTCGCCATCCCGGCGAATGTCATCGATCGCTCCTGTCAGCAGATGGGTCACGTGCGCCGGGTCGGCCGGCGCCCCGATCGTGGCCACGGCGACGGCCGCCGGCAGTTCGGCAGCCGCCTGCAGCACGGCGGCGCCCCCGAGCGAGTGGCCCACGAGGATCTTCGGCGCATCGTGCTCGGACTCGAGGTAGTCCGCTGCCGCTACCAGGTCCTCGACGTTCGACGCGAAGCTCGTGTCGGCGAATTCTCCCTCGCTCTCTCCCAGCCCCGTGAAGTCGAACCGCATGACCGCGAGACCCGCGCCGTTGAGTGCCCGTGACAGGTTGACGACTGCCTTCAGATCTTTCGAACAGGTGAAGCAATGCGCGAACAGGACCCATGCGGCCGGATTCCCATCCGGAAAGTCGAGCAGCGCAGTGAGTAGTTCACCGCCGGAACCGGCAAACTGGATCTTCTCAGACCTCATCAGGGAATCAACCGATAGTAGTAGATGCCGTAAATCAGCAGCAGCCCGGCTCCTTCCAGCCGATTGATCCTGAATCCCGTGCGCATCACCGGTACGAGCAACACGGCCAGGCCGATCATCGTTCCGAAGCTGACCATGTCCACGGCCCCACGGGCCACGGGGGTGATCGCCGCCGTAATCCCCAGAATCGCGAACAGGTTGAACAGGTTCGATCCGACGACGTTGCCCACCGCGATGTCGCCCTGGCCTCGATAGGCGGCGAGCAGTGACGTGGCCATCTCCGGCAGGCTCGTGCCCACCGCGACGACGGTGAGACCGACGATCGCCGGGCTGACCCCGAGAAGAATCGCCAGGTCCTCGGCACCGTTCACGAACGCGAAGCTGCCCATCATGAGCACCGACATGCCGACGAGCGCCAACCCCAGGACGACGAGGAGCGGTCGCTTGCGAGTCTGCTCGCCGACCCCGGATACGGATATGTCGACATCCAGACGAGCCTTCCGCAGCGTGAACGTGAGGTATCCGATCAGCATGAGCACCAGCACGCTTCCTTCGATGCGCGACAGCACACCGTCCTGGAACAGGAGCGCAACCAGGATCGAAGCCCCGATCACGATCGGAAGATCCAGCTTCAGCAGCTGTGCCTCGGTCTTGATCGGGCGGATCAGGGCGGACAGTCCGAGGATGAGTCCGATGTTGGCGATATTCGAGCCGACCACGTTTCCGGTCGCCACGTCGCCGAGTCCCCGGGCCGCAGACAGCAGGCTCACACCGAACTCCGGGGCACTCGTGCCCATAGCGACTACTGTCAGTCCGACCACGAGCGGCGTCAGGCCCATGCGCAGGGCCAGGGCGGATGAACAGCGAACGAAGGTCTCGGCGCCGAACCACAGCAGCACACTGCCGGCAATCAGGTAGAAGACGATCGTGAATGTGTCGGGCACGTCTCGGTTCTCCGTTTCGTCCACACGGTCGCGGGCGACGACGATCGCGATTCCTGGCTGGGCGCGAAAGTCCCGAAGCCGAGTCAGCGGGTCTGGATCGATGGCGCGGCAGGAGGATCCGCGGCCCCCTCTTCCCGGCCATACCAGCGGAACCACAGGGTCGTGATCGCCGTCCACAGGATGATTCCTCCGCCTACCTTCATCAGCAGCCCCGCGACCTGTTGATCCTGCCTTGCCGAAATCTGCCCCACCGGCGGCGCGAGCTCGAAGACTCCATAGTACGCCCTCTCTCCAAACGTGAGGAAGGCGTACGGAAGAGTGTTGAGCACGGTAGCCAGGAACAGGTAGCCCATCTTGAGCGGCGGACCGAACCGTTCCCGGTCAGGCACGGGAGCGATGACAGGCCACCAGAACAGCATGCCTGCCGTCAGCCACAGAATGTCGATCAGGAAGGACCCGGACTGCGTAGCCATCAGTGTGTCCACCACGGCCGGGAGGTGCGTCCACACGAGCACGACCTGGAACACGGCGAGCGTGACCAGCGGATGGGTGATCAGCCTGAGAACCGGCAGGGCACGGGAGCTGCCGAGCCTGTCCCACGCGCTGTCCGGCACCCCGAGCAGCAGCAGCGCCGGCGCCAGCAGCGCTATCAGCAGATACTGCAGCATGTGCACCGACGACAGATAGCCCCCTCCGAGCGCCCCGATCGGCCAGTCGAGCGCCAGCCACAGCGTGAACAGCCCGGCGAACGCCCAGCCGCGGCGCTGACCCGCGTCACCCGACCCGCGCGCCAGCAGGACGAACGCAACCGCGAGGGCGAGCACGAACAGCCACACCCCGGGGTACGGGCGCCACGACCAGCTCCAGGGGGTTGCCTGGGCGGAACACCACCACTGGAGTCCCATCAGTTCGCCGCGGCGGCGAGCTTCGGGATGTCGTGCATCCAGTCGGACTGGCGCGTGCCAAACGGGTAGATCACTCGAATCGATCCATCCGGGGAAAACGCCAGGACCTGCGACGCGTGGCCCACGATGTAGAACCCGTTCTCGTCCGGTTCCTCGTAGATCGAAGGGGGCAGTCCGAGCGACAGCTGGATGCTGTCCACCACGGTCTTGCTTCCGGTCAGGCCGATGAAGTCCGGGTCGAAGTTCGCCAGCCACGTGCGAATCCGCTCGGGCGTATCACGTTGGGGATCCGTGGTTACGAATATGACCTTCATCGACCGCTGCAGTTCGGTCGGGAGATCCCGCCGCACGGACGCCAGGCTCGCCATGTGCACCGGGCAGACGTCGGGGCAGGACGTATAGCCGAAGAACAGGAACGTCGTGTAGCCGTCGGTTTCGGCCTGGAACTCGAATGGCTGTCCGTTCGCGTCTTCGAGGGTGAACGACGGCTTCGGAGAAGGGTTCTCCAGCACGATTCCCCGCCAGCCAGTTTCTCGCGCCCGGATCTCTGCGTCCCTTCGCTCCTGCGGTTCGACGCTGCAACCGGCAACGCATGCTACGGCGACCATCGCCAGCATTGCAGCGGGAAGCCGGGTCCGACACAGTGTGTTCATATACTCCCGTTCGTAACTCCGTGTAGTCGCCGACTGGCGCCAGGGGTGCACGGGGAGCCAATGTACCCCACGCTTCGGCTGGAACAAGCTGCAGGCCGATCACGTAGCTGTGGATCGACCGACCGCTCCGGAGAAGCGACGGAGGGTGGAACACTGAACATGACCATGCGAGGTCCCGATGGATGAGCGAACTCCACTGCATGACTTCACTTGGACAGCGCTGAGAATCGTTGCCGGAGTGACGATCTTCACGGGCGGCGGCGCGAAGCTGTTCGGCTGGTTTGGCGGTTTTGGAGACGCGGGCACCGCGGAGCTCATGTCGCGCTTCGGGATCGCCGGCGTTCTCGAAACCGTGTGCGGCGCGCTGATCGTGATCGGTCTGTTCACGAAGCCGGCCTCGTTTCTGCTGTCCGGTTTACTCGCCGTGGCGTACTTCTGGATCCATGCCTGGGGCCAAAGCCTCTGGTGGTGGGACAACGGCGGCAGGACGGCGATGCTGTTCTCGTTTGTGTTCCTGTTCTTCGCCGTGTGGGGCGCCGGGCCCTACAGTCTCGACGCTCGCCGGTCCGGGACTGACTCCAAGGCCTGACGCTACAGGCGCCTCACGACGGAAGGCCGGGCGCCCGGACCGGGCGCCCGGGAGCGATGAGTCATTCCCTGGCCGACTCCGCCCATGAAACCAGCCGCTCCCGATCGGACTTTGTGAGCTTTGCGTCGCGGTGCACCAGCAGGTAGTCACTCAGCGGCATTCCACCCTTCTCGATCTCCTCGGCGATATCCTCGTATGCTTCGTCCAGCTCCTCAGCGTCGTAGCTGTCCCATTCGGTGAAGTTCACGTGCTCGCGCCCCATCTCTACGTGCTGGGCGACCCTCATCGACATCGGCGCGACGTAGGCGTACCACGGCCAGTCGGTCTCGTTGGAGTGACAATCCCAGCAGGACCGCCGCAGAGTCGTCATTACGTCTTCCGGCGCGTCCACCAAGCCTGTCACGGGCGGGTTGGACCGCTTGACGGGAATGAACTGGATCGCGACGAAGAGGACACCCAGGCCGATCAGGACATACCGAAGAACTCGTTTCATGTCGTTTCCTGTTCAGAGATTTGACGCTTCAGCCGGGCGAGGATTGCTCCCATGCCTCTCAGTCGTAGAACGGATACTACCTCGGAGAGACCCATCCCCCGATAGAAATCGGCTGGTACGTCCAGTACGGCTTCGACCCTCTCGCCCTCGAGCCCGGCATACAGGATCCCGGCGAACCCCCTGACGGTCGGGGCCTCGGGTGGGCAGTCGAACCACAGATGCACGGCTCCTTCCGCATCAATTTCAGATGCAAGGAAGAACGGCGTCTGACATTCGTGAACCTGCTCCAGCAGCTCGCGGTGCTCCGCGAAGCGAGCCGGAAGCGGCGGAACACGATTCGAGTAGTCGAGCAGCGCCTGCACACGCAGTTCACGGGGTGCGGCTGCGAACAGCTCGACGATCTCCTGCAGGCGCGGCGGTACGGTCACGGGCACTCTCTCGTGATAGCGGTTCCCGGCATGGAAACGGTGAACGATCCTCTGTTGAACATCTGCGTGTGTGCGAACGTTATAGTGTCAGACGGGGTATCGTCCGGCAATCGGGAGTGGGCTAAACGGGAATCAGGGGCAAGAAATGGCTGTGGAGCAAGACGGGAATTTGGCGCACCAGGCATACGCGAATCCGGGAATGCTGGTCTCGACCGGGTGGGTGGAGGAGCACTTCGACGATCCTGCCGTCGTCCTGGTGGAATCGGACGAGGACGTGCTGCTGTACGACACCGGGCATCTGCCGGGCGCCGTGAAGATCGACTGGCACATGGATTTGAACGATCCGCTGGTGCGCGACTACCTCGACGCGGAGGCGTTCGCGGCCCTGATGGAGCGGAAGGGGATCACCCGCGACCACACGGTCGTGTTCTACGGGGACAACTCCAACTGGTGGGCCGCCTACGCCCTCTGGGTGTTCACGCTGTTCGGCCACCCGGATGTCCGGTTGATGAATGGCGGGCGACGGAAGTGGGTGCTCGAGGGAAGACCGCTGGTAACGGAAGTTCCGAATCGTGCTCCAACCGCATATCCGGTCCCGGAACGAGTGGACTCGCCGATCCGGGCGTTTCGTGAAGATGTCCTGGCACATGTCCGGGAGACCGGAGCATTGATCGATGTCCGGTCGCCGCAGGAATACTCCGGTGAGATGCTGCACATGCCGGATTATCCGCAAGAGGGCGCTCTGCGAGGCGGACACATTCCCGGCGCCGCCAACGTGCCCTGGAAGAGAGCCGCGAACGACGACGGCACGTTCCGAGCGGCCGATGAGCTTCTGTCGATCTACGGGGACGAATGCGGACTGGCTCAGGACGACGAGATCATCGCCTACTGCCGGATTGGAGAACGCTCCAGCCACACCTGGTTCGTGCTCACCCACCTGCTTGGATATCGCCGAGTTCGGAATTACGACGGATCCTGGACGGAGTGGGGCAACCTGGTCGGCGTGCCCATCGAGCGCTGACATGAGAACCATCGGGCTGCTCGGCGGGATGAGCTGGGAATCGACGATCCCCTACTACCGGGAGATCAACCGGTACGTTGCACGGAGACTCGGTGGTTTTCATTCGGCTCGGATCGTGATGTGGAGCGTCGATTTTCATCGACTGGAGGCTCTCGCCTCCGCCGGAGACTGGGAGGAGATCGGCAGGATCCTGGCCGATCGCGCCAGACTGCTGGAGCAGGCGGGAGCGGAGTTCATCGTCTTGTGCACGAACACGATGCACAAGGTCGCCCCCGAGATCGAGTCAGCCGTGGACGTGCCGCTTCTGCACATTGCAGACGCGATCGGGGAAGCCGCACGCGAATCGGGCATCCGCACCGTCGGTCTCCTCGGGACCCGATTCACGATGGCGGAGCCGTTCTACCAGGAACGGCTCGCCATGCGTCACGGACTTGAAGTGCTGGTACCGACCGCGGAGCAGCGCGAGATCGTGGACCGCGTGATCTTCGAGGAGCTGGTACGCGGCGAGCTGCGAGACCCGTCGCGCACCGCCTACGTCGAAATCATCGAGGATCTCGTGACGCGCGGGGCTGAGGGAGTAATCCTCGGATGTACCGAGATCGGGCTGCTCGTGGGCCCTGACGACGCGTCGGTCCCGCTATTCGACAGTGCGACGATTCACGCCACGCGGGCCGCCGAACTGGCACTGTCGATGCCGCACGGCGCCTGAGCCGACATCCCTCCTCCGATGCCCCGGGCGAGCCCGGGGTTCATTGGCGGTCGCGCCCGCCGGCCACGAGCGTGAACAGTCCGCAGCCCACCATGGCGGCCCACAGGGGCGAAAGCGCCTCGAGTCCTTCGAGACCGTATGCCGCGACGGCGAGCAGTGCCGCGAGCAGGCCGAGCGCCTGCCCGGATCTCACTCGCTTCGCAACCAGGGGAAGAGCGCCGACATCGGTCAGCGTGTGCAGACTTCGAGACTGCTCCAAAACTCGTAGAAACGGGAGCAGGAGCGCGAGAGCCAGGACCGAAGGCAGATCCGGGCCGGCGAGGCTGGCCGGGATTCCGGCCCGCGATACGGCGACAGCCGTGAGGGCGAGCGCGGCCCCCGCCGCCGCCAGGTGAATGCGGTGTTCGGGCTTCAAGGTGCCGTCCAGGACGAACGCGACCAGTAGGACGAACGTGGTAATCCAGTCACCGCGCCAGGCAACCCAGCCCGCCAGCAGCAGCAGCGCGATCGAATCCAGGGGCCGGGCCGGGGGGCCTACCGTCCGATTCACGATCCGCAGGCCGAGCAGCAATAGCACCAGGGACATGAAGCTCGGCGATCCAAGCAGTTCCCAGGCAGGAAGCGCGATCAGCGCGCCGACGAACGCCGCCAGATCGTGATCGGGGTCCAGCTCGCGCGCGAATGCCCAGGCGAGGAATACGGACCCTCCGGCGAAAGCGCCCGCGACCAGTGCGGGCAGAAACGCGAGTCCGCCGAACACGATCCGGAAGGTAGCGACGACGATCAGGACGGTGAGCGACAGAATCAGGATCGCCTGATTCGTTGGCCAGGCGGGATCTACCGGTCGGCCGATGGAGGTGATTCGCGTTGTCTCCATGCTTCCTCGCCAACTGTGTGCCCCCCGGGGCTGACCCTCCCGTTTCGTGCCCCCGATCTCCCCAACGTAGTTCTGTGGGCGTTCGTTGCGATAGAACTTGGCGAATCCGATCATGCTTGGGCCGATATCGTCTCCGTCGTCCGCGCGAGGTATACTCCTCTCAAGGGATGTTGCTGATTGCGCGGTTCAACGTCCCTCGCAGCCACGACCCGGAACTGGGGTGAGGATTGAATCTGAGACCGTCCGATCTATTCGCGAATTCCCGGGTGGGCCACTTCGGATTACTTTTCGTCTCCCTGCTGGCCACGTTCATTGTCCCCGAGCTCCTGCCGGACGAGGGCCGCTTCCGTTGGCAGATCCCGCTGTTCTTAACGATCGTCATGCTTTCGGCACTGAACGCAGTCAGCGACAGGCGGACAGAGTTCTGGGTCGCGGCGGCGCTTCTGCTGTCAGGGCTCGTCCCGGAATGGATGCATGCGTTCGGCGTTGAGAACACGGACATCTGGGGCAAGATTCTGATCGCCACGTTCCTCACCTATGTCGCGATACTGATCCTGCGCACGGTTCTCCGCCCGACGGAAATCGACGTCGAGGTGATCCTCGGTGCGCTGTGCGTCTACCTGTTGTTCGCGCTCGTGTGGGGCTTCGCCTACCAGGTCGTCGCGCTGAGGCACCCGGGCGCCTTCGCCATACCGCCGGCGCTCCTGGAGGGCGCCGCGAGTCCGGAGAAGGCGCTCGGCGCGGCCATGCACTACTTCAGCTTCGTTACCATCACCACGCTGGGCTACGGAGATATCCAGCCTGTGATTCCGATCGCACGATCGCTCGCGATCACCGAAGCCCTGTTCGGCCAGATCTACCTCGTGACGCTCATCGCGAGACTGGTCAGCATGAAGTCGGATCAGGAACAGATGCGAAATCGGTCAACGGATCAAGGCTGAGCCGGCCCGAATCCGATTCCTGCCCGGGCAGCTGCTCACACGGGCGGTTGCCCGCTGCGCACCAGCCGGGTGTACTCTCGGCCGATCCACACCGCGATCCCGAGCCAGATCAGCACCAGCAGGATGTTGAACTTCGCGAAGTCCGACGCTCCCATCGCCAGCCACGTCGTCCCGAGCCACACCACCAGGGCTGACAGTACGTCCCCGGCCCGCCAGAAGAAGGCGTCGATCGCCTGCTTCGCCTTGTACTTCTGCTCCCTCGTCATCGGCAGGAACAGCATCTGGCGTACCGTGCTCATCAGCGAGTAGTCGGTAGCGTTCTCGGCGGTCTTTGCCCAGCGGACGACGCCGAGCACCGGGAAGAAGGCGAGCAGGCCGTAGGCGCCGAGCGAGATGAGCGGGAGAATCATGATTGCGACCCGGATCCCCAGGTACTTTACCACCCGCGACACGAGGAACAACTGGATCACCAGGCCCGCCACGTTGACCACGGCGAAGAAGTTCGAGTAGAACTCGCCGATGTACTGGCCGACACTCATGCCTGCCGCGGCTCCGCTGGCGACCGCATTTCGCGCTGTTTCCTCTACAACGCTGCCGAGGATGTACTCGCCCGTCGTGTTCACCCAGTTCAGAAACAGGACGAGCAGTGCGATCAGCAGCAGGTACCGGGTCTGGAACACGAGTGCGAAGGCCCCGCGTCCCGTCGAGGTCTCCGGACCGGTCTCGAATTCGCGGAGGTCGGCCGGCGGCGGGGCTGCCCCTTCGTCTTCCTGGTCTTCAACGGCCGCATCGGCCTCCTCGAGGCGCTGCAGGGCCTGCCGCAACTCAGCGCGCAGATCTCGGAATTCACCGGTCTCCATACGGAACTCGCCGGTCGCGGCCGGCGCAGAAGCCGTGCTCTCCGCCGGCAGGCGATTCCGTTCAGTTCTCTGACGCTCCCGGCGATCGACCAGATTCGTGACCAGCAGGCTGGCGATGAGGATTCCGGCCGCGATCAACATCGGCAGCCAGATCCCCAGCGGCTCGATCAGTCGGCCGACCACCACGCTCCCGAACACGGCTCCGGCCGAGGCGCCGAACTGCACGAGCGGAAACAGTCGCTCGCCTTCCTCGTTCGTGTACAGGTCGTTGGCGAAGGACCAGAACTGGGCCACGACCATCAGATTGAAGATCCCGACCCACAGGAAGAACACGACCCCGAGATTCAATCCGAGCTGGCCGAACGAGAAGAACGCGACCAGGCAGGCCGCAAAGAACAACGTCACTCCGCTTATCAACTTGCGGCGCGGCAGCCGGCCGGCCAGTGCGCCGTACGCCGGAACCGCAGCGACGAGGATCAACGCCTGCAGAGCCGATGCGTAGCTCTTGATCTCGGCTCCGCTCTCATCGAGGATCAACGCCTCGCGCAGCGGCTTGATGAAGTAGTAGGCCGTGAGGAGCAGGAAAACATTCAAGGCCAGTAGCAGGACCGTCGTCCCTTCGCCGGTTCGGACGTCGGTGAACAGCCGCAGGGTCCGCTCGAATCTGCCGATCTCCGCTCGTCCGTTCACGACTGGTCTCCACCTGCGGACCCGCCGCTCCAGCAACGGGTGTTCGTTGAATCCGAGATATGATTAGATTAGCGGGACAGCAGCGGGAACGCAGCGGACGGTTCGTTCAGTTCAACGCTGGAGAGAGAACCATGAGTCTGTCGAGCCTGGCCGGGACCATGACTCAGGCGATGGGAGAGTATTCCGGCCCGCCGTTTCTGCGGCAACTGTCGCAGAATCTGTTCAGCATGGTGGCCGACAACGTCTGGTACCTCGTCGGAGGACTGGCCGCCGTGATCGTAGTCTGGCTTTACATCCGCCGTTGAAGCCGTGGAGCGCGCCCTGATCAGGGCGCGCTTCGACAGCACGGCTCGTGTCAGACGACTTCTCGTTCGAGCTCGTTCCCAACGCCCGTGAACACGTCGCTGATCCCACCGCCGATCACCACGAGACTGGCAATCGCCACGATCGCGATCAGCGCGAACAGGAGCGCATATTCAGCCAGGTCCTGACCGGCATCGTCGAGCCACAGAGTGTTCAGCAGGTTCCGCATGATCTCATTCCCCCGTTCGGGTTCGTATGCAACTTGAGAGTCCGTTTCCACGTCATTGACGCTGAGCAGGATGCGGTCCCGAATTGTCTATGGCGATGACAAGAGATTAGCTAGTATGGATTTACAAGAACTCGCAGGAGTCGTTCGATAGGGAGCGTACGAGCTACTGTTGCGTAAGCGCCACAACTACGATCCGCTGGTCCGCAGTGCGCAGAACTCACCTCCCGCTTTTGGGCCCGTGATGCCGCTCGCCCACTCTCCGCCGAAGCTGTCGTCAGCGATCCACCGCACGTAGAGGGCCGTGTAGGCTCCGTCGAACCGGATGATGTCACTCCGGTTGGCCTGAGACCCGAGCCGCAGCGTGATCGATGCCGGCCTGGCGGGATCCGCGGCGGCGGGACTCGTGAGAACGAGAACGCCAGGAGCCGACCTGTCCTGTGAACCGGGATCGCCCAGCCTGTGAGCGCCGACTGCTTCGGGCTGAAGGTCGGTCCAGCCGTAATACGGGACGCTGACCGAATCGCGTGGCACGAGCGTCAGCATGCCTCGGCTTGTCTCGCCCGACTGCTCGCCGGAACGCGCCGTGAGCTCGAGCGCAAACTCGCCACCAAGATCTGCGACCCGGACCAGAGAGGAAGGGTCGGAGACGGCGTTCCGGCATTCCCGCGAATCAACCGCCGGCTCCGGGGGCTGATTGCTGCTGCAACCGGCGAATACCAGCCCCGCTGCCACGGCCACCAGCGCTGCGACACCCGTAGTATTCGTCCAGTTCATCGGTCGTCCTTGTCCATCGGATCCGATGCTCCTCCGAGGGGCCGCAGCCCGCCATCCCCGTCGGTGAACAGCTTCGGACCACGCTGGATATCATCACCGAAGTGCAGCTTCATCCCCTGCCCTTCGGCCACCAGGGGCGGGGCCGTCCAGAACAGGGTATACGGATCGGCTGCTCCCGGATCCACCGTGTATCCCATATCGCCGAGCGACTCGACCGTCACCTCGCTGATCGGATCCACGGGCGAATCCAGAGCGGGACTCATCAGCTCGTTGTCGAACACGCCTTCGCGCCAATGACCATTCAGGCTTCCGGGCCCGAAGGTCGTGTTGTCGTTCTCGACAGGGACTTTCGCGTCCGGGTATGCCGCGCCGCCGATCGCGTTGAACGCCGCGAGCGCCGCGGTGCCCAGGAAATGCGTGTCATTGATGGTCGCCGGTTCCGGACTCGTGGGATCCTGAAGCAGTCCAAGATAGTCCCACACCGTCCCGAAGCCGATCACATGCCCCATCTCGTGCAGGATCACGACATCGAACGCCCCGTTGTTCTCCAGCGCCGTCACGTCATCCGAGTCGAACGACATTAGACCGACCAGCGGGTGCCCGGTCTCAGTCCGGATGAAGCAGGGGCCGGCGCTGCCCAGGATTCCGCCCGGGCCATCGATCGGAGTGACCTGGGCGAAGATCACCAGGTCGTCGATCTGGTCCACCAGGGGCTCCAGCTCGGTCGTGAAGCAGGAGGGCGCAAATGGCTCGAGTACAACCTCGTCCCCGATGTCTCCCACCACGAGCTCCGCCCAACGCGCCGCGGCATCTTCGAACGTCTGCTGCCGCGAAGGCGAGGGGATCGAGCCGAGGTACCGGACCTCGATCTGGTAGCCCGGCACAGCATCGTCGAAGTCGGCGCACGCGACCGCCGTGTAGGCCAGGTCGTAGGACAGGATCGAAGTCTCGGCGTTGTAGCTCGTCACCCGCGCGAAGTACGTCCCGGCCGGCAGTTCGTTGGTGCCACAGGCCCGGGTGATCCGGCTGCCTGCTCCCAGTCCGCCATCGTCGTTCGACTCGATCAGGCCCAGCAGGTCGTCGTACAGTTCAAGCACCGTGTCGTCCCCCGACCCACCCCGAGTCTCGAGCACGACCACGGACGGCGCCGTCAGGGTAAATTCGATCCAGTCCTCGTCCGAAGCCGGACTGATGTTGTGAGTCTGGATTTCTCCGGAAGCGGTTACCGTCGCATCAGCGCTGGTATCGTCTGACTCGAAGATGTCAGGGCCCTGGGGAGTCACTTCGATCGATACCGTGGCCGTACCGATTTGAGATTGCGCGTCTGTCGCCGTGAGCGTGATGACGTGGGCACCCACGGTGAGCCCGCTCGTGGCCGCAGTGACTCCGCTGCCGATTGTTCCGTCGAGGCTGGAGCTCCAGTTGAGCGCAGTCCCGGTCAGATCGCCGTCTTCGGCGTCGGTCGCCGAGCCGGTAAAGGTGATAGTCTGTCCCTCTTCGAAACTCGAGGCGTCGGCAGGCTGGCTGATCGTGGCGGTAGGCACTCCGTTCGCCCCTACGGTCACGGTGATCGCGTCCGTGTCCTCCAGGCCTCGGCTGTCAGCTGCAGTGACTGTGACCGTATGCGACCCGACCGAGAGCCCTGTGGTAGCGAGCGGGGACCCGGTGCCCAGATCGCCGTCGAGACTGGAGGACCACGTAAATGCCCCTCCGCTCAGAGATCCGTCTTCGGGATCCGTGGCCGTGGCGCTGAATTCGATCTCCGTGCCCGCCAGATACTGCGCCCCGTCCAGCGGTGAGGTGATCGTCGCGTCGGGAGCCTGATTGTCGACGATGTCGATCGCCACCTGCGCGGTATCAGATCCTCCGGCGGGGTCCATGGCCGTGAGCGTGATCGTGTGCGATCCGGCGGAGAGACTCGATGTCGTGTGGGTCGTTCCCGTGGCCAGCGTACCGTCGAGGCTGGATCGCCAGGTCAGGGCGGAGCCGGAGAGCGCTCCGGTTTCCGGATCGTTCGCCGATCCCTGGAGCGTTACCGGGTCTCCCGAGAAGATCGATGAACCTGAAGCCGGGGAGCCGATTGCTGCAGTTGGCGCCTGGTTCGGGGCCGTGGAGTCGCCGCAACCGAACGCCGCGGAAACCGCCAGCACTCCCAAGAAACCCTGAACTGATCGTCGCATTCCACACCTCATTGCCGCATTTGAGCGCCCGGCGCGGTTCAACCTCGTGCGCCGTCGCGAATTGTATCGTATTCCCCGGTATTCCCAGAAGTGACCCGATTACCGCTACTTTCGCCGCCGTTCATTATCCGAAACGTCGTGCTGAGGAAAAGGACCCGCTACCTCCGCCGCCCTGACTGAGCAAGTCATATTCCTCTCGCCAACGTGGCTGCTGGAAGTCCGTCAGCAAGCGCGAATCATTCTTGCAGGTGCATCTTGTGTTTTGACGGTCCCGGATAGCCAGTCCCTGGAGGGATACTCTGATACCGCGAAGATCGATCCCGGTCTGCCTGTGCCTTCTGCTGTTCCTCGGCTGCGCACCGGAGGAGCAGCCTCCGACTCCGGAACCGGCCACCGCCGACGCGCGCTGGCTCATCTCGGTGCTGGCGGCGGATTCGCTCGAGGGCCGGCGCGCCGGATCCGAGGGCTCCCGTATCGCGGCCCGGCTGATCGCCGAGCAGTTCGAACTGGCGGGACTCGAGGCGGCGGGCGACAGTGGCTACTTCCAGCGAATTCCGCTTCGAATCGTTACCCGCTCGAACGGGCGGAGCCGGCCGACGTTGTCTTCGTGGTCCGGCTTCGACTCCCTGCCGCCAGCAGAACGCACCGTCGAGAAGAACGTCATCGGACTGGTGAGGGGATCGGACCCGGAGCTTGCCGGCGAATTCGTCCTCGTCACGGCGCACTTCGACCACGTGGGAATCGGACGACCGGTGCAGGGTGACTCGATCTACAACGGCGCCGACGACGATGCTTCCGGAGTGGCCGCGCTGGTCGAGATCGCCCGCACCCTCACTGCGGCCCCACCGCGCCGGACGGTCGTGTTCGCGGCCATGGCGGGCGAAGAGCTCGGCCTGCTCGGGACCCGGTGGTACCTCGATCATCCGGCCGTTCCGCTGGAGTCCACGGTATCGGACCTGAACCTCGAGATGATCGGCCGCCCGGACAGCGTGATCGGCCCGGGTCGCCTGTGGCTGACCGGGTACGAACGAAGCACCATGGGGTCGGGTTTCGCGGACGCTGGTCTCGCGATCGACCCCGATCCGAGGCCCGGCCAGAGCTTTTACCAGCGCAGTGACAACATCGCGTTCGCCCGGATCGGCATCCCGGCCCACACCCTCTCCTCCTTCGGCCTGCACCCTGACTACCACTCCCCCGACGATGAAATCGAGCGGATCGATTTCGAGCACCTGGAGGCAGCAATCGACGTAGCACTCGAGGCGGTCCAGGTCCTCGCAAACGGGCCCGGATTGGAGTGGAATCCGGGCGGGCGCCCCTGACCCGAAGCCTGTTGCGACCCGAAATTCAGACAACTTCATGAAAATGGCACGCGAGGTGCAGCTTTCCAGCACGTTCAGCCGCTCGTCCGCACCGTGGGAAGAGTAGCAGAACTTGTTGTGTGCGAGCGGCATATAGTCATCGCCGACCGCGACGACTCGTGTCCTGGGTGTCATTCGAGGCTCGACACGCCGGGACGGAACGGCCCGTGCATGGTACGAATGGTCCCGTTTTTCGGGTACAGATACCGGGAGAAAATTAGGGAGATTCGTTGGCGGAATAGATTGATCCGGAATGTCGGATTTCACATCTCACGACAAGCTCAGACAACCCGGGGATTTGCGAAGTACCCACCGGAGATGGCTCAACAGCCTCTGCTCCGGTTGGCGGCCCGCGGGACGATCTGCCCCCCATTTGGTCGGTCTCGCGTTACAACCCCTCGTGCGGGAGGACGGTATGCGCAGGTTCGTAACCGCTGGAGCCCTCGCCCTGTTCGTAGCCCTGTTTACCGGGTGCAGCGACCAAGAGAACCAGACACCGACGGAACCGCAGCTCAAGAAAGTATCCAACGAGTGTGCGGGACTTCTCTCAGAGGAACTGGGGTATATCCACGACGATATCGACGATGTATTCATGGATCGTCAGGCCAAGCGTGGTGCGCTTACGAGATCGTAGATAACATCGGACGGAAAAGTCTGCGCCGTCCCGCCCAACTACGATGCCACCCCGATCATGGCTGAAGGATTCTACCAGCACGTCCTCAACGTGGATGATTTCAACGGTGGACTCACTGCGGCGATCGCGCTCGTAGAGCGGGTCTTCGCGTTCGCGTTGGGTACGCCTGAAACGCCGCTTCCGCCGGAAGCGTTCGAGCCTGATGGTGGCGTTGGCGTCGTGACGCCCGGTGTACCTGACACGATCTGGACGAACAACGATGAGGCCGCATTCGTGGCCCTTCCGGGATCGTTCGTCGGAGATGCACCCGTGACAGTCGTTCTTAGGAGACTGACCGACCCGAATCCGAATGTCCCCGGATATCCGATTCCAGGATACCAAGCATATCCCGAAGCGTACGACTTCAGCGCCAACTTTCCGTTGGATGGCACTGCCGAGGTCTGGATGTGCGTGGTTTTCGAGGACCTGCCCGTACCGTTCGAGAATCTCGTGATAGGACACAACGACGACGGTACAGGTGTGCTTCTGACTCCTCCGCTGTACGAAGACTTCGACGGACAGGTAATCGACTGCACCGGCGCCGACTACCAACCAGTAGTCGTCGGCTCGGCCGGAACACCGGCCTGGCTGCAATTCGCCGGGACGATCGTGGAGCCCGTCGTGCGCCGGATTCTCGACGTCAAGCCGCTTCACGCAATGTACTTCGCCGGCAAGGGACTGGGTGGTCGGACCGGTTCGTTCAGTCCATTCGCTCCGGTGGACAGGGGTTCAGCAGCCTTCCCGAAGTCGAATTCGTGCAATCGAACCTGCACGTGGTGAGCCCTCCGGGTTCCGGGAGGTCTCGTCAACACGTACGACTTCACAGACGACCAACTTGGGCCGACTTCCCGGCTTCCCTATTCGAGCTAACCAGTGATTACGGTCACGCCGCCGCGGGTTCGCAAGTCACTATCAAACGCCTTCCCGGGCTACGAATTGTCCTATGACTCGCTCTGACGATTCCTACATCTGCATCGTTTCTGACGGATTCGACTCCGAGACGATCTTCAGCCTGGTAGTTCTGGTTCGCACGCTGACCCTCGACGGTGGACAAGGGCATCGGACACCTACATTGAGTTCTGGGATCGATCGACTGGCGTGCGCTATCGGTCGAATACGGTCGTAGTTCCGACGGTATTCAACACCTTGACCATCGCCGCAACCGGAAGCGGGACAGTCACCCGACCGATAACGGGCGGTTTTGACATCAATTGTCGATTTCTCCAACGGCGTGGCGGATGCCGGGAGACTGCGCTACCGCCACTGGCGCCAACTGTTGGCTGCTAATGGTAGAGGATAAGGCCACGGCAGCCGATTTCGTGCTCGCACCCGTCGATCTGACGTTGATCGTCGACGCTGGTTCTGTCGTGAAGTACGGAGAGGACCCGCCTGGCTCCGACCTCACTTGCGACGGTACAACCTGCGTCGTCTCATACGACCTTGATCAGTTTGGGAATGCTTCGGTGGTGCTGGAGGCGACAGTGCCCCTATCGCTTAGTCCACATTGGGTGGGTCCGGACTGCGACGAGGGCCACCAGTACTACAGTACCTGTTCCTTTATCCTCTCGGACAATGCAACGATGGAATTGTTCGCGGAGACAATTAACTGATTCTCTGCCGACACTGGGTCTATGATGTACCTCAGAATGGAAGCGAGGGCCCGGCCAGAAGTACTCCGGGCCCCTCGCACCTGCACATTACTGCTATCCGCTCGATATCGGTTCACCCCCTCTTATGTCCCCGCCAGCGTCCGGTACCTCGGCTCCTCCCGCAGCGCATCGAACCACCAGTGGTCCACCTCTGACGGGTCCTTCCCGCTCAGCGCCATGTACTCCGACAGCAGGTCGAGAGCCTGCTCGTTCTCCCCGTTCAGCGTTCTGACGAATGCCTCGAAGTAGACGAGGTCCTTGGTCGGATCGAGGTCATCGTCTCCTCGTGAGCGTTCGGCCACCGCGCCGGCGCTGTCCGCCAGCCCGGCCTGCGCGAGGACCGCAGCCATGCCCATCCCCACCCAGCGCGCGTAGAACTCCTCGGTCTGCGGTGTGAGCGTCCGCTTGTAGGAGTCTGCCAGAGCCCAGGCGCTGTCCACGTCCACCGCGGCACCGTCCATCGTCATGTGCCACAGCCCGCACTCGATCGCCCGCTGGTTGTCCGGGAACCGGCGCCCCAACTCGGTGCACCAGTGCTCGGCCTCCGGCTCATCATCCAGGTCGTACGAAGTGGAGAACAACCGCCACAGAATGACGTCCGCGTTCCGCAGGTACGCGTCCGCCTGGTACGCTCTCGAGGCCGCCATCTTCGCCTCGGCTACCTGGTCCTTGTTGAGCAGCAGATGGCTCAGGAAGTCCCAGGCACCCGCCTGGTTCGCGTTGCTCGCGATCGCCTGCCTCAGGTCTGCCTCCGCCTGGTCGAATAGTCTCTCCGCGGCGTCCGGATCCGGCTCCATGTCCAGGATCCACTGCCAGTACTCGAGCTTCCCTTTCAACTCGAGAGCGTCCGCGTTTTCCGGATCGAGCCGCAGCGCGATCTGCGCGTACTCCATGCCCTGGTCGATCCACGGTTCAGCTTCATCCGGGCCTGACGGTCCCGCCCAGCGCGATCGCTGAAATGCCAGCCAGCCGCGATCGATCGTCGGCTCGACCCACTCGGGAGCGATGTCCTCGGCCCGGGCGAGAAGCGAATCTGCTTCCTCCATCCGCTCCCAGGCGGCGTCATTCCCGGTCTCGGACAGCTCGGCGCCCTGGTCGGCGAGCGACCTGGCCCGCTGCATCAGCTCCCAGGCTTCGACGTTCGCGCCGCCCGCCTGGCGCTCGATCAGGTCAATCTCCTCACCCAATGCGCCGCGCAGGAAGACGGCTACCTCATGCGCCAGGTCGTCCTGCAGCTGGAACAGTTCGGCCCGCGGACGTTCCACGAGTGTTCGTCCAAATGTCTCACCGCTCGCCGCATTCACGAACGACACGTTCACACGGATACGGTCGTCCGAAAGCGCGACAGTCCCGTCGACCAGGGTTCCTACCTTCAAAGCCCGCCCGATGCTGTCGGGCGCCACGACCTCGTCCCGGAACAGGGCCGAGCCGTTGCGCGAAGTCACGGTCAGTGCGGGCACTGTGCCGAGTTCCGTGATCAGTGTCTCGGTGAGGCCGGAAGCCAGGTACGGGACCTCCTCCTGTGGGCTGCGGGGCTCGAAGTAGAGCACCGCTATCCGGCGCGGGTCTTCGGTCTCGGCCAGCGATTCGAGCGCCGATGCCCGGGTCGCCCGCGCGGCATCTCCCACCGGGTCCAGCGTGGTCAGTTCGCTGAACGTGAAACCACCAACGACGAACAGCATGCCCGCGGCAACGAGGATGTTCGCCCCGACGAACAGTCCATCAGCCTTGCTCCAGCCGTCAGGCCCCGGCGCACCGTGATTCCAGGCCAGCCAGATGACGGTCGGCAGCATGAGCAACAGCAGCGACACGACGAAGCTGGAGAGAGTGGTCGACAGCCCGTACTGGTTTACGGCCCAGTCCACGAATTCGAGAAAGGCCCACGAGACGGCGAGGTAGACACCGGTGAGCTGCGGTACCCGCCGATCGAACACCTGCCGGATGAATCCCTGCTTCTTTCGGCTTCCCGGAAGATCGGCGGCCCCTGGATCCAACAGGAGCCGGTACACGTGAACCGGCTCCTTGATGTTCTTCACCATTCGGTGCCCGAGATCCTCGAACCCGAGCTCGACTTTCCCCTTGACCTGGTTGAACGCGCTTTCCGAGATGAACGCACCGCCCGGGTCGGCAAGCGCTTCGATCCGGGCTGCCATGTTCACCCCGTCGCCGTAGATGTCCCCATCCTCGACGACGATGTCCCCCACGTTGATCCCGATCCGGTACTCGATTCGGCGATCTGCAGGGATCCCCTCCTCGCGGGCGGGCATCGCCCGCTGGATCTCCGCCGCGCACTCGACGGCGTCCACGGCGCTCGCAAACTCGCAAAGCAGCCCGTCTCCCGTCCCCTTCACGACATGCCCGTGATGCGCCTCAACGGCGGGTTCGAGCAGCTCCGTGATGTGGGATCTGTGGCGCTTGAGAGTCCCCGCCTCGTCGGCCTCCATGAGGCGCGAGAACGAGACCATGTCCAGCGCGAAGATTGCAGCGAGTTTTCGTTCCATTCCCCTGCCTTTGGGGGTGGCGGACGGCCGCGAGACTCCGGGACCGTCGTATCGTACCGTCCTCGATTCTACGAACTTGGAACCGTGGACGCGACTCCCACCCTCCCGAGTCTCGTGACTCATTCTGCTGATTGGACTTTCGGCGTTCCGAATCCTAGATTTCGGGACGCTATCACACAGCCCCAGGGCGTAGGGGTGCGCAGATGAGACTCTCCTCGCAGCGGTCCGTCGCCGATTCGTTCTCGTCCATGCCGTTGGAGCCATTGGGCGCCGGAACGGACCTGAATCTCCAGGACGGATCGCGCGTCGCAGTGATCGGCGGCGGCCCCGCCGGATCGCTATTTACCTACTTCCTGCTCAGGATGGCCGAGGAGATCGACCTCGAGCTCGAAGTCGACATCTTCGAACCCCGTTTCTTCTCTCGCAGTGGCCCGTCCGGCTGCAACCATTGCGGCGGCATCGTTTCCGAGTCGTTGGTTCAGATCCTCGCCGCGGAGGGGATCAATCTCCCGGCCGAGGTCGTGCAACGGGGCATCGAGTCCTACGTCGTGCACATGGACGTGGGCAGCGTCGCCATCCAGAGCCCGGCGAAGGAGTCCCGGATCGCGGCGCTGTATCGCGGCAACGGGCCGCGCGAGGGCGGCGATCTGCAGTGGGAGAGCTTCGACGCCTACCTGCAGGGATTGGCGGTGGAGAAGGGCGCGAAGGTCCGCCACAAGCTCGTGACGGGCGTGGACTGGGAGGGCGGGCAGCCGCGACTCACCGAGATCGCGAACCATTCTGGCAGACCTACGACCTTGTTGCCGGTTGCGGCTGGCGTCAACAGCAACTTCATCAAACTCCTGGACGATTCCCCGCAGGATTCGAGCCACCAAAGTCTGCCCGCGGCTATATCTGCGAGTTCCAATCTACTGCAAGACGGAAAGTGCGAAGATCCTCGGGAGCTCGGTGCACGTGTTCCTGCTGGATATACCGAGCTTCGAGTTCGCCGCCATGATTCCAAAGGGACGCTTTCGTTACCGTTGTGATGGTCGGAGATGACCTTGATGAAACCCTGGTGCACAATTTTCTCAATGATCCGACCGTTCGCCGAGTACCTTTCCTACGAAGCGATGCCGTTCGTATGCAGCTGCTCGCCGCTCATCAACATGGGCGCGACAAAGAGGCCATACGGAGACCGTGTGGTGATGATCGGCGACAGCGGAGTGACCCGGCTCTACAAGGATGGGATCGGGGCCGCATATCGAACGGCGAAGGCAGCGGCCTCGACGGCGGTGTTCCAGGGTGTGTCCGCGGAGTCATTCGAGAAGAACTATTGGCCGGCCTGCAAGGCGATTTCCTCGGATAACGCGATCGGCAAAGTGATCTTCGGAGCCACGACGCTGTTCAAGCACTCGAAGATCTCCCGCCGCGCGATCCTCCGGATGACGACGCTCGAGCAGGAAGAGGAGAAGTCGCCGCACATGAGCTCGGTGCTGTGGAACATGTTCACCGGCAGCGCGCCGTACAAAGAAATCTTCATGAGCACGTTGCATCCCGGATTTCTCGGTAAGCTGCTGAGCTTGGAATCTCGCACGATGGAGTCCGGCCGTCGGCTGGAAATGTAAGAGTAGAGTGGCGTAACGATGGTCAGCGGCGCTCTCGGCAAGAGTACTGCGACGGAGAAGAAATCGTCCAGCAGGGCGACATCGGCGACAGCATGTTCGTGGTTCAATCCGGCAAGGTGGAGGTCGTCCAGCAAAGGTGAACGGAGGCGAGCAGCGGCTCGCCGTGCTCGACACCGGGGACTTCTTCGGCGAGATGGCTCTGTTCGAACGCGAGGTGCGGTCAGCGACCGTCCGGGCCCTGAGCGATTCGCGGGTCCTGAAGATCGACAAGAAGACCCTGCTGCGTCGCATCAAGGAGGACCCGCTGCTCGCGGTGAACCTCCTCCAGACGATGTCGCACAGGATTCGCGAGCTCAATGCTGGGCTCGCCCAGGCGGGAGCGAAATCTGAATGAGTGACGGCGCATTCCCCATGGCCGGAGGCAAGGAAATCGGCGGTGAGCGGCTGACACCGGCATACCGTCCGAGCCAGGTCGAAAAGCAGGCGCCCTGCCAGGCGGGCTGTCCGAACTGCGGTGACATCCGGGGTTGGATCGGCACGGTCGCGCAGCGGGACAAGCTCGGACTGTCGAAAGAGCAGGCGTACGAGCGGGCGTGGCGGATGATCACCGACGTGAACCCGTTCCCCAGCGTGCTCGGACGCGTGTGCCCGCACCCGTGCGAATCGCACTGCAATCGTTCCGAGCATGACGAACCGCTGGCGATCAACGCGATGGAGCGGTTTCTCGGTGACTGGGCGATCGATGTGGGTCTGCCGCTGGCGACGATCGACGGCGAGGCGGGGCCTGAATGGATCGGCGTCGTCGGAGCCGGGCCGTCGGGACTGTCGTTCGCCTACCCGATGGCCCGCCGCGGCTATCGTGTCACGGTGTACGAGGGTCGCGACCAGGCCGGAGGCATGCTGCGGTTCGGGATTCCGGATTACCGGCTGCCTCCCGGCGTGCTCGACGCGGAAGTCGAGCGGATTCAGCGGCTCGGGGTCGAGTTGCAGCTCGAAACAGCCGTGGGCCGCGACGTGTCACTCGAAGAGCCAAGCTGCGGCATGCCGCCCTGTATCTCGGAATCGGCGCCCAGGCCGGGCGCGGACTGGGCATACCGGGCGAGGAAGGTCCCGGTGTGTGGACGGGCACCGAGTTCCTGTCGCTCGTGAACTGCGGGGAGTCGGTCGAGCTCGGACCCAGCGTGGCCGTGATCGGCGGCGGTAACACGGCGATCGATGCAGCGCGGGCCGCCAGGCGTGCCGGAGCGGACGTCACGATCCTGTACCGCAGGTCCCGGACGGAAATGCCCGCGATCGAACACGAGGTGGAGGACGCGATCGAGGAGGGCGTGGAGCTCATCCTGCTCGCCAGTCCTGTGCGCCTCGAGCGGCAGGACGGATCCCTGCGGACCCTGGTCGCGCAGCGCATGCAACTGGGCGAGCCGGACGAGTCGGGCCGAGGACGACCGGTTCCGATCCCGGGATCTGAATTCGAGATTCCCGTCAGCGCGATGATCGCGGCCGTCTCACAGTCCCCTGACATCAGGGGCTTCGAAGACCTCGACCAGGATGGTGGATGGTTTCTCACCGGAAACGGCGGCGCGATCGGCGACGGCGTCTTTGCCGGGGGAGATGCTCTCGGCCTCGGCATCGCGGGTATGGCGATCGTCCAGGGCCGGCACGCGGCAGAAGCCCTCCACGCGCGGCTGCGGGGGCTCGAATTGCAGGCTGTCACGCCCGATGTGGACAGGCAGCTCGTCGGTCCCGACGAAATCATCATGGAGTTCCACGAGAAACGGCCCCCGGTTCACGCGGACCGGCTCGCTCCCGAGGAGCGCCTCGCGAAGCCCCTCGCAGAAGTCAGTGGCACGATCAGCGAGGAGCAGTTCCTCGAGGAGACCAGCCGCTGCTTCTCATGCGGATCATGTTTCGGCTGCGAGCAGTGCGAGATGTTCTGCACCTCGGGCTGCTTCACGAAGCTGGAAGAGGTCGGACCGGGCGTCTACTTCACCCTCAGCCTGGAGCAATGCCAGGAATGCGGGAAGTGCGCCGAGGTGTGTCCGTGCGGGTTCCTCGAAGTGCACTAGACAGGAAGCCAGTACACGAGCCAGGCGATCCACACCAGTACGAATCCGTGCGCCAGTTGGTCGAGACCGAGCGCCGTCCAGAACTGCTGGTCGCCGGAGTCCGACAGCGCCGGTAGTGCCGCACCCATCCTTCCCCGGGTCCAATCGATCGCCAGGTGCGTCCAGAACTCGATCGCCGCGGCAGCGCCCACCATCTGCCAGCCCGGGCGCGCAGCCAGCGCCACAGCGATCGCCACCAGTATGGCATGAATGAAAGCATGAACGGCGATCGGGCCAATCGGCCGGCCGACGGCCTTGGCTTCCTGCATCCGGGCGGTGGCCAGCGGGGTGAAGTCACCCAGGAAATGCGCCACGAGCAATGCGGCCATCAGGCCGGCAGCCTGCTCACTCACGATTCATCTCCGGTGGCAGGCCGAATGTCCAGCGAGTCGAGACGCATTTGGTCGCTCTCCCGAGGGGGCGAGGATGAACGCCGACGGACCCGTCGTAGCAGGGAAAATAGAGCTATGAGGACTGAAAATGAAAGCGCGCCGGACGGCGGTCAGCCGTCCGGCGCGCTGCTGCAAACCCGGCGCTCAGGCCGAAGCACCACCTCTAGAGGCTGAAGTTCACTTCCGTCACGTTCTCCTTGGCCCCAACCGATACGGTCGTCGGACCGGCCGAGTACTCCAGGGCGTCGATCGTCGCGGTCGCCGTCACGTCGTACGAGCCCGGCGACAGGAAGTACACGGTGTACGTCCCGTCGGCGTTAGCGATCGTGGCAGCATCCGTGGTTTCCATCTCTTCAACGGGTACGTCTGAGGTGGCCGGGTCGAGTACGGCTTCGACGCGCGCATACTCAGCGGGATCGTCCGGCTGCGCGGGCGGAGTCGTGTACGTCACGGTGCCCGAAATGCTCCCTGCCACGTCTTCCAGCGTAGCCCGCAGTAGCGGCGTGAACAGCACGCCCTTGATCCCGTCCGGATCGTCCGGGCTTCCGTTTACCACGAAGTTCCGCTCGACATCCATGTCCACGACGGCGAGGATCGTTTCACCGGGGATCAGGTTCACACCGGCGCCGTCTTCGTTCCCTTCGGCATCGCGTAAATTGATCTTGATCCCGCTCTGTGCGCCGCTCGGAACGAACAGCTCCGCGGTCGTCTCACCGTCGGTAAACTCGTACGGGTCCTTGAGCGTGACCGAGGCTGACACGACGTGCAGCCGCAGCTGCAGCAGGCGGGCAGGCGCATCGATGTCAGCGGTGGCCAGTTCGGCCATCACGCCATTCTGCAGGTCGAGCAGATTCCACGTCCCCCCGTCATCCGACAGCAGGATCGGTGGTCCGCCGGCCTGGGTCGCCCAGACCTCGCCGAAAGTCACCTCCGCCGACTCGAACCAGGCTCCCGGACTGTCGGTGAGTGCCACCGTGAATTGCGCGGGTCCGGTCGGTTCCGTGCTGTCGCTGCAGCCCGTAAATGCAGTCACCGTCAGCGCGGCGACGAGAAACGTCGAGATTGTACGTCTGAACATCGGGTTCACCCCTGTTTGAGTTGCGTCCATTACCTGTAGACCAGGACGCAAGTCGAATTCCGTTCCCCCGGTGTCGTCTTCTCTTCACCGGCCCAGAGTCGCGGCCGAGCCATAACGTGTTTCGCGGACTGACCTTAGACCGAAAAACTGGCAATCAACTCAGGACGGATTCGATAGCGCTGCCAGTTCGAATTCGCCTGGAGTGCGAAACGCAGTATCGAGTACATTACTGCTTGCACACCGAACTCGCCCGGAACTGCTGCCGCCTCGCTGCGCTCGAGTCTTTCGTATACCCTTGTGTGTCCGGCTGGTGGGCATCAATCGGGTGCCAGGAGACCGATCCGACAGGAGGTGCTGGTGGGCTCAGCTGATGGAGTTTGCAGGGAATTTCCAGCTACTGTTCGTTCCGTTGCAGTGGCGCTGCTTGTTCTTGCCACGGCGTGCAGCGGCGATTCGGAGCCGGAGGATGCGGGCCCGGCCGCCAGGGATGTCACCGACGCTCCCGCCGCCCGGGCCGCGGCGATCGCGGACGAATATGTCACCGGGTACTACCACCAGTTCCCGGAAGAAGCCTACGAAACGGGTTTCCCGGCACCACTCGATCGGCTCGGCGACCGCAGTCTCGAGGCGCTGGCGGAGTGGGAAGCCCGCGAGGACTCCTGGCTCACCGCGCTCAGCGAGATCGATCCGGCCTCGCTCGAGGGAACCGCTGCCGCGGTGCCGTACGCGTTCGCCCGGGAGCGGCTCGAGGCCGCGACTGCCAGGCGCGTGTGCCGCACGGAACTGTGGAACGTCAGCCCGACCTGGACAGGCTGGCAGAACTTCTTCCCCAACGTTTTCGCGCAGCAGCCGGTCGGGACCGAGCTGGCCCGGGCCAATGCCCTGGCGAGGGCCCGGGATGTCCCGCGTTACATCGATACCGAGATCGCCAAATTCCGGCGGGGAGTCGAGGTCGGATTCACCGCGCCGCGCTCCAACGTCGAGGCCGTGATCGGGCAGCTCGATGCACTGCTGTCGATGCCGCCGGAGCAGACGCCGTGGTTCGACCCCGGGAATCGTGACGGCGAAGCCGAGTTCAGCGCCGAGCTGCGGAGCGTAGTGGCGGATGAGATCGTCCCCGCGACCCGGCGCATGCGTGACTACCTGGCGGACGAGTACCTCCCCGAGGCCCGGCAGACGGTCGGCGTGACCACGGATCCCGGCGGCCGGGAGTGCTACCTCGCTTCGGTGCTGTTTCACAGCACCGTCCCCCTGACAGCAGAGGAAATCCACGCTAACGGGCTGCGGGAGATGGAGCGAATCCAGGCGGACATGCGGGAGATCGGTCGTCGCAGCTTCGGCACCGAAAACACGCAGGAACTGCTCGAAATCGTCCGGTCGGACCCGCGCTACAGCTTCGAGACGCCCGAGCAGATCGTGGCGTTCGCTCAGGCCGCGGTGGACCGGGCCCACGAGGCGGTGCCGGAGTGGTTCGGATTCGTTCCGAAGGCGGAGGTTCAGCTGAAGCCCTACCCCGACTACATGGGGGTCACGGGTGGCGGATTCTACTCGGCCGGTTCCGTGGACGGCAGCCGCCCCGGCACCTACGAGTTCGGCACCCACGAGCCCCGGCAGCTGAGCCGCGGCGGCGGGTTCGAGGCCACGACGTTTCACGAGACCTGGCCGGGACACCACATGCAGGTCTCGGTCGGACTCGAGGGGCCCGGCGTGCACCCCGTGCTGCAGTTCTTCTTCAGCTCGGGCCTCGGCGAGGGCTGGGCGCTGTACACGGAACGCCTGGCCGACGAGATGGGGCTCTACACCGACGAGGTGGACCGGCTGGGGATGCTGTCGAACGAGGCGTTCCGGGCGGCCCGACTGGTCGTCGATCCCGGCATGCACGCCCTCCGCTGGACCCGGCAGGAGGCGATCGACTACATGGTCGCCCATACCGCGGAGTCGGAGGATGGGATCGCGTCGGAGATCGATCGGTACATCGCGGTGCCGGGACAGGCGACCGCATACCTGACCGGCAGCCTGGTGATCCAGGAACTGCGCCGGAAGGCGGAATCTGAGCTCGGCGACAGATTCGACATTCGAGAGTTCCACGACCTGGTGATCGGCGACGGAACGGTCACGCTGGGGATGTCCAGTGACAAGATCCAGATCGCTGGATCGCGGAGACCACAGCTAGGAACTGGAGAGATGAATGCAGCTGTATGCGCTTACTCGGACGGCGTGACTGTTCGACCCGGCTGGCGCTTCGCGGGTGCGGCGGCGGCCCTGCCCCGGGTGGCTGCGAGCCGGAATCCCAGGATTGGAGCCTCTCGTCGGCGACCGCATCGACCCTCTCCGGCCCGGGCATTCACGCCCCGGACCGATCCGGTGCGGGTCCGGGGCATCGTGGAAGCCGGGGGCCAGGGACTTGGTGGCGTGTCGGTGTCCGACGGACTGTCCGTCGTTCGGACCGCCGACAGCGGCGAATTCGAGTTCATGTCAGCCCCTGGGGCCGAATTCGTGTTCGTCACTCTCCCCGCGGGAATGGAGATCCCTCGCAATTCCACCGGTACGGCGAGGTTCTACCAACCGCTTCAACCCGATGCGCGCGGCGAACAGTCGGTCCGGTTCTCGCTCACCCCGCACCAGTCGTCGGACGACCGGCACGCCCTGTTGCTGCTGGCGGATATTCAGACGCAGAACGATCGCGAGATGGGCCGGTTTCACGCCGAGACGGTTCCCGACGTCCTGACCACGGTACAGGAACTCGGGGTGCCCGCGTTCGGTGTCTCGTGTGGCGACATCATGTACGATCACCTCGAACTGTATCCCGAGTACGAACGCGGCGTGAACCGGATGGGGATCCCGTTCTTCCAGGTGCTGGGAAACCACGACCTGGACCAGGACGCCATGTCCGACGAAGCATCATCCGCGACCTTCTCGCGCCACTTCGGTCCGCGCTACTACTCGTTCGACCGGGGCGCCGTCCATTACGTCGTGCTTGACGACGTGTTCTGGCATGGCGCCGGCTACATCGGCTACATCGACGGCCCGCAGCTCGCCTGGTTGCAGGCTGACCTGGCGCACGTGGAGCCCGGGCGTCCCGTCGTGGTCTGCCTGCATATCCCGGTGCTCGGTTCGGGCCACCTGCGGGAGGGACGCGATTCCCCGGAGCTCGGAGTCGCGGTCGCGAACCGCGAGGCGCTGTACCGGCTGCTCGAGCCCTATGCGGCGCACATTCTCACCGGCCACACACACGAGAACGACCACGGCTTCGAGTCGGGGGTTCACGAACACGTGGCCGGTACCGTGTGCGGAGCCTGGTGGACCGGTCCGATCTGCTGGGACGGGACTCCGAACGGCTACGCCGTCTACGAGGCCCGGGGCGAAGAAATCCGCTGGCGCTACAAGGCCACGGGTGAGGACCCCGCTCACCAGATCCGGGCCTATGCCGCCGGGTCCGATCCCGGGGCGCCGGACGAGATCATAGCGAATATCTGGGGCTGGGATCCCGAGTGGCGCGTCGTGTGGTATGAGAATGGTGACCGCCGCGGTGCCATGGCCCGCCGGATCTCCCTGGACCCGCTGAGCGTGGAGCTGCACGAAGGACCGGATCTTCCCGCGGTGCGATCATGGGTGGATCCGGTGCGAACCCGCCATCTGTTCTTTGCCCCGGCGAGCCAGGGCGCGCAGATCACGATCGAGGCCACCGACAGGTTCGGGAGGCAGTACACGTCGAGGGTCTGATCGTGACAGCCCGGACCCGGCGCGATACCGTGAGTGTCGTGAGACTTCGAATCGGATTTGGCGCACTGTTGCTGGCCGGGTTCGTGGCCGCTCCCGTTCACGCCCAGGAGACCGCGACTCGCCCCACGGGCATGGTCGTGGGGACCGTGGTAAGCTCCACTGGTGAGCCGGTGGAGCTGGCTCAGGTCGAACTCCTGGACACCAATCTGCTGGCGGTGAGCGACGAGATGGGTCGCTTCGCCATCCGCTCGGTGCCGCCAGGCGTGTACAGCTTGCGCGCCGGTGCTCTCGGCTATCGCCCGGTCCTCCTGGCCAACGTCATCGTCGGAACCGGAAAACCGCTCACGGTGCGTGTCGAGTTGCCGACACAACCCATCGAACTCGACGTGATCGAGGTTTCCCCTTCCTACTTCGTCGAGCCCGAGCGAGAAGCCGCCTCCAACGTCCGGACCCTGGACGCAGTAGAGACGCGCCGTGCTCCCGGCGTGCTGGAGGACGTGGTCCGCTCCGTCTCACTGCTTCCGGGTGTCGCCGTGCCGTCCCCGGGCCGCAACGATCTCGCGGTTCGTGGTGGAGCCCCGTTCGAGAGCCTGTTCCTGGTGGACGGAATCGAGGTGCCGAACATCAACCATTTCGGGTCACAGGGCTCCACCGGCGGACCTCTCTCGCTGATCAACATCGAGTTCGTGCGCGAGACGAACTTCGCAAGCGGAGGTTTCGGAGTCCGGTATGGCGACCGCACTGCATCCGTAACCGACATCGGCCTGCGGACGGGCAACGAGGAGCGCCTGTCCGGTACGCTAAACGTCTCGGCCACGGGTGCAGGGGCGATCCTCGAGGGCCCGCTGGGCTCCGGCGGAAGTTTCCTGTTCAGTGCACGACGCAGCTACCTCGACTTCCTGTTCAGCGCGGCCGGATTCAGCTTCGTCCCGTCCTACTGGGATTTCCAGCTCAAGACCCGCAACCAGCTGGGGAGGAACGACGCGCTGTCCTTCCTGTTCGTCGGGGCGCTGGACGATATCACGTTCAATACCGAGGACGAGGACGACGTTTACGAGAACAGCCGGATCCTGGCACCGAAGGTCCGCCAGTACTTCGCGGGAGTGACCTGGGACCGGTCCTTCTCCAGCTCGCAGCTCGCGGTGTCCCTGGGACGGACATTCTCGAGCTTCGAGACCACCCAGACGCTGTTCAGTGATCCCCCGCAGACGATCCTCAGGAACGTCTCTTCGGAGGGCGAGAACAGCCTCCGCATCGAGTGGGCATCCGATCCGTCCCGGAAGCTGGCGTGGACCGTCGGGAACACTCTCAGATACGCCAGCGACCTGTCGTACGACGTCGAGGTCGCCGGGCAGGTCCGGACCGATTCCCGCGGGGATGCCTGCAACCACTCGTGATGCAGATCGATGCCGTCGGGGCGGCCTCCTCCGCGGAGGCGGACTGCCCAGCCAGTGGAAGCTGGCCCAGGCAGCGAGGGCCAAATCAAAAGAACTATCCAGCGTCGCATGCCGGGCCAGTGTATCCCTTGTCGCCGAGAGGCTCTTGGCCCCCAGGGTTGCCTGATCCCAGATGCCGGTGGGGTGTAGCCCAGCGGATGCCGTCGGTGTCCAGCCGGTAACCCACGGCTTGATCAGCCGCTTGGTGACGTAGTTGCGCGGAATCACCGGCTGGTCGTCGAGCATGATGCGCTCGGCCTCCTCCAGCAGTTCGCCGCCGTTCCGGCGTGCGGGCGAGCATGGACCGCTGCAGGAGTCGGTCATAGGCCACTCTGGTAGCCCGGATAGTTCATGCCGGTAACCGAGCATCCGCGAAGCTCGAAGGCGTCCCGGTAGTCTCCCGTTCGCGCTGCGAAAGGTCTGTTTTTCGCTGTCTCGCAGCGTGGCGAGGTAAACCCGGAACTCCTCGTTGCGCAGGACTGCATGCCACGCTGACCAGGCTTCGCCGCGGATCCAGGGAGCGAGGACGGCGGATGAGCGTAGCGGGATCACGATAGATGCGCCGGGGTGGCTCCCGTTGACGCCCATCGGTGACGGTGAGCCGAACCGTCACCGCGTCTCCCAAGGATGTCAACAGGCCCCGGTGAGGGCGGATCCAGGAAGGGCAGGGCCTGGTCGAAGTCGACTACGCAGACGTCGGCCTCGGAGTTCAATGCGGATAGGAGATCCCCCGGCACGGGGAGGCGTGATCTCGATCAAGCGGGATAAGAGATCCTTGGGCGGAGGGCGCCACCTTCCACGACGACTCGCGGAGGGCATCGGTCTCGGGAGAATTCCCGAGGCGCTCACCGGTGACCCGATAGTCCGCGCGCCGACGTTTCCCGCCTTGCGCATGACAAACCTCGAGACTGGAAGCGAAAGGCGTGCGCCATGCCGCCCAAGAATGTCAATAGGTCCTGGGAATACAGCGCGATGTCCGAGCGGGCTCTGCAGTGCTCTCGTTGCGCCTCCTCTCGTCGGGGAGGTGGGGAGGTACCGACGCGGGGGGCAAGCCCCTCGGCAACAGAAGGAACGGAGTCTACGGGAGGTGGACGACGTGTGACGCCATGGCCACGTCACGCATGCCGGTGCACCCTCGGGATGATCAGCCAGTCGAGAGCCGAGTCCGCCTCCACGACGGTGCACCAGTCTGTCTGGGGAGATGCACTGACGGAATCCCGCGAT
>CALNYN010000041.1:0-31680 GCA_942490755.1 uncultured Gemmatimonadota bacterium
GATGCACCCTGGGCCACCGCCTCCTCGACCAGATCAAACCCCATCACTCCGTGCGCGCGGTTGGCCACCGATCGGTCGGCGATACAGCATGTCTCCGGATCGTAGGGCTGAAGATACGCACTTCGATGTTGGGATGGCTGTCCATGACCACAGCCCCAAATCTCTGCTCCCCAGGTCCATGTCGTCCACCAGCAGACGTACGCGTACTCCCCGGTCGGCCGCCTTGAGCAGTTGATCGGCAGTTGTGCCTGGCCCACCAGATCGTCAGCGGCAGAGGTAGTACTGCACATCGATGCTGCGTTCAGCCAGATGTGCCAGCACGGCCCGGGCCACGAATGCATCCAGTCCATTGCTCAGCAGGTAAAATCCGGATTTTCCTGGATGATCGGCAGCCATTTTTGCAACGCTCCGACCCAGGGCGGTGGTTCCCGTATCCGATAAAGCATGCGATATCGGTCGGCTGACATCGGTCGGCAGGGTTGCAACTGGTCGATACGCATACCATTGCCAGCAGGATGAGAACTCGCAGGCTTCATCTCCACCTTTAACGACGTTGTGTCCTAAGGCTTCTTGGCAACAACCCACTTTCACCAAGATCCCACCAGTTTTCCACCATCTGGCCGATGGCTTCCCCCGAGGTCTTCGGGTTCGAGACCAACGATTCACCAGCCCATATCAGCGATTCAGTTTTGGTGGTCAGCAGCCGCGTTTCAAGCGTGAGTTGCACGTTTTCATCGGTGGTGACTGGCCAGGTGACGTACCCCCAGGCATAATTGTAGAAGCTGTAGAAGTAGAAATATCGCGGACGGCCATGTAGGAATACCTCAGTTTCCTGCATCCCCACCAGATGCGTAATCAGGATGGTGTCGTTTCCATGCTTGTCAACCACCGCGATGATGGCCTCTTTTTCCAGATTGGCACCCATCTCGACCGGAAGCACGTCGACACTGACAACCGCTTCGACGCCCTTGGCATTGAGCCAATCCTTGAAATGAATGCCGAAGTACCGGGCACGAGAACGCATACTTCCCGCTGTTTCTTCCCAAGTCGGCGCTCGATCGCGAAGCCGAGCACGTGGAGGGATTCGCGCCGGAGGTAGCGGTGGTGACGCATGCTGGAGGCGCGGAGCTCGAGGAGCCGCTCGTCATTCGGCCGACCTCGGAAGCGATCATCTGGCCGATCCTCAGTGACTGGATCCAGTCGTACAGGGACCTTCCGGTCCTGCTGAATCAGTGGGCCAATGTCGTTCGGTGGGAAATGCGGACGCGCCCGTTTCTGCGCACCACGGAGTTCCTGTGGCAGGAGGGGCATACAGCGCACGCATCGCAGGAAGAGGCTGAGGAAGAGACGCGGCGAATGCTGGGCGTATACCGGTCCTTCATGGAGGACTGGATGGCGATGCCGGTAGTCACCGGCCGAAAGTCCGAGTCCGAGAAGTTCGCGGGTGCGGTCCGCACCTACGCTACTGAAGGACTGATGAAGGACAACAAGGCGCTGCAGGCCGGGACGAGCCACAACCTGGGACAGAATTTCGCCGAAGCATTCGACGTGCGGTACCAGACGGAAGACGGAGAACACGAGTACGTGTGGAGCACCTCGTGGGGAGTCTCAACTCGACTGATCGGTGCGCTGATCATGGCGCACGGAGACGACACGGGGCTGGTCCTGCCTCCGCGGCTGGCGCCGATACAGGTCGTCATCGTCCCCATCTGGAGGAACGACGAACAGAAGTCCGTCGTGCTCGATGCAGGTGAAGACGTTGTCTCGCGACTCGCCGGGGTCGGTGTCCGCGCGAAGCTCGATGTCCGGGAGGGGATGAACCCGGGAGCGAAGTACTATGACTGGGAACGACGCGGAGTCCCGCTGCGCCTCGAGGTCGGGCCGCGCGACGTGGAAGCGGGGCACGTGATGGCCGTGCGGCGCTTCACGCCGGATGGTGAAGAGAGAAAGCGGCCGATACCACTCGCGGTTCTGTCCGCTGAAGTCCCGGCGCTACTCGTCCGGATGCAGGACGAGTTGTTGGCTGGTGCGCTGGCCCGCCGCGAGGCGAGCACGGCGCGAGGTGTTGAGACCATGGATGAATTTCGCTCGATCGTCGATGGGCCGGGTGGATTCGTGTTCACCGGCTGGTGCGGGGAAGAGGAATGTGAATCGCGCGTCAAAGATGAGACGAAGGCGACGATTCGCGTGATTCCGGACGAGGAGTTCCGGACGGATCCGGCGCCCACCCGGTGTCTGTGCGGCGCCGAGTCGCGGTACGAGGTCGTCAGGGCCAGGGCGTACTGAGTCTCGGCCCGCGTCTCCCGGACTCGATCCGGAAAAGGAGGCAGCGTGGCGGATCTTCATGAGATCGTCGAGTACCTCGACGAGTACCTGGAGGTCGATCGGGTTCCCGATGCTCCTGGAGCTCGCAACGGTCTGCAGGTGGACGCCCGCTCCCCGGTGGAGCGGATCTGTGCCGCGGTGGACGCGTGTCAGACCACGATCGAAGCCGCCGCGGAGGACGGTGCCCAGCTCCTGCTGGTCCACCATGGCCTGTTCTGGGGGGACCCGCTTCCGGTGACCGGGAGGACCTACCGGCGTCTCAAGGCCCTGTTCGACGCCGACCTCGCACTCTACAGCGCTCACGCTCCCCTGGACGTGCACCCCGAGATCGGCAACAACAGTCTTCTCGCTCGCGCCCTGGGACTGGAGATCGAAGGGCGCTTCGGGAGCTGGAGGGGGCTGGACGAAATCGGAGTCTGGTCGGCCGTTGACCTCTCACTGGGCGAGTTGACGGATCGAATCGGGGAAGTCTGTGACACGCAACCGTTCGTGATCCGCGGCGGGCCGAATCACGTTCGCCGGGTCGGCATCATCACCGGTGGTGCCGACTCCTCGATCGAGGAGGCCCACGAAGCGGGCCTCGATACTTTCGTTACGGGAGAGGGCTCGCACCACAGCTTTCACGACGCGATGGAGCTCGGCGTGAACGTTGTATATGCCGGGCACTACGCCACGGAAGTCCTGGGCGTAAAGGCCCTGGCCGAATTGCTGGCCGGCCGCTTTGACCTGAGCTGGTCATTCGTGGATCACCCGACGGGACTCTGAACGGAGGTTGGTCTCATTTCACCGACCAGGCTACTGGAGCGTGCCCGCGAGGCCCTCGACGGTAGATACCTCATTATCGACGAGATCGGACGTGGCGGAACGTCGATAGTGTTTCGGGCCAAGGATCTTCGATATCCTCGCGAGGTGGCCGTAAAAGTTCTCCACCCGGAGGTTACGGCCGCACTGGGCCGGGAACGTTTCCTGCGCGAGATCGACTTCGTCTCCTCTCTCGCGCATCCGCACATTCTGCCGCTGTACGATTCTGGAGAGGCCGAGGGGCTCCTGTTTCACGTTTCGCCCCTGCTGGAGGGTGAGACTCTGCGGGAGCGTCTAGCGCGCGAGCGGATGCTCGCGGTGGACGAGGCACTTCGGATCGGTGGGGAAATCATGGACGCTCTGGCGTATGCGCACGCCCACGGTGTCGTTCACCGTGACATCAAGCCGGCGAATATCATCCTCGCAGCGCACCACGCCTGGGTCTCCGACTTCGGCGTGGCGCGGGCCCTGGAGGAAGGTGGCGGCGAACGTCTCACGGCGACCGGCATCGTCGTCGGTACGCCCGCCTACATGAGTCCCGAGCAGGCCGGAGGAGAGCCGCTGGACCATCGGAGCGATCTGTATTCGGCGGCCTGCGTGATCTGCGAGATGTTGTGTGGGACGCCGCCGTTTGCATCGAGGACGGCCCAGGCGACGATGGCTCTGAAGTTGACGGAGGAGCCCCGCACCCTGCTTACGGTTCGCCCCTCGGTGCCCGCCGGCGTGGACGCGGTGCTTCGGAAGTCGCTGTCGCGTCTGCCGGCAGACAGGTTTGGATCGGCGGAGGAGTTCGCCGGCGCCTTACGGCGAGGATCGAGCGATACCGTCGATCGCGACCCGGGCTCCAGCCTGCCTAAAGTCGCGCCGAAGGTTGGGAAGCTCACATTCTGGGAGGAGATGCGGCGCCGGAAGGTGTGGAGCGCGGGTGTCGTATATGGTGGTGTCGCATTGTCCGTCGTTGGATTCAGCGACGACATCGTCCAGCCGCTGATCGGCCGTGCGTTGCCCATGCGTTCCCTGATCTTCCTGGCGCTCGCCGGACTTCCCGTGGTCCTGCTGCTCGCATGGGCGTTCGAAATCGCTCCGGAGGAGGGCGTGCGGAAGACGGGAGAATGGGAAGTGTCGACCGGCAGCGAGGGCCGGAGCTGGCCGCTTCTGTCGACCAGCGCCAAGGTCATCCTCGCCCTGCTGCTCGCGCTGCTCGCGGTGTGGTTTGTGGTCGTCAAACCGCTGCTGCCCGGCTGAGCGGGTCGGACGGTACCTCGAAGTTCAGAACACCGAGAACTTCAGCCCCTGCGTATAGTGGTCTGGACGTTCCCTGATGTCGCGAGTCAGCAGCGCGATCTCCTCGGAAGCCGCTTCGATGTTCTGCAGCGTAGCGGTAAGGCTCACGTACAGCGACGAGTCGTTGACCATCCGACCGACACTACCTTCACCGCGGTCGATCTTCCCGAGTACGGAGGCAAGTGACTCCGAGGTCTGATCGAGGTCGGAACTCGCAGCCGCGAGTCGGGCGGTCAGGGAATCGAGATGAGACACCGTCCGGTCGAGTTCGGGGCCGGAGGTGATCTCGGCAAGCCGGGCCGATGTAGCCGAAAGCCCCTGGATCAGCTTCTCGATCGACTGGGATTCCCGCGAGAGCAGGGTTTCCAGCTCCGCCATCCCGCCGGCGAATGAGCCGATTCCCGACTGCGCGTTGGCGATGGTGGAGTCGTTCAACAGCTTGCGGATCTGAGTCAGGACCTCCGAGGCCTCGCCACCGAGGTCTCCGACGAGGTCCTGGAGTCCCGGCCCTCCACCGGCCGCGAAGATCGTATCCCCCTCGTTCAGGGCCACCGTCGACTCCCCCGGAAGCAGTGCGAGCGCCGCCATTCCCATGATTCCTGCCGTCTGCTCTTTGGCCCGAGTGTCGATCGGCAGGGTACCCCGGTGCGTGATCTCGAGTTCGAGCACAACGCCGTCCGGTCGCAATTCGACGGTCTTGACCGAGCCCACGTCGACACCCAGCAGCGTGATGCGCGTGCCTTCACCAATAGCGCCCGCCTCGGGGGCCTTGGCGAACAGCTTGAACCTTGGGGTCCCGGGCTGAGCACCGCTGATCCACAGGATGCCCATGGTAAGGGCGATGAACGCGAAGAACAGCAGCGCTCCCACCAGAATCTCGGTTCGAAGCTGGTCCCGCAGTCCGGGATCTCTCATCCGTCAATATCCTCAGTTTCGAGCTTGGGGTGCAGAAAATCCTGAACAATCGGGTCCCGCGACTCCCTGAGTTCACCAGGAGTGCCCGAGGCCTGTACCCGACCGTTGGCGAGCAGAACGATCCGGTCGCCGAGAAAGAAAGCACTCTCGACATCGTGCGTGACGATGATGCTGGTCGCCCCGAGCTCGCCCTGCAGGCGCGCGATCAGGCGATTGATCACGTTCGCGTTCACCGGGTCGAGCCCGGTGGTGGGTTCATCGTACAGGATATACTTCTGTCGTCCGACGATGGCCCGGGCGATGGCCACGCGTTTCTGCATCCCCCCGGACAACTCGGAAGGCAGGAGCTTGAGGACTTCGCTGCCCAGGTTCACATGCGAAATCGCCTCATGTACCAGTGGGTCCGTGTGAGCGTAGACCTTTCGGCAGTGCTCCTCGGACAGCCCGAGCTGGATGTTCTGGCCGGCGGTCAGAGAGTCGAACAGGGCCGCGTTCTGAAACACGTAGCTGATCTTGGAGCGGATCTCCTTGATCTCCTTGCCGCCAGCCCGAGGGACGGACATCCCCTCGACCAGGATCTCCCCGTCGTCGGGGTCGAACAGGCCGACGATGTGCTTCAGCAGCACGCTCTTTCCAGTACCCGACGGGCCCATGATCACGAGGCTCATGCCTTCATGGATGTCGAGATCGACCCCGTCCAGCACGGCCTTGTCGTTCAAAACCTTTCTGAGGCCCCGGATCTCGATCATTCGGCGAATCCTCCGGGGTTCATTGGAACGCCTTGTAAAGCGGAGCGAGGACCACGTCGAGGATCATGATGGCGACGATGATCGACACCACTGCATTCGTCGCCGTGCGCCCGACTCCGGCCGCACCGCCCTCGGCCTGCAGTCCCACGTAGCAGGCCGTGAAGGTGATGGTAATGCCGAAGAAGAAACCCTTAACGAGTGAGAAGATCAGGGAAGCCGCATGGTAGTAATTCTGGACGCCGTAGATGTACTCGTGCGTCGTCATCGGAAGCAGCGCGATTGCCGAGAGCCAGCCGCTCCAGATACCGACGATATTCGCGAAGATCACGATGGGGAGCATCATGAGCGCCCCGGCGACGACGCGCGGCGCCACGAGCTCTGTGACCGGATCCCGGCCGAGCGTGCGCAGAGCGTCAATCTGGTTGGTGACCTTCATCGTCCCCAGCTCGGCCCCGATTCCCGAGCCCACGCGCCCGGCCATGATGATGGCAGACAGAAGAGGGGCGAGCTCGGTGAGCATACCTGCGGCGACCGTATTGCCCACGACCCACAGCGGTATTTCAGTGAACTGATAGCCGCTCTGCTGGGCCAGGATCGAACCGCTGAGCGCCGCGACCAGGAGCACCAACGGCAGGCTGTCGATCCCGATCTTTTTGGCCTGGATGAACGCCTCGCGGCGATACTCTCGCGGCTTGAGCACGGACACGAATGTCGCGGCCGCGAGAATTCCGGCCCGACCCAGGTGGCGCGCAGCAGTTAGCCCGCCGTGGCCGATGCGCGCCAGGAATCTGGCGGCTCGACCCGGTGGATCCTTGTCTACTCTCGCCTGTGAGTCCAGTGCGTCCCGGGAATCCACGGACCTTCTCGAGGGTGTCCATGCTGGAGGGAGCGGGGCCGGACGGTGTATCGTTCGGCGCGGACGAATCGCTCCGCGTCTGTCTCAAGCTCACAAAGCTACCACGATCGTACGGCCGTGCAACAGCGGATTCCCGGCGGCTCAACGGATTCCGATATCCGTCTCCTTCGCGTCATGATTCGACCGACCGGGTGTGCTGTCCGGTGCGGCTGCCGGCAGCGGGCGCGGTACGGGACGTCGACTATTTCCCGGACGCCTCCGAATGGGCGCGGCTCCGGTCGGTGGCACGGAATCCACGTCACGCAGAGTATCGGTGGCCGGGAGAGAATCGCTCTCGGCAGCCGCCGGGTCGACTGTCTCTCCCGAATCAGCGGGTACCTCAAGGTCGGGATCGGCAAATCGGGCTCCGGGTTCGGCGGTCTGAGCCTCGGAACTGTCTGCTGTGTCCCGGCCTGTGTCGATCGCCAGAGTATCCGTCCCCAGCGTATCCGTCACCGGCAGGCTGTCCTGTCGTTCCGATACCTGAGCCTGGACGACCGAGTCCGATCGAATCGAGTCCAGGCGAACGGTTGCGACTTCCAGGGAATCTGCGAACGTCTCGATCCGCTCCGTGAGAGACTGCATTCTGCTGGGATCTGACCCGATCACGTCGGCGAACTCGATCAACTCGGCTGCCGTGACACCATGACGGATCAGTACTTCCGTTCGGACGGAATCCGCGAGCCGATCCCGTTCGATCTGGCCCCGGGCGTGCGGTGGCCGGCGCCGCAGGTCTGCCAGCTCTGCCATGACCGCGACGTATGCGTCCTCCGGAATCGGAGTGAGCAACTCTTCGCCCGCTGTCCGTACCTCGCAGCCCGCGAGAAGCGACAGCATGAGCGCGAGAAAACCAAATCGTGATATCGTGGTCATGGGCCAGAGGCTAGACACAGGACCGGGGCATGTCAACGAGACGGAACGCCGCTCGTTGAACGCCGGTGTGGAGCGGGCTAGGTTCGATCCAATCCCGCCGGGCGATCCGGTGGACTTCCTGTCACTGACAACCGTGGCTCTCTCATGCTCATGCCCAGGTTTGCTCGCCGATACTCACGCTCATCAATTCTAGCGCGCGCCGGCGCGCTGAGCCTCGCGTTGGGGATTCCAGGCGCCTCTCCGATCTGCGCACAGGAAATTCCATCACCGGGCGAGTTCTTCGGCCTCGAAGCCGGCGAGCGGTTTACGGATTTCGGATCGGTGCAGAGCTATGCTGAGGCGCTCGCCGCCGCGTCAGAGCAGGTGGAACTCCAACGTTACGGCGTCACACCGGAAGGTCGACCTCTGCTGCTGCTCGTTCTGAGCCGGGCCGGCACGCTGACCCGGTTGGATCGGAGTCGCGAGTCCCTCGCCCGCCTGACAGAGCCCGATCTGCCGGCCGGTGAAGCATCCGAGATCGCGCGAGAGGAGAAAGCCGTCGTCTGGTTCACGTATGGGGTTCACGGAGACGAAAGCTCATCCACGGAGGCCGCGCTGTGGACGGCCTGGGATCTGGCAACAGGGACGAATGGCAGCTCCGGAATCCTCGATTCGCTGATCGTGGTCATCGATCCAGCCGCGAATCCGGACGGAAGAGACCGATACGTCCAATGGTATCGAACGGTACGGGGAGCTGAGCCGAATTCCGAGCCATCATCGGCAGAACATGACCAGCCCTGGCCCGGCGGCCGATTCAATCACTACCTGTTCGACCTGAACCGGGATTGGACCTGGGCATCGCAGCCCGAGACCCGGGCGCGGCTCGCCGAGTTCGCTCGCTGGAGGCCCGCGGTACACGTGGACTTCCACGAAATGGAACCGGGCAGCACCTACTTCTTCTTTCCCGCGGCGTCTCCAGTGAACCCGATCTATCCCGAGTACACGCTGGACTGGGCGGCCTACTTCGGCCGGGAGAACGCACGGGAATTTGACCGACGGCAGTGGCTCTATTACACCGAGGAGAGATTCGATCTGTTCTACCCGGGCTACGGAGACACATGGCCAAGCCTCGTCGGCGCGATCGGGATGACGTACGAACAGGCGGGTGGCGGTGGAGCCGGACTGGCAGTACGACGGGCAGACGGAAGCACCCTTACCCTCGCCGACCGACTCGAGCACCATCGGGTTGCCGGACTCACGACGCTTCGGGCCGCGGCGGCCCGCAAGTCGGATCTCCTGTTGGACTACGCGGAGTTCCACCGGAGCCTGCGCGAGGGGTTTCCCGATGTGCTCCTCGTGCCCGGTGAACAGCCGGGGGCACTGGACGCGCTTTCGGCGACACTGCTGAGGCAGGGGATCGAGCTCGAGCGTGCCACGAAGGCTTTTTCGGCCAGGGCGACTCCCCACGCCGGCTTTGATGAACGGGACGAATTCCCTGAGGGGACACTCCTGGTCCGGTCCGCTCAGCCCCGGGGCAGGCTCGCCGTAACGCTCCTGCAGCCGGAAACCCTGCATCCGGAGACCGGCTCCAACCGGACCTACGACATCACGGCCTGGTCCCTCCCGTACGCGTTCGGTATCGAAGCTCACACCGCGAGCGGCTCCATCGGGGCAGGGTCGTTCGAGCCGGTGACGCAACCGCCGGGTTCAGTGGAGCGTGACGTTCCTGATCAGGGGCCGAGTCCAATCGGCTGGCTCGTGCCTCCCTCACTGGAGAGTGTCGGACCATTGTATCGCTGGCTGTCGGCGGCTGGACGAGCTGTAGCGCTGGAAACGGAATTCGTGCTGGACGGGCGTCGCTGGCCGCCGGGCACGCGATTCGTGATGGCGGACTCGGGAAGCGCCGGACGGCTCGTCGAATCCGGGCTCGTCACTCTCGCAGTGCCGGTCCACTCCGGGCTGACCGAGGAGGGTAGGGACCTCGGTACGCCATGGTCGGTGAGTATGAGACCGGTGCGGGTCGGGGTCTTTCGAGGACGAGGCATCTGGCCCACGAGTTTTGGAGCGGCCTGGTACTTCCTCGAGCAGATGGTGGAAATCCCCTTCGATGCTCTCGATCTGTCAGAAGCTGCTGGACTGGATCTGTCGAAGTGGGATGTCCTCGTCGTCCCGGACGGCTCGCCCGGTCGTTCGCTGGACGAGCGCGCCACACAGGCAATCGATTCCTGGCTGAAGGCAGGAGGGACTCTCGTAGTCTCGGCCGGGTCGGCCCGGTGGGCGAGCGGGGAATTCACCGACATCGAGGCTCGCTCGGCGGAAGTGGACTCGCTGTCCCCGGAGGAACGGCGTCAGCGCGCACTTCTCACCCGGTCCGAGAAGCGCCTGGAACGCTGGGATCGGGCGGTGAGCGGTGTCATCCTGCCCGTGCAGGCCGACCCGTCGCATCCGCTGGGCTGGGGAGTGGGTCTGGGGAACACGGCGGGCCGGCAATTCGTGCTTCATCTCACCGATCTGTCGTTCGAACCGTCCGACGAATTCGAGACGGTGATCTCGTTCGAACAGGATCTGCAGGCCGTCTCGGGAGTGGTGAGCGATGAGAAGCTGGAGGAAATGTCGTCCTCTTCGTGGCTGGCCACGGCTACGGTTGGAGATGGACGTATCGTCCTGTTCGCCGACGATCCCCTGTTTCGACTGATGTGGCCGTCACAATTCATTCTGTTCGCAAATGCCCTGCTGCTTGGGCCGGTCATGCGGTAACAGACGGCAGAAAACCCGCCGGGACGGCGGGCTTTCTGCCGTTTCGGCAGGTGTCGCGGGGCATGCCTCTTGCCCCGTTCAAGGGTAACTCTGACAGGAGGATTTCGAAGATGATTGACGAACAGGATGCCGGCGCCGGAACGGAAACACCGAGCGAGTCTCCGGAAGGTGCCGAGGCAGAGCAGGCGGAGCGCCCGGGTCGCCCGGGTCCGTTGAGCGAGATCCAGGGATTCGTGGAGGATATGTTCGAGAATATCCGGACCCTGGGTCCGACGGTACCAGGTCGCCACCCGCGGATGGAGATGGCTGAGTCGTCGAACGCCTATTACTACCAGCTAGATCTGCCGGGTGTCGCCCGCGACTCGGTCGAACTGGAGACAGTCGGTGACGAGCTGCGACTGAGTGGGCGCCGCGCGCGGTCCGAGTACCCTGATGGGGCCGTCGTGCAGCGAACAGAGAGGGTCTATGGACGGTTTCAGCGCACGTTTCGAATTCCCAGTGACGTGGACGTCGACGGGATCCGGGCGAAGCTGGAGCATGGAATCCTGGAGCTGCGTCTGCCGCGGCGGGGAGACGGAGACGGAAGGAAAGTCTCGATCGATTGATCCGATCAAGGAATGAAGTAGCCGGGCGCATGCGTGTGCCCCGTTTATCCAACATGAGGAGATCCAGGAGCGAATGATACCAGCTGAAAGACTGACCGTCAGGGCGGCCGAGGCTCTGAACACGGCCGCCGAGTTGGCGAGGAAGGAAGGAAACCCGGCTGTCGAGGACCTGCACCTGCTCGCGGCGCTGCTGGAGCAGGACGGCGGGATCATCGATCCGATCCTTCGCAAAGTGGGAGCGGACCCGGCAGCCGTGGCGAACGGTGTCCGGTCCGGTCTCGAACGTCTGCCCAGGCAATCCGGGGCGGCACCGGCAGCGAGCCGGGAACTCGTGCGGATTCTGGACGACGCAGACTCGGAAGCACGTTCCCTCGGCGATCAGTACGTCTCGACCGAGCATCTTCTGATGGCGCTGGCGGGCAAGGCGGCCAGCAGCACCAGCGCGGTCCTGGCTGCGGCCGGGGCAACTCAGGAAGCGCTGCGCGAGGCGCTTCTTGCGGTGCGCGGTCCTCACCAGGTCACCGATCAGGAGGCCGAAGGGAAGTACCAGGCGCTCGAGAGGTTCGGAGTCGATCTCACCGAGCGTGCCCGGCGTGGCGAACTCGATCCCGTAATCGGTCGAGATCCGGAGATCCGGCGGGTGATGCAGGTCCTGTCCCGACGGACGAAGAACAACCCCGTACTCATCGGGGAGCCGGGCGTCGGGAAGACGGCGATCGTCGAAGGGCTCGCTCAGCGCATTGTCGAGGGCGACGTGCCGGAAGGTCTGAAGGACAAGAAGCTCATTCAGCTCGACATCGCGGCCATGCTCGCCGGTGCGAAGTTCCGCGGCGAGTTCGAGGAGAGGCTGAAGGCCGCACTGAAGGAGATTACCGAGGGCAAGGGCAAGTACATCGTCTTTCTCGACGAACTGCACACGATCGTCGGCGCAGGAGCCGCCGAGGGAGCGGTCGACGCCGGAAACATGCTCAAGCCTCCGCTGGCACGCGGAGAACTGCGCATGGTGGGAGCCACGACGCTCGACGAGTATCGCAAGCACATCGAAAAGGATCCTGCGCTGGAGCGCCGGTTCCAGCCGGTGTTCGTGGGCGAGCCCGGATTAGAAGAGACGATCGCCATACTCCGCGGATTGAAACAGAAATACGAGGTACACCACGGAGTGCGGATCACGGACCCGGCGATCGTCGCTGCCGCCCGCCTGTCGGATCGCTACATCGGGGATCGATTTCTGCCCGACAAGGCGATCGATCTGATCGACGAGGCTGCTTCGCATCTCCGCATCGAGATCGACTCGATGCCGGAGGAGATCGACTTGCTGGAGCGGCGACAGACCCAGCTGGAGATCGAGCGGGAGGCATTGAAGGAGGAAAGTGATCCCAAGAGTGCCGAACGGCTGGCCGTACTGGAGGCCGAACTCGCCGAAATTCGCGAGGAACTGGCGGGCAAGAAGGCCCGTTGGACGCTCGAGAAGGAGTCCATCGAGCGCGTTCGGGAGCAGAAGCGGCTGATCGAGGACCTCGGGATCCAGGCAGAGCAGGCGACGCGCACGGGTGATCTGCAGCGAGCGGCCGAGATTTCCTATGGTCAGATTCCGAAGGCACAGAAAGAGCTCGAGGCGGCCGAAGCGGAGCTCGCGCGCATGCAGGAGGATGAGAGTTTCCTGACCGAGGAGGTGGGGCCGGAGGACGTGGCCGAAGTAGTCGCGAACTGGACCGGCATACCGGTTGCTCGGATGATGGACGACGAACGAGACCGGCTGATGAACCTGGAAGACCACCTGCACGAACGGGTCGTGAGCCAGGACGAAGCGATTACGGCCATTTCGAACGCCGTTCGCAGGAGCCGGGCGGGGCTTCAGGATCCGAATCGACCGGTAGGAAGTTTCATTTTCCTCGGGCCGACCGGGGTAGGTAAGACGGAGACGGCCCGGGCGCTGGCGGAATTCCTGTTCGACGACGAAGACGCGCTGGTCCGACTGGACATGTCCGAGTACGGTGAACGTCATGCGGTCGCCAGGCTGATCGGTGCCCCGCCGGGCTATGTGGGCTACGAGGAGGGTGGTCAGCTCACGGAGGCGGTTCGCCGCCGACCATACAGCGTGGTGCTGTTCGACGAGATCGAAAAGGCGCACCCGGATGTGTTCAACGTCCTGCTGCAGATTTTGGACGATGGACGACTGACGGACGGGCAGGGGAGGACGGTCGACTTTCGGAATGCGGTGATCATCCTGACCAGCAACATCGGGAGTTCCTGGATCCTGGAGCATACGGGCGACGACTGGGAACTCGTCGAGGTGAAGGTCCAGGAAGCATTGCGACAGGGTTTCAAGCCGGAATTCCTCAATCGCATAGATGAAACGATTGTATTTAAGCCACTTACAAAGGAACATCTCGAGCAAGTCGTGAAGTTCCAGATCGATCGCCTGCAAGCGTATCTGAAGGAACGGGCAGTGACCCTTGAAGTCACGCCGGAGGCACGCAGAGTGATCGCCGAGGAGGGCTACGATCCGGCGTTCGGGGCGAGGCCGATGAAGCGTGCGATCCAGCACATGGTGTCGGATCCGCTGGCCATGGCGTTCCTCGACGGCCGGTTCTCGGATGGAGATACGATTCTGGTGGACGCCGGGTCAGACTCGGAGTTGGAATTCGCGCGTATCGAGCATTGACCGCGTATCGGTTAGAATAGAGTTCGATTGTCGAGGCTCGGGCCGGCGCGCTGCGCGCGTGGTGGCCCGAGTCCGTGTTCTCAGGTTCTGGAGGGTCCAGTGATCCGATTCGCCCGTGCTCATTCCACCTGGCTCGTTGCGCTCGTATTCGTTGCCTCAGGCCTTTCGAGTTGCGCCTCGTCCGGCAGCGGGGGGAGTGCGGGGGCGAACGAAACAGCTGGTGCGGCTACTTCGGAGATGGCGGTGCGCGGGTTCCTCGACGCAGCCAACGCCGAGAACTACAACCGGATGATATACCTGTTCGGCACCGCGGACGGACTCGCCGTGGACGAGTACGGAATCCAGGATGTCGAGGCGCGGATGATCTTCCTGTCACAGCTGCTGAAGCACGACAGCTATACACTCAGCCAGGTCAATCTCGCGATGCTCGGGCCCGACCGGGTGCGCTACGAAGTCAGAATGTCCGGCACTCGAAAGGGCAGCGTGATCGTCCCGGTGATCGCGGTTCCTGACAATACCGGTCGCTGGTACGTGGAACGATTGAACGTGGATGCACTGACCGCCGGGATCTGATTCGGGGGCGCAGTATCGTATCGGCCACGGCTGACGGGAACGCCCGAACTAAGGGTCTGGAGCGGCTTCACTCAGTTCGATCAGCACGCCGCCGGTCGTCCGGGGATGGAAGAACGCCACGCGGTGTCCACCGGCGCCGGGCCGGATTCGAGGTGGAAGTGCCTCGATGCCTGCGGCTTCGGCCGACTCGAGCGCGGCTTCGAGATCGGGGACCGCGAGGCAGATGTGGTGGACGCCTGGTCCGCGTCTGTCCAGATGTCTGGCGATCGGAGAATCGGGATCAGTCGGCTCGATGAGCTCGACCCGCCCGGCTCCGTCGCCAAAGAACGCGACCCGGACCTTTTCGGCGGGAACTTCCTCTTCGCCGGTGACGTTTAGTCCGAGAATGGCTGTCCAGATCGGGATGGCCTCGGACAGGGATTTGACCGCGATTCCAATGTGGTCGATCTTGTCCAAGCGAATTCGCTCCATGGGCGGATCAGTGCCGGCAGGGCGTTCGGTTCGACGCCGCTGTCGGTGTCCAATCTAGGTGTCAGGCAGGCTGGGGTTCAACACGAAATCGGAGAGTGAGACGTGGCAAGCGCCGAGATCAAGCAGATCACGGATGACAATTTCGGGGCCGAGATCGAGTCTTCCGAGGGCCTCGCGATCGTGGATTTCTGGGCCGAATGGTGTGGTCCGTGTCGAATGGTGGGCCCGATCATCGCTGAGCTCGCTGAGGAGTACGCAGGCAAGGTGAAGGTCGGCAAGCTGGACGTCGACGAGAATCGGGTTACTGCGGGGCGTTTCAGCGTCCGTTCGATCCCGAGCATCCTCTACTTCAAAGACGGTGAACTGGTCGATGCCGTCGTCGGGGCGTACCCGAAGAAGTACCTCGAGGAGAAGATCCTGGAGTACGTCTGAGGTACGGCAAGTCGGCCGGGTTCGCACCGGCTCCAGTTCGCGCCCTCCGCACCTTCGGGTGACGGGGGGCGCGGCTACATGATGCGTGAAGCAGCGGTATTCCTCGTCGGGACTCCGATCGGGAATCTCGATGACCTGTCTCCCCGTGCAATCGAAACGCTCGGTGTCGTCGACGTGGTGTACGCAGAGGACACTCGTCGCACGGCAGGCCTGTTTCGTCGCTTCGGAATTTCGACCCCTCTCCGGTCGCTGCATGAACACAACGAAGCCGCTCGTGCCGCGGAAATCCTCGAACGACTGAAGTCGGGACAGAGTTGCGCGCTCGTGACGGACGCTGGAGCCCCGGTCGTATCGGATCCCGGCGCGCGACTCGTGCGAGCCGTGACGGAGGCCGGGTTTCAGGTATTCGCCGTGCCAGGGCCCTCAGCGGTGACAGCGTCGGTAGGGCTTTCAGGACTGCCCGCCGATCGGTTCATGTTTCTCGGATTCCCGCCCCGCAAGGGACGTGAGCGGGCCAGGTGGCTGGAGCAGAGCGCTCTCTCGCCGATCACGATTGTCGCATTTGAGGCTCCGGGCCGGGTCTCAACCCTGCTGTCCGACTGGCAGGCCGCAGGTCTGGGAGACAGAGCATGCTGCGTCTGCCGGGAGATCACCAAGCTGCATGAAGAGGCCCGCCGGGGAACGGTCGGATCCCTCTTGGACTATTACCAGTCGAATGAGGTGCGCGGCGAGGTCACACTGGTCCTCGAAGGTCGTCCGGATACCGGTGTTTCGAGCGCAGACCCGGCAACCGTGCGGGCGCAGGCGCTGACTCTGGTCAGTGACGGGCTGAGCACCAGGGAGATCGTGGACCGACTTCGGGCGGACTTCGGCCTGGCACGAAACGAGGCGTACGAGATTGCCGTCGCAGCTGGGGATGAGGAGGGGCGGAATTCGTGACCGACGCGGATGCAGAAAGGCAGCTCCGGCGAGTAGATGAACTCGCCGCGCGGCTCAGGTTGCGTGCAGGGCTCGTCTTCGCGGCCGTCGCACTGGCGGCGGTGCTGCTCGTCCCGGCTGCACTATCGTGGCTTCCACTCGCCTGGTGGGGCGTCCCCGGGTCAGTCCTGCCGCTGGTCGCGACTGTGGCGCTTGTCATCGGCATGTCGTGGCTCGTGCTGCGCGCTTCCCGGGCCCGTCGGCGTCTCAATGCACGGGAGCTGATTCCGGAAATCGAGACCAGTTCAGGTCTTCGCCGCGGAGAGTTGGAGGGCGCTCGCGAGCTCTCTTCGGTGCCGCGTGGTGCGTCATCATCTCTTGCGAGGCGGCAACGCGCGCGCGTCGCCGGCCGGCTCACCGGACGGACCGATTCCGACCTGGTTCCGTTCCGCGAACGCGAGTCCCGAAGACGTCTGTGGCTGTCGGCAGCGACATCGGGACTGGCCTGTCTCACTCTCCTTGCGACAATTGCGCTCAGACCTGCTGAGTCCAGTGCGGCTGCCGTCGCACTCGCCCGACCGTGGCGCCTTGCGTTCCCTCCACCGCCACCGCCCATGCGGATCGAGGGAGTCGGAGGACTGGTGCTCAGGAGGGAACGTGCCGGGTCAGAGTCCACGCGCCGGAACGACGAATCGTGAGACTCAACTGGCGAGTCGAGGGGGAGCCGGTGAGAAGCGCGGGCGTATCTGTGAATGCGGCTCGCGAATCGGCAGAGGGCGAGACCGGTCCCGTGCATGTTCCGATGGAGGTGTGGGCGGAGGATATGGATGGCCGGGAGTCTGACACACTGTTCGTCATGCCCGTGGACCCGCTTCTCGCGACGGAGTTGCAGGTCATCGTCCTCACGCCCGACTGGGCAGGGGGATCGTCCGATACGCTCGCCAGTCCGATTTCCTTACTGACGGTTGAGCCGGGCACGACGCTTCAGGTATCCGGCCGCACGAACCACCCGCTGCAGGCGGGATCGTTCGTATCCACACCGGGGGATCTGGCTGTCGCCATGCGAGTCGCGGAGAATCGGTTCGCAGGTGAACTCCGGCCGGTCGAGGACGGAAGCTGGAGCTTCCAGTTCATCCCGCTGACTGCGGTGCCTGGCGTGCGTCCTCCTCCGCCGCTCGAGATCCGTGTCGTCATGGACGGACCCCCGGTGGTACGTGTCATCCGGCCGGGGCGAGACGTGGAGATGACGGTCGAGCCAACCCTGCCGCTCCTGGTCGACGCCTCGGACGATGTGGGCATTCAGCGACTCGACCTGGTGACCTGGAGGGTTTCGGCCGCCGGACTCAGAGAAGAGCCTGTTCGCTCGAAGCTGGCCGATGGCTCGGGAGAACCCAGGCGGATCATTTGGGCAGAGCTGCCGTTGACCGGAATGTCCCTCGCGCCTGGCGACACTCTCTTCTATCAGGTTCATGCGCGTGATGGGAATCCAGCCACGGCCGCAGGTTCTTCCCGAATCTGGCGCGTGGTGATTCCCTCGATTGAGGAGTTGAGGCGAAGCGCGACCGAGCAGACGGGAGAGCTGGCCGAGCAGGCCGGCGCCCTGGCTGATGAGATCAGGGACCTGGGCGAGCGGGCCCGGGAAGCGTCGGCAAGCATGGCGTCCTCCGGTGAGGGCGAGCCGACCGGATTCGAGGCGACAGAGGACGCGCGGTCGGTCGAACAGGTCGGGAAGGACGTGGAGACGCACATGAATGAGCTCGAGCAGCAACTCGCTGAGCTCAGGAAGGGACTCGAAGCGTCTCCGGTCAGTGAGCCGTCATTGCGAAACCGGCTCGCGGAGCTCGAATCGTTGCTGCAGGAACTTCGTGAGTCGGGCCTCGCCGACCGACTGCAGGCGCTGGAGGAAGCACTGCAGGGCATGGATCCGGGTGCCGTGCGCGATGCCCTGGATGCCGTGTCGAGACAGTCGGCCGAGCTCGAGCGGCGGGTGGACGAGGCGGCCGACTTGATGGAGCGCGTGGCCACCGAGCAGGCGACGCGGGACGCAGCTCTGGATGCAGCGGAGCTGTCCGATCAGCAGGCACGAGCCGCAGAGACCTATTCAGATTCTGAGAGCTGGGCTGAGGACGAAGCGGATCTGGCGGCGCGTGCAGAAGAACTTGCCGAACGTCTGCAGGAGGTGCGGGACCGCCTGGAGAGGAATGGAGCTGACAGGTCGTCTGATTCGGTCAATTCCGCCGAATCGGAGCTTCGGGAGGCGGTGGAGGCGATGCAGCAGGCAGCGAGCGCCGCTCGGGGAGGTCAGCTACCCGAGGGGACGCAGGCCCGATCCGGCGAACAGGCCTCGCAGGAGGAGTCGCCGAGGAATGGGAGTCGTGCCGCGCAGGACGCTGCTGCCTCCATGGAGAACGCGGCGCGGCAGATGGAAGAGGCGTCCCGCTCGCTCAGCACGGATTGGAAACAGGAAGCCGTCGATGCTCTCGACCAGGCCGCGCGGCAGGCGCTGGATCTCGCGAGAGAGCAGGCGCAGCTGGGGGAGCAAATGCAGTCGGGAAGCATCGGGCGGGATTTGGCAGGCCGCCAGGACGCGATCGCCCGCGGACTGGACCAGGTGTTGGAGGCGCTTTCCGACGCTTCCCGCAAATCAGCCCTCGTCGACCGGAACGTTGGACCCACTGCAGCCCGGGCACGCGACAGGATGCAGAGTCTCGGGCGTGAGTTGTCAGACGGTCTGGCCACTCCAGGAGCGGCTTCCACCGAGAGCCGTGATCTGGCCGAGGAGCTGAATGAACTGTCCGGCCGACTTCGCGCGAGCAGGAAGGCAATGGAAGGCGCGGAGTCTGGAACGGGCATTGAGGAGGCGCTGGAGCGCTTGTCCCGGCTGAGCGAAGCCCAGGCAGGTCTCAACCGGGATGCAGGCGGACTGATGATGATGTCCGGCACCGGCACACCGATTCCGGCGGACATGGAGGCGATTGCCGCTCGCCAGCAGCGCATTGCAGAGCAATTGCGCGAACTGTCGGAGCAGAGTGGAGCCGAGGCCCTGCCTGCCCGGCCGGAGGCCCTGGCGTCGGAGGCCGATGACATCGTCCGAACCCTGAGAGAAACCGGAATCGATCAGGAAACCCTGGAGCGCCAGGAGAAGCTGTTCCGACAGCTGCTCGATGCCGGGCGAACGTTGGAGCAGGATCCGGATCCGAATCGGCGGGAGTCCAGGACGGCGGTGGCGGGGGAACTTGCGGCCCCGCCGGAGCTGCCGGAGGGAGCCCTGGCCGGCCCTCTCTATCCGTATCCCGGGGAAGCCGCTCTGCGAAGCGTCTCTCCGGCAACTCGCAGGCTGATTCTTGACTACTTCGATCGCTTGAATCGCAGCGGGGGCGGGAGTCCGTGAATCGTCACATTCCGGCTGGTCTGCCAGTTGTGGCACGGCGTTCCCTGGCCCTCGCCGTCCTCGTGGCCAGCCTGGGTCCGGGTCCGGCCGCGGCGCAGATCGGCCCATCCACAACGAGTGAGAGTCGAGCGCTGTCGCGCGCTGCAAGCGCTGAGCGGGCAGGGCAGATCGAAGTCGCACAGGGGGAACTGGAGACGATTCTCGAGACGAATCCCGCCTCGTCCTCGGCTCTCGCGATGCTGGCGCAGCTGCTGACTCCGAGGGGTCGAGCGGCGGAGGTCTTGCCGCACGCTGAGCGGGCTGTGGAGGTCAACGGTCCCGACGAAATGGTTGCGATGGTGGTGTGGATTCGAACCCTGGGTGCCGTGGGACTGACTGACAGTGCTCTCGCGTCGGCGCAGCGGTGGGTTGAGGAACGACCCGGAAAGCCCACGGCGTACGGGGAGTGGTCCCAGCTCCTGTCGTCTGCCGGGCGGAGCGAAGAGGCGGCTGACGTTCTCGTTGCCGGACGCGAGGCGACCGGGAATTCGAGTGCGTTTGCGCAGGAGCTCTCTGCGTTGCGGGCAAGCGCCGGCGACTATGCGGGAGCAGCCGAAGAATGGACGACATTGCTCGGCTGGGGGGAATCAGGTGTCTCAGCCGTTATGGACAGAATCGAGAGCCCTGGCGTCGATTCTGTCGCTGCCGTAGCAGCGCTGAGGGAAGTGATGGCCGACCGCGAGTATCAGGTCCACGTGCGGCGAGGCGCTCTTCTACTGGCCTTGCAGCTGGAGGACAGGGAGTGGTCGCGGGAGATTGTCGAACAGATCGTGGAGTCGGTTCCAGCTGAGACGCGGCGGCTCGTACTGCGAGATTTCTACATCGAGGCCCACAATCGTTCGTGGTCGGATGATGCGTCCTGGGCGGCGGGTCGCCTGGAGAATGACTCGCTCACCGAGGCCGAGCGAAGGCACTGGCGTGCGATGCGCGCGGATGTCGATTTCCTGTCAGGGAATTCGACTGAAGCCGAACGGACGTTTTCCGCCCTGGCCCGGTCAGCGGAGCCGGGCACTGAGACGCATCGCCGTTCGGTGCGGCGTCTGTTCTCGATCCGCACGGCCGAAGGTTCTCCCGAGGCCGAGTCTCTGCTCTCGTCCTACGCTGAGGCGTACCCGGATGACGGTGCCGAGGCGGTCGAGATGGCGGTCGAGTTGTCGATGGCGCGGGTGATCGATGGAGACCTCGAGGAAGCGAATGCTGCACTCGATCTGCTTCCGCCTCCGGCCGATCCATCCCTGGCGTCACGTGTGGAAGGCCAGCTCGGGGTCCTGGCCCTGCTCGCTGGTCGACCAGACCTCGCCCTCTCACACCTCGAAACGGCTGCGTTCATCCCGGGCGGAGACCCGGTGAGGCGGACCGACGCCCTGCAGCTTGCCGACGCGCTCGATCGGTCCGACTCGGTTTCGGCAGCCGCGCTCGGGAGGGGAATGCTCAGCCTTCTGTCCGAACGAGATCCCCGCCCCATGTTGAATTCGGCCAGGACCTGGACGAGCAGTGGTGCTCCCGAGGCTGCGCCGACAATGCTCGCTCTCGCGGCCGGGGCGCTCGAACAGGCCGGATTTCAGGCCGAAGCCCGGCTGGTTCGGCAGGATCTCGTTTCTACGTATCCGGTTTCGGCCGAGGCTCCGGCGGCGATGCTGGCGCTGGGGCGAGAGGCCCTGCCGGAGGACCCTTCGGAGGCTCGCACCTGGTTCGAACGCCTCGTCGTGGAGCACCGCGAACACGCGCTCGCCCCGGTGGCTCGCCAGGAGCTCGCGATACTGGACGCGACTCAGTGAGACACTGTAGAGCGGGTCGTCGGTGGAGCAGCCCGGACAGCGCCCTTCGCCGACGCGCGGTCGTGGCCGGAGTCGTGCTGGCACTCGTTGTCGCCTCCGGCCGGGAAACGGCTGCCCAGAGCCTCCTGGTGCCGATGGATGGGGCTCAGTCCGACCACCTCCGTGCGTATGGTCTGGTCTACGAGACGATCGACGCCGGGGAGCCCGCGGAGTGGCTGCTGAATTACCGGGCCGGGTCGTTCCTGCTGCCGGCGCTCAAACGAGTGGAAGAGCGAGCGGCGCTGCTCGGTGTGAGCGTGCAGCGGCTGAGCGGATCGGATCTCGCGAGGATTCGCTCAGAGATCGAATCGGCGAACATGGAGTCGGTGCCACTCGAGAAGGCACCCAGGATCGCGGTGTACACGCCGCCTAACAGTTCTCCCTGGGACGATGCCGTTACGCTCGCGCTCGAGTACGCCGGTATTTCCTACGAACGGGTCTGGGACAGGGATGTCCTGCAGGGTGGCCTGTCGAAGTATGACTGGTTGCACCTGCACCACGAGGACTTCACGGGGCAGTACTCGAAGTTCTATCTCAACTACGCGGGAACCGCGTGGCTGCAGGAAGAGGTGGCGCGCAACGAGGCCGTGGCCCGGGAGTTCGGTCTTCCCGACGTCCCGGCTCTGAAGAAGGCCGTAGCCCGGTCGATTCGATCTTACGTGGAAGCCGGGGGACTCCTGTTCGCGATGTGCACTGCGACCGAAACTCTCGACCTGGCCATCGCGGCATTCGATACTGACATCGCGGCGTCTTTCGCTGATGGGACACCGCCTGCCGCCGACGCGACGAGCCGGCTCAACTGGAATGTGACACTGGCGTTTACCGGTGCGGAGGTGGTACTGGACGCCAGTTTGAGCGCTTTCTCGGACATCGATGGGCACCAGGTGAATACGCCGTGGCGCCTTCCGCTCGGCAGCTTCGCTCTATTCGACTTCAGTGCGAAGATCGATCCGGTACCGGCGATGCTGACCCAGAGCCACGAACGCGTCATACCGGATTTCTACGGGCTGACGACGAGCTTCAATCCGGATCGAATCAAGCCCGGAGTGACGATCCTCGGGAAGGATCGAACTGCCGGGGTCGTCAAATACTTGCACGGGTCGCTGGGCGAGGGGAGTTTCACCTTTCTCGGTGGTCATGATCCCGAGGATCCACAGCACTTGATTGGAGATCAGGCCACGGACCTGGCGCTTCGTCGGAACTCTCCGGGGTATCGACTGATTCTGAACAACGTTCTGTATCCGGCGGCAAAGAAGAAGGCACTGAAGACATGAACGTGAGACAGCCCGGCGAGGCCAGCGGTCGGTCCGGATTCGTTCCGCCGGCGAGACTGCTGGAACTTCCGCCATATCCACTTGCGGACGTGCCGGACATCAAGGCTCGTCTGAGGGCCGCGGGGCATACCGTGTACGATCTCGGGGTGGGCGACGCCGGTCTTCCGGTCCCGGCTCCGGCGGTAGAGACATTGCGACAGGCCGCTGGGGATCCAGAACTCCAGGGGTACGGCTTTCAGCGGGGCCTGCCAGAATTTCGGGCCGCCGCTGCCGCGTGGCTGCAGAGACGTTTCGACGCGCCTGTGGATGCGGAGTCGGAGATTCTCCCGATAATCGGCAGCAAGGAGGCGATCGCGCTTTCCGCGTTCGCCGTCCTCGACCCCGGGGACACCGCGCTCGTTCCGGATCCGGGCTACGCTCCCTACTTCGGTGGATCGTTCTTCGCCGCGGCCCGTATCGTTCGCGAGACATTGCGAGCCGAGAACGGATTTCTCGTGCCACCTGAGCAGATCCTCGCTGCTCCGGGCCGTCTGCGCCTGGTTTACCTGAATTATCCGAATAATCCGACTTCTGCCGCCCCCGGAATTTCATATCTGGAAGACGTCGTCTCCGCCTGTGCGGAGCGAGGTGCAGCGCTGTTGTGGGACAACGCCTATTCGGAGGTGACGTTCGACGGCTACCGGGCTCCAGGTTTGCTCGAGGTGCCCGGGGGACGAGAGGTGGGGATCGAACTTCACTCGTTCTCCAAGACCTACAACATGACGGGTTGGCGTCTGGGTTGGGCCACGGGCAGTCCGGCGCTGATCGGTGCCCTCAGGAGAGTGAAGACGTTCTTCGATTCCGGCTCGTATCTCGCGATCCAGGCAGCCGGGGCCGCGGTGCTGAGGGATCCTGACCCGTGGATCCGGGACACCGTGGACAGTCTGCGCGTGCGCCGGGACGCAGCGGTGAGCGCATTTCGCGCGGCGGGTTTCGAGCTGGAGAGTCCGAAGGCCACGCTCTACCTGTGGCTGAGGGTTCCCGGCGACGAAACGTCCGAGTCGTTCTGTCGGCGGATGCTGCAGGAGGCGCACGTAGTGTTCCTGCCGGGATCGGCCATGGGACAGGGCGGGGAGGGATATGTCCGGGCCTCGCTGACCCTGCCTCCCGAATCGTACGAGCTGGTATGCGAGCGAGTGAGACAAGCATTGTGAGCGGTACCGCCGCGTGACCGAGCAGCCGCCCCGGAGTCATGTCTCCGAAGCCAAGCGGAGGTACAGGCGGGCCTGGTGGACCGGGCTCGTTCTGTCGGCGCTTGCTCACGCGGTCCTGTTCTTCTGGGCCGCCCAGGAGCTCCGTCTGCGGGCGGCGCGGTACGATTCGATCCCCCCGATCGTCCGGTCTCCGGAGGGTATGCAGGTCATCGAGGTTCGTCCCATCGCGCCGGAAGAAGTTGTCGCGCCGGACGAACGGCGGCTGATTCAGCTGCCCCCGGAGCCCGAGGAGCAAGCTCCGGCTCCCGAGCGAGAGGCGACTCCGACGGGTGCCCCGGTTCCGGTGTCGCGTGGGCGCGAGGACGACGAGGGTCTCGGGATGAGCAACGCTGAGAAGCTCCAGCCGCACGAGGGAGATGAGCGGTTGTGGAAGGACTTCGAGCGCGAAGAGATGCCAGAGTACATCCAGAGCCGGTGGGCCCGCGCTGAGGGAGCGATCCGGGCCCGGCTGGGCCAGCTGCTGGATAGCCTTGATCTGACAGAAGAGCAGCGCAGAAAGGCGACGGATTGGCTGACCGGCGAAAGCGATGAGGAATGGGGCGTCACGCCGGACGGCCTGGTGCTCGGCGGTCTCGTGATCCCGATGAATGTGGGCGCCATGTTCGCTGAAGAAGGACCGAATGGCAGGGAATCCAGGCCGCGCTCCGGGACCTGGAGCTGATCGGGCGGCAGGACATGATGTTTGATATCGATGAGACCACGGAGGAGCGCAACGAGTCGATCGAACAGCGGATGGCTGTGGAGCGTGCCAGGCAGGCGGTGATCGACTCGCTTGCTGCTGCGGATTCTGCGTTGTCGCAGGGCTCGGCTGGCGCCCCCAATCCCTGACGAGCCCGCATCGCCTCGCGACCTTCTGCGCATCCAGTTAGACTATCGGATTGTCGTCCGAACCCGCTCCCTGAACCCCCGAGTCGATGAACGAGTCACCTGTCGGACCGATTCTCGAGTCCCGGTATGACCCGTCCGGGATCGAGCCTGCGCTTTACAGGCGCTGGCTCGATCGAGGCGCATTCCACGTCGAGGCGTCAGGCGCAACGGATCCGTATGTGATCGCGATCCCTCCGCCGAACGTTACGGCTGCGCTGCATATGGGACACGGACTGAACAACACGATCCAGGACGTTCTGATCCGATTCGAGAGAATGCGCGGCCGGGATGCGATGTGGATTCCGGGAACGGACCACGCCGGCATCGCCACGCAGAACGTAGTCGAACGACAACTCAAGAATGAAGGACTCACACGGCAGGATCTCGGGCGTGAGGCCTTCGTTGAGCGCGTCTGGGAATGGGTGGACACGTACGGCAACAAGATCATCGAGCAACTCAAGACCATCGGCTGTTCGTGCGACTGGGACCGCACGCGGTTCACCCTCGACCCGGGCCTGTCGGAGGCCGTGCGCGAGGTGTTCGTGCAGCTGTACGAGAAGGGGCTGATCTACCGGGGCAATTACATCATCAACTGGTGTCCTCGCTGTCATACAGCGCTATCCAACGAAGAAGCGGAGCACCAGGAGGTGGAGGGGCGGCTGTGGCACATCCGGTACCCGCTGGCGGACGAGCCGGGTCGCTGGGTCACAGTCGCGACCACACGTCCGGAGACCATGCTGGGCGACACGGCGGTGGCCGTTCATCCCGCAGACGAGAAGAATTCCGGCCTGGTCGGCAGGGAAGTCGAACTCCCGCTTACCGGGCGTCGAATCCCGATCGTGGCCGACGAGTTCGTAGACCCTGAGTTCGGGTCCGGGTTCGTCAAAGTCACTCCCGCGCACGATCCGAACGATTTCGAAATCGGCAAGCGGCACGGGCTGACGGAACTCAATGTGATGCACGGCGATGCGACGCTGAATGAGAATGCGCCGCCTGCGTATCGAGGCCTGGACCGGTTCGAGGCGAGGAACCGGATCATAGCGGACCTGGAGGCGGCGGGCCTGCTGGAGAAGGTCGAGAAGCACGTCCATGCCGTAGGACACTGCTATCGGTGCGATACCGTGGTGGAGCCGCGCCTCAGCCTGCAGTGGTTCGTTCGCATGCAGCCGCTGGCGGAGCCCGCCCTGGCTGCTTTCAGGGCGGGGGATCTGCGGTTTCACCCGGAAAGATTCGGTGCGACGTACGAGCACTGGATGACGAACGTCCGCGACTGGTGCATCAGTCGGCAATTGTGGTGGGGGCATCGGATACCGGTCTGGTATTGTCAGAATCCGGAGTGTGAGCAGATCGCCGTGTCACGCGAGGAACCGGAATCGTGCCCGGCGTGTGGCGGGGAGGTCGAGCAGGATCCGGACGTTCTCGATACGTGGTTCAGCTCGTGGCTGTGGCCGTTCAGCACCCTGGGATGGCCGGAGGAGACCGAAGATGTCCGGACATTCTATCCGACGCACACCCTGAGCACGGCTCCCGAGATTCTGTTCTTCTGGGTCGCGCGAATGGTGATGGCCGGGCTCGAATTCCGCGGCGAATTGCCTTTCACGGACGTGCTGTTGCATGGCACGGTCCGGGACGCCCAGGGGCGACGCATGTCGAAGTCGCTGGGGAACGGGATCGATCCACTGCGCGTGGTCGAGATGTTCGGCGCTGACGCGATGCGTTACACACTCGTGAGTGCCGCGGCGCTCGGCACGGATCTGCAACTGGATCACGAAGATCTCGAGTCCTCCTTCCGGGTGGGTCGGAACTTTGCCAACAAGATCTGGAACGTGGCGCGGTTCGCCCTCGGATACCTGAATTCTGACGACGTTGCCCGTGATCCGCGGGATCTGGAACTCGAGATCGCGGATCGGTGGATCCTGTCGAGACTCTCCGAGGCGTCCCGGGCCGTGACCGATGCTCTGACGAAGTTCCGGCTTCATGAGGCTGCCGAGGCAGGCTATCACTTCGTGTGGAGCGAGTTCGCCGACTGGTACGTGGAGTTGGTGAAGCCGAGGCTGCGGGGTGACCGGGGTGAGGAGAGCCGCGATGCAGCCGCCGCGACGCTTGCGACCGTGATGGACGGGTGGCTACGAATGCTGCATCCGATAATGCCGTTCATTACAGAGGAGCTGTTCTGCCATATGCCGGGGCGCACATCCAATGACACGCTGTTGCGCGGACCGTGGCCAGCCCAGTCAGCAGACGGATTCGATCCGGAGGCCGGGCTGGCGATCGAGGCGCTGCAGGACGTCGTCAGTTCGGTCCGAAACCTGCGCTCCGAGTATTCGATCGATCCGGGTCGGCGCATCGACCTCGTTCTGGTCGATCCTCCACCGGCGCTTTCGGCCGCGCTCGCGGCGGAATCGGACGGACTCAAGCTGTTGGCTCGGCTCGAGCGATTGGAAACAGCCGCCGCATCTCCGGAGGGCGAACCCGGAGCACATACGGTTCTGCGCACGGGCGGTGAGTTGTTCCTGCCGCTGCGTGAGGTGATCGATCTCGATCGTGAGCAGCAACGGCTGGTCGCGGAGCTCGAACGACTCTCGGGCCTGCTCGCAGCGGCCCGCAACAAGCTCGAAAACCCCGGATTCCTCCGGAGTGCACCTGCCGAGGTCGTCCAGCGGGAACGCGAGAAGGCCTCGTCGCTCGAGCAGCGGCACGAACGCCTGCTCGAGAAGAAGGTGGCATTCGGAATCGACTGACCATGAGACCCTTGCAAGCCGGTTGGTGCCTGATCGGTTCGACGAGTGTGGTGGTCGCGCTGGTCTCGACGTGTGCGAACATCGAAGCTCCACCCGGTTCGGGGCCCGATTTCGAGCCCCCGAAAGTTCTCGAGCGTTATCCAGCCCCTGGCGCAGTCGTTCCGGACCTCGATGACGAGGCGTCGCTCCGGTTCGACGAGCCGATCCAAAGCCCCAGGAATCTGGAGCGTGGCCTGGACCTGTCGCCGGCGTGGGATTGGAGATTCAACCCCAATACCCGGGGGTTCTCGGTGCGGCCGCGAGACGGCTGGAGGCCAGGCGTGGTGTATCACGTTCGCATCCCGCGAGGCGTGTCTGACCTGCTTCGCAACACGACGCGCACATCGATCGAGTGGACGTTCAGTACCGGGCCGGAGATCTCTCAGACGCGGATCGAGTGGACGATTCATGACCGGATTCAGGGCTGCTGAACCGTGATGCTCGCATCTCTGTTTCTTCCAGAGGATTCGACGCCGTACAGCGTCGTGAGCGATACGGGTGGAGTGTTCAGCATGCGCTCACTTCCCCCCGGCGACTATCTCGTGCTCGGCTTCCTGGATCAGAATCGGAATCGCCGGCTCGACCGTGAGGTGGAGACTTATGACAGCGCCCTGGTCTCTCTTCCCGATTCGATCAGTCGGTATGTGCTGGATCTGTGGATGACGCCCGACAGCACGCTCGGTGCTGGTCGAGGCGACCGGCTCGTTTGATATGGTGACCGTATGCTGGAACCACGAACCGCTGGAGCCGGAAGCGTCCCTCGACAGCGTTCGGGTCACGGTGAGCGCCGTTCGCGGTGGGCCCGCGCTGTCCATCCAGGGCATGCGGATAGGCCAGCCCGGGACTCCAGCGACCGTGGCGGGCGGACGAGCCGGGCTCGCCGGGCAGCCCCCGGACTCCGCTGCGGATGATGAGATCGATATCCGCAGGACCCGCGTGTCTGAGTAGCGGAGGTGACCGACTCTCTTCCGGGTGCGGCGGACAGCGTCAGCGCCGCCGAAGACTCGGTTTCCGCAGCCGATTCGCTCGTCGCCGATACACCGGAAGCCGGTACGCCTGATGAACCCGTTCGGCCCGGCCGACCAGTACTGGGAAGTGCAGAGGCACGGGAGCGCCCGTTCCCGTTCCTTATCGTGACCCTGGAACAAGCGTTGACGGAGGACACGTTCCGGGTCTCAGTCTCCGGAGTGAGCAACTTGAGGGGACTCACGGGAGGTGGCGACACGACGTTCGTATACGTGGCGCCGCTCCCTGCGCTGGCGCCCGCCGAGTCAGAGGAGGATGCGTCCCCGGCGCCCGACCGACCGCTGCAGGACGACGAGTTTTGACCACCCCCAGACCCGAGGCTAGAACGCACTCGCTCAACTCACCTCCCGTCGACGGAGGAGGCTGCAGAAAGCGTCATCAGATGGGGCAGGCCAGCCGTGACGGAAGCCCTGAGGATCGTGGTGGACGAGTTCAGGGAAGAGCTGCGTGTCGGGACTCGGCAGGTCCGACAGGTACGGGAGGCGGAAATTCTGGCGGCCGTAGAGGGCCACCTGACACGGCTGGACGTCCCTGGCCTGCGCCCCGTATTGAATGGCACGGGAGTCGTCCTGCATACGAATCTCGGGCGGCGCCACTGCCGAAACGGATTTCAGTTTCGACTAAAAGTCCTCAAAAAAATTAGAATTCCTAATATTTCAAGTGTTGAATATGCTTTGGACGTTCAAGTGTTTGAGCTGGTGGGTCTTTCTGTGCAAGTTGCGAACCCGAGAAGGTAGAAAAGAGCGTTTCGGTTGATGTCAGAAGAATCGACGGCGTTGAAGTCTGCTCCTGCCTGCTCCGATTCATAGTGGAGGAATTTCAGATACGATTGCGGTGAGGGGCTCGATCCATACGCATCCGCAGTCTACTCTTGATTGAATATTGTGCTTATTCGTAATCTTTTTTATGTCAGTTTCCACATATTTATTATTTATATTTCAGGAGTAAAATATGTTTCAATTTTATACTCTTTTGAAACAACTTATAACAAATTGATTAATTGAACTTCCAATTCGCTAAAAATCTACTATCAATTTCCTTAGTATTTTGGATCCATTAACCATATTTGGACATATCTCCCAGTATTTTTCAATTTCAGATCTTTCTCCCCTAAGTGTAAATGATATATGCTGAAATTATCTTTTTACTAAAAATTAATTTATTATCAATATACGAAATGTAATAATTACCGTATTCATCTTTGCTGATTGTGATTTTTGATGTTCCAAATTCATTGTATGTATCAATAACCCTGAATTTTTTTATCAACTATTTCTGTTTTATAATAATTTCCACAGATCAAATCTAAAAAATTCGTTTTTGGAAGAATTATTTCATCGGAATTATTGCTTTTTTCTTTGTATTGCTCAAATTGTTCTGTAACAGAAAATCCACACCTGTAATAAAACGAGGTGTTTGCTGTTACATAAATCCCGATAAACTCTTCTTTATCATTAATCGTTTTGATTTCAATAACTGTGTCTATGTCATGTAATCTTCTTTTTACCTATTTTCTTTTATTTGTATCAATCGGTTTATCAACACTGTCAATCTTCTTAAGTCAATCAAAGCATTTTGATCTTCGTTCACTTTTTCACAAGCATATTTTTACAGCCATAAAAAACAATAATAAAAATGTGTGTTAGGTATTTCATAGAGGTGTAGGAACAACGGTTTGTTTATGGTTTCGTTGGCATTTCAAAACTCCAATTTTTCAGTTTACTACTATGTTTCTTTATCGCTACGATCTTTAATTTCAGTATAGCAGCCTGCCAAATGCTCATTGTTTTTGCTAGCAACAGTGCCTTCTTAGGTTAAGATAATCTTTCTAATTCATAAAAATCTCTCACCATACTCAGATTGAATTATCCCATTTTATTATTCTTTTATTTCTTTTTCAACCATTGTGAAATCAGGCCATTGGTCACATCGATAAATATATCTTGTTATATATTGGTTAAATTTTTTTGCGATAAATACACGAGTTATTCGCCGCGTATTTAATGATAATAAGTGTGTTTTTCTCCGCACTTCGGTTTCTGATTTTTCAATTTGCTTGTCGATTTCTTCGACCTTATTAAATCAGGTCAGCTCCGCCAATGTTACCATAAAACTTTGCGTATCAATAAGGACACTCTTATTCAACACCTAAGGTGTATTCACCCAATTTAAGATGTTTTATCATTAAAAATCCGCTATTTCCGAGTCCCTTTTTTTGTGCTCGATAATTTCATTTCGATTCGGCTGTTTTTGCGATAACACAAAACCAATTCTTTTTCGCCCAACGACACTATCCTACATAATTCTTCACCCAAATAATCCACTGATATTTCGTAACCAAATAATGCCTCCAATTCGTAATCTTTTGGAATAATTCCCTTCACCTCCCAATATCTTTTGTCCGATAATATCAACGTTGTTTGATTGAATTTTTGTTATGTAGCTCAGAAATGACCCACATTTATGAAAGCTGAATCGTGGGCAGTTTTGCTAAAGCAATGAAATAACACATCGGGTGAGTCGTACTTTTGAATTCTATTCATGACAAAGCTTACATCGGTTTTTGCATCGCTGATTTTTTCGTTTGGATCGAGAATGAAAAAACTGGTTTAAACGGAACTTCTATCTGAGTTTTAAAATTCTCCGACGAAAATTCAATCTGAGTGGTATGTTTATGCCATTTGTCGTCCATAAACAAAATTTCGACTTTGTTAGATTCCAACCATTGCTCTTTACCATAGTTGTATTGCTGAATTTTAAAGTCGATTAAGTATTTTTTCCCGACTTTTTTATTTTAGAGATTTCACCCTGAGAGCCAACAAATCCTTATTGGAAAATCCATGAATTAAAAAACTGGTTAATTCTACATTGGTTTCTTGTTCAAGAAATTGTTGAAATTCAACGGTTGTAACATTCTCAAAAGCATAAGTTTCAAAATATTTTCTTTACAGCAGGAAAAAACAACGAATCGCCAATATAATTTCTTAAAGT
>CALNYN010000042.1:0-10259 GCA_942490755.1 uncultured Gemmatimonadota bacterium
CGGACCCGAACGTAGAGCTTCGGCTCGGAGCTCGCGTAGACGAGGTCGAGCAGCAGGGAGATCTGGTTCGGGTCTCCATGAACGGGGATCAGGTCCTGGCAACGCTCGTCCTGGACAGCCGTCCCCGGCCTGTCGAGACCCGACGGCAACCTGCCCACGATCTTCGCTGTCCCCGACTCCTGCAGCACTTCCACGGTGAGACGATCCGAACCGACGCGGACGTATTCGATTCCTCTGTCGCTACGGTGATGGACTTCCGCGTATCCCAGGAACGCGGAATCCACTTCGTATACCTGCTCCCGTTCGACGCTCGCACGGCGCTGGTCGAAGACACCTTCTTCGCAGGCGAGCCGATCCCTATCGAGATGTACGCGGAGCAGATCGCGGAGTATCTCGGGGCGCGCTTCGGCGTAGATCGATACGAAGTCCTGCATTCCGAGACCGGCGCGATCCCGATGGAGGCCTGTGCGCCCCAGGCCGGGAGCGCCTCGCGCATCCTGGACATAGGCATGCGCGGAGGAGCGGCGCGACCGTCGACCGGGTATGCGTTCCTCGCGATCCAGCGGAATGCCGCCCTGCTGGCCGAGCGCCTCACGACCTGGGCTGCCGATCCCACCCGTGAACCGCCGGAGGCCATACCGTACTATTCGGCTCGATCCGCGTTTCTGGATCGTGTATTCCTATCGCACATCGTGCGCTACCCCGGGCGCGCTCCGGAGATGTTTCTACGCATGTTCGAGCGAGTATCTCCGGATGCGCTGGCGCGCTTCCTGTTCGACGGAGGGACTTTCGCGGACGACCTTCGTGTGATGTCTGCGCTACCGGTCGCTCCGCTGGTCGCAGAAACGGTGCGCGTGTTTGGCCCGCGGGATCTGTCCCGTTTAACCCGAGCTTGAGCGAGATTCATACATGTCCAGCATCCGGACCGTCGGAAGAGGCCTGTCACAGCTGCCTGCCGAGCTTCCGCCCGAGCTGCGTGGACCAGACTGGGTCCAGGCAAATCCGCGCCTGATCCAGGCTCACCTCGATCGGGCGCTCGAGCGGCCGACCGGGGGCTGGTGCGTGGTGGATGGCTCCCGGGAAGTAGGGTCCCGACCGCGTTTCTACAAGATCGCGGGACACGAGCTGGTCGCGTGGCGGGTGGATGGCGAGCTGCGGATCGCCCCCGACGCCTGTCCGCACATGGGTGCCCGACTATCCGACGGACACGTCAGCGAGGGGCGACTCGTGTGCCCCTGGCACGGGCTCGAACTCGGAGATGGTAAGCATGGCGCCTGGTGTCCGCTGGAATCGTACGATGATGGTGTGCTGGCCTGGATCCGCATTCCCGATGAACAGGGAGACCTCACAGCCCGACCGATCGTGTCTCCTCGACCTGACGCGTTTCTCGACTCGGTGATGCGAATGGAGGCGGCCTGCGAGCCGCGCGACGTGATCGCAAACCGCCTCGATCCATGGCATGGCGTCTATTATCACCCGCACACCTTCAAGCGGCTCCGGGTGATTGGTCTGCTCGATGACCGCCTGGTCGTTCGAGTCGTGTACGGATTCGGCGATCGACTGGGAATCGAGGTCGACGCGACCTTCCATTGCCCGGACGCCCGGACGATCACCATGACGATCGTGGATGGAGAAGGAACCGGAAGCGTGGTCGAAACGCACGCGACACCGCTGGCCGAAGGTCGCACGGCCATCATCGAGGCGACCCTGGCGACTTCTGAGCGGCCCGGCTTTCGGGGCGCCCTCAAGGCGGCCGGCCTTATTCGCCCCTTCATCCTCCACGCCCAACGAAAGCTGTGGGTCGAGGATGCGGCGTACGCGGAACGGACGTACGAACTCCGACAATCCGCCGATCGGGAAAGGACCTCGACGTGACGGGAAAGCCGACATGCCTCGCCTGTAATCGCTCCCAGGACGAAGTACCCCTCGTATCGCTGGTGTATCGAGGTTCGCCGCACTGGATCTGCCCCCAACACCTGCCGCTGCTGATTCACGATCCGACCCGACTGGCCGGAAAGCTGGATGGGGCCGAGACGATGGAGCCCGCCGAGCACAATGACTGACTGAAACAACGGGCCGCGGACAGGAGCAACGAGCACTTGCCCGACCGACTCGGGCGAGTGAGCTTTGGTACACTCTTCGATCTGAATCTCTGACGGGAGAAGCTGTCCATGAAGATTAATCTGTTCGCAACTGGCGCGATCGCCCTGGTGCTTGCCGCGTGCTCAAGCGGAATCGATACGAATTCCGACTGGGACCCGACCGCCAACTTCAGTGCCTACCAGACCTACGCCTGGGTCGAGGGCGCGTACACTACGGGGCTGGGTGACCTGGTGGACACCAGGCTTCAGGCCGCTGTCGAGGCAAACCTGAACGCCAAGGGACTGCGCAAGGCAACGCGGGCCGCGGATGCGGACCTCGGTGTCGGATTCCAGCTGACCACGCAGGACCAGACCACGCTGCAGACCGTCAGCTCGGGCTGGCCGGGCGGGTACTACGGCGGCTACGGCTACGGCGGCTGGGGCGGCGGATCGAGCACGACCTACGCAACCACCTACACCGAGGGATCTCTGGTCATCGGTCTGTTCGACCTGGAATCGAAGAAGATGGTGTGGCAGGGAGTCGGCACCAAGACGCTGTCCGAAGGAAACGACAGCCCAGAGGAACGTTCCCAGAAGATCAACGACGCGGTTTCGAAGATCATGGCGGCGTATCCTCCGGGAAGCTGACGACCGGGCAACTCCTCCAACGTGCGCCCGGCTCGCTTCCCAGGCGGTCCGGGCGTAGAGCCGCCGCAGCGGAATTCCGCTGCGGCTCGCTCCCCCTCCCGGCCAGTCGCGATTAGTTTCCGAGCATGGAGCCGATCCTCGTCGTGCTCGTGTTTGCTACGCTCGCGGCTTTCACCGCCCCGCTGGGGGTCCTGCCGCTGCGCAGCCGGACCTCCGTACCGCCGGCCTGGCTCGGGTGGGCGAATGCGCTCGCCGCCGGGTTCATGCTCGGGGCCGCGTACGTCATTGCCGAGGCCGCACTGGTGGCGCACCCTGTCCGCGCGGCAGCCGGGGCCCTGCTTGGAATCGCCTACACTCACCTCTCCCACCTGGCGTCGGGCGTCGGCGACGTCGACCTGAACCAGCTGGACGAGGTCGATCCCACGTACGGCTACCGGATCCTCTTCGTCAGTGGACTGCACGGCGCGATGGAGGGGCTGGCGATCGGACTGGCAATGCTGGAGAGCCTGCCGTTCGGAATACTGGTCGCGCTCGCCATGGCCGTCCATAACGTCCCCGAGGCGGCCGTGCTCGGCTCGGTCTTGCGTTCCAGCGGACTGGGCCCCGTGCGGACTGCCGGATTGGCCGTGGCGGCGAATATCGGCCAGGTCCTGCTCGCGATCGTGGCGTTCGCGATCGTCCCAGCCATCCCCGGCCTGCTTCCGTGGGCATTCGGCTTCGCAGTAGGTGGTCTCACGTATCTCGCGTTCTCGGAGCTGCTGCCTGAGGCCTACGACAGGGCCGGACCGGTTAGCATCGCTCTCGTGACCAGCGTCGCGACGGGCTTCGTCGTCCTCCTCCGGGGGATCGTCCGTTGAGTGACCTGCCAGCGGTGGTCCAGGTCTTCCTGTTCGGGCTGGTCACGGCGCTGGCCACCGGGTTGGGGGCGATTCCGTTCGCATTCGTTCGCAGCGTGTCTCCACGCGTCGTTGCCTACACGAATGCGCTGGCCTCCGGGCTGATGCTGGGAGCGAGCTTCGGCCTGCTGGCGGAAGGAGCAGAGTTCGGCCGTCTCGCGACGCTGATCGGAGCAAACCTGGGCGTCCTGTTCGTGCTCGCGGCAGGCAAGCTGCTCGGCGACCATGAACTGGAGTTCGGGGCGGTGCGGGGCGAGGACGCCCGGAAGATGACGCTCATCGTGCTCGTGATGACGGTCCACTCGATCGCGGAGGGAGTGGCGATCGGCACCGCATTCGCGGGCGGCACGACGCTGGCGATCGTGATCACGGCTGCGATCGCCGTCCACAACATCCCCGAGGGCCTGGCGATCAGCGCCGTGCTACGACCGCGGGGAGCCAGCATCGCCGCGTGCGCGGGCTGGAGCGTCGTTTCCTCACTCCCGCAGCCACTGCTTTCGGCCCCGGCGTTTCTCTTCGTGGGGATGTTCAGTGCCCTGTTGCCGTATGGGATCGGGTTCGCAGCGGGTGCCATGGTGTTCATGGTCCTGGTCGAATTGCTGCCCGAAGCGTTCGAGGCCGGCCGTCGGTCGACGATCGCGCTCCTCGTGAGCGTGGCGATGGTGACAATGGTCCTGTTTCAGCAGACGCTGTAGACCGCGGCCAGGGGTCGACTCCAATCGGGGGTCGATGGATCCCGGCACGATGAGCCCATGCCTGTGTATTGAATCCTCAAGTACCACACGGATCCGCGGTCCCGGGATCACGACAATCTCATGCTTCGTGGAGGCTTAACAATGCAGAAGCTGTTCGGTGCGGTCCTGATTCCGGTCTTCCCTGGCGGCATGTGGGAGCGGGATTTCAACGAATACCGACTTTGATCCGGCAGTAGATTTCTCGGGTTTCCAAACGTACGCCTGGTTGCCTGCCGGCAACGGTATGGATGATGGCTCTGGCGTCCACGCGAACCAGCTCACCGACAGCCGCATTCGGAGCGCCGTGGAAGCGAACCTGAACGCCAAGGGGATGAGAAAAGTCTCTCCGGACCAGGCCGATCTCGGCGTCGGCTACCAGGTCACTGCGCAGGATCGCGTCCAGTACAACACGGTCAGCACCGGCTGGGGCGGCGGATACGGTGGCTACTACGGCGGCTGGGGCGGCATGGGCATGGGCTCAAGCCAGACGTACGCCACGAACTACACCGACGGTTCGCTGATCCTCGGGATCTTCGAGACCAACGAGAAGAAGATGATCTGGCAGGGCGTGGCCACCAAGACACTCAGCGCGAACCCTGACACGGAAGAGCGGACGCAGACGATCAACGACGCTGTGGCCAAGCTCCTGGCCGATTTCCCACCCGGCACGAACTGACGAAGCGGCTCAGACCAGCGGGCCTCTCGGGGAAACCGACCCGAGGGGCTCCGGTCGCACGCCGTGCGGCCGGAGCAGGACACTGGCGGCCAGGAAACCCGACGCGGCTGCGCGCTCCATCAAAGCGCTCGGAAACTCCAGTCGGACGAAATCTCCCGCCACAGCTACATCCGATTCCGGTGTCTCGACGCCCGGGCGAAGCTGGTAGCCACCCGGCGGAAATGCCGGGCAGTCCCGTTCGACGAAGAAGCTCTCGTGAACTACCCCCGCCTCCCGGAACTCCGGGTACAAGTCAAACAGACCTGACTGCATGGCCTGCCTGATCACGGGCTCGGTAGCCGATTCCGGCATTCCGTAGGCGTGCAGCTCCACCACGCTCCCACCAGTCCGGTTCGCCCACGCCCGACTTTCTTCCTCGAACAGGTGGAACAGCGAGATGTTGTCCAGCAGCGGGTATCCGGCCGTACCGACGAAGGCGTGTCGATCCGGTGCCGTCGGGCGATCCAGCCACAGGCGCCACACGGCGAACGGACTCGTCTGCCGGAGGGCTTCGATCTTCGCTCGCCAGGCCGGATCGCCCAGCTCCGGGGAGACGCCGACCACGTTCTTCAACCCGGGCACGTTCAGCGCCATCACCACGATGTCCGCAAATTCCTGGCGCGCATCGCCAGACCCGTCCGAAGCTTCGTGAAGCACGTGCCAGCCACCATTCGCGGGAGGCGCCTCCGTCACCGGTGGAGCGGGACGATGCAGCGAGATCACGCGCCGGCCCAGGGCGAACTGGACGCCCCGGTCCGCAAGATACCGCCGCAGCGGTACGAGAAGTGCGTTCTCGAATGTGTCGTCCAGCACATCGAACACAAGGCCTTCGGAGTTCGCGAGGAAGTAGTAGTGGAACATCATCAGGAGCTCCGCTGCCGACATTTCGTCTTCGGGATTGAAGAACGAGTGCGAGAACACGTCGAACAGCATCCGCCGCGCTTCGGGCGGGAATCTCAATGAGTCCAGGTAGTCCTTCGCGGTCAACGAGTCGAACCGGGCGTAGGTGCGGTCGGGATCGTAGCGCAGCATCTCGAGCGCAGCACGTCCATTTACCCTGGCCAGATCGCGCCAGCGAAACGTGTCGGCGCGACGGACTATGGCGAAGAAATTTGCCGGCGGACGGGTCGGGATGTTCTCGAACGACTGGACCATCCCTCCCGGACCAAGGATCGGGTAGTCCGGCAGCGGTACGAGACGAGCGAGATCCGGATCGACCCGGCGCAGGAGGGAACGGAGGTTGTAGTACTGACGGAAGAACGCGTGAAATCCCCGTTCCATCCCGAGCGAAGTCCCGTCGGGCAATGTCTCGGGCCACGTCCGGAGTCGGCCGCCCAGCGAGCTCTCGGATTCCAGGACCGTGACCGCGACTCCCCGCTCCGCCAGGATCGTCGCCGCAGCCAGGCCGGCGAGTCCTCCCCCACACACGACGGCCGACACTGGACCCGGGGGGCGATCCCTGTCGCCCGCCCACAGCGGAACACGCTTGCCGCCCGGAATCGGCCCGTTCACTCGGGCCTCCGGGCGAGAAACGAGTGCACGATGCCCCTCTGCCACCCATTCATCGGCTCAGTCCTTATCTCCACGTAGCCGGCGCGGCCGAGACGACGCTCGAACGCCGCGACTCCGTCGAACTCGTTGACACTCCGCCTCAGATACCTGTAGATCCGGGCGGAGCCGGAAAAGATCTTCCCGCTCGGGATCACTACCCCGAGAGTTACCGCGTTCCACACGACCCGACTCCAGGCCGAATCGGCGACCGAGTATTCGTGAAAGCAGATCGATCCCCCCGGACGGAGAAGCCGGTACAGGCGCCTGAGACAGAGATCGGGATCCGGGACGTTTCGAATCCCGTAGGCCATCAGGATTCCGTCGAACGGGCCGCGGATCCCGGCTTCTTCGGGCTCCATCGCATCTCCCAGAACGAACTGTACTTCGGTCGAAAATTCCTTCCGCCTCGCGATTGCAAGCATCCCGGCAGAGGCGTCGAGTCCCACGATCCTGGCGTTCGGAACCTCCAGCGCCACCGCCTCTGTTGACAGGCCGGTACCGCAGCACAGATCCAGGACCCGGGAACCGGCCTCGAGCCCAAGCCTTCGAGCACTCCACCTGAGGTGCTTCCGGTAGCCGGGATTCAGTGTCGTAAGCAGATCGTAGCGACCCGCGACGAGATTGAATGCGTCCGGCACGTCCGTCCGGGTCCTTCTCAGCTCTTCTGGCATGACTCAGTGCTCCAGCCCGACGACGTGATACGACCCTGTCTCGGCCACCCACTCCAGCCACACTGTGACGGGGGTGTGAGCATCGTCATCCGGACGTCGGACGACATGCACCACAAGCTTCGCCAGCGAGTCCTCGGGCGACAGTCGGGAGCCCTGGGGAGGTCTTCCAGGATCTCGATCACCCGGTTGGATCGAAACCCGCTGGCTGTCCCCCGTACCGGTCGCCGGACCGATGCCGTGCCAGTCCCTGTCGAGCCCGTCGTGCACGAACTCCCAGCGATACCTGACCTCCTCGGGTGCCCAGAGGCCGGCGCGTATACCCAGATCATCGAACCGAACTCCGAACGCACCGTCCGACTGCTGGACGACAGGATCCGCCCGGTCCTGTTCCACCTCGAAGCTCTCCAGCGGGGAAACCTTGCCGTACCAGTGCTTCACGACCAGGTCCCTGCGTAGCATGAGGATCGACGCGAGCGTATCCGCCGCCTGCCGGGTTGGAAGCTGGCCCGCTTCGACCGCGGCCCGAATCTGCTCGTCCGAGAATGACGCGACGAGCTTCGCCCCCCAGTAGCCGTCACGGTCCGTGGCCAGCTGGAACGCACGGTTCGGCCAGTTCGGCTTCCACGCCGCCGGGTCGAAGTTCTCCACCTCCATCCAGCCTATCGTCGGATCGATGACCTCCCACGTCATGTTCTCCCACCCGACCTGGTAGAACCCGAGTGTGAAAACGCGGCCGAGGCCAGCCCACAGGCCGACATTGTACTCCAGTCCCTCGCGCGGCTCGTGCGGGCGCGTGGTGCCGGAACCGAGGCTCGCCGCGAAGTCGATCAGGTAGTGCCGCAGGTAACCGGGCGGAACGTACGCATCCATCGTGTTCATCCAGCGCATGTCCACGTGATTGATCCACGACGAGACTACGTACAGGCCCCGCAGCTCCCGCCGGTACTCGTGGTGGTAGTGGTCGTTCGGGTCGTCCTCCCGAACCCCGTCGAAGAAGAACGGCCCCTTCGGAGGGCCCGGCACGAACTTCGAGGTGACGGCCACGTAGCGGCCATCCGGCAGCGAGTCGGTGAGGGCCAGCACATCCAGGGCCACGTCCAGGGTCAATGGACGCTCCTCGAAGTCCTGGCCTCGGATCGTGGCTCCCTCGGCGACCCGGAGCTTCGACTTCGAGAACACGAACACGAAATCCTCGGGAACGTGGTAACCCGAAGCGTGGAGCAACCGGTTCGAGATCACACCGGCCGCGCTGCTCATGTGGAGGAATCCCTTCGGATCGAATTTCACTACGTATCGGTCACCCCTGGCATCCTGGATGTTGAACCCGGGTGACACACCCTGGACCTTCGCCGAGATGATCTCCAGCACACCGGTCGTGTCCGGACCGACCCCCGTCGTCGGCCCGACTCGGATCTCGTCCGTCGTCATCCTGCGGGCCGCGTTCCGGTGCGCGAACCAGGCAGAGGGCACCACGTCGTCGAACGACGTCAGATTCAGGGCTTCGTGCTGCTTGCCGACCGCCCGGCGGAAGCTGAGTCCGCGGGACACTTCGCCGGCAACCGCGTCATCCAGGATCCGTGGAACCTCGAGCGGATCCCGGGCCTCCGGTTCCGGTATCGGCAGCGTGTCCGCGTACGCTATCGGCCCGGGCCCGAGAACGGGCGGCAGGGTCGACGCTCCCCCGCAGCCGGCCACCAGCACCGCGCACATCGCGGCGCCAATCAGATTACGGGGGACCGCGTGCAGGCCGTTCACAGAGGCCACGTCCCGCGAATTCCGACCTGTACACCCTCGTCGCTGAACCCGAGAAATGCGACGCCCAGCAATCTTTGCTTCATCGCCATTCGCGCCCCGACACCGTACGACGCCTGCCAGTCATCCCCCGAGATGTCCGTCAATCTCTGATTCACCGCGCCTTCCCCGAAATACAGGAAGAACTCGGTACGGGCGATGTCGTGTATGTCCCGCCACACCTCGTACCGCCACTCGGCGACCAGCGACAGCATGTCGTTGTCGGTGAATCTGGAGGTAGAATAGCCGAGAGCGCTGCGGGTGCCGCCGAGGGTACTCAGGTGGAAGAACGGGATGCCTGCCCCGCCATCGGCTCGGGAAATACGGGTCACGGCTCTGAGCGCGAACTGCTGGCGCTGGTTGATCGGGAGATAGCCCTGGGCGCTGCCGCTGATCACGTGGAAATCCGAGTCCGTGTCGGAAACACCGCGATACAGGGCTCCCTGAATCCGGAACCAGGCACCTGTATCCTGGAACTCACGTCGCTTCGTGAGATCCAGCGTCGCACCACCATCAAGTCTGACGTAGCTGGTAGTTTCGTTCGCTCCGTACAGCCTGGAAGTATCGAACTCGTCGTAGATCGACGCATCGTCGGTCCATACCGGGTCATCGATGGAGTTGTCCTCGAACCCGACTCCGGCATCAACCGCGATTTCTCGGGTCAGCCGCGCGCTTCCCCTGGATCTCACATCCCAGTAGTCGTGGCTGTACAGACCGCGGTCCGGATCACTCCGAGGGCCGAGCCCGTAGAAGGTGACCCGGGCATCCCGTTGCCACCGGGCTTCCGCCGAGAGCGAGAACCGTGGATCGGCGAGCAACACACCAGCCCGATGACGCTGGGAGCCGCGAACCGAGATGGCCGAGTGGGCGTACCACGGCTCGAACCGGAAGAGTTGTCCTTCGATCGCGAGCGAACTCCTCGGGCCGATCGACGTCCGGAGCATTGGCCGGAATCCCCAGTTTTCCATCGAGCGGTACGCGCGGACGATCCCGCTGGGTGCCCGCTCTGTCATGACCTGCCCGGCGACCCAACCAGGCAACTTCACGAAAATGAGATTGAATGGAAACGCGATGACCTTGAGCGGGAAACCCACCACGTCCACCCAGTCCGTGGGAGGCTGGGCCGGCGGACGATCGAACCCGGCTCGAATCGAATCCGCGACTGTGAACTG
>CALNYN010000043.1:0-11631 GCA_942490755.1 uncultured Gemmatimonadota bacterium
GAGGAAGCAAAGCCAGGCACGGTGCTGCCGGATGAGGCTTCGCCAGAGCCGACCGACGCCGCAGGATTGAGGGCGGTATGGCTCGAGGTGATCGAGGCGGCGAAGGGGAAGGGTCTCAAGGGTGAAGCGATCGGCTTGCGCGGCGCTTCGGTCCGGCAGCTGGATGACTCGATCGTCCACCTGCAGGTTCCGCCGGGGCTGGCCCATGATCTGACAGAGTTCCTCGATGATCGAGTCCGGTCCTCCGGATTCCGGGTCGAACTCGGGGGCCGGATCGGAGTGGCGCCGGAAAATCTGGAGTTCGTGATCGATGACGCGGGTCCACGTCGCAGACTCACGGCCGAAGGCGCGCGTGACCAGAAGCTCGAAAAAATGATGGAAACGGACCCACGGCTGCGGGAAGCGGTACAAACACTCGACCTCAAGATCAAGGAGTGACCGCGTAGTGGATAAAGAGAATCAGCTTCAACAGCTTTTTCAGCTCGGCCAGCAGATGCAGTCGCGGCTCGCCGAGCTCCAGCAGAAGCTGGAGCAGGAGACGGTGACTGTTTCCAGCGGTGGAGGTCTCGTAGATGTGACGGTGGATGGGAAGGGGACGATCCGCTCGATCCGAATCGATCCGTCCGCGGTAGATCCGGGTGACGTCGAAATGCTCGAGGACCTGGTCGTCGCAGCCGTTTCGGAGGCCCAGCGCAGGTCCTACGAGCGGATGGAGACCGAGATGAGACAGGCGACGGGCGGCATGCCGATGCCCGACCTGGGCTCGCTCCTGCGCTGATAGATCGAGCATCCGCGTGTCAGCGATCGAGTCCCTGGTTCGCGAGTTTTCCCGTCTACCAGGAGTTGGGCAGAAAACGGCACAGCGCTTGACGTATTTTCTTCTCAAGGGCTCTCCGGAGGACGGTCGTCGCCTGGCGGAAGCGGTTACGCGCGTGATCGACGAGGTGGTACCGTGCACGGAGTGCGGAAACCTCGGTCTCGCAGGATCCGTCTGCAGGTCCTGTGTCGGAACCCGCGACAGGAGGTGGGCTCGATCTGCATGGTCGAGGAGGCTTCGGACCTTCCCGCGATCGAGGGGTCTGGACAGTTCCGGGGCCGCTATCACGTCCTCGGTGGGCACCTGTCACCACTTGATGGTATTGGACCTGATGAATTGAACATCGCGTCCCTGTTTCGCCGTCTTCAGGACGGTGTCGGGGAGCTCATCATCGCCACGAACCCGAGCGTCGAGGGTGAAGCGACCGCCGCGTATCTGTTCCGCCTCGTGGCGGACCTCGAGGGGTTGAAGGTCACCCGGCTGGCACGAGGTCTGCCGGTAGGAGGTGACCTAGAGTACGCGGATGGTGTGACGATTGCCGAGGCGTTCTCGGGACGCCGGGAGATGTGAATGGCTGACAAGATCATTGTTGTAAGAGACGAGTCCGACGACATCGCTTGGAAGGCTGTAAAGATCGGCGCCGCTGTGCTCGCCGGAGTTGCTGGCATGGTCGGAGGCCTGGGTGTGCTGCTCGCTCACGATCAGATGGCCCGGCACCAGCGGGACCTGTTCAGCTCGCAGCCGCTCCGGAGACTCGCGGCGCTCGGCTTCCTGCGAAACCACCCCGGCGTCGACAATGTGCTTCTGCTCCGGGACTACCTCGCGTGGGAGGACAAGCCATTATTGCGCAAGCGGGCGTCGGCATTGCTGGCGGGGATGGAGCAGGAACTGGCAGCCGCTGAGGGTGCTTGAAGCCGATGTCCGACCGGCGAGGATCGACGCGGGAGATCGACTGCAAGGTGGTGTACGTCGGCCCGGCCGGAAGTGGAAAGTCAACCACGATCCGGGCTCTGCACGATCGACTTGCCCCCGACACTCACGGCCCGGTCCTTTCTCCAGCGCTGCCGGACGGAAGCACCCTGTTCTTCGATCTCCTGACGATCGAACTGGGGACGCTGGATGGGCGCAGCATTCGACTTCAGCTTCTGTCGGCTCCGGGAGATCCGGATCGGTCCGAAGTGCGCCGGACCGTGCTTCGGGGAGCAGACGGCGTGATCTTCGTCTCCGACTCCTCTCCAGGACGCATGGCGGCGAACCGGGAAGCGCTGCGGAACCTGCGGGCCGATCTCGATGCGCTCGGTCAATCTGCGTCCATGCCGGTCGTGTTCCAGCACAACAAACGTGACCTTCCGGATGCTCTGTCGGAGGACGAACTCAATCAAGCCGTGAATCCAGATGGGGCGCCTGCGTACGCAGCTGTGGCCACCTCACAGGAGGGCATAGTCGAGGCCGTTACTGCCGTATCGGAACAAGTCGTCAGGGCGCTCGCGTGACGAGGCGATCTTGTCTCGACAGGTGAATCTGCCGAATACGATCACGACAATGCGGGTGATTCTCGCCCCGCTCGTGGCTGCTCTGCTCCTTCAGCCGCGCGCCTCGGCGCGTCTCGTGGCCGGGATCGTGTTCCTGGTGGCCGCCCTGTCTGACCTGGTCGACGGTGCGCTCGCCCGTCGACGAGGAGAAATCACGGACTTCGGCAAGCTCGTTGATCCGATCGCAGACAAGCTGCTCCTGGTCGCCACACTCGTGCCGTTCTGGATTCTCACGAACGGCCAGCCGAAGCTCGGAGGGTTGCCGATATACGGGGGAATCCCGCTGTGGACGCTCATCGTGTTCTTCGGGAGAGAGATTGTCGTCACCATCCTGCGAACGCGTGCGGCGCGGCAGGGAACCATCGTTCCCGCGATGCCGATCGGGAAGTACAAGGCTCTCGCACAGAGTGTGTTCAGCGGTTCGATGATCGCGTGGCTCGCCTTCCGGACGGCTCAGATCGAGCACGGCTGGGAGGGCGGTTTTGCGAGATTCTGGGAAGGTCTGAACGGCTGGTTCACGACGATTTCGCTCAGCATTGCACTGTTGCTCACAGTGACGTCTCTCGTCGTCTACGTCGGCGCCTTCAGGCAAATCGAGCAGGAGTCGCCCGGTTGACCGGTGCTGATGTGCGCGACGCGGATCACGTTCTCAAGATCTTCGAGACGCTCTCCCGACAGGGCCGGACCCTGGCCGTGGCGGAGAGTTGCACCGGGGGTGGTCTCGGAGTCGCTCTGACTGCGATCCCCGGCGCGTCGACTGTATTCGTGGGCGGAGTCGTCGCCTACGCGAATTCAGTAAAGGCGGGGCTGCTGGAAGTCTCTCGCTCGATACTCGAATCCAGGGGAGCGGTTTCTTCCGAGACGGCGGTCGCGATGGCGACAGGTGTGAAGAACTTGCTGGGCGCTGACTGGGGAGTGGCGATCACCGGAATTGCTGGTCCGGGAGGAGGCGAGCCGGGCAGGCCTGTCGGAACCGTGTGGATCGGTGCGTCTGGACCGGAGCGGGGATCGACGCGGTGTGCGCGGTACCTGTTCACCGGGGATCGTGAGAGCATCCGATCGTCCTCCGTAGGAGCGGCGCTCGAGCTTCTGTCAGGAATGATCGATGAAGCGGATGCCTGAACCGGCCGTAGGCTATCTTGAGGGTACGGGCGGAGTTCGGGTATTTTATCGGGCGTGGGAGGCCCTGGAGCCGGTCGGAAGCGTGCTGTTCGTCCACGGTCTGGGGGAACATGGCGGCCGATACGCGAGGCTGGCGGAAGTAGTCCGGTCCCGTGGTCTCGACCTGTACGCGATCGATCTGCGAGGCCATGGACGCTCGCAGGGAAGGCGCGGCCACGTTCCCGAGTTTGCCTGCTACCTGCGTGATCTGGATCGTTTGAGGCGCAGAGCCGGAAGGGAGACGACCAGCCGGGCGACGTTCCTGGTCGGACACTCGCTGGGAGGGCTCGTTGTCGGACGATATGCGGAGGCCTTTGCGCCGGACGGTCTGCGCGGAGTCGTGTTCGTGGCGCCGTTCGTCGAGCCGGAAATGACGATTCCCGGCTGGAAGCGGTTACTTGGGGCGGCGACGGATCGAATCGTCCCCGCCCTGACCATGGACAATGGCCTTGAGGTCGAGGAGTTGTTCCGCAGAGAGCCGGATCAGCGGGAATACGCGGATGACCCGCTCGTGCACCGGAGAATCAGCGCCCGATTGTGGGGCGAGATGCAGCGGGACTCGGCCCTGTTGCTTGCCGACGCCCACCGCCTGCGCGTACCGGTGCTGGTGCAGCTGGCCGGAAGCGATGCAGTCGTCAGCAACTCCGCCTCGCGAGACTTCGCGGCCCACCTCGCATTGCGTCCGGAGGTGATCGAGTATGAAGGTGCGTACCATGCGCTGTACTTTGACCCGCTCGCCGAACAGAGTCTGACGGACTTGAGCGCGTGGTTGGAACAGCGACTGGCCGATGACGTGTTGAGTTGAACGATGACCGAATCCTGGAGGAAATAGTGAGCCGCAGGAAGACCGAGGACATCTCGAACCCGGGCCCCGGGACGGCGCCGGAGTCCATGGCTTCGGATCCCGACGGACAGGATGAACAGTCCGGTGACGATGCAGGAGGGGGAGCCCTGGAGGCTCTGCCCGAAGCCGAAGTATTGCTGGCCGAGCTTGAAGCGGCCCGGATCGAGACTGCGGAGCTGAAGGACCGCCACCTGCGGCTCGCAGCGGAGTTTGACAACTTTCGCCGCCGTACGCGGCAGGAGCAGCTCCAGCTTCGGGCGCTTGCCCAGGCGGACATTGCTCGATCCGTGTTGCCGACGCTGGATGATCTCGCACGCTGGCGTGACATTCCCAACGAGTCCACGAGTGTCGAAGCGCTCGACCAGGGACTCGATCTGATTCTCCGGAATCTCGTCAAGGCACTGGAGGAGCATGGAGTACAGCGGGTCGAGGCTGAGAACGCGGTGTTCGATCCGGAGTGGCACCAGGCCCTGATGACCTCCGAAGCCCTGCACCCGGAGGAGGATCAGACGATTTCCCGTGTGTTCCTGAACGGGTACAGACTCGGCGATCTGCTCGTACGTCCGGCGCAGGTCGAGGTGCGGAATTGGGAAGGGTCCTCGGATTCGGCGGTGGATGCAGGCGAGGCCGAGGAAGACGAGGAGCAGGCTCCAGTTGACGGAGACCTCGCACCCTGATGACCACGCGACCAAAGGACTACTACGCCATACTCGGCGTGACTTCCGACGCCAGGGCTCCGGAGATCAAGAAATCATACCGGAAACTGGCGAAGAAGTACCATCCGGATGCGAATCCGGACAACCCGGCCGCGGCTGAGACATTCAAGGAAGTCGCCGCGGCTTACGACGTTCTCTCAGACCCGGACAAGCGCCGCAAGTACGACCAGATGCGGCGATTCGGGGGCCTCGGAGGATTCGGTGGAGGGGGGTATCGTCCTGGTGGCGATCGCCCGGCGGGGCAGCCTGGTGGCTCCGACGGCCGTGCCTTTCGGTTCGAGGACGTGGGTGGGCTGGGGGACATCTTCAGTTCCATATTCGACTTCGGGAAGCGCACCGCCGACCGACCGGCGGGGCCGACCCGGGGCCACGACGTAGAGTACCTGGTCGAAATTCCGTTCCGGACTGCGGTCCGGGGGGGCAAGGTTCGACTCTCGATTCCCATCAACGAGGAATGCGCCACCTGCGACGGATCAGGCGCCGCACCGGGGGCGAAGCTCGACAACTGTTCAGAGTGCAGCGGGCGCGGGACGATCACGTTCGGACAGGGTTCGTTCTCGGTCCCGCGGCCGTGTCCGGCGTGCCTGGGCCGGGGGAGGATCCCGAGGGAGTTCTGCCCTGCTTGCAGCGGTCGCGGGGAGGTCACTCAGAAGAAGAAGATCAGCGTCACGGTTCCCTCCGGAGTGGACAATGGATCGAAGCTCCGGATCGCCGGCCAGGGGGAGCGGGGTCCCCAGGGTGGGCCACCGGGCGACTTGATCGTCAAGTTCAAGGTGAAGGACGATCCGTTCTTCGCGCGTGACGGGCTGGACCTCAAGTGCGAGGTGCCGATCAACCTGGCCCAGGCGATGATGGGTTCGAAGGTGAAAGTCCGGACCGCCGACAATCGGAAGGTCGTGCTGAAGATCCCGGCGGGAACGCAGTCCGGGACAACATTCAGGATCAAGGGCCAGGGGGTCGAGAAGGGCGAGACGCGAGGCGATCAACTCGTGAAAGTCGTCGTGAAGCTACCCGATCAGTTGAGCGAAGAGGGCAGGGAGGCACTCGAGAAACTCGTGGAAGTCGAGGAACTGCGACACTAGTCCACCCTCGAGATTACTCCCCCCCCGACCACGGTCCCATCGTCCAGATATAGAACGGCACTCTGACCCGGCGTGATCGCATCCTGGCCGGTCCGCACTTCAAGGGTGAATCCCTCCCTGTCGGCACTGAAAACTGTCGCAGGAACGATCGGCGCCTGGTGCCGGATACGGACGCCGATTTCCGTACCCGATGGAGGGATCGGAGCGAGCCAGTTGGCGCCGGCAGCCTCGAGCGTGAATCTGCGCAGGGATTCACGGGGTCCGATGACGACTTCTCGCGTCGACGGCCGAGTCTCGAGAACGAACATCGGCCGGGAGAAGCCTCCCGGCAGGCCCTTCCGCTGTCCGACGGTGAAGGCAGCGTAGCCCTCGTGTCGGCCCGTTTGCGTCCCGTCCTCCAGCACGAATGCGCCGGGTGACAGGGCGGGATGTGCGACCGGCAGACGCCGGCGCAGCACGCCGACGTAGTCTCCGTCCGGCACGAAGCAGATCTCGAACGATTCCGGTTTCTCGGCGGTGACCAGGTCCAGCGCGCGCGCCGCGGCTCGCACCTCCGGCTTCGTCATCTCTCCGACGGGTAGCAGGAGACGACCGAGCACGGACCGGTCGATTCCCCACAGGAAATACGTCTGGTCCTTCCGATCGTCCTCACCGCGGGCCAGGCGCGCGGAGCCATTGGCCGTCCGAACCACGCGCGCGTAGTGACCGGTGGCGACGAATTCGCAGCCCAGCGCGTCGGCTCGACGGACGAGGTCCCGGAATTTCGTGAAGCTGTTGCAGCGCACGCACGGGATCGGCGTCCGGCCGGCCGCGTACTCCGAGACGAAGTCGTCGATCACGTCCCTGGTGAACGCCTCCTCGAGGTCGAATACCTGGTGGGGAATCTCAAGCCGCGACGCGATAGCCTTCGCGTCCGCGATCCCTTCCAGCCCGCAGCAGACGCGGGCGCCCTCCGGGACATCGCCGTAGCAGAAGGTCTTCACGGTGGCGCCGACGACCTGCCAACCGGCACGCACCAGCATCGCGGCGGAGACGCTGGAGTCGACGCCACCCGACATCGCGCAGAGGACCTTACGGCCCTCGCCGGGAGGCAGCTGGGAGTCTGTCATGTGCTCGCCTCCGCGTCAGCCGCTGACGACGGCCCGGGCCTGGGCGGCCGCGCGAATGGTCGCCTCACCGGCGCGAGCTACCTCAGCCTCTGACGTGAACGGCCCGAAGCTGAAGCGAAGCACGGCGTATGCATCCGCCGGGGCGATGCCCATCGCCGCCAGAACGTGTGAGACAGCCTGGCTCCCGCTACTGCAAGCGGAGCCGCTGGAGACTGAAATTCCAGCGAGATCCAGACCCATCAGCAGGGTCGCCGCGTCTGCGCCGGGGACTCCGACGCTGAGCAACTGTGGCAGACGCCCGGAGGCGTTGGCCGCATGAACGACGAGCCCTTCAATTCCATGACGAAGGTCAGCCTCGAGGGTGTCGCGCATCGAACTCCAGCGTAGCGCAGACGCCGAAAGTTCGCCCACGGCTGCCCCCGCTGCCGCAGTGAAGGCGGCCGCGCCCAGGGGGTTCTGCGTTCCTGGCCACAGGCCGCGCTCCTGAGAGCCACCGTAGACCAGCGGCTCGAGCTGCATACCCTGTCGCACGATCAGGGCACCGATTCCGACCGGTCCGCCGATCTTGTGGGCTGTAAGCGACAGCATGTCGGCCGGGACATCGGTCAGTGAGACCTGGAGCTTGCCGAAAGCCTGCACGGCATCTGTGTGAAACCAGGCCCCGTGCGCGTGCGAGATCCGACACAGGTCGGCGACCGGCTGCACGGTGCCGACCTCGTTGTTCGCCCACATCACCGACACCAGCGCCGGCCTGCCAGCAGCGATACCCACGAGCGCGGCTTCGAGCTCAGCCGGATCGACTGAACCACTCCTGTCGACCGGGAGCACTACGAGTTCAGCGCCTTCCGCCTCGGCGCGCCGCGCCGCAGCAAGGACGGCCTTGTGCTCGACAGCCGACACTACGAGAAGCGGCCGCTCTCCAGCGTGCGCCCTGGCGAAGCCGAGGATGGCCAAATTGTCGGCCAGCGTCCCGCCGCCCGTCCACACCAGGTCCTGGCGCGGCACCCCGACAAATCGAGCCAACTGCTCGCGAGCTGCCTCCAGCGCGTCGTGCGCGGCGCGACCGAAACCGTGCGCCGAAGCAGGGTTGAAGTCCGCTGCGCCGACGGCTGCCTCCCACGCTGCCCGGGCTTCGGGTCTGAGCGGAGATGTCGCCGCGTGGTCGAGGTAGATGGGTGCTCGATTCACGTTCAGTGGTTTGCTCTCATGTGCGGGCTACAGTGAATACACCCCGAGTGCGGTCAGATCCTCGACCTCGATCGTCTCCGCCGTCCAGAACGGCTCGCCGTAGGGCCGCCGGACGAGCGACCCGTAGTGCCGGCCGTGGGACTCGACCAGTTCGAGCAGCGGCTGGCCGGTGGGGAACAGCTCCCCCGCCTTCGTAGCACCCTCGAACTGCGATGCGTAACAGCGGATCGCTTCGAGTTTGCGTCCGAATTCTTCCTCAGTCAGTCCCAACACGAACGTCGGTTTCACCGGATCTTCCCGGTACGCCAGCGCGTGCACGACTTTTGTCGGCCGGTGGGGAGACAGTTCACGCAACCGCTCGTCGCCGTAGTTGCCGAGTCCCGACAGGAAACAGGCGTCACGCCCGAGCTCCGCCGCAATTCTATGGTCCGGGTGCCGGCCGGTGAGAAACGGGAGAATCACGACTCGTGGCTTGAGTCGCCTGAGGATCGCGACCAGACGGGCCCTGGAGTCGTCAGTGTTGAACAGGCCCGCATCGGGCAGACCGGCGTTTTCCCGCACGTCGACGCCGAGAACTTCCGCCGCTCGCGACGCCTCCTCCGCCCGCTGCTCCGCGGTGCCCTTCGTGCCCGTTTCGCCCCGCGTCAGGTCCAGGATTCCGACTCTGCGCCCGAGCGCGGCCGACCGGATCAGCGCTCCACCACACAGCAGTTCCGCATCGTCCGGGTGGGGAGCGATCGCGAGCAGGTCGAGAGGAGCGTAGTTCATCGGGTCCGCATGCACATCACTCGTACCGGAGGGCGTCGACGGGATCGAGCGTTGCGCCCCGGGCCGCCGGGTACAGTCCGAACCCGACGCCGGTGAAGATCGAAGCGCCGAGGGCGACGACGATCGCCCATAGCGGTACCGAGGCGGGAATCGGCGTGAAGTGGGTTACCAGCGAAACGACCACGCCGCCCAGCACCATTCCTATGGCACCTCCGACGGCGGTGAGCGTGGCGGCTTCCACCAGGAACTGGAGCAGCAGGTCGCGCCTCCGCGCTCCCATCGCCTTGCGGAGGCCGATCTCGCGAGTCCGCTCGGTCACGGAGATCATCATGATTCCGATCACGCCAACACCGCCGACCATGAGTCCCACGCCCGACAGCGCCACCATCACGGCGAACAGCACGCCCGTCAGCTTGTCCCACAACTCGATGAACTCATCCTGGGTGATGAGCTCGAAGTTGTCATCTTCGCCCGGTTCGAGTCCCCGGTACTGCCGCATGGATCCGCGCACGATGTCCAGCGCCTGCTCCAGCGGGACGCCCTCTTCGGGCTGCACGGTGTATGCGATCATCCGCTGCCAGACGTCGAGGTTCTTCATCGCGGCGGGAAACGGAATGAACACCCAGTGGCTGGCGAGACTCGAGAACACGTTCGCCGGCTTGCGGTAGACGCCAATGATCTCGAATTGGGCATTCCGGTTTCCGGGTCTGCCGATCGTCATCTTCTTGCCGATCGGGTCCACTCCCGCGAACAGATCGAGGGCGACCTGTGAATCGATCACCGCCACGGCAGTCCGGCGGGCGTCCTCGACCTCCGTGAACCACCGCCCGTCCACCACGTCTCCGTCGTCGATTTCGAGGTAGTTCGCGCCGACTGCGTAGAGACTGATCCGCACGTCCTCGCCGTTGGCTGCAGCGTGGAAGCCGGTCTGCCCGAGATCGGCAAGCGCGCTGACCCGCTTGATGCCGGGGAGGTCGCTCAGGTCCTCGGCCCATGCGGGGTCGAGCGGCGGGTTTTTGAAGAACTCGTTTTCCTCTTCCTCGAGACCGGTGGTCATCCCGCCACCGCCGATCGGGGCATGGAACACGTAGAACGTGGTCATCCCGCCGGCCGACAGCGCATCGCTGAAGCTGTCGTTGATGCCCTGTACGACCGCCGCCATTGCCATGACGACGAGGACCCCGATCGCCACGCCGAGGATCGTGAGACCACTTCGGACCTTGTTGGCGCTCAGGGAATCGAACGCCACTCGCAGTCCTTCGCGCAGGGTCGTGATCAGGCCCATGCCGCGTTCCTGCCTTCGCCTACTCACTGCGCAACGCCACGATCGGATCCTGCTTCGCGGCTCTGTATGCCGGATAGAGCCCGGAACCAACGCCCACGAGGATTCCCAGGGTGAGCGCCAGGACGATGCCCCACAGCGGCACGGAAGCGGGCATCGGGGTGAACGCCTCAACCCCCTTCCCGATCCCGATCCCGAACAGGATCCCGATCGCCGCGCCAATGAAGGACAGCGTGGAGGATTCGGCGAGGAACTGGATCAGAATGTCCCGCCGCCTCGCCCCGACAGCTTTCCGAATGCCGATCTCCCGAATGCGCCCGGCAACCGACAGAAGCATGATGTTCATGATCACGATCCCGCCCACTACGAGGGAAATCGAGACGAGACCGGGGATCGCAGCGAACAGTACCTTTACGATCTTGTCCCAGGTGTCGAGCAGTTCACTCGAGGTCTGAATCCAGAAGTCGTTTTCCGCGCCGGGTCGCAGCTCGCGGTCCGTGCGCAGCGCGCCTTCGACCGCGACGATTGCCGCCTCCATTTCCTCGAGGCTGCGCATCTTCACGTCGATCTGGTCCACCTCCGATGGGTTCCGCGCAAACGTCTGGCGATAGACGGAAAACGGCATCAGGATCGATGCGTCGCGGATATTGCCGAACACACCTCCCTGGCTTTCCCACACCCCGACGACGTCGAATCGATGGGCACCGATGCGGATCTGCTTGCCGACGGGGTCCACATCGGGGAACAGCCTCTCGGCAATCTCGGACCCGATCACCACCACTTTGAGCCCGCGACGCTGATCCAGCGGTGTCAGACCTCGTCCGATCTCGACATCCCATCCCTGCAGCGCCTCGTATCCGTCGGATCCTCCGATCAATCGTACGTTTCGCCGCCGCCGCTCCTTGTAACTGACTTCATCGAAGCCGCGATCAGAGCTGTAGGCCAGGCGCCAGGCATCGGGGACGGCGGTACGGACGACCTCGACGTCGTGCAGCGTCAGGTCTGGATTGCGCGCCTGCCGACGGCGGCGTTCTTCGGTCTCCGAACCCGTGGAGATCTGACTTCGCCGCACGACCGTGAAGGTGTTCACGCCGAACAGGGACCCTGCAAAGTCCTCCTGCACGTACCGGTT
>CALNYN010000044.1:0-90000 GCA_942490755.1 uncultured Gemmatimonadota bacterium
TCATGATTAAGACGACCTCGGCGACAAAGACCAACCACTCGGCAAACCAGGCCCAGAAGAAGACCCGGATCAGGCTGCCGATCGCGTAGGGGTTGACCAGCGAGGTGGAGAACCAGATCCCGACCCCGGTGAGCGCACCGAGGGTGGTGGTGATGACGAAACAGACGGTGAGGACCCGGTAGGCCAGGAGATCCCAGCGTTGATCATTCCTCCGGTGGCCCCACCACTCCATCGCGGTCACCAGCGGCATGGCGCCGACTGCCAACGAGTGGTTGATGAAGACGTGGATGACCGCGATCAGAGCGATCAACAACCGATTGCCGAGAAAATCGAGATGGAAGACCGGAAAATCCATCGAGCCCCCTCCGGACCGTGTCGCAGCGTTCGGGAGCATATCATCTACTGAGAACGAATGTCGGAACAATTCTCAATATTATGAGCACATATGCAACTGTCGGGCCGAGCCGCCCCCATCGACACCGATCCGCTGCTCGGGAACGGCCGCAGCGAGTAACCACCTTGTAAAAAAGCACTTTGCCGAGCTTGATGGCGGTCGAAGGCGAGTATGATGAGGCATTCGGCACAGTTGACGGAATGTCCACCAACCTCGACCGAGGAGAATGACACAACATCGTCCGGCGGCAGACGCACGGTCGAGGAGGAACGAACCATGAAGAAGATTGCAGTGCTGATCCTGATGCTCGCCGCCGTGCCCGCGGCAGCCTACGAAATTACCGCCGACTCGGTCATCGCGGCCCACCGTATGGGGGCGCCGACCGACCAGATCCTCAGGCAAATGGCCGACCCGACGAATACCATGGTGCAGCCAACCGCCGCCGACGCGGAGCGTATGCAGGCGGCGGGCGTGCCGCCGTCAGTGATGGGTGCTCTGGCATCGAGTCCCTCGAGGTCCGCGTCAGTCCCTCCGCCGGCAAACTCAGTGGTGGTTCCCGACAACCCCAGGCTGGCCGAGGTGGTGCGACTGGTGGATTCGGGTCTGTCCGAGCAGCTCATCGTGGAACAGATCACGCAACAGGGAGTGATGTACCGCCCGACCATCAACGACCTGATCTACCTCAAGGAGAACAACGTCTCGGAAGGCATCATCGGAGCGCTGATGACGGCGGAACTGCTTGCAAGGGACCCCGCGGCCACGGCTACCGCAGGAAAGGCGAATGGCCTGGTGATCGACGGCCTCGTTTTGAAGGGCGGAATGATGTCCTTTGGCGGCACCCGTACCGGCCAGCTGACCCTTTCGTCGACACCCCTCGAGTGGCGAAAGGACTCGAAGGACTGCAGGAGCAAGGCCATGCCGGACCTGTCGGTCATCCCTGATCAACAATCCATCACCGCCTGTCTGCAAAGCCCGCTCGGCCCGTCGACTTCGCAGCGCCCAGAGGTGGAGTTCGATCTCGCCCAGGGCAGCAATTTTACATTTGAGGATGCCGAGACAGAAGTACGGCGGCAACAACGCGATCGTCCTGCTCCTCGCCGGCTGATCTCGATAGCCAGTACCCCGATACGCCCGTGAAATCCAAAGTCAAGGGCACTGACCGTCGGTTCAAACGACTCGTGGCCGTGCCGGTACGGTGTATTCTCCCTGCAAGCCACTAGTCTTTCTTGATTGCGGTCAAGGTTTTCTCAGGGCGGCGTCCTATTCTGGAGTGTGGCTGAAAAGAATGCGGCGACTCCGACTCAACAACCCGAGACAACCACTGGATCCCACGATGACGGCAACCGATTGGAGCGTGTCGGGCCTCTGCGTCACGGCGCGACCCGAAAACCTGGACGAGATCGAGGCCTTGCTCAACAGCCTCCCCGGCACCGGGGTCCACGCCCGCGACCTGCACAGCGGCCGGTTGGTCGTGGTGCAGGAGCGCGCCTCGATCGAGGACCACCGGCAGGGGCTGCGTGAGCTTCAGGCCTTGCCCGGCGTGCTCACCGCCGAGCTGGTCCTCCACTTCCAGGACCCCGATTCCCGATCCGACACGAGCACCCCCGGAGGAACACCATGAAGACCGACCTCTCGCGAAGAGACTTCGTCAAATCGAGCGTGGCGGCAGCCACCGCGGCCGCGGTCGGCGTACCCATGGCGGAAGCCGACGGCGCCGCCGCCCTCGATGCGAACATCGAGTGGGAGAAGAGCGTCTGCCGCTTCTGCGGCGTCGGCTGCGGCGTCGTGGTCGGCACCAGGGACGGCCACATCGCGGCCGTCAAGGGCGACCCGCAGTGCCCGGTCAACCGCGGCCTCCTGTGCGCCAAGGGCTACGCCAACGCCGAGATCCTCTACGGCGCCGACCGGCTCCACAAACCGCTCTTGCGGATGAAGGACGGCCGGTTCGACAAACAAGGCGACTTTGTCGAGGTCTCGTGGGAACGCGCGTTCGACGAGATGGAGCGTCAGTTCAAGCGCGTGTACGGGGAGCTCGGCCCGACCGGGGTCGGCATCATGGGTTCGGGCCAGTACACCATTCCCGAGGGCTACGCCGCGGTCAAGCTGGCCAAGGCCGGCTGGCGCACCAACAACCTCGACCCCAATGCGCGCCACTGCATGGCCTCGGCGGTGGCCGCCTTCATGCAGGTCTACGGCATCGACGAGCCGGCCGGCTGCTACGACGACATCGAACTCACGGACACCGTCGTCACCTGGGGCGCCAACATGGCGGAGATGCACCCCATGCTGTGGGCACGGGCGGTCGACCACCGGATGCGCACCAAGGGCGTGAAGCTCGTCAACCTCACCACCTACTCCAACCGCACCTCCGAGTGCGCCGACCACGAAGTCGTCATCGCGCCGCAGACCGACCTCGCGATCTGGAACTACATCGCGCGCGAGATCGTGATGCGGGGCGCGGTCGACACCGCCTTCGTCGACGCCCACTGCGTCTTCGCCACCGGGCCCACCGACATCGGCTACGGCATGCCGTCAACGGACGCTCACGCCTTTCCGGCCGAACTCGACACCCTGGCGCGGGAGCGGGTCGTGACCCTGACCCGCGACGAGGCCATCGCCCAGGGGCTCGACCCGGACGACAAGCACGTCGTCGATCAGAAGGCCGCCGGCAGCGCCGGCGCCCACTGGCTGATCTCCTTCGAAGAGTTCAAGAGAGGCCTCGAGCCCTACACCCTCGACTTCACGGCCGAACTCGCCAAGGGCGACCCCGACGAGGACATCGAGGACTTCAAGGCCAAGCTGCAGCTCCTCGCCGATTTCTATGCCGACCCCAAGCGCAAGGTCGTGTCCTTCTGGACCATGGGCTTCAACCAGCACACCCGCGGCACCTGGGTCAACGAACAGGCCTACATGGTCCACCTCCTCACCGGCAAACAGGCGAAGCCGGGCTCCGGCGCCTTTTCGCTGACCGGCCAGCCTTCGGCCTGCGGCACCGCCCGCGAGGTCGGAACCTTCTGCCACCGGCTGCCCGCCGACATGGTGGTGGCAAACGCCGCCCACCGGGCGCGGTCCGAGGAGATCTGGAAGCTCCCCGCCGAGGCCCTCAACCCCAAGGTGGGCAGCCACATCACCCAGATGATGCGCGACCTCGAGTCGGGCTCCATGAGGTGGTTGTGGGTGCAGGTCACCAACCCCTTCCAGTCCACCGCCAACGCCAACCACTGGCTGACCGCGGCGCGCGAGAAGGACTGCTTCATCGTGGTCTCGGACATCTACCCCACCTACTCGTGCAAGGTGGCGGATCTGATCCTGCCCTGCGCCGGCCACTACGAGAAGTGGGGCCTCTACGGCAACTCCGAGCGCCGCACCCAGGCGTGGCGGCAGGTGGTGGCGCCGCCGGGCGAGGCCCGCTCTGATGTCTGGCAGATGCTCGAGTTCTCCAAGCGCTTCACCCTGGCCGAGGTGTGGGGCGAACAACCGGTGCCGGGTCTGGTGGCCGAGGGCTTTGCCGACGGTGAACTGCCGAACGTGGTCGCTGCAGCCGGGAAGCTCGGCTACCGGCCCGACCAGACCCTGTATGAAGTGCTCTTCGCCACCCCGGACGCTCGCGGTGTCGCCTGGCCCGATCCGGTCGGCGCCGGCCACCGGAACTGCACCGTCGAGCCGGGCAAGCTCGACTGGTTCCCCGAGAAGGCGCTCTTCGAGGAGTACCGCCTCTTCGGTCTCCACCACGCCCACGACCTCGCCCCCTTCGACACCTACTACCGTGACGACGTCCACGGTCTGCGCTGGCCGGTGGTCGACGGCAAGGAGACGCTCTGGCGTTTCAACGGCGCGTACGACACCTACGTCACCGACGGCGCCGAATTCGAGTTCTACGGGCCCGCCCTGAAATCGCTCAAGCAGGGCACGCTGGCCGGACCCGGCGGCGGCGACCCGGTTTCTCTCGCCGGCAAGGCCAAGATCTTCTTCCGGCCATATGCGGCGCCGGCCGAAAGCCCCGGCGACGGTTACGACCTGTGGCTGTGCACCGGCAGGGTGCTCGAACACTGGCACTCCGGATCGATGACGCGGAGGGTGCCCGAACTCAACGCCGCCCAGCCGCGCGCACAGGTCTTTTTGCACCCCGCCGATGCCAAGACCCGCGGTCTCGAACGCAACGACGTGGCCCTGATCGAATCGCGCCGCGGCAAGGTCCGGGCGGTGGTCGAGATCGGCGGCCGCAACCGGATGCCCAGGGGCATGGTCTACGTGCCCTGGTTCGACGAGGGGGTGCCGATCAACAAGGTGACCCTCGATGCCACCTGTCCCATCTCCAAGGAGATCGACTTCAAAAAGTGCGCGGTCCGGGTCTCCAAGGTCTGAGTAGGGAGGATGAGATGAAAACAGCGCCGTTCCTCTTGTTGTCCATCGCCCTCTCGTGGAGCTGCGCCTCGGGTAGCGCCCCGGCCGACCCTGACAAGACGGCAACCCCACCGCCCACCACGACCACGGCAGGAACTCCGGACTCCGAAATCGGCCTCGCCTCCGGCACCGCCTTCGAGCAGCCCGAGCAGAAGCCGATCGCCTTCACCGCCGTGGACCCCGGTGAGAGCGAGCTGCGGCCCCGGCCCAACGCCGACTTCCCACCCGTCATCCCCCACACCATCGCCGATCTCGAAACCATCACCTTGAGTGAGAACCCGTGCCTCGACTGCCACGACCCGGAGATGGCCCCCGACATGGGCGCGCCGGCTGTGCCCGCGAGCCACCAGGTGGATCTGCGCCACTCGCCGGAGGTCACCGGAGCAGATGTCGTCGGCACCCGCTGGGTCTGCACCTCGTGCCACGTCGCGCTGACGAAAACCGAACCCTTGGTGAGGTCCGTCTCTACCGAGTAACCACCTTGTAAAATTCCATTTTGCCCGCTGGAAGTCGGCCGGAAGTGAGTATTATCCGTTGCCTCAGGGAGTTGTCGAAATCGTTCGGCAATCCCGAGAGCGGAGAACGTGGCATCAACCGACCGGTGACGGATGACCGGTCAAGGGAGCAAAGACCATGAAAAGGTTTATTTTGTCGATTTTGATCCTCGCGGCCGTACCTGCGGTCGCCTACGAGATCACCGCCGACTCGATTATCGCCGCCCACCGCATGGGGGCGTCGGCCGAGCAGATACTCGCTCAGATGGCCGACCCCGCGAACACCGTGGTTCAGCCCACCGCCGCCGACAAGGAGCGCATGCGCGCTGCCGGAGTCGCACCCTCTGTGATGGGCGCCCTGGCACAGGGGCCCTCGGCGTACACGGCGAGCGCGCCGGTTGCCGCCGCGGCGGTTCCCGATAACCCAAAGCTCGTTGATTTGGTACGACTGGTTGAGGCCGGGCTTTCGGAGAAGCTCATCGAGGAGCAGATCCTCCAGCAGGGGGTGGTGCAGCGTCCGACCATCAACGATCTGATCTACCTCAAGGAGAACGACGTCTCGGAGGGGATCATCGCAGCCCTGATGACGGCGACACTCCTCGAAACCGATACCGCGCCCGGAAGCGTCGCCACGGCGGCCGCAACTCAACCAAAGAGCCTGGTGGTCGGTGGTCTGGTCTTGAAGGGCGGCACCATGGCCTTCGGTAAGACCCGTTCGGGCCAGCTGACCCTCACCGCCGAAAAGCTCGAGTGGCGGGACTCGGAAGACCAGAGCAAGGCGATGGACCTGACGGTGGTCGCCATCAAATCGATCACCGCCCGCTGCAAGGCCCGCTCGTCGGGCGACTTCTGTTACGAAGTGGAGTTCGACCTCACCAAGGGCAGCAGTTTCACCTTCGAGGACGCCAAACAGAAGCACGGCGGCAACGACGCGATCATCCAGCTGCTCGCAGGTCTCAAGAGTGAGTACCCCGACACGCCGGTGAAGATGAAGGTCAAGGCCGCTGAGGTCACACCCGGTCAAACCAGCGCCAACCTCGGGTGCCTGTAAGCACCGGAATTGAGGTCGTTTTCACCAAGACCCCCCTGGGGTCTTGAACATGGTGTATCCTCCAGATGCTACGAGCCGCGGCGTGAAGGGATTGTTCGGGGCCATCGGGCCCCCCCTCACCGCGGCGATCAACTTTTGGCGGCCACGGGATCCCCGCAACAGGAGGATGAGATGTCACAGAGTCGTCGAGTGTTTGTCACAGTGGTGGTCGCCCTGGCGATCGTGGGCCTGAGCGCCTGCGCCAAGGCACCGGTGGATGCCATCAACCAGGCGCAGAGCGCGCTGCAGGCGGCCGGCGATGCCGAGGCCGCCACCTACGCTCCGGAAGCGTGGGAAGCAGCGCAACAGGCGGTCAATGCCGCGCAGGCCGAGGTCGAGGTTCAGAACGCCAAGTTCGCCCTCACCCGGTCCTACAAGAACGCGTCGCAGATGCTGACCACGGCCCAGGAAGCCGCGGTCGCGGCCCAGGAAGCCGCGGTGGCGGGCAAGGAAGCGATGGCAGTCGCGGTGGCGGACGGCATCGCCAGCATCGAGGCCAATCTGGCCAATGCTGATAGTCTTCTTGCCGCCCTCGCCACCTGCCGGAAGCGGCCGAAGGGCTTCGCGGGCGATCTCGAGATCATGCGCGGCAACGTGGACGGCCTGCGGTCGCAACTCGTCGACGTCCAGGCGACCGCCGACGACGGAGATTACTTCGAGGCCGGCGCGATGGCCGACGGTCTGCTCGAAGGTCTCGACGCGGTGGTCACCGACCTGGAGAGCGCGAAGGCCAAGCTCGGGTGCTGAACCTGTTCGCGGATGAACGGAAACCGGCGGCGAAGAGCCGCCGGTTCCTTTTTTGCGTCGCGCTGATGATCGCATCGCGGCCGGCTGCTCGCAGGCGCCGCCCGATCCCGCGGACTGGGACGGTTTTCGCGCGGCCCTCCAAAGAGCAGTCCGCGAGGTGCGGCCGGCGGACCCGGAGGCCGCAGCCGAAATCGAGCGCCTGATGGCTGTCGGCCGAAGTCGAGACCGCCCGTCAAAACGCGGTTTCCGGCTGGCGCCGCGACACGGGTCGCACGCCGGCGGTCTGGAGCGACAGCGCCGTGGTGACGGCGGGCCGCGCTCTCGCAGCGGTGCGGAGCGAACGCACCGAGCAGGCCGCACGGCTCTACGCCCTGCTGGCCCGCGCCGAGGCCCACATCGAGGCGGCGGAGGGCAGGATCGGTCTGGCCGGGAGTCGACGGCAGGAACGCCGGCGAAACGGCATCCGCTCGTTACCACGCGACGACCGCTCGCCGGCTTGCCGAGAACGGCGACTTCGACACCGCCATCGAACACGCGGAAGAGGCCCTGGTCGTTGCCGCCGGTCTCGATCACTCGTGGAACCGGAACGTCGAGCGGTATTCCGACCCGACCTTGCTGGCGCTGTGGCGCGAGCAGGCCGCCGAGACCATCGACGAGTCGCGGCGCACCGGTCGCGCGGTCATCATCGTCGACAAGCTGCAGCGGCGGCTCGTTGTATATGAGCGCGGCCGCGAACGAGCGGTCTTTGCCGCCGAGCTCGGCGGCAACGGGCTCGAGCGCAAGCTCCACACCGGAGACCGCGCCACTCCCGAAGGGCGCTATCGGGTCACGGTCAAGAAGTCCGGTGGGGCCACGAAATACTACCTGGCCCTCCTCATCGATTACCCCAACGCCGACGACCTCCGACGCTACCGCGCGGCGGAGACCGCAGGTGAGGTGCCGCGCGGAACCGGCGCCGGCAATCTGATCGAGATCCACGGCCACGGCGGCAGCGGCCGCGACTGGACCGACGGCTGCGTCGCCCTCACCAACGAGGACATGGACGACCTCTTTGCGATGGTTCGGGTCGGCACCCCCGTGACGATCGTCGGAACGCTGTGATGGAATTCGAACCAACCGACATCGCCGTTCCGCCGCCGCCGCGCGACCATTGGCTGCTGTGGCTCGGCGGCGCTTCCACCTTGTTCGTGCTCACCCTCCTGGTCCTGCAGACCGCCCTCGGGACCCGGACGACGGTTCAACCGATCGATCGCCGGGCAGGTATCTGCACCACGGAAGTTTCCGATCCAAAGGCGGACGAGCGCGCCGCCGGCCGTCTCGCGGCCCTGCGGCCGCGGGGCCGCCACGTCGTCATCGACACCCACCGCAATCGGCTGCTGGTGTACGACGGCGACACCCTGCTGCACGAGGCGGTGTGCTCGACGGGCAGCGGCACGGTGCTCGTCCACCCGTCGGGGAAAAAGGTTTGGACCTTCGACACCCCGCTCGGTGAGCGGCGGGTGATCTCGAAGGTGCGCGACCCGATCTGGACCAAACCCGACTGGGCGTTCATCGAGGAGGGCTTCGAACCGCCGAAGGACCCCTCTCTGCGCGTCGACCGGGTGTCGCTCGGCGACTATGCCCTCTACCTCGGTGACGGCTACATCATCCACGGCACGCTGTTCCAGACCCTGCTCGGCCAGGGCGTCACCCACGGCTGTGTTCGACTCGGCGACAAGGACCTCGAGTATGTCTATCAGACGATTCCTGTCGGCGCTCGCGTCTATCTGTATTAGCGCGGCGCCGATCGCGGCCGGCGAGTCGGCCGCCCAGCTCGAACTCGGGCTGGCCAGGACGCCGTCTCTCTACCTCCGCCTCGACGTCGCGTCCGATTCTCTTCAGATCATGGTCCGCGGGATGGAGCTGGAACGGATCCCGGTTCGGGCGGTGCGGCTGGTGGTGCGGCGGGCGCCGGGCGAGGAGGCGCAGCAGTTGTCCTGTTTTCTGCCCGCGGTATGGAAAGTGGCCGGCGACCCCACGATCGAGTGGCGGGCGGTGGTGGCGCCGCCGACCCTGGTGCCCTACGACGAAGACGCCGAACCGCCGACCCCGGTACCGAACGCCGACCGCGAGGCGCCGACGCAGATTGCGGTCCGCCTCGACAACTCCTGGGAGCTCCAGCTCGGCCCCGACCCCCCGATCGGCTGGTGGCGGCGGGTCGCCGACCGTCTCGGTTCGGGGTGGCAACGGCTGTGGGGAAAATCGCCAGTGGTGCCGCCGCCGGCCCTGGTGGTCGTGGTGCAGCCCGAGGACGCGCGGGCCCTGCTCCACATCATCCGCGACGGCATGCCGCTGCTGGTGGTGTGCGGGAGAGTGAATCGGCAGCCGCTGTGGAACAGCCCGCGGCCTCTTGAAGCGGCAGGAGCCTCAGCCGACGTCCTCGCTCTCTCCGTCCAGGCCGTCCAGGGGGACTGACCGGCAAACTTCAACCGGTGATGAGAAGCAGCGCGACCAGGTAGTAGATGCCGATGGCGGTGATGTCGTTGATGGTGGTGACCAGGGGGCCGGCAGCGATGGCGGGGTCGATCTTCAGCAGCCGGAACATCTAGGGCACCAGCACCCCCAGCAGCGCCGCGGCGATGATCGCCGCCATCATCGACAGCGTGATGGTCACAGCCAACATCGGGTCACCGTGCCACACGATGGCGACCACGCCCGATAACGCCCCGCAGGCAAGCCCCATGAGCGTGCTGATGATCAGTTCGTTGAAGAGGAAATGCCCGAGGTTGTGGAAATCGACGCGGCCGGTGGCGAACCCCCGGACGACGATGGTCGACGATTGGGCGCCGACATTGCCGCCCATCGCGCCGATCACCGGGATGAACGGCACCAGCGTCATCATGTCCGGAAAGGACACCTGGAAGGCAGACACCAGGAGCGCGGGCACCGTCAGACCCGCCAGGGTGGCGAGAAACCACGGCAGACGGACGCCGGCGATCTTGATGACCTGGTCGGTGTAGACCAGCTCCGGCTCGTGGGTGGTGGCGCCGGCCATCCGCATCATGTCCTCGTCGGCCTCCTCATCGAGGACGTCGACGACGTCGTCGTGCAGGATGCGGCCGAGGAGGCGGCCGCGGTCGTCCACCACCGGCAGCGCGACCAGGTCGTAGCGGCGGAAGAGCCGCGCCACGTCCTCCTGGTCGACCTCGGGGTGAACCACGTGGATGTCGCGTTTGACGAGTTCGCCGATCAACTGGTCGGGAGGCGCCAGCAGCAGAGCTCCGAGATTGAGCACTCCGACCAGGCGATCCTCACCGTCGACGACGTAGATGAAGTGGAAGGTGCTCGCCTCCTCCGCGTTCGCCCGCATTGCCTCGGTGGTCTCGGCGACGGTGGCGGTCTCCGGGACCGCGACCAGCTCCACCTGCATGATGCCGCCGGCCGTGTCTTCGGGGTACTTGAGAAGGGTCTCGACCTCGTGGCGGTCTTCAATCGGCAGGGCCTCGATCAGGTCCCGCGCCAACGGCGCCGGCAGATCGGCGAGCACGTCGGCGGCGTCGTCCGACGCCATCGCTTCGATGATCTCGGTCAGCTCCTTGGGTTCGAAATGCTCAGCGAGGTCGTCACGGAGGTGATCCGGGAGCTCCTCCATGAGGTCGGAGATGCGGTCGATGCCGAGGCGGGAGATGACATCCGGCCACAACGGACGCGGCAGAACCCCGAACAGATCGGCGAGATCGTTGGCGTGGAGGACGTCGATGAAGCGGCCGAGCTGCGAGAGATCGCCGTGCTCGACGAGCTCCAACATGTCCCGCAACTGGTCGGCGTAGCCGTCGTCCATCGGCCCCATCGACGGCGCTTCGTCGGGCCGTTGCGCGTTCGGCTTTCCGATCTCATCCGGTTTCGGGCTCTCGTCCACCACCGGTCCTCCTCGGGCCGGGTCCGCCGCGCGACCGGCCCCGTGATCACACCCTCGGGCCCGGTAACTATACCCTCAAAGATTCGCGCCCGGGGACGCGGAGGAGGCACATGCGGGTTCGTGAGTCACCGCAGGGCGGGCACCTCAGAGCTTGGAGTGCGACCCGTCGCAGAAGGGTGGGCTCTTGGTCTTTTTACACATACAGAAGGCGACCGACCGCGAGTACTCCAGTTCCATTCGAACCGGCGCGAATGTGCTTCCGGTGTGCGACCCGTCGCAGAAAGGCTGCCCACCGGACCGCCCGCACGCACACCACCAGTAGGTTCCGGGCATCAGCTTGAGAACCTCGGGCTCTTTTCCGGCTCTTTTCGGCTCGGCCATCGTTCACCTCGATTGTCGGACCACACCATCTCGGCCCGATCGCACCCCGGGGGTGGCGTGGTGTCGTCGATCGGGAGCGTAACACAGGGGCGGCACTCGGCCCACGGATCATAGAGCGACGATCATCGCCGCGATGAGGGCGAGGGCCAGCGCCCCCCCGCAGATCACCGCCAGGATCCTGGCCACCGAATAGGGCGCCGAGCCGATGAGACACCCGGCATCCTGCCCCGAGATCACCACCCGGTAGAGCGAACCCCGGTAACGATAGGCCAAAACCCACGCGGGAAACGCCATTCTGCGGGTGACGAGCCGGCGCAGGACCAGCGCCGCGTGGACGTTGCGGAACCTGCGGCCTGGAATCGTCCCTTCCTGCAACCGTTCGCTCACCAGCCGCCCGATGAATTCGGTCACCCGACCTCGGGCGGTCGACCGCGGGAGATCGAACTGCTCCACCGTGGCCCCGGACCCATCATTGGCGGGAGTGTCGCGAACGGACGACAGATCGTAGGTCGGAATCAACCGATCGGTTTCCGCCGCCGAGAGACCGCGCGACGCCGAAGCAACAACGTCGTCGAACGTCAGTTCGGTCTGGCCGGCGTGCGGCGCCCAATCGGAGCGTTGTGCCCCGGCGTCGCTGTCGGCCGCCCAGGTCACGGAAGCCTCGGCGTTGAAGACCCACGCCACCCACCACAGAGGCGTCATGCTCTCGATCCGGCTGGCTGATCCGAGATCGGAGGGGCGGAACCACCCCAACCCACTCAGCCATCTCCGATAGGCCTCATCCGCCGCCGCCCGGTCAACCGTGAACGGGATGAAGGATTCGGTCTGTTCGAGAGGATCATCCGGGCTCTCGATGTGCACCACCGCTCCGCAGAAGGCACAGGCCGGCGCGCGCGCCCGGGCAGAGTACGAGACTGCGGCGCCACAGCCGTTGCAGCGCAAGACCTCGGCGGTGGTGGTCTCGAGTGTCTTTGACCTGCGATCCCGGGTGCCGCCGCGTTGCAGATCGGACAGCGGAGGTCTTCCCCCTCGAGGGGGCTCGCACAGCGCGTGCAGGGTCCGGCGGCGGAGGTCATCCCACGAGCCCCGCGAACACCGCCACCAGGACCGGCAGGGCGAGGAGGCCGAGGACCACCGCCGCGATGATCCCGATCTTTGCCCACGAGGTCGGCACCTGGCCCCACACCTCGCCCGTTTGACCGTTTACGAGCAACCGGATGGGGGGCTCTTCCGGATCGTAGCGCACGGCAAAGACCCACATCGGCAGCAGGGTGAGGTCCGCACTCTCCTCCTCGAATTCAGTCTGATAGTCGAGACCGCGAACACTGTCTCCCGGGAGAAACTCACGCAGCAGTCGGCCCACCTTCGCCGTCGATTCGCCCCGCGCCAACTCCAGGGTCTCCCGCCGCGTCAGCGACGGCTCCTCCGCGTTCCAACCGGCCACCAGGCCCTGCGTGTATCTTCGCAACTCACCGAGGTCGTAGGGTTCAGCGGACTCCAGTTCGTCATTGGAGATGCCTCGCGAGGCCGTGACCAGAACATCGCCCAGATACACCCGGTGGGGCCCCTGAAGATCGCGAAGCTCGGTCTTTCGCTTGCGGCGGGTCTGCGTTCGCCCCTTCGAGTCGCGAACGGTCTCGGTGACCCAGTAGTCCTCCCCGATCCGCGCCCCGTATCGGGTCACCGCGAGGGCCGAATACAGATACGCCGGAACGTACACTCCCTGCACCTTCTCCGCCGCAGCCCTCTCGAGCCCGAAGGGTGCCAGCTTCTTGCGCCGGAGAAAGGCGCGAACCAGACCTTCGGCCCGTTTTCGCTCGACCGAAAAACCGATGGCGAACACCGGATCGGGCCGGTCCTCGGTCGCCGGCCGGTCCACGACCGACGGCGAGTCGCAGTAGGGGCAACGCGAGGTTCGCTCGAGGGGTTCGACAACCACCCGGGCACCGCACGACTCACACGAAATTTCGATCTTGCCCGGGGACTCGACCATGATGCGTTCCAGTGTAGCGTGCGACGATTCCGGCGGACTCATATCAACACTACGCTCGGACCCCGAAGCCGATTCGGCACCAGATCGGCGTGCGCCGTGACCTCTGTGCTGTACCATGGTTGAGGGTCGGTCCGGCGCTGCGCGGCCCACATTTTCTGAAGGTTTTCGTCACGTGTATCTCTCCGGTCTGACACACCGCGACCGTCTGTTCGACGTCGCCATGAGGTGGCTCGCCGATCGTCCTGAAGCGGACGACGGCCGGGTCCTGACCGAGATCTTCGCCTTCGAGCGCGCCATCACGGCACCCACCGTGCGCCGATTCGTGGCGGATCTGTGCCGGGTCCGCCAGCGCGAAGACCTCTATCTCGAGCGCACCACCAACAAGGACGAACTGCGCGAGGCGATCGTTGCCGCCGCCGCCCACCCGACGTCGCGGGTCGCCGAGCTCATCGACTGGTACCGCCAGCTGCCGGAGGAGTTCTTCCCGCGCACTCCGGTGCGCATGAGCATCGTCACCCACCGCAACGGTCGGCTGGCGGCCGTCATCCGACGCAAGCGGATCCGCCGCATCGCCGACAAGGTGTCGCGCCGGGTGGCCGCGCAGCTCTCCGCCGAGGTCGAGAAGGTTGCCGAAGCGCTCGCCGCCAGCCGGCCGCACGGCGCCGAGACCGTCATCACCAATGACCGTCCGCCGGGCACTCCGGCCGGGATCCGCGGCGCCGCCGAACGGCTGGTTGCCGACCGCATCCGCTCCGGGCGCATCACCTTCGACCCCGACAAGCAGCGGGTGGACGACGTCATCGGCGTCAAGGTGATAGCCGGTGAAGAAGAAATGGCTGCGATCGAGACGGCCCTCGAGAACCTCGACTACGCCCGCGACCGCGACCGCGAGGTTCACAGCGGCCCCTATGTCGGCATCCACCACCTGGTCGACCTCGAGTTGCCACCGAACGAGGCGATTCTCAACAGCGTGCAGGGTATCGACTGGTCCTTCGCCGCCCGCCGCGGCCTGCCGGTCGCGGAGCTCGACAAACGCTTCAGCGCCTATGTGGAGAGCTGCAGCCGTACCTTCAGGGTCGAGCTCATTCTCACCACTTTCGAAGACCTGGTCGAGTCGGAGTTCGGCACCTGCATTCACGAGCAGAGGATTCTCGACCAGCGCGACCTGGCGGGCGACTTCGGCCGCCTCGCACAAAACGCCTCCTCGATCATCGAGTACATGCTGCGTCTTGCCACCTCGCCGACCGTGGACATCGGCGAGCTGCCGTTCAAGATCTGGGGACGCTACATCCGCGACACGGTGGCGCACAAGATCGCCGCCCTCGGCGACGGCGAGCCGACCGAGTGGCTGGTGCCGTCGAGCACCTCGAAGACCTGATGCCGCTGTAAGATCCACCCGCCCGGTACAATGTCCTCCATGATGGCACTTCCGAACGGCGTCGGTATCAACCGGTTGGACATGCATCACGACGACCGCGGTGTGTTCACCGAGGTCTTTCGACGGGAATGGTGCCTCGGCATCGACCCCGTGCAGTGGAATGTCGTGAGTTCCGTGGCGGGAGTTCTTCGTGGTGTCCACGTCCATCCCCGCCATGACGACTACCTGATCGTGACCCACGGGCGCGTCAGCGTCGGCCTCCGGGATCTTCGACGGGGCTCCTCAACCGAAGGGCTGGCGGCGCTGGTCGAACTCTCAGCCAAAGACCTGCAGGGGATTTTCATACCGCACGGCGTGGCCCATGGCTTTTATTTTCACGAACCTTCGATCCACCTGTACGCGGTGAGCCACTGCTGGGACTCCTCGGACGAGAAGGCCTGTTTGTGGTCGGATCCCGCGCTCGGCATTCCATGGCCGGTGGCTACCGCCAGGGTCTCCGATCGCGACGCCGGCGCGCAGCCTCTCAGCCGCCTCCTCGACGAGCTCGAGTCCGAACAACCCATCTGACAAGAGATCCCACAACCGGAGCGTCGAGCAGCCAGCCGCGAATCCTCCAGGTCAGAGAACCGATCATCCAACTCCAGTTCTCGCGCAGCTTCTCCCAGTTGTCGGCAGATGTCTTCGCGACCCCGTTCGGCATCGGCCAGCCGCGAAGCGTCGATCCCGGACCGGACCGCGGCGTCTTCGAGTTCGGACCTCAGGAGCACCACCTCGTCCTGGTTGCGTTCGAGACGAGCCCGCTGCGCTTCCAGCCGTTCGGTCGTGTCGTGGAGCTGGCGTTCGAGGTCGTTTCGCTCCCGCCGGAGAGCGCGGGCCTCGCGATCGCCGCCCGCCCATCCGACGGTCTCCACACCCAACACCCGCAGCGTGAACGCACGCTGCCGCCATTCCTCATCGGCCACTCGATCTGCCCACAACGCGAGCTCAGCCAAGCGGCGCTCCGACCTCCAGTTGAAACGATCCGGAGACGGAAAGTGGAGACATGTCGGGCGGCTGCCGCTGACCGCGCGCGCAGTCGGTGGACGAGGAATTGCTGGAACATGTAGAGATCCGTCGGCACATTGTCGGGGGTCGTCCGCCATCCGTGGGGCAGTCGTCGGTAGGCCGCGAGGGTGTGGCCGGAACACGAAAGCGGGATCCGGTTTTCGCCGCTGAGAAGCAGCTCCCGGTCCGCCTCCTTAGTGAGGTCCACCGGCCAGACCCCAATACTTCCATCCGGCTCCACCCGAACCGGAAGACAGTGCGCAAAGTCGGCCTCCTCGAGCAGTTCACGCATGACCTCGAGGTGGTCGGGCAGCCACAGATCGTCATCGGAGAGATAACACACGATCTCACCGGAAGCCTCCTCGAGTGCCCGGGCGCGGTGGATTTCCCCGTGCCGCGGCCCCTTGTCGTTGGTAAAGAGCCGCACCCGTGAGTCCTCCCCGACCAACTCCTCGATGAAACCGCGGGCCAACGGCGGCACCCCGTCGCCGACGATGAAGACCTCGATGTCGGCGACCGTCTGGTCAAGCGCGCTGCGCACCGCGTAATTCAACGTCGGGCCATGGTCAAATGTCGGGACAAGAACGGTCGCCCGGGTCATGTCTCAGTCCCCGACCCCGGCGAGCTCGCGCAGTTCGGTGATTCGGCGCACGATTTCCAACCCCTCGCGCGTGCTCGATCGCGGTGCGGGTCCACCCCAAGGTGCTCGACAAACGCCCGGAGCTCTCGCAGCAGCGGCAGCTCGGTCGAGACCTCGCGCACGATCGGCTCGGGCGCGGTGGTGTCTGTGGACTCGAGCTGAGGATAGATCTCGAGGCGGTCGCAATAGCCGCCCGGCAACACGACGACGCCGCCCTCGCAGTACAGAGCGACCCGGCGTGTTCGAGCGGGCGACGACGTGGACACCTCCATCACAGCCCACGGCTCGTCGCCGAGCATGGCGGTGAGGCCGCCGAGAACGGGGCCCACCCATTCGGCCACCGCCGCCCTCGCCGCCGGCACGAAACCCAGAACTTCGAGCATGATGCTGAGATCGTGGGGCGCGAGAATCCACACACCGTCCACATCTCTATGAGGGTTGCCCCACCCTGCCCTGATGGTGCGGACGCCGATCACCCCGGCCGAGTTCGCCTGACCGCGCAATCGCGCCCATTTCCTCCACGCCGGGGTGGTAACGCCATTTGTCCATGACGAACACCAGACCGCCACCCCTCGACGCGATCCGCTCGGCGTCCGCAAGGTCGGGTGTCAGCGGTTTTTCGACGAAGACCGGCACCCCACGCTCGAGGACGGATTCGATGACCGCGGCATGAGAGATGGTCGAGGTCGCGACCACGATCCCCCTCGACCTTTGGCAGCTCGTCGACATGTCGCACCACTTCGTGCGCGCCGCCCGCCACGGCTCGTGCGACCGATGCCTCTCCTCGGGCCACAACAGTGACCTCACAGCCCAGTTCAACCAGATCGCGGAGGATGTGGCGGCCCCATCCACCGCAGCCGATCAAACCGACGGAAGGATTCTTCAGAGTCATTGATCGTTCCCCAACGAAGCTACCAGACACCCAGGCCGCCGGCCAACTCATGATCGATGCTCGAACAGCCCGCGGGTTTTTCAAGGGTGGAAAAGTCGAACAGCGAGAAACGAGCGACGATTTCCGAGCCTCCGGATCGGGTGGAGGGTCAGCCCTTGACCACAGCCACCGGCCGGAGGCGCGCGACCTTGCGGGCGATGCCCGCGCCGACCACTGCGCGACCACAAGCGTCGACGTCCTTGTAGGCGGCGGGGGCCTCCTCGGCGAGTCCCGGCAAGGATCCCGTGCGCACTGAGACGCCGCCTTCCTCGAGCTCGCGCCGGAGCTGAGAACCGTTGATGGATCGTTTGGCCTGGCGGCGACTCATGGTGCGACCGGCGCCGTGGCAACAGGAACCGAGCGCGCACTCCATGCTCTTCTCGGTACCGACCAGCACCCACGAGGCGGTGCCCATCGAGCCCGGCACCAGCACCGGTTGGCCGATGGGACGGTACTCGGGTGGCAGACCCTCGAAACCGGGGCCGAAGGCGCGGGTCGCTCCCTTGCGGTGGACGCAGACCCGGCGTCGTTTGCCGTCGATCAGGTGCTCCTCGGTCTTGCCCATGTTGTGGGCGATGTCGTAGACCTGGTGGAGGTGGGTGTTTGACGCCCGGCCTCGCAACGTCTCGGCAAAGGCCTCGCGCGCGAAGTGGGCGAGGACCTGCCGGTTGGCGAAGGCGTAATTGGCGGCGCAACGCATGGCGCCCTCGTAGGCCTTGCCTTCGGGCGAGTCGAGTGGGGCGCAGACCAGTTCGCGATCGGGCAAGCGGATGCCGTATTTCTTGACCGCGCCCTGAAAGGTCTTGACGTAGTCGGTGCAGATCTGGTGGCCGAAACCGCGTGACCCGCAGTGGATCATCACCGTCAGGCAGCCCTCCTCGAGCCCCATGACCCGCGGCGGCATCGTCGTCGAAGATCTCGTCCACCACCTCCACCTCGATGAAGTGGTTGCCGGCGCCCAGAGTCCCCATCTGCGGGCGGCCGCGCTCGCGGGCGCGGTGGCTGACCGCCAAAAAATCTGCGCCCTCGAGGCAGCCGCCCTCCTCGGTGCGCGCGGTGTCGGACACGGTTCCGTAGCCGCTCGCCTGCGCCCACGTGCCGCCCTCACGACAGACGCGCTCGAGATCGTGGTCGTTCAACGTCAGCCTCCCACCCTTGCCGACGCCGCTCGGACAGGCGGCGTCGAGGGCCGAGGCCAGCTCCTCCATCGCGCCCGCCGCACGATCAAACTCCACCTTCGACGCCAGCAGGCGCACGCCGCAGTTGATGTCGTAACCGATGGCACCCGGCGAAATGACTCCAGAGGGCAACTCGGTCGCCGCGACCCCGCCGATCGGAAAGCCGTAGCCCCGGTGGACGTCCGGCATGACCAGCACCTCGCCGACAACTCCGGGCAGGGTGGTCGCGTTGACCGCCTGGTCCAGAGACGCATCACCCTTGATCGCCTCGAGCAGTTCGCGGCCGGCGAAGATCCGCACCGGGACCCGCATGTCGCTGCGGACGGTGGTCGGAATCTCCCACTCCCAGGGGCCGCGCCTGATGAGATCTCTGAGCTCGACCATCACTCAAACTCACACGTCGAAAACGACGTTGGTCCGCAGACCGCTCCCGCTCCCTGCGATCTGGAGGCTGTGGAAGGTGACCGCCTTGATCTCCCTGCGGCGGGTGATGATGAAGCCGCCCTCGAGACGGGCGAGCAACTCGGTGTCGTCGACGGTGAGCAGAAACCCGTCAAACCCGAGGTCCTCGGTGTCGGCAAGAAAGAGCAGTTCTTCGAGAAAGGAGACCATCAGTTGTTCGCGGTCGTCGGCCGTGATCTCGAGCCGGTGGTGGCGGCGCGACTCGTCGGACACCTCCACCGCCATCAACTCATACATCCCGCGCGCCGCCTCCTCGAGCAGCGCCGCCATGTCCGGGCCCCACACCTCGAGCTCGAGATCGGCGGTGTGCTCCACCTCGCGATGGCCCTGGTTGGGAGGTCTCACCCGGAAAGGGTACCACCGGAACACCCGTTCCACAGCAACCACCGCCCGGTGCCGGTGTATCCTGAGCCGACATGACCTCGAGAATACGAACGCCAGCCGACCCACCGCGACGCCGAGGAAGCGTCCTGATCTGTCTCGCCGCAGGCATCTTCTGCGCGCTCACCGCGGTGGCTGATGACCGGGTGGCCTTCATCGGCGTCGCCCTCGACACCGAGACCCGCGAGGCCGACCGCCGCCTCCAGGCCTACCTCGAACGCCGCGCCGGTCTGTCGTTCGCACCCGAGGAACTGGAGTACGGCCAGGTCATCGAGCGGCTCGCCACCTGGAACCGCAACGAGGGGGTGTTCGTGGCCCGCACCACGCCCTACGTGCAGGTGGTGTCGGAAATGCTCGGCGCCGACATGGAGATCCTCGCCACCTACATCAGCGATGCCACCGCCACCACCACCTACAACTCCTACCTGGTGGCCCGGCGCGACGACCTGCCGCCGAACCCGACTCCGGCCGACGTGGTCTCGTTGATCACGGGGTCGCCTCGCCGGTTGCGATTTGTCCACCACAGCCTCTTTTCCACCTCGAGCTTTTTCCTTCCGTCGCTCCACTTTCGCGCCAACCACATCTTCCACATGCCGGAGCCGACGGAGTCGCTGGCTGCGATCGAAGTCGAGCAGATCCCGGAGAACTCCTCGAGCGCGCTGGTGCGCGCCGTCGCCCGCGGCGAGGCCGATCTGGCCGCAGTGTGGGACGGCACCCGGACGCGCTTCACATCCTCGGACGCCGACCCGGCCGATCTGGCCCTCGGTCGCGAGGTGGTCTTTGTCCGCCTGCCGTCGGCCATCCCCAACGATCTCCTGGTGTGCTCGCGGTGGGCGCCGGCCGAGCTCAAGGACAGAGTGCGGTCGGCGATTCGGGAGATGCCCGCCGACGAGATCGCGGTCGGCGACTTCAGAACAGTGGATCGACATCATCGAGGCACCCGAAGCGCGCAACGCTCTCGCCCACCTTCGCTGGTTGGCCCGGGAACAGGCGGCGCCGGTGACCGTCGACGCGCGCAGCGCCGGCGGCGAACGCGCCGCGACCCCTGAAATGCTGACCGCAGCCAAACACGCCGTCCGTCTTTCGGGCATGGAGTTCGTGCTCTACGACGAGGACTTTCACGAGCACATCGACTACGTCTGGACCATCGACCGGATCCACGACGGCGCCGCCCGGCTGCAGAGCTCGATCCCCGGCACCGACGTCGCCGACCAGGTTTTTCCGATCAGTTTCCGCGACGGCCAGGACCTGACCGAGCGCATCGTCACCCTGATGCAGGGCCGGCTCCACCGCATCCGATACGTGTGGCCGTTCAGCGGCCGCCAGCCGATCATCATCCGCGACACCACCCTCGCCCTGCCGCCCGGGGGCGAGGTCCCGGTCCAGCGGGTGACCTGGCTCGACCCCGAACGCAACAGCTTTCGTGCAGGGCCGGTCTTCCCCGCCCAGATCCGGGCCTCGAGCCCGTTCGTCCACGAACTCGACGCGGACGATTTCCGGCGCTCGGGCGAGACGAGTCCCGACCTCGACCCCCTCAGCAACGTGTCGTACCGGGTGTATCAACTGCGGACGGTCCCACCCAATACCCTCTACCGCCTCGCCACCGGCGCCCTCGTCATCCTGTTGGCGCTGGCCGCGGCAGCGGCGGTCTGGACCCTCGGCAGTCGCCGGAAAACCGATCGCCGCCTGGAAGAGGAGACCCTGCTCTCGTGACCGGCGGGGACGGCTCGGCACCAGTGGTCGGCCGGATGCTGGCGCACTACCGGGTGCTCGAGCACATCGGCGGCGGCGCCATGGGCGAGATCTACCTCGCCCAGGACACCCGGCTCGAACGGAAGGTGGCCCTCAAGGTGCTGCCACCCGCATCGGTGAGCAATCACGAGAAACTGCAGCGTTTCCGAACCGAGGCCAGGGCCGCGGCGGCCATGAACCATCCCAACATCGTCACCATCCACGGCGTCGAGGAGACCGACGGCATCCACTTCCTTGCCATGGAGCTGGTCGAGGGACGCACCCTGCGCGAGGTGATTCCGCGCGGCGGTCTGCCGTTCGAGGAGTTCCTGCGGATCGCGGCCCAGCTCACCGAGGCGGTGGCCACCGCCCACGCCGCAGGGATCACCCACCGCGACCTCAAACCCGACAACGTCATGATCACCGAGACCGGACGGGTCAAGGTCCTCGACTTCGGGCTCGCCAAGCTGATGGATGAGGCGCGGCCGGCGGATTTCGAGGGCGCGACCATCGCCGATGCGCCGCTGCCGGCGGACGATCGCCTGACCAGCGACGGCATGCTGATCGGGACCATCCCCTACATGTCGCCGGAGCACGTGACGGGACGCCACATCGACCGCCGCTCGGACCTGTTCTCGCTCGGCATCATCCTCTACGAGATGCTCACCGGCGAGCGGCCCTTCAAGGGCGCCAACCCGGCCGCCGTGATGGCGTCCATCCTTCGCAATCAACCCAGGGCCCTTTCCACGACCCGCCGCGACGTGCCCGAGCACCTCGAGCTCGCCATCGGCCTGTGTCTCGAAAAGGACCCCGCCGAGCGCCTGCAGTCCGCCGAGAGCCTGTACGAACAGCTGCGGATTCTCCGCCGTCAGTACTCCTCGGGCGGTTCGGCAGCCAACGCCGATGTCGCCGCCCGAATGTCCCGGACGGGTTTCGAACCCGCGAGCCTCGCCACTAGAACGCGGCGGGCCGTCGCGCGCCACCGTCTGCCGCTGCTGCTCCTCGCCGCGGTCTTCGTCATCAACCTGGTCGAAACAACGATCGAGACCGCTGTTCGCCAGAACTGGGGCACCGGCCGTGAGCTGGGGTTTCACCTCGCCCGCGCCGCCCACTGGTTCGAAGGCGACGTCACGCTCGCCGGCTGGGACGCTGCCTCGCCGCTGGTGGTCTACGGTTACTCCATCGCCTATTTCTTCGTTCTCCTCGCGCTGGTGGTGGTGACCGGATGGGCGCTGGCCCGGCGAGCGAACCCCCGGCCCTTCCGGGTCTTCGCCCTCGCCATCGCCGTCGACTACGCCGTGAGCCTGCCCTTCTTCCTCTTCTTCCCGGTCCCCGAACGGTGGGCGTGGCCGGATTCGGGTGCGATCCTCTTGTCGGACCTGTGGGCGCCGCAGTTGATCGAGATCTTCCGACCCTTCTCGGGTCTCGACAACTGCTTCCCGAGCTTCCACGTCTCGCTGACCGTGGTGGTGGTGGGTCTTGCGTTCGTCGAGCGCTTGCGCTTTCGTTGGGCGGCTCTGTGGCTGGGCCTCCTGGTCGTTCTCTCGACTGCCGTTCTCGGGATCCACTGGCTGACCGACATCGTCGCCGGGCTCGCCACCGGCATCCTCGCCGTGGCCATCGCACTCCTGCTCGAGCGCAGGATCCGGTGGGTAAGGACGTCAGGCGATCATGCCGCCGACCCGGCCAACTCGGCAGGGGAGCCGAGATTTATGGAGGGAGGTGGAACAGTAAAAACACACCAATGATTTACACTAGTCAGTCCAGGGCGCTTTGTGTGGCAGAAATTGCTGTTCACAGCCCGCTAGGTATCATCCCAAAAGATTATTTTCTGATTACTGTTGAAATCCCTGATAATTGCAAAATAAAACAAATTAGCGAATCAGAATTAGCTGCCGGTTGGTCATCAATTCCGCATATTCACCAAACCCAACAAATGGGCGATATTTTTATTAAAAATGCAGAAAACCTGGTGCTGAAAGTGCCTTCGGCTGTGGTTCAGGGTGATTGGAATTTTTTGATAAATCCACTTCACCAGGACATTTCTCTGATAAAAATTATTTCAGTAGAGGAATTTAATTTTTGATAAGAGGCTGTTTTTAAAATAGAATTTTACTAGTCTTGCCACTGAATCCCCAAAACTTTCAGGACAAGACACAAAGTTTCACAAACAAGAAAACTATTGAATAATCTATTTTATCTCTGAAAACAGATCATTTGAATCTCAATTCAAGGATGTATAAGCCTTGTTTCAAACCATTTACAGAAAAGGATATTTTGTTTCCATAAACAGCATCTTGTTTTAATAAAGCCTTCCCGAAAGGTCATACAAATTAATTTTCCACAAATTTTCTTCTACTTCCGGGACTTCTATTGTTAGCATGGCCATTTGCAGGTTGCGGATAAATTTTCAGTTTTGCCTTTGCCAAATCCATTTCACCAAGCCCAACTCCGACAGGCAGAGAAAACTTCTTGAAAAAATTCCAGATTTCAACACTGGCATGAATGTCCTGGTTGGTAACACCGATGATGTAAGTAGCTCCAGGCCAGGTATGTTCGCCACCGTTAATTGTGTAGAGCAATACTTCCGAATCTTCGATGCAAGTGTTATAAGTGGTAAGCGTTACCGTAGATTGGTCAGTTGTATCAATATCAGGCAGCTCAGTAACAACAGAATCAGGGCAACCATCAATATCAGTCCAATACTGCATTGTATAAGCCACTCCCTCGTAAGGCACAATATCATCAGCAGTTCCATGAATTTGAAGGACAGGAACTTTCCGCGTTAAATTGCAATTGAAATAAACCAATAAACCAGTAACAGAGCCAATTGCTGCAATCCTGTCGTTCAACTGACAACCAAGCCGGTGGCTCATAAACCCACTCATTGACATGCCGCATGCATACACGCGCAGAAGGTCAATGCTGTAGTTAGCATCCATTGTATCGATCAACGCAGAAATGAAACCCACATCATCCACTCCACCATCCTGATAAATATTCCATTGACTATTGACACCATCGGGATATACCATCACAATTCCAGCAGTATCAGCTACCTGGTCAAATTCTGTATAAAACTCCTGTTCAAATGAATTGGAACCCAGGCCGTGCATATTTATTATCAAGCGGATACTCCTGGTTTTCATCATAATTATCCGGAAGATGAAGGCGGTAAGTCCGTTCAATTCCATCAAAAATAAAACTGAAAAGTTGTTGCGAATTTGCTGCCGCGAAGCAAGTAAAAGTAGCATTATGAGTAAAAGTTCGTTTCATTTTTTCTTTTTAAATATTTATTGCAAAAATCATTCTTCCTGCCTTCCATATTCCATCAAGTAGCTTTTAATGAATTCATCAAGGTCACCATCGAGGACACCAAGAACATTGGAACTTTCAAGATTGGTGCGCACATCTTTAACCAATTTGTAAGGATGCAAAGTGTAGGAGCGGATTTGCGAGCCCCACTCTATCTTTTTCTTGTTTCCTTCAATTTTGGCCTGTCATCATCTTGTTTCTTCCTGAGTTCAATCTCATACAATTGCGATCGAAGCATTTGCATAGCTTTTTTCTCTATTCTGTCCTTGCGAACGGGTTTCCTGGCATTCGATGACCAGGCCAGAAGGTTCGTGCTTCAGCCTGACTGCAGTTTCTACTTTATTTACATTCTGTCCACCGGGGCCACCGGAACGGAAAGTATCCCAACTAATGTCAGCTGGGTTGATTTCCACTTCAATTTCATCGTTAACAACAGGGTAAACATATACTGATGCAAACGAAGTGTGACGACGATTGGCAGAATCAAATGGTGATAAACGAACCAGTCGGTGCACGCCATTTTCTCCTTTTAAGTATCCAAAAGCATATTCTCCGTCAAACTCGAGTGAAACTGATTTAATACCTGCCACATCGCCTTCCTGAAAATCGAGTTCACGTACTTTATATCCCTGCCTTTCGCCATATCGGATATACATCCGCATCAGCATCTCGGCCCAATCCTGGCTCTCGGTTCCACCGGCGCCGGGATCGATTTTAAAATTGCACTAAGTTTATCGGCAGGTTCTGACAGCATTTGCATGAATTCAAGATCTTCAATTTTTTTGGTGGCCAAATCGAATTGCCTTGTCAAGATCTGCCTGAGTAGCCTCATCTGCATAAAAAAATTCCTCCAAAACTTTCAGGTCAGAACACGCTTCAGCTGCCGATTTGTAAGCGCCAGTCCATCGTTTTATTTCTTTTATTTGCCGAAGGTGTTGTTCAGCTTTTTGGGTCATTCCAAAATCGGGTGATTGGGTTTTTTCTTCCCCCCCCCCCCCCCCCCCCCCCCCCCCCCCCCCCCCCCCCCCCCCCCCCCCCCCCCCCCCCCCCCCCCCCCCCCCGCTCCTTCTATTTCCATCAACTTACGGTCGACGTCAAAGAAACCTCCTCAAGGCATCAAGCCTCTTATACAATTCTTTTGCTGCTTCTGAGGTGTACATTTTTCTTTTTTTCAGAAATACAAAAATAGAAAAAATGTAGCAAAGACCGCGAGATTTTTAACCGCAAAGTACACAGAGCCTTCAAAGCTTTTGCGTCTTCACTTTCGCGGACTTTGTGGGAAAATATTAAATCATATTTCCCCCTTCACCACCTTCCAGGCAAGGTTTGCCTGGAAACCACGCTGAATGGCAAATTTAACCAGCTTGGCATTGCGGGTAAACTCATCTTCCGCGTTGATTTTCTTTTTGGAAAGAATATCTTTCAGTTTCGTGACGTTTTCTTCATCTTTAATTTCGTTCAAACCCATCTGGATATATAATTCCAGGTATTCTTTTCTGGGTCATGGCATACAGAATTTTGTTCCTCCCCCACCCATTATTGCGAAATTTGCCAATTGCAAAGGATACTGCATAGCGTTCTTCGTTCAGAAAATCTTCCTTTTCCAGTTGTCGGATAATTTTTTCGATTGTCGTTTCCGATGCCTGCCATTGTTTCAGTTTTTGCTTTACATCGATGGACTTCGTGTCGCTGGCAATTCTGCGTTTCGACCCCCGCGCGAACAGCTTCGACCGCGGGCCGGCGAATCCGATTCCCAGTTCGGACCTGGCCGGCGACCCGGTGGACTGCTGGACGAGCACGGCGCTGCAAGATGGACGAATTCTCTGCGGGACGTTCCGCACCGACGCACCAGGCCGGCTCCTGCTCCTGTCCGCGACTGGCGAAGCGCTTTCCGAGACGGCGGCTGGATTCGGTACCACTGATATCGGAATTCGCCCGTGAGGTCACGAGCCCAGCGTCGTCCCGTCGTCGGGCGGCGCGAAATTGCCGTGTTCGTTCACGTGTCATAGGTTGCTGCCGTGCCTATCGTTACGACGTCCTGCCTGGTTCTCCAGACCTATCGGTTCGGCGACACGAGCAAGATCCTTCGACTGCTTACCCGCGAACACGGGCCGCTCTCTGCGCTGGCCCGGGGGGCGCTGCGTTCCAGGAGCCGGATGTCGGGGGTTCTTGAGCCGTTCGTCGAGGGCGTGGTGACGTTGTACCTGAAACCCAACCGGGACCTCCATACACTTTCCGGATTCGATCTCGTTCGCTCCCGGCAGGCACTCGGCGCTGACATGTCGCGGTTCGCGGGCGCCTCGGTGCTCGCCGAACTGGTGTTGCGTCTCGCTCCTGCTGAGCGTGACGACCTGCTGTACGACAGTCTTCGCGAGGGGCTCGACGCCCTGCTGGCCGCCCCGGTCGAGACTGCTCCCGGAGTAGCGGCTGCCCGGATCTGGAAGCTGGTCGGCGTCCTCGGATTCGAGCCTTCCCTGGATTCGTGTCTGTCGTGTGGACGTCCGGTTCCTCCGGGGGAGGGAGCGCGTTTCGATACCATGGAAGGCGGGATCCGCTGTCTGCGATGTGCGCCGGCCGGTCACGCGCTCGATTCACGCGGGCTCGAGACACTCAGGGAGCTGTCCGGGTATCGTGTGCCAGGGCAGTTCGCCGGACCTCAAATGCTGATCCTCAAGGAGTTCATCCGTGTACACATCGCCGAGGATATCCGGATCCGGTCTCTCGACTTCCTGACCACGACAGATGACTGACCCGTCCCGAGAGTCGGTGGTCGTTGGGACGGCCGGGCATGTCGATCACGGGAAGAGCTCTCTCGTTCAGGCGCTCACCGGTGTGAATCCGGACCGGCTTCAGGAGGAGAGGGACCGCGGACTGACGATCGAACTCGGATTCGCACGGCTCGAGTCCTCTGACGGTCCGGAGATCGGAATCGTGGACGTTCCGGGCCACGAGGATTTCATCCGAAACATGCTGGCCGGAGCGACAGGCATTGACCTGGTGCTGCTGGCGGTAGCGGCGGACGAGGGCCCGATGCCGCAGACACTGGAACACCTCGCGATCGGCGGCCTGCTCGGTATGCGGCACGGCCTGGTGGCGCTCACGAAGGTAGACCGGGTCGATGACGAGTGGCGGGAACTCGCGACTCGTCTGGTTCGCGACGAGCTGGTTCGTGCCGGGGTCGGAGTCGACTGGCCGATCATCCCGGTGTCGGTGGTGTCGGGAGAAGGGCTCGACGAGCTGCTCCAGGCGATCCTGGAAACTGCCAGGAACGTCGAGGTGCGTGCATGCAAGGATCTGTTTCGGCTCCCAGTCGACCGCGCATTCACGGTTCGGGGAGCCGGCACGGTCGTGACGGGCTCGGTCTGGAGCGGCACCGTGAGCAAGGGAGACAGAGTTCAGTTGCTTCCGTCTGGCAGTGTCGCGCGGGTCCGGTCCGTGCAGGTCCATGGTGAAGAGCGTCCGTCCTCGGGAGCCGGCGCACGCTGCGCGTTGTCACTGGCCGGGCTCTCACTCGAGGAGTCCGGACGTGGCGAGACCGTGGTGTCGGATCCCGGGTGGCGCGGCGTTCGGCGATTCGGAGCGAGATTAGAGCTGCTGCCGGAGGCCTTTGCCGGACTCGAGCACACCGACACGCTTCGCCTGTATCACGGGACTGCGGAAACGACGGCCCGGGTTCTCCTCGGTTCGGAGGGAACCCTGTCTCCAGGATCGAACGCATGGGCGGTGCTCGTGTGTGCCGATCCCATCGTGGTGCGGGCCCGAGATCGGTTCGTGCTTCGCACGGTGACTCCGCTGCGCACGATCGGAGGCGGTATCGTCACCGACCTGGAACCGCTGCGCCGCTGGCGGGAGAACACCAGCCTGTGGGAAGCGGTCGTCGAGGGTGACCGCCAGCAGACGACAGACGCGGTCGTACGATTAGCTGGAGGAAAGGGGATCGATCCGTCGGCTCTTCCATTGCGCACGGGGAATCCTCCGGCGGAGGCAAGTGAGGCGGCAGGGTTGGAGCTCATCGGAGGGCGGTTGTTCGCGCATGCTGTACAGGCGGCAGCGCGCGCCTCGATTCTCGAGCACGTCGGACGGGCACACGCGGACTCTCCCCGCGCTCCAGGTGTCTCCCTCGAGTCGGTGCGGACGGCTCTCTCGGGGGCGTTCGCGAACGATCTGCTCGAGCACGAAATCAAATGCCTGGAGACAGAAGGTGAACTGGAGCGTAAGGGGCCCGATGTCAGGCTGCGGGGACATGAGGTCCGCCTCACGACGCCTGAGACGGAAACACTGGAACGAATAGCAGAGATCATCGCCGCAGCCGAGTTGTCACCTCCGTCGCCGGCCCAGTTGACCGAACTGACGGATGTCGACAGATCCCTCGTGAATGACCTGCTGAGGATCCTGGTCAATTCGGGTCGATTGATCCCGGTGAATCCCGAAGTCTATCTCACCCCGCAGGCTGAATCTCGACTCAGGTCAGGAGTGCTGCGCGTGCTCGAGCGGGTCAGCCCCGCATCACCGGCCGCCTTCGGCGATGAATTGGGGCTGTCGCGCCGCATCCTGATACCGCTGCTCGAATATCTCGATCGCCGCTCCATAACCCGGCGGACGCCGCAAGGCCGGATTCCAGGCGACTCTCAGTCGACGTAATACAGGAACCGCCCACAGTAGCTGCATACGTTTACCCGGTCATTGCGCCCGACTTCCGAGGACCAGGCCGTCGGTACCGAAACGTAGCAACCGTAGCACACTCCGTTCAGCACCGGCGCCACTGCGCGTCCGACCGATTCCGAGACCTCGCGAAACCGAGCTCGCACCGGGTCGTCCAGTCGCTCAGCGAGCTCATCGATCTTCGTGTCGAGTATCTGAAGCGCTTCCTCGGGACGCAGATCGAATACCTCGGATTCCACATCCTTCAGGCCCTCGGTCGCCAGCGCCTGGCGCTGGGTCTTGAGATCCTGGAGCTCCAGGAGAAGCTCGAGTTGTGGATGCATCGATTCAGACCCCTTTTCCTCCAGCAGGGCGAGAAACTCCTCGGGTGTCTGAATCTCGGCCAGGCGCTCCGGTATGTCCTGTTCCTTGCCGAACTGAGCGATCTTTCCGAGTACGGGCAGGTACTGGTTCGACACCTCGAGCGGCGGTGCGACGATGAGAAAGATGTTCTGAACCGGCTTCTTGTCGATCGCGTCGAAGTCGATGCCACCCGGCTTGCGCCCGAATGCGACGCGCAGCCGGTTGACCACGAGCGACCGGCAGTGCGGAATGGCGATTCGGCGCCCGATTCCAGTAGATCCGAGGTTCTCGCGCCGCTTCAACATCTTGAACAGAATGCCCTGAGATTTCTCGTCCAGACCCAGCAGCCCCACGAGTTCCTTCAGCGCCTCGTCCTTCGTTTCAGCTTCCAGGTCCAGCTTGATCGCATCTTCCGAAAAGAAGTCGCGGAGTTGCATATATCTGCTCCCTGACACGAAAGGGCCTGTCGGCCCTGAATAGCCCAGCGCTCCACCGATCGTGGAGACGAATCTGAAAGATATTCGATCTTCCGACAGGCGGAAACCGTGACCGCATGGACGGCGAGACGTGCGCGAGACCATCTCGTTTGACGGAACCTCCGTCCGGCACTAGTGTTTCAGGCACGAGCGGGCCGCCACGGCGGTCCGCTTTTTGCCGCTGTTTCAGAAATTGGGGGGTGAATTAGATTCGACGCGAATACTGGAATCCAAGGAAGCGTGCCGAGGTGCTCGGGCCCTCGTTAAACACCGGGAAACCTTTCAGGTGCCAACGATAACATGGCGCTGGCCGCGTAACTAACGCGTCCCGTCCCAGGACCCGCCCGGCCCGAGGCGGTCCGACGGACGTCGCAAATCGGGCTGGTTGGAAGCGGGAGCCGCGACCGCAGCCAACGAGATGGCGAAAGCCTTAGTGGCTGGCTGATGGCGGGCCGTTGGGGAGCCCTGCCTGAGGCGAGATAAGATCCCCGAATACGCACGTAGATGCCGAGGAAGAAGGATTCGTGGACCCGGGTGCGATTCCCGGCACCTCCATCATGCATTCGACCCGCGAGGCGTGCAGCATGCGCCTCGCGGCGTTTTCGTTCCGGTAGGCCGCCAAGCCTTCCATAGGGACTCTCGATTGGATATGCCGTGTTGAACGAACTGCTGGACAAGCTGAATGGCGAGGCAGAGGCTCTGTTTCACGAGCTGAATGTCATTCTGCCGAGAGAGATCGAAAAAGCGGTCGCGCTGGGTGACCTGCGCGAGAATTCCGAGTACTCGGCAGCGCTCGAGCGGCAGCAACTCGTACGCGCGCGTCTGACCTATATTTCGCGCCGGCTGTCGGAGATCTCGGAGATCGACCTGGAGCAGATCCCACAGGACCGGGTCGGATTCGGTTCGAAGGTCGAAGTCCTGGACCTGGACGACGACGTCACGGAAACCTACACGGTAGCCTTCGGCGACGTGATCAATCTCGAGAACTCGGAAATCTCGATGGCTTCGCCGATTGGAAAGGCGCTGCTCGGGAAGGCTACAGGGGAAGAGGCCGAAGTTACCCTCCCCGGCGGTCAGGTCCGGTACCGGATCGTCAGTCTCTCGACGCTGCACGAACTCGCTGCGAAGAGCGCTTGACGGGAATGCCTCTCCAGGTCGTCTAGAATACTGAGACGGGAGGAACGTAGCGCTTCGGGTCCTCCCGCACGGCAGACAACAGCGCATTCAGGTCGACGACGGTCTTCAGCAACTCTTCGTACAGGGCTTCGTCGGTGAGCATTTTGCCGGCCGAGCCCTCTCCTGCCTGAAGTCGGGCCAGCAACGAGTCCGTCCGCATCATCGAGGACTGTAGAGCCAGGTACAACGAGTCGGACTGTATGAGTTGACCGATCGTGCCTTCACCGCGCGCCATGGAACTGGTCAGCGATTCCACGGCTTCCGCGGAGGCGCGCAAGGAAGCGTACAGCGAATCGTCGGTCAGCAGTCGCATCAACTGCGAATTCGGTGCGGAAGCGGCAGACAGCAGGGAGTCGAGATTCGCCGCCAGGGCGGTGACCCTCACGTATAGCTCGTCGTCCATTACCAGCTGCCCGAGAGATCCTTCGCCTTCCAGCAGCCCCCGGGTGAGTTCCGACAGATTCTGCGTCACCTCGAGCAGTTCACCGACGGCGCTCGCCCCGTCTGCAATCAAAGCATCGTAGTCCACGGATGTCGATGACTGGACCGTGTCGCCCGCGGCGAGAACCGTCGCCGCCGCGGTACCTGGCGTAATATCGATCAACTTGTCTCCCAGCAGCCCCTGAGTACGGACCTGCGCCCGTGAATCAGCCCGAATCTGCTCCTGGACCTTGAGGTCGATGGCCAGGTGGATCTCCACCGCCTGGCCCCCGGCAGGCCGCGACTCCGGAGGGATGAGATCGATTCTGTCGACCTGGCCCACAGTCTGTCCGGCCAGCTGAACGGAAGCTCCCGGGACGAGCCCGGCTGCAGAGCGGACGAGGGTCACCAGCTGGTATCTCTGGCCGAAAACGTTTCCGGTGTCACCGATGAGAAACACGGCGACGGAAAGGATCAGGAGTGACAGAAGGAGAAGGACTCCGACTCGAACCTGCTCCCAGGTGATGGGTGAGCCGCGTCTCAACGCTCACCTCCGGTTCCCGACCTGGCCGGAATCCGCAAGAGGACAAACTCGCCGTCAGCGAAGGAATTCACGCAAGTAGCCTTCGTCGGAGTCCATCATCTCCTCGGGAGTTCCCTGGAACATGATCCTGCCTTCGAACAATAGAGCCACCTGGTTGCCGATCCGGAAGGCCGAGCGAATGCCGTGCGTCACGACGACACTCGTAACCGCCAGGTCTCGCTGCAGCTTCAGGATGAGGTCATCAATCGTGCGGGTGGTAATCGGGTCCAGTCCACTGGTCGGCTCGTCATAAAGTAGAATCGACGGCCGGTGAATCAGGGCCCGGGCAATTCCCACCCGCTTCTTCATTCCTCCGCTGAGTTCGGCAGGGAGCAGGTCGCTCACCTGTTCCGGGTCGAGGTCCACCATTCGGAGCGCCTCGTCGACCTGCTCGCCCACTTCAGCCTCCAGCAGCTTCGCATGCTCATGCAGGTAGAATGCGACGTTGTCGTACACCGATAGGGAGTCGAACAGCGCCGCCTGCTGGAATACCATCCCCATGTCTCGTCGGAGGTGCAGGAGCTCCTCTCGAGACGCGGTGGCCACGTCCTCCCCCCGAACGATGATTCGACCGCCGTCCGGCGTGATCAGACCCAGGATCAGGCGCAGGATCGTTGACTTACCCGCTCCCGATCCACCCAGGATACACAGCGTTTCCCCGGAACTGACATCGAGCGAAATCTCGTCGAGCACAACGTGATCGCCGAAGTGAAGAGACAGGTCCTGCAAGGAAATGACCGGTGACTCCGGATCGTCCGATCCCGGCGACCGCCCCGACTCCATCAGGCGTCTTGCCTCTTCCCGTTCCAGTCGCAGATGCCCGGAATCCCACAACGGGTCTCTCGCGTCACTCATTCGATCAGCAGCGCGATGATCAACTGGGTGAGGAAATAGTCCGTGGCGAGGATGAAGATCGACGACGTGACGACGGCTCCGGTAGCAGCGCGTCCCACTCCCTCGGTACCGCCGCGGGTCGACATACCATAGTAGCAGGCGGTGATGGCGATGATCGCGCCGAAGAACACGGGCTTGATGAGGCCGCCGACGAAATCGACCGGGATGAACTGCAGCACGAATCCGCTATCCGCCAGCGTTGTGTAGACGGACCGCATGTACAGGTCGAACGTCAGGTCGAGCTTGACGATCGCGATCAACAGTCCACCGAAGATCGCTACCACGTCCGTGATGATCGTGAGCAGCGGCAGGGCGATAAGGCAGGCGACGAATCGCGGCGTCACGAGCTTGCGGACCGGATCCACGCCCATCGTCTTGAGCGCGTCGATCTGCTCTGTCACGCGCATGGCCCCGATTTCCGCTGCGATCCCGGAGCCCGCACGACCAGTGACCATGAGGGCCGTGAGAACCGGTCCGAGCTCTCGTACGGTGCTGGCCCCTACCAGACGGCCGATGTAGATCGTCGCCCCGAATTGACGCATTTCGACAGCCGATTGAAGTGCGAGCACCATTCCCGTGAACAGACCCGTCAGAATGACGATGCCGATCGAGCCGACGCCGATCGAATCGAGTTGAACCGCCAGGTCCCCCGAGTAGAACGGTCGGGTCACCGTGGCGTGAATCGTTCGCCCCATGAGCGCGAAGTAGCGCTGGGTGTGCCAGGCAAACTCCTTCAGCGTGGCACTCGCGTAGCGCACCGGTGTGAGGGTGGCTTTCCGAACGATCATGCGGCTGGGCTCGTCGTCGGCTCCGGCTTTGACTCTCTCCCGCGAGCCCGCTAACTTCGCGGCCGAAAGCCCGGTTGAAACCTCCCGAGCGCGTTGCCCGGCAAGGTGTTACGATCCTGCTGGCGGGTGGGCGCAGATTACCGGAGATCCCGACCCTTCGCAAGGCGGACCGTGGCCGTGCACCAGGCCCTTCTCGACATGACGCAGGCACGAGAGTTGCTCGACGCCGCGCGGGGCGGAAACGTTCTCGTAGTCGGCGATGCAATGCTCGATCGGTACGTCACCGGTTCCGTGGAGCGGATATCGCCGGAGGCCCCGGTGCCCGTACTCCACGTCGAAGCTGAATCGACGGCACTCGGTGGGGCAGCCAACGTTGCTGCGGGAGTCGTCGCACTCGGCGCTCGGTGCAAACTCGTGGCGACGATCGGCAACGATGCCGCAGGCCAGTCATTGCAGGGCCTTCTCGAGTCAAGCGGGGTGGACGCAGCAGACCTCGTGCTCGACGAGGAGCGTCCCACGACGCAGAAGACGAGGATCATCGCCCGGCACCAGCAGGTGCTCAGGGTCGACCGGGAGACGGTGGCGCCGCCGAATTCCGATCTCTCGTCGGCGCTGCGCGAGCGAGCGCTGGAGGCGCTGCAATCCGCCAGCGTGCTCGTGCTCGAGGACTACGACAAGGGTGTCCTGTCTCCAGACCTTCCGGCCGTGCTGCTCGACGAGGCGCGTCGACGGAATATCCCCTCGATCGTCGATCCGAAACTCCGGCATTTCTTCGATTTCAGGGGTGCATACGTATTCAAGCCGAACGTGCGAGAACTGGCTGCCGCGCTTGGGCTGGAGCGGGCCCCGAGGAACGAGAATGAGCTGTTGCCGCTGCTGGAACGGCTTGGCTGTGAGAACCTCCTGCTGACGCTGGGCGAGGAGGGAATGCTGCTGCTCTCGCGCGACGGCGGCGGGATACGCAGGATACCGTCGAGGGCACGCGAGGTGTTCGATGTCACGGGCGCCGGTGATACGGTGATCGCCACATTGGCGGTCGCACTCGTTGGACGTCCCGAGCTCGCCACGGCGGCGGCGCTCGCGAATGTTGCTGCCGGGATCGAAGTGAGCCGACTGGGAGCTGTGCCGGTTACACGAGAGGAGCTGCTCGAAGAGCTGGCTCGCCGGGCTTGATGTCCGGCTAAACCTGAAAGGAATCATCCATGCCTTCAGATATCGAGATCGCACAGGACGCAGTCCTGCGTCCGATCAGCGACGTCGCCGCCGAAATTGGTCTCGGCGACGCCGACCTCAGGCCGTACGGACATTACGTCGCGAAGATCGATCCCCGGGCCCTGGAGGGCCGAGAGCAGAACGGGAAGGTCGTACTGGTCACGGGAATGACTCCCACGCCGGCTGGTGAGGGAAAGTCCACGGTCGGCGTCGGACTGGCGCAGGCGCTTCGTCGGCTCGACAAGAAGACGATGTTGTGTTTGCGTGAGCCGTCGCTCGGACCGGTATTCGGAATCAAGGGCGGCGCGGCGGGTGGTGGATACTCGCAGGTACTTCCGATGGACGAGATCAATCTCCATTTCACGGGAGACTTCCACGCGATCACTTCTGCCCATTCGCTGCTCTCCGCCGTGATGGACAACAACCTGTTCCGCGGGAATTCGCTCGGTCTCGATATCCGTCGAATCAACTGGAAACGTGCGATCGACATGAACGACCGGGCGCTGCGCAGTGCAGTGATCGGTCTGGGTGGCGTGAATGGCGGTATCCCGCGCGAGGAAGGATGGTCGATCACCGCGGCATCGGAGATCATGGCGATCTTCTGTTTGTCGGAGAATCTGGCCGACTTCGAGGAGCGGGTCGGGAATATCGTGCTCGGGGCCCGACGTGACGGTTCGTTGGTGCGAGCCGGCGAGCTGAACGTCGCCGGGGCCATGGCTCTGCTGATGAAGGAAGCGCTATGGCCGAATCTCGTCCAGACGATTGAAGGCGGACCAGCGCTGGTGCACGGAGGGCCGTTCGCCAACATCGCGCACGGGTGTAACTCGTTGATCGCGACGCAGGCAGGCATGGCGCTCGGCGACATCGTCGTCACGGAAGCAGGCTTCGGATCTGACCTCGGGGCGGAGAAGTTCTTCGACATCAAGTGTCGCATGGGGGGCATCAAGCCCGAGGCGACCGTCCTCGTGGCCACGATTCGGGCAATGAAACACCATGCCCTGAAAGCTGGCGGAGGTGGACCAGCGGGTCTCGGGGCGGGACTCGACAATCTCGGGGCACATATTGACAACCTGCTCCAATTCGGGGTCCCCCTCGTCGTCGCTGTCAATCGGTTCTCGGATGACACCCAGGAAGAGGTGCAGGCCGTGATCGATTTCTGTCGGGCGCGTGGTATACGTGCTGCCGACTGTGACATCTGGGCCCGCGGAGGAGAAGGTGGAATCGCCCTGGCCGAGCAGGTCCTCGCGGTGCTGGACGAAGGAAAGGCGGACTTCCAGCCGCTCTACGATACGAACTCCACATTGCGGGAGAAGCTCGAGGCGATCGCCACGCAGGTGTATGGTGCGGACGGGGTCAACATCCTTCCGTCGGCCGAGAAGGAGGCGCAGCGTATTGTGGACAACGGCCTGGGGAATCTCCCGGTTTGCATTGCGAAGACGCAGTATTCGCTGAGCGATGACGCGTCGCTGCAGGGACGGCCGAGCGGGTTTGACATAACGGTTCGCGAATTCCGGATCTCGGCGGGCGCCGGGTTCATCGTCGCGCTGACGGGAGACGTGATGGTCATGCCCGGCCTGTCCGCGAAGCCGGCCGCAGAGGCGATGTGCGTACACCCGGATGGAACGATCGAAGGCTTGTTCTAGGAGAAGACATGCACCACCTGAAATCGATTCACACGGACGGCGCGCCGGCGGCCATCGGGCCGTATTCACAGGCTTGCGTGGCTGGAGGATTTCTGTTCTCGGCTGGTCAGATAGGCTTGAATCCGGAGCTCGGCGAACTCGTCGGGCCGGGAATCAGGGAGCAGGCGTATCGGGTGTTCGCGAATCTGCGTGCGGTACTGGAAGCGGCTGGCGTCGGTTTCGGTGACGTGGTCAAGACGACCGTCTACGTGGCCGACATGGCGGATTTCGCGGAGCTGAACGCGATCTATGCCGAGCACTTCTCGGAACCCTATCCCGCACGATCGACGATTGAGGCAGGCTCCCTGCCGATGGGAGCGAGAGTCGAAATCGACGTCGTCGCGCGTCTACCCTGATCGCGCCCGCAGGACAGGTGGAGGTCGGCTGAATACGAGGGGGCGGATGGCGGCTGGTGTCGCCAGCGGTCTTCAAAACCGTTTCGGGGTGCGAGAAGCGTCCCGGGTGGGTTCGATTCCCACGCGCTCCCGCCATGCTGCGGGACTATTTGTTGCGGCAGGCCTGCGCGCGGCACTGCTGCTGTGTCTGGTGTCCGTCCCCGCCCGGGAGCTCGATGCTCAGGAGCCAGTTCCCCCTGATTCTTCCTCCGCCGACACCGTCGCGGTTTCGGCCGGTGAGGGGGTCGCTGCGGACACGGTGCCGATTTCACCCAGTGTCCAGGCGGTCGGTGCGGACAGTGCTGGAGTCTCGCCGCCCGTGAGCCCCATGGGGGCGTTTTTCCGGTCGCTCGTGCTGCCGGGCTGGGGGCAGGTTTCGGTAGACCAGCCGGGTCGCGGGGCCTTCTACTTCGCGATGGAAGCCGGCAGCCTCTGGATGCTGCTTAAGACGAATGCCAAGCTCAACGCGGCCAAGCAAGCCAATCCGCCGGACGATGACCTGGTCGGGCTGCGCGAAGATCAATTCGAGGACTGGGCGACGCTCGCCGTATTCTGGGCGCTTTTTGCAGGAGTGGATGCCTGGGTTTCGGCTCAGTTGTGGGACTGGACCGGTGAAGTCGTTCCGCCGCCGGACGGGTCGGCCGGCGCGGCGTTCCGCTACAGTATCCCGGTCGGACCCTGAGCTTCGAGACGCTCATCGTCAGCGGCCCGAGCCCTGACTACCGGCTCCGGGGGAGATGGGAACACGACTTCGTACAGCACTTCCGGTGTGCTTTCGGACTTCGGTTCGGGCAATCGCAGCACACGCATTCGCGCGGGCTCGATTTCTGCCCAGCTGCAATGCTGCACCCAGTCCCCCGGGTTGAGATAGAACCGCCTGGGGACGATCTCCCGGATTTCCGGCACGTGACAGTGGCCGAGCACGGCGATCTCGATATCGGGCTGGGCCTGGAGTTGCTCTTCCGCCCAGGCGTGAAGCCGCGAAGCACGCCCCAGCGACTCGGCGTCCGGAGCACCTCCGTGTCGACTCTCTGTGCGACTGATCAGGCCGATTACCCCAGCAGACAGATCGGGGTGAAGCCAGCGGAAGCCAGTCCTGGCAACACGGCTGCGGATTACGAATTTGAGTGCCTTGTAGCCCCAGTCGCCGCTGCCGAGGCCATCACCGTGCGCCAGGATTGCCGGTCTGGTCCCGAGGGTTGTGAGGACCGGTCCATCGATCAACTCGAGCCCGATCTCATCGGTGAGAAACGACCCGCCCCAGAAGTCGTGGTTCCCCGCGACGAGTCGAATCCTGACGCCCGAATCGACGAGATCCCGAAGTACATGGAGAACTGGGAAGTGACGTCGCTGGATCACGGTTCCGTACTCGAACCAGAAATCGAACAGGTCCCCATTGATCACCAGGTCCCGGGTCCGGTCCGCCGTCCGGGAGAGGAAGCGCCGGAACGCGTCCTCGTGCTCGAGGGGCGCAGCGCCGAGATGGGCGTCGGAGACGATGAGGGTGCCATTCTGATCCATCGGCGACAGTATAGAGCAGGCTCGGACGGCAGGCGACACACGGACAGTGGAGCGGCATGAGCGATGACGGCTCACGAAATCCCCGGTAGCAGGACTGAGATCCGCGTTCGATACGCCGAGACAGACCAGATGGGTCATGCTCATCACATGAATTATCTGGCGTGGTTCGAGCTCGGCCGGACGGAGCTGATGCGCGCCAATGGCGTCTCGTACGCTGGCCTGGAGGACGAGGGTATCCTGTTGCCGGTCGCACATGCCGAGCTGGACTATCGCCAGGGAGCTGGATATGACGAGCTGGTCTGGATCCGATCGAGAGTGAAGCAGGTGCGGAGCCGCACCGTAACCTTCGCATACGAGGCGGTCAGGGCGGAGGACGAAGCGCTGCTCGCGCGCGGGACGACGAGGCTCGTGTGCACCGATGCCGACCTTCGATTGCGTCGGATTCCTGCTGACGCGCAGCGGGTACTGGAACAGTTGAGAAGGGCCGCCGAAGGCGAATCATCCGCGGACGAAGTACAGACTCCCCATCGGGAGCGATTTTCTTGACCCTCTCCCGGGGCTCGGGTAGCTTGGCCGCACGTTGAACAGGAGAATGGTCTGCCGGACAGGAACCGTTGCCGCTGTATTCCTTCTGGCGGCCTGTGCGACATCCATCGAGAGTGGTCCACCGCTCGAAAATCCGGTAGCGATCGCGAATCGGCTGCGGTCTGGACGGGGGAACCCCGACGCACCGGCGCTTATCCGATTTGAGTGGCGCTACGGGGACCGCCGTGGAGACGTCGAGGGTGACGGTGTCGGACGATTCAATCCACCCGACAGCCTCAGGCTCGATCTGTTTACTTCGGGAGACGTGGCGATGGCGATCGCGAGCGCTGGCGGACAGCTCACGTCTCGCGGTCAGATAGAAGACATTGCCGTACCGCCACGGCCGTTCGTGTTCGCGATGGCAGGGTTGTTCCGGCCGGAGCCCGACGCGGTGCCGAGAGCGTTTGTCGCCGGAGGAGACTCCGTCCTGGTATATGGACCGTTCGGAGATCGAACCCAGGTGTTCTATGTCACGAATGGCCGGGTCGAATCCCTCGAAGAGCGACGGCGGGACAAAGTCGTCCGCCGGGTTCGGATCGAATGGCCGGTTGATGGCGCCTGGCCGTTGAGCGCGGAATACAGAGATTTTGAGCGCCCGAGCAGGGTGCGGTGGGAGATTGAGCAGGTGCAAAGCCCGGTCGACCGACATCAAAGCGAGATCTATGCGCTTCCGTATCAGCCTTAGCCTGGCAGTCGGTGTGCTTTGCGCCGTATCGGGGTGCAACTACACCTTCTCCGGTGGCGGGGGGCTTCCGTCTCACGTCAAGACGATCTATGTAGAACCGATCGACAATCAGACGACGCAGTTCGCGCTCACGGAGAAGGTCACGGCGGAGTTGCTCGACGCTGCCACCGGAAAGCTGGGAGCGCAGTTGGGGGCAGAGGAGTCGGCGGATGCGACGATCATGACGACACTCACGCGGTACGACGATACGGCGGTGAACTTCGCCAGCCAGGAAGAGGTGGGGGCGAGAGTGTTTCAGCGTAGAATCAGGCTGTCGGCACGGGTCGAGATCATCGACAACACGAGAAACGAGATCATCTGGAGCGGTGCGTCTGTGACCGGAATCGGAGAGTACACGCCAGAAACGGAGCTCGAGCTCAGGGGCCAGGAACTGGCCATCACGGATCTCGTGCAGAAGATCGTCGACGGAGCACAGTCTCAATGGTAAGGCGCCGGATTCCACGCCTGCATGCGAGGAAGGGAACCCGATCGCGGTTCCGGAGATTCGCTCTGCTCCTCCTGGGCCTGTGGTTGGTCGCAGGTCGTCCGCTTCCGGATCTCCTGGTGCCGGGCTCCGGGGTAGCGGCGGAGAGGACGCTCGCAGGGTTGATCGATGACCGCGGCGCCGCGGTCGCTGAAACTGGGGAGGCGGCGGAACCGCAGGAGTCCGGGGGGCACCAGACCGCGGGCGAGGACGCCGTTGCGGCGCCGCAATCCGGTGCCGCGCAGGCGGACGCTCACGCAGAGGAACCGGGCGGGCACGGACCGCGGATTCGGGACGTGTTCTTCACGCTGATTGCCATACTCGTAACTGGCGAAGGTGCTCGGAGAGATGGCCGAGCGTCGCGGACAGCCGGCGGTCCTCGGTGAACTCGTGGCTGGCGTACTCCTGGGCGCGAGCGTGCTCGGCGTAATACCAGCCTCGGGTGACATGTACGAAATCGTACACGTCCTGGCCGAGATCGGCGTCGTCCTGCTGCTGTTCGAGATCGGACTGGAAACGGATCTGAAAGAGATGTTCAGGGTGGGTGCTACGGCGGCGCGGGTAGCGTTGATCGGGGTGTTCCTTCCGTTCCTGCTGGGCTTCCTCTACTGGTATCTGGCCAGTCCTGCGATCGGTGTCAGGCCCGCCGGCGTCAGTTTCGCGGTCGTGGCGATATTCGTCGGAGCCACGCTAACGGCGACGTCAGTTGGGATCACGGCGCGGGTCCTCTCGGACCTGAGCCGAATGCACACACCAGAGGCCCGGATCATCATCGGGGCTGCCGTAATCGACGACGTGCTGGGAATCGTGATTCTCGCCGTCGTGTCGGGCATGGTGGGTGGAGCTGCACTGGGAGTGCTGTCGATCACCAAGATCTTCGTGTTTGCGGTTGGTTTTCTCGTGCTCGCCGTGGTGCTCGGTACCCGGTTTGCTCCCGCGATCTTCGACTTCGTGGACCGCATGCGAACCAGGGGAGTGTTGCTCGTTGCGGCGTTCTGCTTCGCGCTTGGGATCGCCGCCCTGGCAGACCTCGCGGGATCCGCGATGATCATTGGCGCGTTCGCCGCCGGCCTGGTCCTGTCATCGACGAACCAGTTCGACGCCGTCGTGGAGAGAATCGAACCGGTAGCAGATATCTTCACCCCGATCTTCTTCGTCGCCGTCGGGGCGCCGGTAAACGTCCGCCTGTTCATCCCGGGGACTGAGGACTTCGACCTCGCGGTGCTCGCGGTCGGTCTGATCCTCACAGTGATCGCCATCATCGGAAAGCTTGTGGCGGGTCTCGGAGTCACCAGGCCGGATACTTCGAAGCTGCTCGTCGGAGTCGGGATGGTTCCGCGAGGCGAAGTCGGACTCATTTTCGCCTCGATCGGTCTCACGGCCGGGATTCTCTCGTCCTCCGTGTATAGCGCGATCCTGATCATGGTCATCCTCTCGACGTTCATCGTCCCGCCGGCGCTGAAGGTGTTGTTCGCTCGCAAACCGCAGGATTCGTCACTCGATTCCGTCCGGTCGCTTGGCGGCCCCTTCGATGAGACGCTGTATTGAACGGCCAGCCGTCATCGGCCGTCAGGGTTGTTTCGGAAGCGACGCTCGTCGAGCGCTTCGGTCGGCCGCGCGACTACCGACTCGTGTTCAGCAACGGCGTATTCGACCTGCTGCACAGTGGTCATGTGACCTCCCTGGAGACCGCCCGCGGGTTCGGGGATGCGCTCGTGGTGGCGGTGAACTCCGACAGATCGACTCGGCGCCTGAAGGGGCCCGGGCGTCCTGTTCAGCCGGAAGCCGACCGTGCCCGGCTGGTCGCTGCGCTGCGCTGCGTGGACGCCGTGACGGTCTTTGACGACGATACGCCGGCCCGGCTGATCGAACAGTTACTGCCCGATGTACTGGTAAAGGGAGCCGACTACAGCGTCGAACAGATCGCGGGGGCCGAAGCGGTGCTGGCAGCCGGAGGTGAGGTCAGGTTGATCGAGATCGAGCAGGGACGCTCGACATCTGAGATCGTTCGACGCCTGCAGGCCGATTCGTGAACTCGGACAGGCGGAATCGTCCGGCGGACCTGCTGCAGCTGACGAAGCCGCGGATCACGTTGATGGTGCTCGTCTCGAGCGCTGCGGGATTCACGATCGGAAGCAGCGGTCGACCGGATCTTCGGCTGCTGCTCGCCACGCTCCTCGGCATTGGACTGGTGGCGGGAGGCTCGAGCGCCCTGAATCAACTGCTCGAGCGCGACATCGATTCCCTGATGGATCGCACGAAGGGACGACCGCTTCCCACCGGGCGCGTTACGCCGGCCGCTACGCTTGCCTTTGCGGCCGCAGTATCGATTGTCGGGATCGTGTTCCTCGCGCTGGTCGTCAATCCGCTCACGGCTCTCCTGGCGGCGATTGCGCTCCTGAGCTACGTGCTCGTGTATACTCCGCTGAAACGGGTTTCATCTCTTTCCACCCTCGTCGGAGCGATTCCCGGTGCGTTGCCGATCATGGGAGGATGGAGTGCTGCGCGTGGCGAACTCGGCCCCGGCGCCTGGGCGCTGTTCGGAATCCTGTTCTTCTGGCAGTTGCCGCATTTTCTGGCACTTGCGTGGCTTTTCCGCGAGGACTATCGGCGAGGTGGTCTGCAAATGCTCGGCGTGACGGATCCGACGGGGCACCAGACCAGGAGCCAGGCAGTGCTCTACGCCCTTGCCCTGATTCCGGCGAGTCTGCTCCCCGCGCTCCTCGGCCTGTCAGGGTCTTTGTACGCGCTCTTTGCGCTGTCCCTCGGCCTCGCATATCTCGCGGCGGCAGTGCGATTCTGGTTTCGTGCCGATCCGCCGACCGCCCGCGGCCTGTTCCGTACTTCACTGATCTATCTTCCGTTGCTGCTCATTCTACTCAGCTTCGACTCCGGTTCGAGCAGGCGAGCGCAACCGCACGGCCCGGGCGACGATTCTGCAGTCGCGCTCGTCGGGAGCCATTGAGCGGACCCGGGTCGCCCTCCATGTCCCGGACGTTTCTTCTGGCAACACGCAACGCGCACAAACTCCAGGAGATACAGGACCTGCTCTCAGGCCTGGATATCCAGATCCTGTCGCTCACCGACGCCGGTATTCGCAGGCATCCTGAAGAAGACTCCGTTGAAGTATTCGCCTCGTTCGAAGGGAATGCGCTGGCCAAAGCGCGCTACTATCGCAGCCGGTCCGACCTGCCGACGATCGCCGACGATTCGGGTTTATGTGTCGATGCGCTGGATGGAGCGCCGGGAATTCACTCTCGCCGGTTTGCTCCACCGGAATTCCGCGGCGATCTGGACGAAGACGAGGCGAACAACAGGTGGCTCCTGGACCGGCTGGGCGGTATTCCGGACGCCCGACGCGGGGCGCATTATCAATGTGCGCTCGCGCTGGTGGACGAGCGACGCAGCCTGCTGGTGAACGGAACCGTGCACGGGCGAATCGCCGTCAGTCCGCGCGGGCGGAATGGATTCGGATACGACCCGCTATTCGTGCTGACCGGCGGCGACTCCACGTTCGGTGAGTTGCCGCCGGCGGTGAAAGCGGCACGCAGCCACCGGGCCGATGCGATCCGGCGGCTGCGTCTGTGGCTCGCCTGATGTCCCGTGTGCAGGAATCCCCCCGTCGAGCGTCATTGGAGCTGAAGGGGACGCGTTGAGCGAGCCCTGGGCGGCGATCTATCGGGAGGTGTGGGATGACCTCGTGCGGTTCCTGGATCGAAAGGTCTGGGATCGGGAACGTGCGTGTGATCTGGCGCAGGAGACATTCGTCAGGGCACTCAAGGCCCAGCCCGTGCCTGACGATCCTCGTGCGTGGTTATTCACGGTCGCGGGAAATCTGGCCCGAGATGAGGCACGGATGGTCATTCGGCGCCGTCAGAAACTCACGCTGATCCGGGTAGATGCGGAGACCTCGGAGCCCGTGGCCGGGCCCGACGAGGAGCTGGAGGCGCGCGAACGACGCGCTAATGTCCGGCAGGCACTCGAATCCCTGAGCGAGCGTGACCGGGAGGCGCTGCTGCTCTGCGACGCCGGTTTGAGCTACACCGAGATCGCCGGTGTGACGGGACTGTCTCCCGGCGCGGTCGGGACGACACTTTCACGGGCCAGGCGCAAGCTGGCCGCGGCCTACGACGCGGCGGCGGGAGATGAGGAGAGCGGTGTCGCACATCGATGAAGGTCGGCTGCATGCATGGCTGGATGGGGCTCTCGGTCCGCAGAGCGGTCCGGAGGGCGCAGCGCTGGCTGTGCACCTGGAGGAGTGCGAAGAGTGCAGGTCCAGGCTCGAAGAGGCGCGCGCCGTACGGGAACGGGCCCGGGCCATACTCTCTGACGCTGACTCTCCTCCGGCCACCGCGCCGCCGTTCGCCGACCTGGTGGCGCGAGCCCGATTGGACGGCGGAACCCCGGACGCTTCGCCTGATCGCGAATCCGTGCGTGTCGGCTCCAGGGCGGCCGGGGCAGCAGGCCGGCGCCGCATCCCCCGAGTCGGCCTGGCCTGGGCGGCGAGCATTACGATCGCAGTCGGAGCCGGCTTGCTCGGCAGGGAACTCGCTTTGCAGCGCGGGCGAGATCTCCCGGCGGAGCTGGATTTCGGGCGTGAATCGGTGGAAGCACCGGCGGTTGAGCCGGAAGGCCTTCGTGAGAACGCCCCTGGCGTCCGGGAGCCGGCTCCGGCGGATCCCCCCGCGAGACAGAAGAGCGAGGCCAAGGCGATCGTCGAGGCCGAGGAGTCGGCCGCCGGGCAGGGTGCCGAGACCAGGAAGTCGGATGTGAGTGAGAGGGTGGACGCAGATATCGCGGAGGTGAGCGCGCCGCAAGCCTACGATGCCGTCGGGCAGGTCGAAGACGAAGGGATCAATGGTCGAAGCCGATTCGCGGCTCGCCCCCCGCACCCGGGCCCGGCGATCGGGCACCCGGCCCTCGGGTGCTGGCGCGTAGAACCCGGTCAGGAACGACCGGGGCTTCCGGACCGGCTCCGGCTGACCGAGGATCTCCTTCCCGAGGACGAGGATGGCGCCCTGCGGCTGGAAACGGACCCGGAGCCAGGCCCTTCAGAAAGCGACGCACCGGAGTGGCTGCCACTGGGCGCCGACAGCGTCTGGCTATCCGTTCCGCCGCTGGTACTCCGTCTCGCACCCTCAGACGGCATGCTCGTGGGGCTGGTCAATGTTCCGACGGAACCGTCCGCGGCAAGTCCATTGCCGGTACGCTATTCGAGAGTCGAATGCGGGACTCCCTGACAACCGCCAGGCAGGACATCGAGGCCGAATCCGGCCGACGTGCCGGACTCTGGGCCGAGCTGCGCTGGCGTGCCCGATCAGCGAGGGAGATCTACGAGGGGATCTACGTTGCTCCGTACCGAAGTGCCATTCAGCGAGAGTATCTCCGCCAGCGTGACCTGTTCCTGGTTCTGGGCATTTCCGACATGCTGGGAGTCCCGAGCCCGGTCTCGTTCTATACACTGGAACTGCTGCCGGACCTGATCGACGGGTTCCACGATTGGCACCGGCGTCTTGGGATGGAGCAGTCGCCGGAGGGAGGGTTCCGGTGCTGCTGACGCGTCGAATTTCCTTTCTCGGCGGTAAGGGTGGAGTGGGGAAGACCACAATTGCCGCCAGCGCCGCGCTCGCGGCTGCCGATGCCGGACAGCGGACGCTCCTCGTGTCCACGGATCCGGCACACTCGACGAGCGACGTGTTGCAGACCCGACTCGGGTCCGACGTCCGACCAGTCACACAGAGTCTGTACGCGATGGAACTGGACCCGGAGCACGAAGCGGAACTCTACATATCCGACGTGAAGGAACGGCTCGCGGAAGCCGTGCCTCCCCGGCTCGTGGCGGAGGTCGAGCGGCAGATCGACGTGGCGAAGGTATCGCCGGGCGCCGGAGAGGCGGCGCTGTTCGAGAAGTTCGCCAGGGTGCTGGACGACTCGGCGGACTACGAACGCATCGTTTTCGATACCGCTCCGACGGGTCAGACCCTGCGCCTGCTCGGTTTGCCGGAGTCGATGACCGTGTGGATGAGCGGCCTGATTCAGAGACGTCAGAAGGTGAGTGCGCTCGGGAAGATGTGGCGAAACGTCGCAGGGGCCTCAGCCGGCAGCGACTCGGGAAAGATGCGCGGCGAAGCCGCAGGCAACAGGGGCGGGGATTCGGACGCGGATCCCGTTCTCACGGCACTCGAACAGCGCCGTGACCGGTTCGTTCGGGCCAGGGAGGTCCTGACCGATGCCGCGCAGACCTCGTTTCTTTTCGTGCTGACGCCGCAGCGACTGCCGATTCTCGAGACGGCACGGGCGGTACGCACGCTTCGGAAGTACCAGATTCCGATCGGAGGCGTGATCGTGAACCAGGTGGAGCCGGGCACCGATGCCGGCCCCGGCGGCACCGGGCGATCGGCCCGGCAGAGCGAGTTCCTGGAGACGATCGAAACGGAGTTTGCCGACACTCCACGGTGGCTGGTGCCCAGAATGGAAGAGGAAGTCGTCGGTCTCTCTGCGTTGCGCGAGCTGGGCGGGATGATGAGGGCGGAATCGATCCCCTGATTCGGAGGAACGGCAGTTGAGCGCAATCGCACTGCTGGTGGTGGGACTCTCCGCCCTGCTCACGGGCTACCTGGTGTATTCCCGGTACATCGCGCGGCGAATCTACCAGCTCGATCCCTCATTCCGGACTCCAGCCCATGTCTACGAGGATGGAGTCGACTTCGTCCCGACGAACAAGCACGTGCTGTTCGGGCACCACTTCACTTCGGTTGCGGGAGCGGCGCCGATCGTGGGTCCGGCAATCGCGGTGATCTGGGGCTGGCTCCCGGCGTTTCTCTGGGTCGTACTGGGTACGATCTTCGCCGGCGCCGTGCACGACTTCGGCACCCTGTGGATCTCGGTACGCCATCGCGGGAACAGCATCGGCACGCTGACTGAGGACATCGTCGGAGCGCGGGCGCGCGTACTCTTCCTGCTGCTGATCTTCTTCCTGCTTCTGATGGTCAATGCGGTATTCGCGGTGATCATCGCGAATCTGTTCCTCAGCAGCCCCGGGGCCGTGGTGCCGGTCTGGGGATCCCTCGTCGTGGCGCTCATCGTGGGTCTGCTGATCTACCGGACGGGGGCAGGGATTCTCGCCCCGTCCATCGGGGCGCTGCTCGTGCTCTACGGCCTGATCTGGTTCGGCCAGTTCGTACCGTTTACCCTCCCGGACCTGCTCGGACTCGACCCCACGGCGGCCCAGTTCGCGGCGGCAGGCGGAGATCCTGTGTTAGCCGCAGAGGCTGCGGCGAACGACGGTCGGAGAATCGGCTGGATCATGATCCTGTTCGCCTACACATGCGTGGCGAGCGTTCTGCCGGTCTGGCTGCTCCTGCAGCCGCGCGACTACGTCAACGGTCACCAGTTGTTCGTCGCGCTCGGAATCATCTCGCTCGGCGTCCTGGTCACGAACCCGCCCGTGCTTGCCCCTGCCGTGAACATGTCCCTGCCGTCCGACGCTCCGTCCTGGTTCCCGCTCCTGTTCATTACGGTCGCCTGCGGCGCGATCAGCGGATTCCATGGACTCGTAGCGTCGGGGACTTCGTCCAAGCAGTTGGACCGGGAGACGGACGCCAGGTACGTCGGGTACGGGGGAGCCCTTGGAGAGGGCGCTCTGGCGTTGACCTCGATCCTCGCCACGACGGCCGGGTTCGCCCTCTACGTGGGCGCGGAAGGGTGGCATGCACACTACGCGACGTGGGCGGGTGCCTCGACCGGCGCGACGTCGGCGTTCGTGAACGGGGTCGGAGTATTGGCGGAGGGAATCGGGATTCCGCATGCGGTGGCGACGATCTTCGCGGCCGTAGTGGTGATCAGTTTCGCCGCGACCACGCTCGATACGAGCATTCGGCTGCAGCGCTACATCATCGCCGAGCTCGGGGTCGAATACGGCATCAAGGTGATTCAGAATCGCTGGCTCGCCACGTTCATCGCGGTCACCAGTTGCGCGCTGCTCGCCCTGGGTCTCGACCGGGGCGCCGGCGGGATGCGCCTCTGGCCGTTGTTCGGGACGACGAATCAACTGCTGGCCGGTTTGAGTCTGCTCATTCTGACGCTGTTCCTGCTGCGACTCCGGCGTCCGATCTGGATCACCGTGATCCCGATGGGCTTCCTGCTCTTCATGACGACCTGGGCCATGGTGCTGAACCTGCTGCGTTTCGTGCGGGACAGCGAGACCATGCTGCTGGTGGTCGGAGGAGCGATCTTCGCTCTCGAACTGTGGCTGCTGTTCGAGGCAGCCGTCGCAGTGCGGCGGGTGCTTGCGCGGAGAAGTTCGGATGAGGGCGCAGAACTCTGAGGTCGCCTGCTCGCCGTCGATTCAGCCCGTGAGGGCGGGGAACAGCTCCTGCAGACCTACCGCGATATACTCCACCGCCACTGCCGCCAGGAGCAGGCCCATCAGGCGAGTGAAGATGTTGATTCCGGTCTTGCCCAGGACCTTTCCGATCGGATTGGCCAGTAGAAGTGTGAACCACGTGATCGTCGCGACAAGCAGGATGATTCCTGACAGCATGAATCGTCCGGTGGAAGCGGCGGTCTGCGCATCGACGATGACGAGACTGATCGCTCCCGGTCCAGCGAGCAGCGGCACTCCGATCGGGACCACGCCCACGTGATCCTTCAATTCCGCCTCTTGCGCCTCCTCTGCGGTATGTTTGGTGCCGCTGGTCCGGGCGGTGAGCATCGAGATCGCCATGAGAAGAATCAGGATCCCGCCTCCGACCCGGAACGAGGCGATTCGAACTCCGAAGAAGTCGAGGATCGATCCGCCAGCCCAGACGGAGACGATCAACACTGTGGCGACGGCCATGGCGGCGAGTCGAGCGGTCTGCTTCCGTTGCGACGGCGATTGGTCGAGCGTCAGTCCGAGGAAGATCGGAATCGCGCCCAGCGGGTTGAGAATCGCCAGCAGCCCGGCGAAGGTTCGGAAAGTCTGGCTCCAGTCCACGCGTTACCATCCGGGACAGGTGATTCCTCTGTCAGGACTGGTGAGAACCGGTCCCGATGTTATCGATCCGGCGGTAGAGGAGAACCTACTCCCGGGGAAGGAGGAAACGCGAGTCCGGGCTGGACTGGCGTGTCCGGCTCGGTCCCGTCAGTTTCCGTCCGCGTCAGACCGTCGTTGAACCAGGGGGAAGAATGTCAGAACTTCTTACTATAGCCGCTATCGGAGTGGTGATCTGGCTCTGGACCCGGTCGGGCTGTGGCTGAAGCAGCAAGTAGGCTCGCCGGCGGCGAGCTTTCCAGGATCCGGGCCGTACGGGCCCGGCGGACATCGGGGCGTGGCGCAGTTCGGTAGCGCACCTGCTTTGGGAGCAGGGGGTCGCCGGTTCGAATCCGGCCGCCCCGATTCTGACACGAACAGGCTATCTGTCTGGCGAGACCCTCAATCGACTTTCTATCCGATCCGCCGCAAGAGGGAAGGAGCGTGAACGCTCATTCAGCGATCCGCTTCGCCGAGACAATTGCGGTGTGTGGATCTCGCTCGGTACTGGCCTGCAGAGGAGACCTCTTCGAGATCGTCGAGTAGAACGCCTGCTAGTCGTCCCCGGCGTCTGATTCAAGGCTCTCGGGCAACAGGTCTTCGTCGTAGTAATCCAGCTTGTGCAGTGGCATCACGACACTCGACAGGATGTTCAGCACGTGGGCCGCGATTCGCTTGTAGAACCTCGTGCCCATCACCACGGCGGTCGCGTCCGCCGCTCCGTAGTCGCTCTTGGCGACGCGGGCCACGAGCATGTCGCACCGGTGCGTGAGATTCCGCCCCTCCTGAATCAATGCCATCGCACGATCGTGATCGGACGACACGAAGACCTCGGCCGTAATCGAGAACGACCGCTCGACCCCTTCTCGGATCGCCTGTAATTCCGCAACGTACTCGTCGGCGGGCAAGGGGTCGGGATGGTATTCGCGAACTTCCGACAGATTCTTCGCGTAGTCGCCGATCCGTTCCACGTCCTTCACCAGGCTCATGAGGAGCAGACAGTACGGCAGCGACGGGCTGGTTCCCGACAGGGACAGGTGGGCGATCACCTCTTTGCGGATTGTCCGCTCCAGCTTGTTCACCTGGATGTCCCGCCGATAGATGCTCGTGCGTTCTTCCGGTGACACGCTGTCGCCGAAATAGATCTCCCCGGCCTGGAGCGTCATTTCATAGGTCAGGCCGAGCATCCTGGTGAAGTTCTCTCCCATTTCCCGCAACGGCTGGTCGGAACGGAAGAGTGAGATCAGTTGCTTCAGCATCCTGCCCCCAGAATCAATCGAGGAAGTGGTTGAGCGCGGCGAACAGCAATGGTACCCCGTAGAACAGACCAAGAACGTAAATGAGCGCCCATCTCCGCGACTCGACTGCGATGGCCGACAGTCTGCGAGCCGCGTTCAGCGGGATCTCACGGATCCTCGGGAACGGATATATCAAGAGGGTCGCACACGCGTTGAACAGGAAGTGCACGAGCGCGATCGTGATTCCCCAACGCGCGTTCGGGCCGGTCGCGGCGAGCGCGGCCAGAGCCGCCGTGACGGTGGTCCCAATGTTTGCTCCGATGGTGATCGGAAAGGCCTGCTCGAGTGTGATCAGGCCAGCACCCGCCAGGGGCACCAGGAGCGAGGTCGTGATGGAACTGGACTGCACCATCACCGTCACGAGAATCCCGACCAGGATCGCAAACAACGGTGCCCTGTGCAGTCCGCGGCCCACGATGGTCTCCACTCGTGACTGCATGAAGCCACGCATCGTCTTCACGAGCAACATCAGCGCAACGTAGATCAGCACCCCGGACAGCAGGATGAGGGCGATCGCCGCCACGCGATCAGATGAAAACACCGCGTGCAGGATCTCCTTGATCGGAGCCACGACCGCCTTCAGTGCACCCTTCAGCGGACTGTCGTAGTCGACTCCTCCCAACACCCACCATCAGTCCGGACAGGGCTGTCGCACTCTTCTGCAGGAAACCCGGTCGCGATCTCCAACGGCAGGAAGATCGCGACCGCGAGGAAGTTGAAGAAGTCGTGACATGTCGCGACCGCGAACGCCCGCTCGAATTCCTGCTTGCGACCCATGTGGGCCATCGAGACGAGCGTGTTGGTCACGGTCGTGCCGATGTTCGCGCCCATCACCATCGGAATTGCGTTTGCCAGAGGCAGGGGGTTCGCCGGTGCCGCCACCAGTCCTACGATCAGGGCGGTGGAGACCGAGGAACTCTGGACCAGCGTCGTAGCCAAGACTCCGACCATCAGGCCCATGAACGGGTTCTCGGTGGCCCGGAAGAAGGAATCCAGTAGCCCGCCCCCGAGCGACTTGAAGCCGTCGCCGAGGCCGTTTACGCCGACCAGGAACACGAACAGCAGCGCGAGCACTACGATCACCCTTACGACAGGGTGATCCAGCGGGCTCGGTGGCCGCAGCTCCGGAATTGTCCTCGCGTCAGTCAACCCGTACCACCGGAAAGGTGAGATCCGGCATTCCCGCAGGTCATCGAGGCCACAACTTGACCCCCTCCTCCACGATTCGCAACGGTTCCGGTCCGGCCCGGTTCGGATCCCGGAGGCAGCCCCGTGTGCAGCTCAACTGTCGTCGAGTTCTTCCACAGTCAGGTGTCGAAGACCTCCACACGTGATCCGTCGGGGAAGTCTGGGCCATGTCGTGAAACGGAACGCGGATGCGGTCTGGGCAGTGTCGAACAATTCGACATAGGCCAGGGAGCGCTCCCGGTGGAGGGACGGCGAGGAATCACATTAAGGCATTGTCAGACAGTGTCTTATGGCTGCGGTAGCTTGCGCTGAATGTTGCGGCATTGGGCTTGCCCAAGTGAACAGCGAATGCCGTGCGTTCGAATACGCGCCGGACGAGGGCCCTGGGGGGCTGCACTGGCGCGGACGCCGGCGGACCTGAATCAGACGGGAGGGGATCATGCTTGCGGCAGCCTTCTTCGTGACGGTCGTCGTCGCGCTGGCGGCCTACCATGTCCTCATCGAGCGGCCCCGTCGCGTGGCGTCACGTGAGTTGCAGCGACGCGCACCGGCAGGGCCCGCACGGCTCGAGGACGTTGTCGGGCCAGTTCCGGGCGGGGTGTTCCTGCAGAACGGATTTACATGGAGCCGGGTGGTGCCGGACGGAGCGGTGGAGGTCGGTGTACATCCGATGCTCGTCGGTCTGATCGGCGAGAAGCCAGACATGCTCCTGGATGATCCCGGAAGTCGCGTCGAACGCGGTGAGCCGTTCATGAGCATCGGCCAGGGCGATCGCGCGCTTCAACTGCGTGCACCCGTAACGGGGCGGATCACGGCCCGGAACCACTATCCACAAACCGATGCCGGGTGGAATGATCTGCACGGTCCCGACGAGTCGTGGCTGTACCGCGTCGCGCCCGATGACCTCGCGCGGGATGTGCCGTCCTGGATGATCGGAACCCAGGCAGCGGATTGGACCCGAAATCGCTACGAGCGAATCCGGGAGCACCTCCAGCATGCGGTTGCCGACGGTGAGACCGGACTCGCCCTCGCGGATGGGGGCGAAGTGCCGTTCGGTGCGCTCCGAGAGCTCGAGCCGGAAGCCTGGCTGAGTTTCGAAGAGATGTTTCTGACTAACTGACACGGACTCGTGGCGGGCGCGGAGGTCCGGGGGTCGGCCGTCCCCACCTCTCGCTCTTCCATGGACCGCTACGCCCTGGGAATAGGGGGCCCGTGATGAAGAGACGTGACGTAGTCCGGAGTCTGTGCGTGCTTGGCGGTTCGGCAGCCGTAGGTCGCGATCTACGAGGTCGCGCGAAGGTGGCCCGCGCCGCTGAGCTGACGCCGGAATCCGGGACCGTGATCGAGCCGTACGCGGAGCCGATGGCCGTCCTGGTGGATACGACGAAGTGCATGGGCTGCCGGATGTGCGAGCTCGCGTGCGCAAAGCAGAATGATCTGCCGGAGCCGGAACCGAAGGTGGACTTCTCCGTACGCCGCCGGACGGACGAGACCCGGTTCACGGTGGTGAATCAATACGAGACATCAAAGGGGACGGTCAGCGTGAAGACGCAGTGCTTCCACTGTCTCACGCCGGCATGCGCATCGGCCTGTCTCACAACGGCCATGTACAAGACTTCCTCCGGCCCGGTCATCTGGCGCGGGAACAAGTGCATGGGATGTCGCTACTGCATGGTCTCCTGTCCGTTTGATGTCCCGAAATTCGAGTACTTCAGCGCGAATCCGAAAATTCAGAAGTGCCAGATGTGTTTCTCCCGCCTGTCGGACGGCGAGGTTCCGGCCTGCGTCGCTGGTTGTCCGGCCGGAGCCACGAGCTTTGGTCCACGCAGCGCGATGCTCGAGGAGGGCCATAAGCGCATCTGGTCAGAGCCTGACAAGTACGTTCACAGTATCTGGGGAGAGCAGGAGGCCGGGGGCACGAGCTGGCTCTATCTCTCGGCGGTTCCGTTCGACGAGATTGGCTTGCGTACCGATGTCGGAACCGAGGCGTATCCGGTTCTGACCAAGGAATTCCTCTACGCGGTGCCCTTCGTTCTCACCCTTGTTCCGCCCCTGCTCCTGGGCGTCAGCGAAGCCACGAAGCGGCATAATGCCGGGCAAGAAGAGGAGGCGTGAGATGGAGGCCATCACTTCCATTCACTCAGATTCCGGATCCGGTGCCCGTCGTTTTGCACGGTTCTTTATCAGTGAGCTCCGCCCGAAGGGACGCCTGCTAACGCCGTTCAACCTGATCAGCGGGGCTTTGATCCTCACGACGATCGTGCTCCTCGCAATCCGGTTCACCGGGGGGCTCGGCACGATCACCAATCTGTCACAGGACGTACCGTGGGGCCTGTGGATCGGCTTCGACGTCGTGACCGGCGTGGCGCTGGCAGGTGGCGCCTACGTGATCACGTTCATGGTCTACATCCTCCGAATCGAGAAATACGAGCCGATCGTGCGGGTGACCGTATTGAACGGATTCCTTGCTTATGTGTTCTACGCCGGTGCTCTACTGCTCGACCTCGGGCGACCGTGGAACGTGATCAATCCGATCATCGGCAACTCGTTCGGCTTCAGTTCTGTACTGTTTCTCGTCGCCTGGCACTTCCTGCTCTACATGACGGCTGAACTCCTCGAGTTCTCGCCCGTGATCGCAGAATGGGCTGGCTGGCCGAAACTGCGTCGGCGGCTGCACGCCCTCACACTCGGGGCGGTCGTGCTCGGGATCTCTCTGTCCATTCTGCACCAGTCAGGGCTCGGCGCGCTCTACCTGATGGCCAAGGGCAAGATTCACCCGCTGTGGTATTCGGAGTTCATCCCGGTGCTGTTCCTGGTATCCAGCGTCTTCGCCGGTCTGTCGATGGTGATGATCGAGGGAACGATCTCTCACAAGGTGTTTCGCGACCGGGTGGGCAGGCCGCTGCGCGAAGGACACGATGCGATCCTGATCGGGCTTGCCCGGATCTGTGCAGGAACGATGTTCGCCTACCTCGGCTTGCAGATCATCACCTTCGTGCACCAGGGCCGGGCGCAATGGATGGGTACGGGCTGGGGGAGCTGGTACCTGGTCGAGATCATTGGCCTGACTTTGCTTCCAGCAATCGGTTTCGTGATCGGCGCGCAGCGTCGAAATTCCGCGTGGATCCGGGCGGCCGCAGTGTTCGCCTTGCTCGGGGTCATTATCAACAGACTCAACGTCACGGTAATCGGATTTCAATCACACATCCCGGTGCGCTACGTCCCGTCCTGGCAGGAAATTGTCGTGACTCTGGGCGTGATCTCGGCCGAAATCTGGGTGTTCCGCTGGGTCGTGAACCGGATGCCGGTGCTCGATTACCACATACCGTCGAGGAAGCGGGAATCTGGCGATGCGCGCGCCATGACTGCTGCTTGAGCGAGAGAGGAGAGATCTCATGAACGGTGTGGCCCATACAGATCTATTCGCGACAAAGGGCATAGAGTACCTCGTCGTGATCGTGTTCCTCGCGCTGCTGACCGTGGCCTGGCGTATGATCCGCACACCGGCGGAGGCGGAAGGCGCCGGTGACGGACGTCGGCTCGACTGGCGCGACATCCTGCGCGGCGTCGGGCTCCCGGAAACAGACTTTCTGTTTCACCCGGGGCACGCCTGGGCCCGGCTGTCAAGCGACGACAATGTCGCGGTCGTCGGATGGGATGACTTCGCGCGTCGCCTGGTCGGTCCAGCAGACGGCTTTCGTCTGCCGGAGCCGGGAACGCAGCTGAGAGCGGGTGCCCCGGGATGGAGCATCGGTGCCGGGGGGCGGGAACTGGAGATGCTCGCGCCGGTGGATGGGGAAGTACAGGCGGTGAACGCGGCAGTGCTGGAGGACCCGACCCTGGCAAGCCGGGATCCGTACGGGAACGGTTGGCTGATGCGTGTCAGAATTCCATCCAGAGAGCCGGTGCGCCGCAACCTCCTGGCGGGCCGACTCGCCAGGTCATGGTCCGAGTTGGCCGAACGGGCGCTGCAGGGAATTGCCGCCGAAGCCCCGGACGCTGCACTAGGAGCCGTGTTGGCTGACGGCGGGGAACCGAGGGAAGGGCTTGCCCGGGCGCTCGCCCCCGACAGCTGGGAGGAAGTCGTGCAACGCTTCTTCCTGCTGGAGCCGGACGTCGAAGGAATCCCGACCGAGGAGGTCTGATCCGTCCCCGGAGCTCGTAGCGGTGTCAGTTGACCCGAGTTGGTACTAGGGGAGGCAGCGATGAACGGCAGCGGGAACTGGAAGTACTCGGAAGAACTGCCGTGCGTCTGGTCGCTTGCCGGCGTGCTGGGCATGCACCCCTGCGACCGTGGGTACGATTGCGACAGCTGTGAACTGTTCCATGCCCTGAGTGGGAGGTGTACGCCAGGCGGAGAATCGGGCGTGAGAGCACCGATTCTGTCCCAACGAGAACGCGAACTCGAGGCTGATGTGGGACGAATCGTCTCGGACGTGTTGAACGGTTGCCGCCTTGATCTCGATCGCTGGTACGGTCCGGGCGGAATCTGGGTTTCGTCCGGTGAGTCCGGCGACCTGGAAGTCGGCCTGGTGGGATGCGTGTGGAGAGTCCTGCAACCGATACGAGATCTCGTTCCGCCGCGCTCCGGACTGTCTTTCGAGCGGGGCGAGACCTGCGGCTGGCTGGTCCGATCGGATCGGGCGATCCCGATTCGCATCCCGGTCAGCGGAACGGTTACGGACGTGAACGACGAGGTCGTCAGCAGCGTCCGGCATTCCGGCCAGGTGAACAGCCCGGACTCATGCCTGTTCCACGTCGACTCACGGATGGACCCGGCGGAAGCGTCGAGGCTGTTCCGTGGTGAAGACACGCTCGTATGGCACCTGCGCAAACTCCGCATTCTAAAGGGATTCCTGAGGGACGCTCTGGACACAGGCGGTGCGGGCGTCGGTACGGTGATGGCGGACGGCGGCTATCCGGAGACCAACCTCGAGACGATCCTCGGCGCGGACCGGTTCAGTGCGTTGATCGAGGCGCTGTTCTGAGGTCGGGCTGCACGACGCCCGGGTGACGGCAGGCGGGGTTTCGGCATGGATTCTGCTGCAGAACCAGACCGGACGGAGACCCCGCCGCTCCCACTTTCGCTGGGATCCCGGCGGGTTCCCGATGGCCGATAGAGGTCTCCGATGACCGCCCAGTCCAGGATCGCCATCCTCCGCGCATCTTTGAGCACCCGCTTGTTCTTCGTGCTCCTCGGAGCCGTCCTGCTGATCTTTCTCGGCAACCACCAGGTAGCGAACTGGATTCGTACCCGGGTCGTCGAAGAGGAGGTGCTGGCAGGTGCGGAACGGGCGAGCGCGTTCCTGGAGGAAAGTCTCTTCACCGAGATGCTCGAGAACAACCGGGCGCACATCCAGAATGCCGTCCAGCGCCTCGGCGGTGACCCGGAAGTCGAACTCGTGCGGATTTACAACAAGCGTGGCGAGGTCGCGTTCTCATCCGATTCCGCGGACATCGGATCAAAGGTGGATATGCAGGCACAGGCCTGCTTCGCCTGTCACGCAACGGAGTTTCCGCTCACATCTCCTGCTGCGGAGGACATGTTCCGGATTCATGTGCACGCGGACGGTTTTCGGGTTCTGCGGCTGATTACTCCGATCCGCAGTGAGGACGGCTGCTTCGAGGGATGCCACATTCATGGGCCGGACGAGTCGGTTCTCGGGGTGCTCGACGTGCAGATGTCACTTGCCGGGACTGACGCGGCAATGGTACGGGCTGAGCGTCTGAGCGTCGGAATCGGCGGCCTGATCGTTCTGCTACTCGGGATCGCGCTGGCAGCGATCGTCCACCGCTCCGTCCACCGGCCGACCCACGAACTGATCGGAGGGACGGAAGCTCTGGCTGCCGGAAATCTGGACGTCAGGCTGGAGGTGACCCGCCAGGACGAGCTCGGTCAGCTCGCCGCTTCGTTCAACCGGATGGCCTCGAGTCTCGAACAGGCGAACGAGGAGCTTCAGAACTGGTCCGACACCCTGGCGGAGCGGGTTCGGGCCAAGACGCAGGAACTGGCGGCGATCCACCGACAGATGGTTCAGGTCGAAAAGACCTCATCGCTTGGCAAGATGGCCGCGACCGTGGCGCACGAATTGAACAACCCGTTGTCCGGGATCCTCACCTGTTCGCGGCTGGTCGAGCGCCGCGTCGAAAAGGAGCTTCCAGAGGGAGAGGCCCGGGAGGCCATGCTCCGCAACCTGGAGATGATCCGGAGCGAGTCTGTTCGTTGCGGGAATATCGTACGAGGCCTGCTCACCTACGCCCGGGAAGGGTCGCACGAGCTCGCTCCCGGGCACCTGCACGAATTCGTGGAGCATGCCATCAGCCTGATGAGACACCACATGGAACTCGGGACGGTCGCACTCGAGACTTCGCTCGGACTGGTGGACGACGAGGTCGTGTGCGATGGAGAGCAGATCGTCCAGAGCATGCTGGCCTTGATGATCAACGCGATCGAGGCGATGCCGGAGGGCGGGGTGATGACGGTCTCGACCGAGTTCGATCCGAATGACGATGCGTTTGTTCTACTCCGCATCGCGGACACCGGACAGGGGATCCCGGCGGAGGTCAGAGACCGGATCTTCGACCCGTTCTTCAGCACGAAGAACGAGACGAAAGGGGTTGGCCTCGGACTGGCGGTTGTGTTCGGGATCGTCAGGCGGCACGGCGGCACGATTTTGGTTGACTCCACTCCCGAAGCCGGAACCACGTTCACCCTTCGGCTGCCACGCAAGCCGGGAGATCGCTACATGTCCGGCCGCGGTTCAGCTTCCAGGCTGATCGGTGTCGGGCCTGGTAGTGAGGAGGTCGGATGAAGAAACCCCGCATCATGATCGTAGACGACGAGCAGTCGGTACGATCCTCGCTCCGCGAGTGGTTCCTGGAGGACGGGTTCGAGGTCGAGACCGCCGAGGACGGACTCGATGCTCTGAAGAAGCTCGATTCAGGACCGTTCGACTTGATGATCGTGGATCTCAAGATGCCGCGGATGGATGGGATCACGCTGCAGCGCCGACTGCACGAGGTGGATCCGGGAGGTACGATCATCATCCTGACCGCTGTCGCGGCGGTAGATACCGCCGTTGAGGCTCTCAAGCTCGGAGCGTTCGACTACGTCACGAAGCCTGTGGATCCGGATGAACTCAGCCACACGGTCCGGCGGGCGCTGGAGCAGAAGCGCTTGACGGATGAGAACGTCCGGCTGCGGGAGAAGGTCTCGGAACTGTCCTCGTCATCGCCGATCATCGGCGGAAGCCCGGCGATGGGCCACGTGATGGACCTTGTCGGCACCGTGGCCGAGACGGAGGCGAGCGTGGTGATCCGTGGCGAGAGCGGCACGGGGAAGGAACTCATCGCGCGTGCGATTCACGCTGCAAGTCCTCGCCGGTTCTTCCCGATCGTCGCAGTCAACTGCGGGGCGATTCCGGAGACTTTGCTGGAGAGTGAACTGTTCGGCCACGAAAAGGGAGCGTTCACGGGGGCTCACTACCGCAGGAAGGGCAAGATAGAGCTGGCGAACGGTGGAACCCTGTTCCTCGACGAGATCGGCGAGATTCCGCCCAAGATGCAGGTCGACCTGCTGCGGGTGCTCGAGTCCCACCGGTTTACTCGACTCGGCGGGACGCAGGAGATCGAGTCCGACTTCCGGCTCGTGTGCGCGACCAACCGGGACCTCGAGGCGCTCGTGAAGAATGAAGCGTTTCGTGAAGACCTGTACTATCGGATCAACGTGTTCTCGATCGATCTTCCGCCGCTGCGGGACCGTCTCGAGGACATTTCGCTCCTGACCGAGCACTTCGTGGAGAAGTACTCCCGTTCGATGGGGAAGCCGCCGAAGCTGATGACTGAGGAAGCGTTCGAGCTGCTTCAGAGCTACGACTGGCCGGGGAACGTTCGCGAGCTCGAGAATGCGATCGAACGGGCGATGGTTGTCGGGAAGGGGAACCGGATACGGCCCGAGGATCTGCCGCTCCGGGTCGAGCAGGATGCGATCAGGCCGCGTGAGCGGTCGCTGGAGGCTCTCGAGAGCGCTCACATCGCTCGCGTCCTGCGCGAGGAATCCGGGAATGTCTCCCAGGCCGCTCGTGTGCTCGGGATTGACCGCGGCACGCTGTACAACAAGATCAAGAAGTACGGGATCCAGTCCGGGTGACAGACGAGATTCTCCTGGCGTTTCTGAACGACTTTCGACCCTCCTGGTCGGAGGATCTCAGGCGGAGGGTCGGAGCGGCCACGGACCGATTCGTCCGGGCGGATTCGCTGCAGGTAGATCTTCGACGATTTCACGCTCCCGAGCGGGAGCAGTATCACGCCACATTGCTGCTCGCCGAAATGCTCCGCCATCGACCGGCGGGAGCCGGGCACATCGTGGGGATTACGGAAGTGGATCTGTTCATTCCGGTACTTACATTCGTCTTCGGCCAGGCCCAGCTAGGGGGCGCGGGTGCAGTGGTGTCGGTAATGCGGCTTCATGCCGACTACTATGGACTCCCGGCCAACGAAGATCTCCTGCTGGATCGGGCAGTGAAGGAGGTCGTGCACGAGCTCGGCCACGGATTCGGGCTCGTCCACTGTCCTGATTATTCGTGTGTGATGTCATCATCCACGTACGTTGAAGACGTCGATCTCAAGGCTGAAAGATATTGTCGGGATTGTCTCGATCTCCTCGCGCACCCTCCGGAGCCTCGGGCAAACCGGGCCTGACGCAGACCGAGTCGAATTCGACGGGTTGCGGACAGGCACCGGCCCTGTATCCTCAGCCGACGTTCTTGCAGCCGGGCAACCGGCGTCTGACCGACGAACCCCTGACAGTTCGGAGACACGCGCATGCCACGGTACTGGCTGATGAAATCGGAGCCGGGCTCCTATTCCCTCGACGACCTGGAACGGGACGGGGGCACCTGCTGGGAGGGCGTGCGCAACTACCAGGCACGTAACCTCATGCGCGAAATGTCTGAGGGTGACCTGGTGTTGTTCTATCATTCGAATGCTGATCCGCCCGGGGCAGCAGGAATCGCCAGGGTCGAGCGGGAAGCGTATCCGGATCACTTCTCGTGGGACGAGGACAGTCGCTACTTCGATCCGAAATCGAGCCCGGGTGAGCCGCGCTGGTGGATGGTCGACCTCGGGTTCGTGGAGAGATTCGCCCGTTTCGTTCCGCTGGCGGAACTGAAGGCGGAGCCTGCACTCGCCGGGATGCTGGTCACCGGGAAGAGCCGGTTGTCCGTGCAACCGGTCGAGCCGGTGGACTTCGAAACGGTCGTCGCGCTGGGCCGGGAGGAAGACTGATGTCCGATGGGCGCTGGAATCTGAATGACATATACGCGAGCGCACAGGCGTGGGAGGATGACCTCGCCCTGCTTTCCTCGGCCCCCGGCGACGTTTCCGCGTATCGGGGCAGGCTGAACGAAGGACCGGAGGTTCTGGAATCATGCCTTCGGAGCTATCAGGACGCCCTGAAGCGATTCTACAGGGTCTCTTCGTATGCCGCGATGCGCTACCACGAAGACACTCGGGTGGGGGCGACCGCGGAGATGGAGCAACGCGCCCGTCTCGTCGGAACGGCCCTGTCGGAGGCGGCGAGCTTCATCGATCCCGAGATTCTGGAGATCGGCGAACGGATGGTGCGCGCGTGGGTCGAGGACTTCGCGGGACTCGAGTCGTATGCGCACGCTCTGGATGACGTTCTGCGACGGGCAGCGCATACGCTCACACCTGGCGAGGAGGAGATCGTAGCGACGGCCGGCCTGATTACCGATGCGCCGTACTCGGTCTACGGGATGCTCGCGAATGCGGACCTTCCCTGGCCGACCGTCACACTGTCCGATGGGAGCGAGGTGCGACTCGACCAGTCAGCCTATACGAAGCTCAGGGCCGCCCCCGAGCGAGCAGACAGGGAAGAGGTGTTCCGCGCTTTCTGGGACGCGTGGAGCGGTTATGCGCGGACATTCGGCGCGACCCTCTATTCGCAGGTGAAGCGGGACCTGTTCCATGCCCGGGTCAGGCGCTACCCAAATTCGCTGGCGGCTGCCCTGGACGGCGATCGAATCCCGGAAGCCGTGTATCGAACTCTGGTTGCCGAAGCGAACCGGGGGCTTCCGGTACTCCACCGGTACTTCAGGTTGCGCGCCCGGATGCTGGGACTCGATCAGCTCAGCTACCACGACATCTATCCTCCGCTCGTGGCGACCGATCGCAGCTTCAGGATCGACGAGGCGAAGTCCATCGTACTCGAATCGGCCAGAGTCCTCGGTCCGGCGGCGGTCCTGGTGTTCGAGCAGGGCTTCGTCGCCGACTGGATGGACGTGTATCCGCGGGAAGGGAAACGGCCGGGAGCTTACATGAACGGACACGTGTACGATGTCCACCCGTTCGTCCTCATGAACTACAACGGCAACTACGAGTCGGTCTCCACGCTGGCACACGAATGGGGACACGCCCTTCACTCACAACTCGCCAACGAGTCCCAGGAGTTCGTGAACGCCGGCTACTCGATCTTCACGGCCGAGGTCGCCTCGACGTTCCAGGAGGCGCTACTGCTGGACAGAATGCTCGCCGACTCCGACTCGAAGGAAGAGCGGCTCTTCTTTCTCGGGTACGCACTGGAGAATCTGCGCGGCACGTTCTTCCGGCAGACGATGTTCGCGGAATACGAGCTCGCGATTCACGAAGTGGTCGAGCGTGGTGAGGCGCTGTCGGGCGACCGGCTGACGGAGATGTACGGCGAACTGCTCAGACGCTACCATGGCCACGCGGAGAACGTCGTCGTTATCGACGACGCGTATGCCGTCGAATGGGCCTACATCCCGCACTTCTACTACGAATTCTACGTCTATCAATATGCGACGTCCGTCGCCGCCTCGGCCCTGCTTTCGGAGAGGGTGCTCGCCGGCGAGCCTGGCGCCGTGGACGATTTCCTGAACCTGCTTCGAGCCGGCGGTTCGGACTACGCTTACAAGCTGATGAAGCAGGCCGGCGTCGACCTCGCCACGCCGGAACCGTACCGGGCACTGCTCAGACAGATGGAAGGAATCATGGACGAGATCGAGGCGCTGCTAGAATCGTGAACTGGCGGGCTGTCGTCGATTTCGGGAATTTCCACGGGGATGTCGAACAGCGCTGCCTGCTCAGCAAGGTAGTCCCAACCCCAGCCGGTCAGAGTGTCATCCCTGAGCACCACGGGGGTCAATTCGTTGTCCGTCACCATGCCATCGTCCGATACGACAGAAGTGTAGTAGTACAGCACCTCCCAGTTCGATCCACCGGCGCGGTACAGTTCATTCCGGTGCGGGTTCTGCAGTACCGGTTTGGGTCCTCCAACAGGAATCTGGACCTGCGACACACCGAGCGTGTCCTCGCCGATTCCCACGGGACCGGAGGCCTCGGTTCCTGAGACTGACACAGTCTTCGTTCCCATGATGTCGAAGACCTGGTCCCTGGTCATGCCCGGACGCAGCCGGTCGAGATTTCGGATGTTCTCGTCCCTGAATCCGCCGGCCGAAGCGCAGGCGGCCACCGTCGCTACCGCCAGCGCGAGGCTCTGTATCCTGAGTCTCACCACCTTCATCTCCCGTCGTCGATCACTGTTCGCGCGTACTTTCGTCCGTCGGCCGACCCGTATGATATATACGTGCGATGGGCTCCTGCCGGAACAGGAATGACGCGTGGCTCCCCCCACTGGATTGCGGATCCCGGTCGGCTCTATTTTCAGGATGCGGAATTCAGGTGGTCTTCCGAACGCGCACGGACACAGCAGTCGGCCGGAGATCGGGCCGGGAAGGAGCTGAGATGGAGCTGCAGGTTCTGATTCAGGGCCCGGACACGGTCCACCCGATCATGGTGGAGGCGCCCGACGGGGAGAATCCGAAGCGGGTCTATGCGGAGGCACTCGCCCAGGGAGCGCCTGTCGTCTGCTTCGGGAAGAGCTGCTTCCGGGTCGATCGAATTCTCGGAATCGTGATCCGGACGACGTTCGTCGACAAGGACAAGTGGTAACCTGACTGGGCGGCCAGGCGCCCCCCGGCCGTTCAGGTCGAGTAGAGGTCGATGATGCGCTCGATCGCCCTCCGGCAGACGCGGCAGAAGAACTCTGCTCGCGTGAACATGATGCAGTCGATTTCCGGCCGATACAGGCCGGCTGCCTCGTACATCGCTCCTTCGAATGCTCCCACACGGTTTGCGTACCGCATGGCCGCCAGGAGTTCGTCTTCGAGTGCACGCTGCCGGGCGAACAGGGCGTCGAATTCGGCCTCCGGGGCGGCCCGATCGATCAAGGCCTGTCGCTGCTCGCGAATCTCCCTGGAGTGCTCCTCGTAGCGTTCCTTCTCCCATGGCGTGGGGATCGGAGTCCCCGCATCGACGAGGTCTCCCCACTTCAACGCCTGCGGATCCTGCAGCGCCGTCGCGTTTGGCTCCCAGGGCTCGGGATGCATGGTTCCGCCCGTCTCGTATGCTACGTCGGACGTGTAATATTCGTCCGCCAGGCCCGCGAAGTGGTGACCGAATTCGTGGACAAAGACGTAGTCCGCAAATTCGGTGTCCACCGCCACCGTCGCCTGGAAGTTGAAGATCCCGCCGCCACCGTACTGCTTCTCATTCACCAGGATCTCTACGAATTCGTACGGGACCCCCGACAGAGCTTCCCGCAACGCCCGGTTGTCGAGCGTCAGGAGATAGCGCTCGGAATCGAATATGTTGTACTCGGTCGAGAGAGGAGTACGACGGTATTCACCTACATGGGGCCGATTGACCCCTGATTCGTCGCTGGGAACGTGTACTGCCCGCACGTTGAAGTCTTCCATCCGGCTTCGGAACGGCTCGGTTGAAAACAGCCTGTCGGTCAACCGCTGCACGTCCGCAAGGAATTTGCTCGCCTCCGCTTCGGTATAGCCCTCTCCGACCAGGACCAGATCGACCTTCTCCGACGGAGGGCCGTTGTCGAGCACGGGGTACACGGTTCCACCGGGGCTTCTGTCCACGGCGTATACGAATCGAGAGTCCGGCTGGATCTCGGTCTCCCATATCGGCTCGAAGGATTTCGGTCCCGTACGCTTCAGTATCACGACACGCACCGGCCGGAGCGGCCAAGGGAATCTGAGCGACTCGTGAAACGTGCGATGAATCTGCCTGGCCTCGCCCGTAGTCTCCCACTCTCCGTAGATCGAGGCGAATCCCCGAGAATACATCAGTCTGTCCGTCCCGAGGTCGTGCACCTCGAACAGGTACTTGCCCATGTTCGTGTCGTCGACCAGTCGGGTTCTCGACCCGGCCCAGGCCCCGTCCGATACGACTCGATCGAGACTGAGGATTTCGTCGGTGCTCGACCCCGTGTGGAAGTAATCCACCCGCATGGAGCGGCTGTCGAAATCGGCGTCGAATCCGAATGCCTGACCAGACGCCGTGGCTGGCGCGACAAGTGAGAACGCAAAGATCGTGAGACAGGGGGACCACACGGCGAATCGCATCGTTCGACTCCGCGGAGCAGGTACCGGCCGTGACACCTCGTCACGTGTCGCAGAATGAGCGGGCCTGGGAACGCACCTCGTGCTATACTCAGCCGACGGCGCGCGGAATGAGGAAAGCTAAGACGGCGGCGCAGGCGATGCGACAGGTTGTGGCACGGTCGATGGGAGACGAAACGTGGATGTCGACGCGGTCGAACAGCAGATTGAGCGAGCGGTCGAGGACGAAGGCCAGACGGGCAGGCTTCGACGTGCTCTGCGGGATCACGCCGGCTCCAGGGGGCGTAAGGTCGACGAGAAGGATCTTTCGGGTGCCGTGGGATTCGTGGTCGACTACGTCCGACACGTGCCCGTGTTGATGCGCGACGGACTTGAGACCGCGCGGATCGCCGGGCGCGAGACCGAGATGTCCTCGGTCCTCGAGGCGGCCGTATCCTACTGGGCGATGGCCGAGGACATCATCCCGGACCGTCTCGGACTTCTAGGGGTTCTCGACGATGCGTACTGCTCCCTGACGCTGATTCAGGGCGTGTCCGACCGGCACGAGCAGGAAACCGGACGACGCCTGTTCAGTCCGGATCTCGAAGCCGCGAACGAGGCAATGCGCAGGCTGATAGGCGAACCTGTGGCATCGCAGCTCGACATGTTCGTCGGCTCGAAGTTCAATGCCGACCCGATGGTGCAGATGGTCAGGGCCCTCACAGCCGTGTCCCCGGATGGAGACGGACTTCGACTTCCAGAGGACCCCGGAATCTGGGGCGGGCGGCCGGTCGGCGAGGTCGTTCGGACTCACCTCGGATCCGTCGGCCTCGCCTGAGCGCAGTTCTACCTAGCGAAGTATGCCTGCCAGCATGGAACCGGTCGCCCCGACCGCTGCCACCACACCGCCCAATCGGAGCACCAGGTTTCGGCGCCGGTCGGACCGGTTGCTGCGGGATGCCCCCTCACCGAAACGGAACTGGGCGACCGGAAACAACGACCTCGGGTGCATACCTGCCCAGAGAGTCCCGAGCGCCAGCAATGCAAGGCACCCGAGCGCCACGAGGCGCGTGCCGAGGGCGAAAGCCGCCGGGACGCTGAGGGGCGAAGTGGGCAGGATTCCCCGCAAGATAGTGGAGCCCGCCAGCGCGATCCCGACCAGGCATCCAAGCCCGAGCAGGCCACGGAACAGCAGGCCCGGGCTATCCATGAAGGCGAGACGCCCGAACCACGGAGATATCGAGTCCGCCCAATCTTCCAGGTTTGCCGCCAAGTCCCGAACCGCCCGTTCGTCTCCCGATACGTGGATGGACAGCCCGAAAGATCCGCGGTCCCGCAACTGGACGATGGCCAGGCGGGACGGAGACTCCTCGGACGCGATGAACGCCGGCGGGGCGCTCTCGATCCATACTGAGGTGATCGGTCGAGCGGGCAGATTCGGAACGCTGGACAGCGCGCCCGCATGGGGGACGGTCAGGCTCGAGCCATCTCCGAGCTCCACGGCGACGCGGGTGACGTTCTCGTCTCCGCCGAGATGCTGAACCAGACGTTCGAGGTCCCACGGCTCGACCCGGAATCCGCTCCGATACTCTCTGCTCTTTACGATCTGCAATGTCTACCTCCGGAGGATTGCCACGGACATCACCCAGAAAGTCACGTGAATCTGGTATCGGCAACAAAAAAGCGATGTTACATGATGTTATCCGAGTGTCATCGTCGATCCATCTTCCAACCTGTTAGCTAACGGGCAGCAAGGTCCGGACCGGTGGCCGGGGGACCTGTTGGGGGGTCGGGCCGTCCTGTAGGTTGCCGGGAGTTCTGAACCACCTTCTGGAGGATGTTAATGGCCAACACTTCACAGCTGCACGCGAGCCCGGTTCTTGTTCCGGCAGACGATGTCTTCTCGACGCTGGAACGCAACATTCTCGTCGACGGTTTCCACATCGTGATCGATCTCGAACGGTCGCATGGATCGGTGATGGTCGACGCGCTCGAGGGCAAGGAATACATCGACTGCTACACCTTCTTCGCCACGCTTCCGATCGGGCACAATCACCCCGGTCTCGACGAGCCGGAGTTTCGTGCAGCACTGCTGAGAGCCGCGATAGAGAATCCGGCCAACAGCGACGTGTATTCGCGCGAATTTGCTTCGTTCGTCAGTACATTCAGGGAGATCGCCGTACCGGACGAGTTCCGCTACCTGTTCTTCGTGGCGGGCGGCTCGCTGGCGGTCGAGAACGCGATGAAGGCCGCGTTCGATTGGAAGGCGAGGAAGAATCGGGCGAACGGGATCGACGGGGGAGGAGATCGGATTCTCCATTTCCGCGAGGCGTTCCATGGCCGCAGCGGCTATACGCTGTCCGTCACGAACACGGATCCGACCAAGACCGACCTGTTTCCGAAATTCGACTGGCCGCGGGTTTCAAATCCCAAGCTCCGATTCCCGGTCGATGAGGAAGCTGTCGCAGCCGTGGAGATCGCGTCCCTCCGGGAGGTCGAGAAGCACTTCGACGAGGACCCGAACGGGATCGCGGCGATCCTGATCGAACCGATCCAGGGCGAGGGTGGAGACAACCACTTCAGGCCCGAGTTTCTGCAGGGATTGAGACGGATTGCGGACGAGCGTGACGCGCTGCTGATCTTTGACGAAGTACAGACGGGCCTCGGTGCGACTGGGGAGATGTGGGCGTTTCAGGGCCTGGGAGTCACGCCGGACCTCGTGGCGTTCGGCAAGAAGACCCAGGTGTGCGGCATGATGTCCACCCGCCGGATCGACGAAGTCGAACGGAACGTGTTCCACACTTCGTCGCGCATTAATTCCACCTGGGGCGGGAACCTGGTGGACATGATCCGTTGCGCTCGATACCTCGAGATCATCCGGGATGAGGACCTGGTCGCGAACGCCGCCCGGGTAGGCAACTACTTCCGGCAACAGCTCGTGGAGTTGGAGGTTGAGTTCGCCGGAATCGTGGACAACGCCAGGGGACGGGGCATGTTCCTCGCTTTCGATCTACCGGATGGCTCGACGAGGAATGATGTCAGAACCAGCTGCTGGGACAGGGGCCTTGCGACTCTGACCTGCGGCCCCCGGTCGCTGAGATTCAGGCCGGCGCTGGTGTTTTCGGAGCAGGACGTGGACCGGTCTATGGTCATACTGCGGGAAGCCCTGCGGGAAGTAAACGGGACCGGCGGCTGAGTTCGCCGAGACCGGTGGCTTCAACGGATCAGGGGCGCGTGGCGCTGCGCCCCTGATCCGCAGCATTTGCGTTCGACTCCTCTGCGTAGCTGACCAGACGTTCCCGCCGGAGCAGCCGCACAAACGCACCAAGTCGCTGCTCGACGGGTTCCGCATCGGTCCCGAATTTCTTTCGGACTTCGTCCACGACCTGTCCGACAGTGGTGTTACCGTCGAACCTTCGCCAGGCGAACGAACCTGTGGCATCGAGCCGGAGACGAGGTGTCCCCAGCCAGTGATCCACCCGCGCGCCGATGCGCGACAGACCCTTTTCTCTGGGGGGGCTCCGTTGCAGCACGACTGTCTCTTCCTCGTCACGCCACTCCGCCTCCCGAACCGGGTGAACGTGGAGGAGATTCACACCCTCCAGTGGATCCACCCGCTTTCCCCTGAATCGACCGAGCATCCTGTTCTACCTCTGGTGCGTCGAGCGGGAGATCTCACGCAGCGGGAGCCATGCGAGAAGACCGATCACGACCGGATAGATCAGTAGACCAAGCAGGAAACTCGGCTCTCCCGAAGGTGTGACAGCCTCCTTCAAGCGCCCCAGCCCCGGCATGAAATCGGACCCCATGTACAGGAATGCCAGTAACACCGCCATGAGCGATTCTCCGGCAATGAAGCCGGAGGACAGGAGAATTCCCTGGTTCGTCGCCTTCGTCCGCTGTTCTTCCGACGCCCCGCGCCTGTCGAGCCCCCGCGTGAAGCCCCAGTGAATGAGTCCGCCGACAAAGATCGCGGCGGTCGAGTAGAATGGGAGATACATACCCACCGCGATCAGCATCGGAGCCGGGGCCTCGACCAGGATGAGTCCGATCGCGAAGAACATACCGACGATCACCAGCGGCCAGGCCATTTCCCCGCCCACGATTCCGTTGGCGATCAGGGCCATCAAACCGGCCTGGGGAGCCGGCAGCTCCGCGGAGCCGATCGTGTAGGCACCGTGCATGACGTTCAGGGCCACGGCCAGCACGAGAGAAGCTCCGATCACGCCGATGATCTCCCCAACTTCCATACGCCAGGGCGTTCCGCCGAGAATGTGCCCGACCTTGAGGTCCTGCATCATGTCTCCCGCGATCCCTGCCGCACAGCACACGACGCCGGCCACGGCGAGCACTGCCGCCACGCCGTGAACGTCCGTCAGGCCGATCGCGACCATCAGAATAGCTGCGATGAGCAGCGCACTCAGGGTCAGGCCCGAGATCGGGTTGTTGGAATTTCCGATGAGTCCGACGAGGTATCCCGCGACCGCCGCGAACAGGAATCCGAGCACGACCATTACGACGGTCAGGATGAGCGCGCCGACTACGTTCTGCGCGAAATACCAGTACAGGAAGAATGTGGCGATCGCCATGATCCCGATGGCGGGGACTACCCGACTGAATGGCAGATCGACGTCAGTACGCTCACGCTCGACTCCATCCTTGGCCGACCCGACATCTCCGAACGCCTTCCGGATTCCCGACACGAGGGGGCCGCGCAGGTTATAGAGCGTGTAGAACGCCGCGACAATCATGGTGCCGACGGCGAGCGGCCGAACCTGGTTGAACCACACATCCTCCGACAACGCGACGAGCCCGCCGCCGCTCGCGGCTGCCTCGGACAGCGCTGGATTCAGGAACACCGCGAGGGGGACGAGGAATAGCCACCCGATCACCGCGCCCGCGAATACTACCGCTGACAGCCGCAAACCGATGATGTACCCGACCCCCATCAGCATTGGAGAAGCGGCGGGACTGGAGAGATAGAGTCCGCCCCCCGGATACTCGGTCCGAACCCCGAGCACTTCGATGCTCGAGCGACCGAACTCGATCACGGTCTCCGCCTTCTCCTTGATCAACGGGATGCCGTTGCTGTTCTTGAACAACTCCCACAAGGCCGCGAGCCCCAGTCCTCCAACGACGTACTTCGCCCCGGTCTGCCCTCCCTGGCCGGCCTTGACGATCTCGGCGGCTGCAACGCTTTCCGGGAATGGCAGGTCCGCTTCGACCACGAGCGTGCGGCGCAGCACGATTACGAACAGGACCCCGAGGACACCGCCGATGAACATGATGGCGGTACTTTCCCAGTAGCGAAGCGTATCCCACGCTCCCGTAATGACGAAAGCGGGAATCGTGAAAATGGCCCCCGCCATCAGCGACTCACCGACCGACGCGGTGGTGCGGGCAATGTTCTCTTCGAGGATCGTTCCGTTGAACGGTCTGAGAACCGCCATCGCCACGACCGCGGCCGGGAATGCGGCGGCCACCGTCAGTCCGGCCTTCATGCCCACGTAGGCGTTGGCGGCGCCGAGCACGATCGCCATGATCACACCGAGCACGACCGCCCTGACCGTGAGCTCAGCCATCTGGCTGGATGCCGGGATGTAGGGAATGTCCTTCTGCTCGCTCATTGATCCTCCACGGGATCGGTCCCGGAGGGGGCTGTGGACTGACCCGCGGGTACGGGCGCGTCGAAGCGACTGGCCAAACTGGCACCTCGGGAAGGGGGCCGCCAGCCGGATTCGATGAGTGACGCCAGGACCGATCCGTGGACGGAGAGTGCGGCCCGTAGTATCCTCCGAAGCGTCATCACGACCGGACCCCCGGCTCGTCGGGTGGTTCGCTTCGTTCCCTTTACGGAGCAGTCCAACCGTTCAGCGAAGGAGCAGGCTCATGACGTTCGTCTCCGAGCTCCAGCCCACCGCACTATGGAGCCATTTCGATACGATCCTGACGATTCCGCGCGGCTCGAAGCATGAGGAAAAGGCCCGGGACTTCGTTACGGGGATCGTGGATAGAGCAGGACTGTCATACGACGTGGACGCGGTCGGAAACGTCGTCGCACGCAAACCGGGGACGGCCGGACGGGAGGATTCCCCCACGGTCATTCTCCAGGCACACCTGGACATGGTTCAGGAAAAGAACAGCGGCACGGATTTCGACTTCGAGATCGATGCGATCAGACCGCTGATGGACGGGGAGTACCTGAAGGCGGACGGGACCACGCTCGGTTCGGACAACGGTATCGGAGTCGCGGCGATGCTGGCGATTCTGGAGTCCGAGAACATTGCACACGGACCGCTGGAGTTCCTGTTCACGATTGACGAAGAGACCGGACTTACCGGAGCCGGTGGACTCGCCGAGGATCTGCTTGAGGGCCGTCTGCTGATCAACCTGGATTCAGAGGAAGAGGGGGTTCTGACCATCGGCTGCGCGGGTGGTGCGGATACGTACCTCACTCTTCCCGTGGCGCACTCAGCCGTGGACTCGGCCGTGTCAGCGCTCGCGATCCGGGTCGAGGGAATGAAGGGTGGCCATTCGGGCGTGGATATCCACCTGCAACGGGGCAACGCGGTGCGCTTGTTGAGCCGAGTCCTGTACAGTGCGTCACTCGAGTCGGATTTCCGCCTCGCCTCGATCGCTGGCGGAAACGCCCATAACGCGATTCCACGTGAAGCGCATGCGGTAATCGTCTGTGCCTCAAGTGATTCCGGAGACATCGCCGGTCTGCTCGAAGCTGAATTGGCGGCGGTGGACATCGAGCTCGCGACCGTCGATCCTGGCTTCGCATGGACCGTCGGCGAAGTCGAGCCGCCGGCTGAGGCGATCAATGATTCCGGAACGACACGGGTGCTGGAACTGCTCACTGCGCTTCCGCATGGCGTGCTCGGAATGAGTCCCGACATCGAGGGCCTCGTAGAGACCAGCACCAACCTCGCCGTTGTCGCGGTAGAGCAGGATTCGGTCAAGATCCTCATGAGCACCCGCAGCTCCGTGATGTCCGCTCTCGCAGCGGTTCGACAGCGGATTCGGGCCATTGGAGGTCTCGCGGGGGCCAGTGTGGCGGAGAAAGACGGCTATCCAGGGTGGAAGCCCGACGTTTCGTCCGCTGTCCTGGCTGTCATGGCGGAAGTCTATCGGTCCGTGACGGGGCAGGATGCAGAGGTCGGGGCTGTGCACGCCGGCCTGGAGTGCGGGATCATCGGCGAGAAGTACCCGGGCATGGACATGATCTCGTTCGGGCCGCAGATCGAATTCCCTCATTCTCCCGACGAGAGAGTGAAAGTGCCGTCCGTCGAGCCGTTCTGGCGAGTCCTTGTAGCTACGCTGGAACGCCTGGCGGCATAGGCGGTCGCACCCGCGAGTGATAGTCCCCGAATGGGCGATCTGAGAGCCGGGTCCGCCGGGCGGCATGGTCCGTGCGGCGGACCCACTCTACAACCCGTAGCCCGCTTCGATTAGCTTTCTGCCGACAGGCTGCGGCGGGCAGGTTGGGCGCCAGGTGGCGACGACGATGTCGATAGCAGAGGGAAACTGCATGCACTGGAAGCGTGGCGAAGTCATGGGAGTGTGGGTCTGGATACTCGTGGCCTGGATCATCCTCGCCTGGGTATTCAAGGACTTCTGGTGGTTCCGGCCGTTGTGGCGCGAATTGAGATAGACCAGGCGGTGGTGCTTGCGTCGCTTGCCGTCACCGGAAGAACGGAACTGTCGACGGATGGAGACGGATCGATCCTGGACCTGTCCGGCCCGATCGAGGAGTTTCTCGCCGCGCACGCGGCCTGGGATGGAATCCTGGTCGTGTTCATCCCCGGGTCCACTGCCGGAATCACGACCATCGAATTCGAGTCTGGCGCGCTCGAAGACCTGCGGCGGACGATGGAGACGATCGCTCCCCGCGGGTCTGACTATGCCCACGACCGTCGTTGGGGAGACGGGAACGGTTTCTCGCACGTCAGGGCCGCGCTGATGGGACCTTCATTGTCGATCCCGATCGAGCGGGGAAGACCGACGCTGGGAACGTGGCAGCAGGTCGTCCTGTGTGACTTCGACAATAGACCACGCAGGCGAACGGTCATCATGCAGTTCACCGGAAGCGCTGGAAGCACTGCCGGCGAGGGTCGGCAGAACTGATCGTGACAAGACCTGCTTGATCGTGATCGCGATCTTGCTCGTACTACTGGTCCTGCTCAAGATCTGACGGGAATCACCGGTTCATACGGCGCGGCGGTCATGCTTCGCCGCGCCGTATGAACCAGGCCATGCTCCACAGAATCGCGCCGATCGTCAGCAGGGCAAGAGCTTCGTCCACCACGTGGGGAAGCGTGATGCCGAGCCCCTGGATCGGTTTGCCACCGCTCACCGCGACCCACAGCGCCAGCAGGACACCCGTCAGGCCACCTCCTCCCACCAGTCCGGACCCGAACAGGATTCCGCGCTCCCGCCGACGTTCGGCCTCATCGAGGGGCACCTTCCGGGTCAGGGTCCAGCGCAGCAGCCCGCCCAGGAACACTGCCGCCATCGTATACAGCGGAAGATAGACACCGACTGCAAATGCCAGGACGGGGATCTTGAACATCGATGCCGCGAGTCCGATCCCGATCCCGATCAGGATCAGAGACCATGGCAGGTTCTGATCCAGCACGCCGTCGATTACCAGCTTCATCAGCACGGACTGCGGCGCGGGCAGCTCGGCCCCCCCGAGTCCGCCCTCCACCGTTCCGTTCAGCAGCATCACGACCAGCACGACCACGCCGGCCGAAGTCACGACGCCGATCAACTCTCCGATCTGTTGCTTGTAAGGCGTCGCGCCGAGAATGAAGCCGGTCTTCAGGTCCTGCGAGGTGTCCCCGGCGATCGATGCTGCAATGCACACGACGGTGCCAACCATCAGGGCGGTCGCCTTTCCGGCCGTGTCGGTCCACCCGAGAAGCAGGAAGATCAGGCTCGTGCCGAGCAGGGTGGCTATCGTCATGCCGGAAGTCGGGTTCGACGTAACGCCGACGAGCCCGACGATGCGCGAACTGACGGTAACGAAGAAGAACGCGAAAATGGCGATACAGAGAGAAGCCATAGCGCGAACCGGAATCGAATCCAACTCCCCGAGAATACCTGGCACGAGTGTAAGTACGAGGAGCACGACGCCAACGATTCCAAGCACGAGTCCGAAGTTGAGGTCCCGATCGGTGCGCAGAATCAGCTGCTCACCATCACGACCACGCCGGGATATCTGGCTGAGTCCGAGTTTGAACGACTCGATCATCGTCGGGATGGACTTGATCAGCGTAATGATCCCTCCCGTGGCGACGGCCCCGGCCCCGATATACCGGACATAGCGATTCCAGAGTTCCGTGGAGCTCATGTCACGAATCAGCTTCTCCGTCTCCGGGAAGAGCGGCTCGGTAAGACCTGAGCCCCAGAGGTAGATCGCCGGTATGATCACCAGGGCCGACAGGGCTCCTCCCGCCACCATCACGGTGGCGATTCGGATCCCGAGGATGTACCCGACGCCGATCAGCGGCGGTGAGACGCTCGCCGACAGGCTGGCGCGAAACGGAAGACCGATCGCGAATTTGCCCGGGACGAGCTTCAAGCCGTCCGTAACGAGCTTGAACAACATTCCGACACCGATCCCCCAGAAGACGCCCGACGCCTGCTCTCCTCCTTCCTCCGCCGCAACGAGGACCTCGGCGCACGCCATTCCCTCGGGATAGGGGAGGGTGCCGTGCTCTCGCTGGATCAGATATCGCCTCAGCGGTACCATGGCGAGGACCCCGATGAGTCCACCGCTCATCGCCAGCAGAGTCAACTGGAGCCATGCCGGGTCCATGCCCCACATGAACAGGGCGGGGATCGTAAACAGCACGCCCGACGCAACCGACGAACTCGCCGACCCGACGGTCTGAGACATGTTCGTCTCGAGAATCGAGTGCTTGAGTCCAAACGCTCCCATCACTCGGAATGCGACCACCGTGAGCACCGCGACCGGAATGGAGGTACTGATCGTCAGGCCGGCCTTGAGGCCCAGATAGGTGTTGGCCGCGCCGAACACGACGCCCAGCACGATGCCTGTCGCGACTGCCTTGATCGTGAATTCGGTCAGCGTCTCGCCGGCGGTCAGAGGGACGAATTGTTCACCGGGTTTCGGTTCGTAGGCCGAAGGCGGAAGGGTCCGTCCTGACATCTGGTCTCCAGGGATCGGTAAATGGGCGACTCGGTGCCGCGCAAGCTTGGGCTCGCCGAGTTCCGCGTCAATCACCCTCTGGCTATGATTCGCTGATGTCCGCTACGCGAAGAGACGGCCCGATCATCCTGTTCGACGGCGTGTGCAACCTCTGTCATGCCGCCGTCCGGTTCATTCTCGCGCATGACAGAGATTCCGTGTTTCGATTCGCGACTCTCGAGTCCCGAACCGGCGGGGAGATCGTCGGGGACGGGCTCGTCGAGGGCAGGTCCGTGGACAGCGTAATCCTCGTGCAGGACGGCGCGACATACGTGCGCAGTGATGCGGTGATTCGAATTTTCGCTCAACTCGGTCTGCCGTGGCGAGCGCTGGGCGTACTGCGGATCTTACCACGTCCGCTGAGAGAAGCTGCGTACCAGCTCGTGGCCCGGAATCGGTATCGCTGGTTCGGCCGGAAGGACATCTGTCCGAGGCCCGACGGGGAATTCCGGGACCGCTTTCTTTCCTGATCGAATCAGGCGGGAGCGGCGATTTCGACCGTCAGCCTGCCGACCCCCTCGATTTCCGCCACCACACGGTCCCCGACGCGCAGCGGACCGACCCCGGCTGGAGTGCCTGTGAATAGCAGGTCGCCCGGCAGAAGCTCGACCTCGTTCGAGAGCTCCGCTATGAGCTGCGGGACAGCCCATATCTGCTCGGACATGTCGCCGTCCTGCCGGATTTCGCCATTGACGGTCGCAGTGATCCGACCCCGGCCCGGGTGTCCTATGCGAGAGCAACGCACGAGGGCCGAGCAGGGGGCGGATGCATCGAATCCTTTGGCCAGGCTCCAGGGCCGACGCTTGCTCTTCGCCTCCCCCTGTACGTCCCGGCGCGTGAGGTCGAGCCCGACCCCGTATCCAAACACGAGTTCGAGTGCATGTTCCGTCGCGACGTCTCTGCCCCCGTGACCGAGAGCGACGACCAGCTCGGCTTCATGGTGCAGCAGCGTGGTCCGCGGCGGGTAGGGAACTGGACCACCGCCGGGGACGAGAGCCGTAGACGGCTTGAGGAAGAAGAACGGTGGATCGGGGTTCCTCCGCAGCTCGGGGTCGGGCTCCATTTCCGCTGCATGCGCGGCGTAATTCCGGCCAACGCACCAGATCCGACCTACCGGAAAGCGAACATCTTCACCGTACACCTCGAGTGACGGCCGTTCCGCCAGTTCGACTCGACCGGTAGCCCATCCCTCGCGTCCGGCTGCGCTGCCGCTGTCAGCCACGCGAGCCACCCGGCGGGACGACCGCGCCCCTGTCGTACAATTCGGCTCGTCGCGCGGCTGACAAACCGAGATCCACCCCGAGGATCGACTCGGCATCAGCCGACAGGTCCGGCGGCGGGCGCAACGCGACGACCGTCTCGAATCCGTCGTCGAGAGCTACCGTGCGCAGGCCAACACGGTCTCCCGATCGAAGCAGCAATGGATCGGCGTCCGGTCCTCCCAGGGCTTCGGCCACGTTCCACACGGGCCCGGCGGGTACCCCCGCAGCCGAGAGCGACGCGAGAAGCGCATCGCGGGACAATGAAGCAATCCGCGGGGCCAGTTCAGCCCGAAGCGCATCGCGGTGGACGACCCGGTCTGCGTTGAGAGTGAACCTGGGATCGGATGCCAGTTCGGGGGCTTCTACCGCCGCGCACAGCCTCGCGAACTGTCGATCTGTGCCGACGGCCAGCACCACGGGTTCGCCGGCGGCGCATTCCCATGCCTCGCCATACGGGACGACGCTCGGATGCCCCGAGCCGAGCGCTGCCGGGACAACCCCGGTCGCCAGCCAGCCTGTCGCCTGGTTGGCGAGGGATGACAGCCCGGAACGGACCAGCGAAGTCGTCACGTGGGTGCCGGAACCCGTGCGCTCCCTCGCAAGCAAAGCCAGCAGGATTCCCTCCTTCAACTGGTGTGCTGCGAGCAGGTCCATCAGGGCGACCGGCATCTTGAGGGGAAGTGCCCCGGGTTCTCCATTGATCGCCATGAAACCCGTTCCGGCCTGCAGCAGCGCATCGTAGCCCGGACGCGGGTCGCCGCGACCGTATGCGGTGACCTCGGCATAGATCAGTTGATCGTTCAGTCGCATCAGCGATTCGGCATCTACCTCGAGGGCCTCCGCCTGGCCGGGCCGGTAGCTGGCCAGCACGATATCGCTGCGCCTTGCGAGCAACTGGATCAGCTCGCGGCCTGCCGGGTCTCGCAGATCGACCGCGATTGATCGCTTACCCCAGTTCGCCGCACAGAAATATGCGGACACGCCCGTGTCCCTCGGTTCCTGAGGCAGGTGCCAGCCACGGGTTACGTCTCCGTCCGTCGCCGGGTTCTCGACCTTGATCACGTCCGCGCCGAGTTCGGCGAGGAACATGCCGGCAGCCGGACCGGCGAGTACGCCGGCCAGTTCCAGGACTCGCAGGCCCTCGAGGATGAGTTCATTCGACATGGCCGCAACATGTGAAGCAGTTCCGTCGGAGTCGAGGGGGGCGGTAACAGCTGCCTTGCACGTGCTGCGCCAACGCCGCAAATATCGAGCAGGCGGCCCGTCCATATCCGGATGGCCGACTGGCCATACAACGGAGGTTTCTATGGGCCGCATTTCGACCCTGTGGACATTCACGGCCGCGCTGGCACTGATGTCGGCCGGCTGTTCGTCGAACCAGCCGCCAGCACCGGTTTCGCCCCCCGAATCGTCTCTGGCCGCGTCGCGTGCAGCCAGCCTTATCGGTGCCGGAGACGTGCGTGCGCACGTGGCCTTTCTGGCGAGCGACGAACTTGCGGGACGAGACACTCCCAGTCCCGGGCTCGAGGCCGCCGCCGAGTACATCGCCCGGCGGTTCGAAGCGCTCGGACTGCAGCCCGGTGGAGATGCTGGTGGGTGGCTGCAGCGATATCCGTATGAGCGCATGAGCTTCGACGCCGCCGGGTCCGAACTCAGCGCCACCGGCTCGAAGGGTGGAGCATCGCTGGCGTTCGGGGAACAGTGGTTTGCGATGCCCGTCACAGCGGAACGGGCCCAGGTGGAGGGACCGGTCGTGTATGCTGGGCCCGCGTCCCGGGCTGTGTTCGACGAGCGTGCGAGCGAAAGGATCGTTGCGGTCACGGCCGGGGAGAGCCTCGGAATGGAGATGTTCAGCCTTATCCAATCGGCGACGGCAGCCGGCGCCAGTGGGCTGCTGCTGATTCTCCACCCCTCGCTTCCGGCCGAGGCGATTCCCCAGATCGTGGGCCAGGTGGGCGGTCTGCCGCCACAGGAGATTCCCGTCGTCGGCGTCCTACGGTCGGCCGCGGGAGAGCTGTTCGCTGCAGAAGGGCTGGATATCGACGTTGCGGCTCCAGCCGAGCCTTCGGCGGACTTCGTGCCAGGGATCGTTGAACTCGGCCTGGACGTTACGATCCGGGCGATGATCGAGCGCGTTGAGTTCCAGCCGCCAAACGTGATCGGCGTGCTGGAAGGTTCCGATCCGGAGCTGCGTGACACCTACGTCGTGTATTCGGCCCATTTCGACCATGTCGGAATCGGAGCGCCGGATGCAGACGGTGACTCGATCTACAACGGCGCCGATGATGACGCCTCGGGTACGGCACTCGTGCTGGAAGTGGCCCGGGCGTTCAGCTCCTTGCCCGAGCCTCCCCGGCGCTCCGTGGTATTTCTGGCGGTGAGCGGCGAGGAAAAGGGTCTGCTCGGGGCACGGCACTGGGCGACCCATCCGACTGTGCCGATCGAAGCAGTCGTCGCCAACGTGAACGCCGACATGGTAGGGCGGAATGCTCCGGACACGCTGATCGCGATCGGTGGGGAATACAGCTCACTTGGCGATCTGTCCTCGAGCGTCGCGGCCTCCCATCCGGACATCGGGCTGGTGATTGCACCCGACCCCGATCCGTCTGAGAACGCGTTCTTCCGCAGCGACCACGTGGCGTTCGTGCGGGAAGGAATCCCCGCGATCTTCTATACGACCTGGTTGCACGACGACTACCACGCGCCATCGGATGAGGTGGACAGCATCGACGCCGACAAGCTGGCGAGGGTGGCGCGGCTGGCATTCTGGGTCGGGTGGGAAGTGGCGCAGGACCCCGAGGCTCCCGCGTGGAATCCGGGGGCGTGGGATGAAGTGAGCAAGATCCTCGCGGAGTCGCCCTTCTGATCAAAGCGGAATCGGACGCGGCGACGAGAGCGAACCAATTGCACCACACTGTCTTCAGGGAGGACGCTCTGATGGGAATCGGAGATTGGACCAGGTCCGCCCGGCGCATGGCGCTGGCCGGAGTGCTGTCACTCGGGCTCGCCGGGTCACTGCAAGCTCAGTCATCCAACGGAGGCATGACGCCGCACGATGTGGCGAGGATTCGGACCGTCTCCACCGCGGTGGTTTCCCCCGATGGTCAGCGGGTGGCCTTCCTGGTGAGCGTGCCCCGGAATCCGCTGGCGGAGAGCGACGGAACCGCCTGGCGCAGGTTGCATGTGCTGGATGTGGCCTCCGGAACTTCCCGCGAATACGTGGGCGGCGACCTGCGCGTGAGTTCGCCTGCCTGGACGCCGGACGGCGCTTCCGTCACATACCTGGCGCGGCGGGAAGGGGACAACGCTACGTCCCTCTATTCGATCTCCGTCCAGGGTGGAGAGTCCACGAAGATCTTCGAGCACGAGACCGGGATCTCCGGCTATGTCCTCAGCCAGGATGGTCAGAAACTCGCCTTCCTGAGTCGGGACGAGGAGTCCGAGTACGTGGTGGAGATGCGGAAGAAGGGATTCCGGCAGGAGGTATACGAGGAGGACGATCCGTTCACGGCCGTGTGGGTCGCAGAGTTGGGCCGGGAGGGCTCGGCCCGCAGGCTGTCACTCGACGGTGATGCGAGTACGATCGACTGGTCGCCCGGCGGCGATCGCCTGGTAGTGGCGCTCGCGCCGACGCCGCTCGTCGATGACCGGTACATGAATCGCCGCCTGCAGATCGTCGATGTGGCGAGCGGCACGATCGTCACGCGGATCGAGAATCCGGGGAAGCTGGGCCAGGTCGGTTTCAGCCCGGACGGACAGCACGTGGCGTTCGTATCAGCAGAATCGATCAACGACCCGAAGGAGGGTCGTCTGATGGTCGCCGGGGCTTCGGACGGGAGTTTTCGAGATCTGCTGCCCGGCCTCGAGGGGCATATCTCGAGCTTTCAGTGGCGAGACCGGGGAACGCTGGCTTACGTGGCGGACGAGGGGGTCGAGACCCGGATCGGCGAAGTGCGGGTAGATGGTTCGAGCGATCGAACGCTGATCGACGGCGGCGACCTGGTGTTCACCAGCATGTCGGCGCCGGTGGGCGTCGAGACGACCGCGTTCATCGGTCACACCCCGACCCATCCCGCGGAGCTGTTCGTCGGCTCCGGCGCGAGTGTTCCGCGGCGAATGACGGATTCCAACCCGTGGCTGGCCAGCCGGAATCTGGCGCCGCAGGAGGTCGTGGAGTGGACGGCGGCCGATGGCCTTCGGCTGGAGGGACTGCTGATCAAGCCGCTGGATGGCAGGCGCGCAGCTGCGACGATTGTCGTCGTGCACGGCGGGCCCGAAGCGCACCAGCGTAACGGCTGGCTCACCGGGTATTCGTCCCCCGGCCAGGTTGCAGCCGCAAACGGCTTCGCCGTGTTCTACCCGAACTACCGCGCCAGCACCGGCCGCGGCGTCGAATTCAGCATGCTGGACCACGGGGACTTCGCCGGGAAGGAATTCGACGACATCGTGGACGGTGTCGATTACCTGATCGATACCGGGGTCGCGGACTCCGCCCGGGTCGGCGTGACCGGGGGATCGTACGGCGGCTACGCCACGGGCTGGCTCACGACGCGCTACTCAAACCGGTTTGCGGCAGGCGTGATGTTCGTCGGGATCTCGAATACGATCTCCAAGGACGGCGTGAGCGACATCCCCGAGGAGATGTTCCTCGTCCACCAGCGCATGCATCCCTGGGATGACTGGCAGTTCTTCCTCGAGCGGAGTCCGATTTTCTGGGCGGACAGCTCGAGAACCCCGCTTTTGATCCTGCACGGCAAGGAGGATCCACGCGTCCCGACTGACCAGTCGATCGAAATGTACCGGAATCTGAAGCTGCGCGGCTCCGCTCCCGTGCGACTCATCCTCTACCCGGGCGAGGGCCATGGAAACGCTCGGGCGGCGGCCCGACTGGACTACAATCTCAGGAGCCTGCGCTGGCTCGAGCACTACCTGATGGGACCGGGCGGTGAGCCGCCAGCGTGGGAGGTGCGCTACGAAGAGGAGGAAGCGGAAGCTACCGCGAGCCTGACTTCGGATCGCTGACACAGGGGGGGCGAATCGACTCGGACGGCAGCTGCGCGAAAGGACTCGGCCTCCGGGCTGTCCGCTGTGGCCGGAGCCGACTAATCTTCTCGGCCGGTCCCTTCTTCCCGGAGCAATGCCCGTGACATTCCCTTATCGCTGCTGGTCTGACCGTGCGCCCGCGACGGGCCTCCTCTCATTCGTCCCGGGTCTCGGGCGGACCCTCTCGTCGGCTCTGGTCCCGGTCCTGGTAATGGCACTGCCGTGCCGGGCTCAAGAACTGCCGCTGTCCGAGTCCTTCATACCGGCAGGGGTGTCTGAGTATGCAGCAGCGATCCCGCGGCCGGAGGATGTTCTCGGGTATCGGATCGGCGAACGGCACACACGGCCTGACGAGGTCGTGCGCTACTTCAAGGCAGTGGCGGCTGCGAGCGACCGGGTCCAGTTCGAGGTCCATGGCGCGACACACGAAGGCCGGCAGCTCGTGCATGCGGTCGTGACGTCCGCTTCGAATCTGGCCCGACTGGAGGAGATTCGAGCCCAGAATCTCCGGCTGTTCGACTCTCCGCATGCTGTGTCTGCATCGCAGCTCGAGTCGATGCCGGCCGTGGTCTACCTGGCCTACAGCGTGCATGGAAATGAAGCGAGCGGTTCCGAGGCCTCGCTATTGGCCCTGTACCACCTCGCCGCCGGACAGGGAGCCGCGGTCGACCCGGTGCTGGAGAACCTCGTCGTGATCATCGATCCGATGTTGAATCCGGACGGCAGGGATCGGTTCGTCGACTGGGTGAACGGGAATCGCGGGGCGGAGCCCACGACTGACCCGCAGGATCGGGAACACAACGAGCCATGGCCAGGTGGACGGACCAACCACTACTGGTTCGACCTGAATCGAGACTGGCTTCCCCTGACACAGCCCGAGTCACGTGCCAGGCTGGCGCTGTTTGGTTCGTGGCGCCCGCAGCTTCTGTGTGATTTCCACGAAATGGGTGGGAACGCGACGTTCTTCTTCCAGCCGGGCGTGGCAGAGCGCACAAATCCAAACACGCCCGAAATGAACCAGCAGTTGACCTCCCGAATCGGGGAGTATCACGCCAGGGCGTTCGACCGCATCGGACAGCCGTATTACAGCGGTGAGTCGTTCGACGACTTTTTCTACGGCAAGGGGTCCACATACCCGGACCTGAATGGTGCGGTCGGGATTCTGTTCGAGCAGGCCTCATCACGCTCTCGGGCCGTAGAGACAAGCGCCGGAATCCTCCAGTACGCGCGGTCGATCCGGAATCAGTTTGTGGCCACCCTTTCCAGCCTCGAAGCAGCCGTAAGTCAGCGGGTGGAACTCCTGTCGAACCAGCGCGAGTTCTATGGTGGCGTTGACAGTTGGGCGGACGACCTGAGGTATGATGCATGGGTAATTGATCAGACCGCCGACGGGACCAGATCGGCGGCTCTCGCGACCCTGCTGTACCTGCATGGTATCCGCGTGTACGACAATTCAGTTTCCGTTGAGACGAATGACGTTCGGTACGAACCCGGGGACGCCTTGATTGTCCCGCTCCGGCAGCCGCAGGGACGCCTCCTCAAGACAATGATGGAGCGGGTGACCGAGTTCAGAGATTCGGTGTTCTACGACGTATCCACGTGGACGCTACCACTGGCGTATGACGTCGCAGCGGCTCCAGTGGACGGGATCTCCCGCGCTGCCCTCGGGGCCGAGTTCCAGCCGGCCGCCGGGTTGGAGTCTGAGGCAGTCGTTCCCGGTCCTTCCAACGTCGGCTGGTTGCTGTCGTGGGGCAGTGCAGCGGCAGCCCGGAGTCTGGTGCGGTGGATCGACGAGGGCTTCGAGGCGCGCCTGATCACTCGTTCGTTCACAGCCGATGCCGGAGGCGCCGAGCGCGAATTCACCGCCGGAACGGTGCTGCTCGCCCCGCGTCGGGACCGACAGCTCGTCCCGCATGCGGACCTGGCTCCTCTCCTGGCCGACCTCGCGCTCGATGAAGGGGCGGAACTGGCGACCCTGTCGTCCGCCCTCACGGTAGCTGGTCCCGATCTCGGAGGACCCAGTGCACGACTGGTCACGCGCCCGGAGATCGCGATCCTCACCGGACGGGGACTGTCCGGCAATCGAGCCGGTGAGCTGTGGCACCTGCTGAGTCTCGAAACCGGACTGCCCGTGACATTGCTGGACGTGGATCGTGTTCCACGGGCCGGGCTCGACCGGTACGACGTGATGATCGTTGGCGGAGGATCGGTCGTGGAATCGGCGAATGAGCCCATATCGGAATGGGTTCAGTCCGGGGGCACGCTGCTCGTGATCGGTTCGGGGAATTCCTGGGCAACCGAAGCCGGGCTGCTGGAACTCGAAGAACGCCCGTTCGATACCGACTCCCTCCTCTCAGGCACGGACTGGAGCGACCTGGGCACGGCTCGAAGCGCCCAATCGATCTCCGGCGCGATCCTGGAGGCTCGCCTCGATCCGACGCACCCTCTCTCATTCGGCATTGGAGACAGGCTGCCACTATTCGTCACGGGTGGAACGTTCTTCGATCCGGCACCGACTCCGGGCAGCACGGTGGGTGTCTACTCCGACAGTCCGCGATTGAGTGGCTGGCTGTCGGATGCACGTCAGCCGCAGGTATCGGGCGCGGCAGCGGTTTCCGTGGAACAGAAGGGTCGCGGCCGCGTGATCGGGATTCACGCCTATCCCGCATTCCGTGGCTATTGGAGGGGAGGATACCGGCTGGTGTGGAATTCGGTCTTGTTCGGCCCTGCGCTCTGACCTGTCCTGCTTCCGAGGCGCGACTCAGGTTTCCGCCACCAGGGCCTCGCTGAATCCTCGCAGACGCAGGGCATACCCGATTGCCCCGGCGAGAAGCGAAAGGCCGAAGATCACGCTCGCCGCGAATCCGTGATCGCCGCGAAGCACGAGCACCAGGGCCCCTCCCAGTGCAATCCCGATCATCGACAGCGCGACGATGGTCCTGCGCGCCGGTGCAAGCTTCGTCGCCGTACCGGCGAATACGAATCCGGCCGCCAGATACGCATATGCCATGACGAGAAAGAACCGCCAGTCGGGGAAGTTGATTCCGAAAGCGTCGAGGGATGCGCCGGCGAGAAACCAGATGGCGGAGGCAGCCAGAAACGCGGCGGGGAGCGCGATAACCCAGCGCACGGCCTTGACGAGATGATCCAAGCAATTTCTCCGGAGATGGGGCCCGATCGCCGCCTCGGTGTTCCGGGTCCCGGCGCCAGTGGTTTCTTCAGCCTCGGCCGGTTGCGCGACACCCGACTACAAAAGTGAAGCAGTCGTGATTCCCGAGTCAACCCCGAATCCGATTCGTGGGCTGCCGGGGCAGGAATGTGACTCGTTGCGGCCGGCTCAGCCGGTCTGGCCAGATGTGCGTACCCTTGCAGGTCTTGCCCGTTTAGGCCGGAATTCGCAGCTTGAACCGTCCGGCCGGATTCTTGGACCCGAGCGAGAGGGGAAAGATGCGTATCCGGTTTCTCGGCGCGTTTACAGCCGTAGCCCTGATTTCGGCATGTGGTGGTCCGAGCGCGGAGGAGCAGCGAGCCGCGGCGAACGATGCGAGGCTGGCTGCGAGGGCGGACTCAGTAGCGCAGGCCGCGGCGGCCTATGATCCAGCCGCGTTCGACACGATTCAGTGGGCGAGCGAAAACGACATGTGGGAACGGGGCGGTGTCGTGTGGTCGTTCAGTTGCCAGACATGTCATGGGTCCGACGGCCAGGGGCAGGGCGAGACAGCCATGGCAGCGAATCTGGACATGCCGAACCTGGTGGCGGTCGACTGGGAAAAGGCGGGCAATCTTCCGGAGATTCGCCAGTCGATCTACGTCGGGCACGAAAGCGAAATGCCGTCATGGGGACTCGTCGGCCTGAAGTACCGCGATATTGACGCGGTGGCGCGCTACATTGACGATCTGCTGCGCGCGAGCGAGTAGCTGCTGGTTCTCCTGATCGGGACCGGCTCTCGCGTCGCTCCTGATCAGGAGATTTCTGTGAAGCGGTAGATCACGACGCCCGTTCCGGGCGCATTGTCCACGTCGACATATCCTGTCTTCAGCAGGTCCCCGAGTGCCTCCTCCACATCCTCGAAGGTGGCTCCCGTATCGGCTACGCCCTGAGTTACGGAGATGGCTCCACCGTGCCCCATGGCGGATTCCAGCAGTCGCTGCCTGAGAGGCTTCTGGGGGGCGACGAGCGTGACGGGTTGAGGGTCGACCAGGTAGTTCGCCATGCGTGGATGCGGAAGATACCCCTCCCGGATGTTGGCTTCTCGGACCAGCGTCTTCATCCGGAACAGGTCCACGATCTGACCGATCCCGAACAGGCCGAAGGTCAGGAGATACAGAATCCCTGTCCCGTACTTACCGAGATATATCCGGTGAATTCCGGCCAGGCCCGCGATCCACAACGCCCAGAGCGCAAAGCCCAGTCCTTCGCGGTACTGTCCGTCCTCTCCTTGCATCGCTCCCTCGCGTAAACTCGCCGACAAGGATCCTGCCGCTGGCAGATCACCACGGCCGGTGTACCCGTCCTGTCCCTTATACGGCCAAACAGGGTCTGGGGTTTCGACCGGTCACGGAGCGGCCCGGAAAAGGAGAATGTCGCCATCGCGAACGACGTATTCCTTTCCCTCCAGGCGCACCTGGCCGAGTTCCCGTGCCCGCTTCATGGACCCGGCTTCGACGAAGTCGTCGTACGCCATCGTCTCCGCCCGGATGAACCCCCGCTCGAAATCAGTATGAATTCGACCGGCGGCCTCGGGCGCCTTTGCTCCGACGCGTACGGTCCACGCTCTGACTTCGTTCTCTCCGATTGTGAAGAAGGTCTGCAGGCCGAGCATTCTGAAACCCGTCCGAATCAGACCCGAGAGTCCACTCTCGGCGAGTCCGTGCGCCGCCAGGAACTCGGATCTCTCGCTCGGCTCCAGGGCCAGGAGCTCCGATTCCAGGTGCGCGCACACTTCCACCACCTCCGCCTCCGGGTCTGCCTTCCGCACTGCGTCACGCAACTTGGCCGCGTGCGGGCAGCCGGCGGCGAGTTCATCCTCGTCGATATTCGCGACGTACAGCATCGGCTTGCGGGTCAGCAGTCCGAGCGAGCGGACCAGGCGATCTTCCTCTGCATCCAGCTCCACACGCCTGGCGGGAATGCCTGCATCCAGCGCATCTCGCAGTTCTCGAAGCACGGGGGCCACGGTTGCAGCGTCGCGGTCGCCGCTGCGTTCTCGTCGTTCCGCCTTGTCCAGCGCCCGCAAGACGATTTCGAGATCTGAGAGCTCCAGCTCGAGTTCAATCGTCGCACGGTCCTCGTCAGGGTCCTCGAGATGTCCCGTATTCACGACGGCCGGATCGTCGAAGCATCGCACGACATGCGCGATCGCGTCGACTTCCCGGATATGCTGCAGGAACTTGTTGCCGAGCCCCTCGCCCTTCGAGGCTCCCGCCACGAGACCTGCAATATCGACGAATTCGACCACGTTTGATACGACTCTGGGAGGCTTGACGATCTCCGCCAGGTGTTTCAGCCTCGGATCCGGCACCTCGACGACTCCGATGTTCGGATCGATCGTGCAGAACGGGTAATTCTCAGCGGGTACCGAAACGGCGGTCAGCGCCTGGAAGAGGGTAGACTTCCCGACGTTGGGCAAACCAACGATTCCGATGGACAGCTTCGACATTCAATATCCGGGTTGTTTCGAACCGAGTGCGGGACACGGTCGTTTCTCGCGATCCTGCTTCCAGCGAACGGCCGTGAAGGTATCCGCCCCCACTCGTTCGCGATACGCCGGGCTTGCCGAAGACGGGTTGCCGAGTACATTCCGGGCGTCTGAACGTGGTGGGCGTAGCTCAGTCGGTTAGAGCGCCAGGTTGTGGCCCTGGAGGTCGCGGGTTCGATTCCCGTCGCTCACCCTCCCGTTTCTTCCGTCTTCGAACAGTCTCCAGATTCATCTTTCCAGTCGCTGAAATGTCCGGTGCTCGAGCAGCCGCTTGCCGGTCAGTCGCTCGATCGTGTTTGACAACCTGATCTTTGCCGTCCGACATGTGAGGGGCTGAGGTCTGGCCGTAGCAGGATCGAATGGCCAGTCACGCGCTTCGATCCACGGAATGGCCACCGCGGGATGAGTGCCCCGAAACGGTTCCAGACCCGGAGGGAGTTCGAACTCCCATTCCGTCGCCCGATCAGGATCTTCCCCCCACCATTCATTCTTCAACCTGAGTTTGGCCGACAGGGCCTGCTCGCTCTTCACGTATCCGTAGTGGAAGATCTTGCCGCCGGAATCCAGGACTCGAGGCAGACGACCCTGAATTCGGAATCCTTGCGCGTCGTTGAATGACTGTGCTCCGGAACTGCGCCTGACCATTCGCACCTCCGCGCGATACGATGCTCGCCCTGTCCAGACCCAGTCGGCAGAGCCGTAGAAGTGATGGTAGTCGAATGCCAATCCCTCGACCTCCTCACGTCCGGCGGCCCGGCGCAACGCTCTGCGAACTGCCGGCAGATCCTCTTCGTGCAGGACCTCGTCCGCCTGGATGTACAGCGCCCAATCATGTCTGCACCGATCGAGGACTCGATTCGTTTCATCGGCCAGGTCCCTCAGCCGGCGACCCGAAGAGTCTCCCCAGTCCGTGACGTGAATCTGAATTCGCGGATCACTGAGGCTCCGCACGCGGTCGATCGTGTCGTCATCGCCGAGGCCAACGTTGACGTGCAGTTCTTCGACCAACGGTAAGATCGACAGGAGCGCGACTTCGACGGGATAGTCGAGGATCGTGGCGTTGCGAACGATGGAGACACCGGAGACCGGAGGCGAGTCACTGGACATTATCGGAAGCTACCGGGCTGGTCCTGGAGAAACAACTCGCTTCACTCGGTCGTTAGCGGTCCAGGAGACCGGCCACCGCACCCTGATACAGGGTGACATAGTTGCCGGCCATGACCGTATGGGTGAAGCCGTCGAGCACGCGTTGCCGACATTCAAGCGGGTCCCACTCGTGGATCCGGTCGATCGCCTCGACGAACTCCATCATCCGTCTCACATAGGGCTCCCACCCGCGGCGTCACTAGCTCGGGCATCGCCCCGAGCGGCGAGGCGAGGACCGGAGTCCCACTGACGAGCGCTTCGATCACCACGAGTCCGAAGGGTTCCTGCCATCGGATCGGATTCAACAGCGCGCAGGCGCCGGCGAGCAAGTCTCGTTTCTGGACATCGTCCACGAGTCCTCCCCAGGAGATCCGTCGATCGAGCGTCAGTCCGCGGCCTCCGGCGATCAGGAGGCGTCTGTCAGCCAGCTTCGCGACCCGGATTGCCCTGTCCACTCCCTTGACTCGTCGGCTCGCCAGTCCGAGGAACAGGAGCTGATCCGTCTTGTCGGCGCGAAACTCGTAGTCGGCAGGATCAACTCCGTTGTATACGAAGTTGCCCCCCCGCATCCGGCGCATGTGGTCCCTGGAGACAAAGACATCGGTCGGTCCGAAGCTGCCCGGCTCTCCGTTGCCGTGAATCGTCGTAAGGTTCGGAAGGTCCAGACGCCCGGCTACCCGAGAGTGGAAATGAACCACGTCCATGTCATCGGGCAGCCAGGGGTCGAGTCGGAAATCCGTTGTCGGCGACTGCATCTGCCGGATCGTCGCGCCCGACAAATCGTGAACGGGGAAGGGTGGACAGGCGGGTGCCCGTCCGCGCCACGATAACGGGTTCGTGACCAAGCTCCAGCAGACCACGTGCCAGCCAGACGATCACCCGCTCGGTACCACCGTACCGCCGGACCGGCAGCGCTCCGTCGAAGTAGAGTCCGATCTTCACGCGACGCCTTTCGAGGATAGCGGGTTCACGCGGTGAGCATGCAGCGTCGGAAGCACGTGCACAACGCCTCTCCGATCGACCATGTTCGTCCCTCGGCAGGCGCGGTGCAGCTGTCCGCTTTCGACCAGCGGTGCGGCAGGGCTTGCGCGTGACTTGAGGGGTGGATATAGTTGGGGCTGTCCGAACCGCAGGGTCAAACGTCTGGCGAGTTGTGGAGACGGTTGCTTGACAGGTTCGGATGGAGTCAGTAGAATTACGATCCCGCGCGAGACGTGGCTCAGCTGCGTTCCGGCGGGTGCTTTTTGACAAGAAGGTGTGAGTGACGTGTGGGCCTCGAAGCACGGGTACC
>CALNYN010000044.1:97500-216037 GCA_942490755.1 uncultured Gemmatimonadota bacterium
ACGGCCTGCGCCGGCAGGTCCTCGGCAAACCGGTACGTATCAGGAAACAGGTAGCCCTCGAGCGTCGGCCCCGGAACGTTCAAAGACGCGACGAACAGGGAATCGGCGAGCAGGTGTCGCACCGAGTCCGCCTCCATCCCGGTGAAGTCCGCCACCCGCTCGGCGATCTGCCAAAGCGCCAGGCCCTCCGGAATGGTGAGGGTGACCGTCTCGATCGTACCCGATTCGAGCGCCTCGAGCATCTCGAACCACGTGGCGTCCAGCGGGAAACGGTACCGGCCGGCCTTGAGACTGCCTTCCGACCCCATCACGCGGGCAGTCAGAGCAAATGTCCTCGGGTAGTGCACGAGTCCGACGGCCTGGAGTTCTCTCCCGATCTGCGCCGCGGTCGCACCGCCCGGGATGGTGACTTCGACCTCCGGAACGCGCGATTCTTCCTGCACCGCAGGAGATCCACCGCAGGCCATCGGCAGAACCAACGTCGCCATGAAGGCGACGCCCCGGAAACCGCGACTCCTTATCATCTAGCGCTCCGCCAGGAAGTCTTCGAGCAGGACTGCGGCCGCGATCATGTCCCGCCGGCCCTTCTCACGTCGCTTGCCCCGCGGCAGACCGGCTTCCTGGAGCCTTCGGTCCGCTTCGATCGAACTCAGGCGCTCATCCCGCTCCGTGATCGGCAGCCCGAGCAACTCTCCGATCCGGGCTCCAAATCGCCTGGCCTCGATCACCATTGCTCCTTCACTGCCGTCCATGTTCAGCGGGATGCCGATCAGCACCTCGGTTGGTTCGATCTTCTTCAGCAACTCCAGGAGTGCGCCCGGCGGCTCGCCGGCTGGCGACCGGTGCTCGATCGTCGAGTGCGGTGAGGCCAGGACCCTGCCGGGGTCCGAGACAGCCACGCCGATTCGTCGGCGACCATAGTCGAGGGCAGCGATCCTGCCTTGGTCAGCATTCAACTCCAGATTTCCTCCATCAGGTCCCCGATACTGCGTCCGGACTCGTGGCCGGGCTTGAGCCGCGCGATTAATTCGGGCGCCCCCACGACATACCTGTCGGACATGTCGGCACCGGAATCGCTCGTGCCGGCGAGTGAAGTCGTTATGACGCCGACGGGTTCCGACACCAGGCCTTCGATGAGGCCTTCCAACAGTCCCCGCCCGAATTCCGGTGCGCCGGACGGTAGCCCGGATTCCGCGTTCACGATCTCCAGCAGTCCGGGGCCGGGAACGGTCCTGGAGAGTCGTCCGAGACCGAGATTCTGCCACGCTTCGCAGATCGCGTCCCAGGTCGGAGAAGAGTCAGGCCCGGACTCGCCGATCCATCTTGCGAGCGCGATTCCGGTGTCGTGGCCAACCGAATCAGGCTCGCCCCTGGCGTCCGCGGGGACCGCAGCCAGTAGAGTCTGCAACACAGCACAAGGTACCGGAAGCGTCGGGTCTGTCAGGCCGAGTGCGCCCATCTCTCCTCACAATTCGATAGATCCTGTCGCCGCGCACGGCTCCCGGTAGCGGCCAGCGCCGTAGAAGGTAGCCGGCATCAGAGTACCGGCAACCCGCCGGGGAGATTGGCGGCGGGTGTCACCCGGTTGGTTTCCGACGCTCGGCGCTGCAGATTAGGGGACGGCGCGCGCCCCGAATGACCGGGGAGGTCCCAGGTGAAAACGTCGCGTCGACCAGACTGAGGAGGGAATTATGGACAATTCAGAATACCGGGACGCACTCAGCTTCATCGTGGGGTTGACGCTCGGGGCGCTGGTCGGAACGAGCGCTGCACTGCTCCTTGCGCCGCAGAGCGGGCGGCGGACGAGGCGCCAGCTGGCCCGCCGAGCGGAAGAGCTCACCGATACCGCGAGCGAGGCGCTGGAGGAAGCTCGTGACGAGACGAAGCGGATCGCCGATCGGACCGCGAAAGAGACGAAGCGGCTCGCCGGCCGCGCCCGCGACCGGGCGGACAGGACCAGCGACCGATTGACCGAAGCCGTCGAGAAGGGGCGGGAGCGGCTGCGTCGCTGAACCGCCGCCCGCCTCGGGTCAGAAGTCGAAGTCCTCGGTGACCGGTGCCGCGAGAGTGTCCGTGGCCTCGCCGTGCAACGGATCGACCGTTCCCCAGGGCCCGTGCGCCTGGCAGCTCGCCCTGGGCTCGGTGCCGAGGATGTAGAATTCGGTGTAGACGTCCTCGGCCGGGCACCACTCACCGGCGAGTTGTCCCGTGGTCCGGTCCACCCGCCGGGAGATGATTCCCTCGGGCTGGGGCCAGGGATCGGGTGTGGGATACAGTTCGTAGTACCGCTTGAGCACGCGCGCATTGATCGGCGCTGCGTCTCGCCCTCCCTGCGCATCACGGCGGATCGGGGCAGGAAGGTCGAATCCGACCCATGAAGTCGTGACCAGGTCAGGTGTGTACCCGAGGAACCACGCATTCGTGACCTCGTTGGTGGTTCCTGTCTTGCCGGCCACCGGAACGGAATACGGAACCCCAAGCGCCCGGACACGGATTCCCGAACCGTGATCCACGACATCCCGCATCATGGACACCATGATCCACGCAGTCCGTTCGTCGAGCACCTCCTCGCGCGCGACCGGTGCTTCCCACAGCACGTCACCTTCGGTGCTCTCCACCCGCAGGATCGGTCGAGGAGACACCCGGATTCCGAGTGTTGCGAAGGTCGTATACGCTTCTGTGAGCTCGATCGGTCGCACGGAAGGAGCCCCGATCGCCGTGGACGGCACCCGCGGAACGTTGGTGGTGATTCCCATCCGGCGAGCGTACTGGGCCACGGTCTCGATGCCGACCCGCTGTCCCAGCTTGACCGCGACTACGTTCACCGACTGTCGGAGTGCGTCGCGCAAGGTGAGCGGACCCGCGAAGTCGCCCGTGAAATTCTTGGGAGACCATACCGATCCGTCCGGTTGGGGGAACTCAACGGGCGTGTCGAGGATCACTTCCGAGGCCGGTATCCCCGACGCGATCGCGGCAGTATAGACGAAGGGTTTGAATCCTGAGCCGGGCTGCCGTTGTGCCTGGACCGCCCGGTTGAACTCGGAATCCTCGAAGTCGCGTCCGCCGACCATGGCGAGCACGTCGCCGTTCTCCGGGTCGACGGCGATGAAGATCCCCTGGATGTACGGCATGTTGGAGCCCTCGAGCCGCTCCTCCGACCACTCCCGCGTCTCTGCGTAGGTGGGCGCTCGAAATCCGGGTTGCTTCTCGATCCACTCGAGCTGTTCCTCGACCGCGGAATCAGCTACCGCCTGCACGACCGGATTGAGACTGGTGTAGATCCGTAGGCCGTCCTCGTACAGCTGCGTGCCGTAACGCTCGATGAGAATCTGCCGCACCCACTCTACGAAATACGGCGCGAGATTCTGGTCGTTTCTCCGATCCCGGAGCAGCAGGGGGTACGCCCTGGCCGCGGCCGCCTCGGCGGATGTGATCTGCCCCTGCCGCTTCATCAGGTCGAGGATCAGGTTCCGGCGCGGTACGGCCCTTTCCGGGTTGCGAGCAGGCGAGTATCGCCGCGGAGCTCGGGGCATCGCAGCCAGCGTCGCCGCTTCCGGCAGATTCAACTGCTGGACGTCTTTACCGAAATAGTGACGGGACGCGTTCTGGACTCCGTACACGCCGTCGAAGTTGATCTGGTTGAGATACGCTTCGAGGATCTCCTGCTTGGTGAACGCCTGCTCGAGCGAGCGGGCTACCTTCATCTCCCGCAGTTTCCGGCGCACTGAGATGTCCTGCCGGTTTACGACATCCGTGAAGATGTTGCCGGCGAGCTGCTGGGTGATCGTGCTGCCGCCCGCGGCATCGTATCCGGCAAATGCAAATTCCGCGGCGGCCCTCGCCGATCGGCGGAAGTCCACCCCACCGTGCTCCCAGAATCGCCGGTCCTCCACCGCCACGAAGGCACCTACGACGTGGGGAGGGATAGAAGCGTATGGAACCGCGGTCCGTCGCTCGACCGCGAACTGGTGCAGCAGACTCCCATCCGCCGCGTATACACGCGTCGCCTCTTTCGGCTCGAAGGCGTAGATCTGCGCAATGGACGGGCAGGCGTCGCAGATGTGCGACCACGTTCCCCACGCCAGACCAAGACCAAGAGCGGCCACACCGAGAGTCCCCGTTGCCAGTCCCCAGCGGACCCGCGGGTTGCGCAGGGCCGACTTCAGCCGCTCGACTGCCGGGACCCGATTCTTGCTTCCGTCTGTGGGCATCTCTATCCTTCGCGCTCTCCGGCGGGTCCACGAGGGTCCGCCCGGGACGTCATTCGATCGAATCCAGCACCTCATTTACAGGTCGTCCACCCCGAATGTTTCCTCCGCCGCGCGAACAACTCGAACGGATCCGGGACGGAGTGTCGGAGATCGTCCCCGAGGATGAACTGCTTCAGAAGCTCGAGCGCTCGGACGCGACGGGCGTTCCCCTGATCGTGAAGCAGGGATTCGATCCGACTCGGCCCGATCTGCACATCGGGCATGCGATCTCGATTCAGAAGCTGCGCACCTTCCAGGATCTTGGCCACCGGGTCGTGTTCGTGATCGGCGACTTCACGGCGCTCGTCGGGGATCCCTCGGGTCGAAGCGATACCCGGCCTATGCTGACGCGCGATGAGATCGAGCACAACCTCCGGACCTACGAAGACCAGGTGTTCCGCGTTCTCGATCCCGAATTGACCGAGATTCGCCGAAACAGTGAGTGGTTGTCCGTTCTCAGGCTCGAGGACGTGCTGCGCCTGACCTCGGAATACACGGTTGCCCGTATGCTCGAGCGCGACGACTTCTCGATCCGGTTTGCCGAACAGCGACCGATCACGCTCGTCGAGTTCCTGTATCCGATGATGCAGGCGTACGACTCGGTCGCGCTCGAAGCGGACGTGGAGCTTGGGGGCACGGACCAGAAGTTCAACCTGCTGCTTGGCCGCACGCTACAGGAGCGGGCGGGCCAGGTGCCGCAGGTCTGCGTTCTGCTGCCCCTGCTGCGTGGTACCGACGGCGACCGCAAGATGTCCAAGTCGTACGGCAATACCATCGGACTCACGGACGATCCGTCCGAGATGTTCGGGCGTACGATGTCGATTCCGGATTCGCTCCTCGCGGAGTGGATCGATCTCGTTTCGGGGGCGACGGCGGAAGAACGAAGATCACGAGCAGATCAGTCCACCACGGATCCCCTGACCGCGAAACGCTGGCTGGCAGAACAGATCGTGGGGCGCTACCACGGAGCAGACGCGGCAATCACGGCCAGGACAGCATTCGACCGCGTGCACCGGGCGAAGGAGGTGCCCGAGCAGCTGGAAACCGTGCACCTGACGCCCGGGGAAGACGGTTCGTTGTGGGTAGCGTACGCACTGGTAGAAGGAGGCCTGGCTGGATCGACGTCTGAAGCGCGGCGTCTGATCTCCCAGGGCGGAATCCGGGTGGACGGAGAGACGCTGGCAGATGCCGGGTGTCACCTTCCGCCCGGGTCGTACGTTGTCCAGAGAGGAAAGCGGCGATTCGTCCGCGTTAAGATCGGCGAGCAGGAACCGGGCTGACAGGGGACGGACCGGTAAGCGCCGGAGGTTGACAGGTCGATGAGGTCACCAGACTTTCCTTTTCGTCCTGCTTCTGTGCGAAGCGCGTAAGGCGGGATCGCGAAGGAAGTTCCGGGTTCTTCGAGAAGTGATCGCGGCTATTGACACCGCATCGAGGGGCCGGTAAGCTTTGCGAGTGGCCGCTCGTTGACTGCGGATCGGCCATACATGAGTCGGGAAGGGAAGCCATGCAATCCCCCTTCTATGCCCTTTCCGACGGGTTCAGTACGAGCCCGACTGGTATGAGGCTGTGTGGTGCGTCGATTGGGCGCACTGGACATAAATGCCGGATCCATAGCTGATTTCGTCGATTGGGACTGACTGACCGCGCCGCATCTTCGTGGCCCGGATCGGATGGTCCCGGATCGAACGAGCGCGTCGTCCCGACCAGAGGGCGCCGCGAGGGGTTCCCCCAACACGGGGAGGGCAATATCGACGGTTTCTTCGTCCGTACCTCCGGAAGTCGTTCACCGACTTCCCTCAGACGCTGTCTTTCGGTTTCTGTCGACCCGGACTTTCGTTGGAAGCGCGGGCCCCTGCCCCGTTTCGCGCTCGTGTCCGACTCGGCGTCGACAGTTTTCCTGACCGCCCGAGGAGGGTTAATCCATGCTGCGTAAATGGTTGAGAGGGGCTCTCAGGTCGGGCCTGGCAACGGCGGGCCTCGCGCTGTTTGTGGCGAGTCCGCTGTTCGGACAGGCGACCACAGGTAAAGTCCAGGGTCGGGTCACCGACGCCGCGACCGGAGCGCCAGTAGCTGGCGCACAGGTGCGGCTTCTGAATTCGACCTTCGGAAACATCACGAACGATCAGGGTTTCTACTTCATCAACGAGGTTCCGGCGGGTCTGGCGGATGTCGAGGCCAGCTTTATCGGATTCCGGTCAGTAATCGTTGAGGGAGAGCGGATCCTGGCCGGTCAGACCACCACCATGAACTTCGAGCTCGAACAGACGGCCGTAGAGCTCGAGGCGATCACGGTGGAGGGTGAACGGAACCCGCTGGTCCCGCGTGACCAGACGTCCACGAAAGCGATCGTGCAGGGCGAGGCGGTCGACATGCTTCCCGTCGATAACTCGGCGGACGTGGTCGTGCTGCAGCCCGGTGTCGTAGCGACGAACAACGGTCGCACGATCCGTGGCGGGCGCGCCAACGAGGAAGCCGTGATGATCGATGGCGTGCTGTCGCGCCAGTTCGGTACCGGAACCGCCCAGAACGTGGATCTGCCGACGAACGCCATCGAGCAGGTCGACGTTAACGTCGGTGCATTCTCGGCCGAGTTCGGCGAGGCGCAGTCCGGTGTCGTGAGCTTCGTGACGAGGACCGGTGGTTCTCGCTGGACGGGTTCGCTCGAGTACTATACCGACCAGCTCGGGTGGGATTCCCAGCGGACGAACCTCAATCGTGGCGAGTTCACGGTTGGCGGACCGCTGTTCGGTAATCTCAGTTTCTTCCTCGCCGGGACTCTCCAGGGCCGGGAAAGAAACAACACGGAATTTGCCCCGACGCGTTACGTCGTCGACGGGAATGACACCTGTACCGGTGGTTCCGCGATCACCTCGTTCTGCGAAGGTCTTGGCCTCGGTGTGGATCCGGTTACGGGCGATCCCGCGATCGCCGCGTTCGAACAGACGCGGGACGGATCGACCCCCGGCGTGAACGACTACGTCACGACGACCGCTCCGAATTTCATCGAATACAACAACGGCCGCGTGCAGCCATTCGGTACCACGCAGTCCGGTCTGTGGACGGGGAACCTGAACTGGCAGTTGCCGCGAGGTTCCAGAATCAACTTCTCGTATACCCGGAACCGAAATCAGAATTACGGACGGGACCTCGGGGGGCTGAACAACTTCGCTCCGGACGATATCACTGGGAATCTCAATGTCGAGCAGGTATTCACGCTCGGCTGGTTCCAGACGATCACGCAGTCGGCCGACAATCAGCTCGCGCTCGACCTGCGGGGCAGCTATCAGACCGACAGGCTCCAGTTCGGACTGGCGGATTACGAATGGTACATGGACCACCGTGATCCGTTCATGGGATTCTCGATGTCCAGCGTCAAGTTCGCGCTCGAAGACGTCTACGGATCCAAGAATCCGACGATTACCGGATTCGACTGGTTCGAGCCGAGCGACGAACTGGTCAACGCGTATCGCAGCAATGCGGTTCCGAACGACAGCATGCGGGCATACTCGAATCGATTCGATCTGAGTCGTTCCCAGTCCGTGACCGGTCGTAACGACGCCCTGCGGTACAATCCCTATGGGTATTACACGAACTATTCGATTCGTGGCTGGGATAACGACGGTTGGGGACAGACGAAGGAAGACCGGTTACAGATCCGGGGCGCCTTCGACTGGCAGATCGGTCGATTCAACCGCGCCAAGTTCGGCGGCGAGTACATGAGCGTCGATCTCCGCAACAATTACATCACTCTGTATGACAACGTGCCGCTGCCCGAGAAGTCGCAACCGAAGAGGTACGGTGCCTACATCCAGGACCGCCTCGACAACGCCGACCTGGTTCTCGAGGGCGGTCTGCGGTGGGATTATCTCGATCCTGACACACAGTTCTCCAGGACGCCCGCATACGTTTACAACGTACCGGACAGCCTGAAGCAGGGCTTCGTGGTGTACAACGAAGCAGACGGCGTGTACGAGCCGCTGAATGCCTGCGGCCCCGAGTCGTCGAATCCCGAGGGCGCGTGTATCAATAATTTCGTGGAGGGCCAGACCAAGTCTGAGTTCAGCCCGCGCCTCGGTGCGAGCTTCCCGGTCACGCCCACTTCGACCTTCCGGTTGAGTTACGGACGTTTCGTTCAGACTCCGGCGTTCTTCACGAACTCCGGGTTCACGAGCGGCCAGGCGGGCGTGTCGAATCGCGGCATCGGAATGATGGTCAACAGCAATTCCGATCTGCTGAATCAGAACACGAACAGCACGTTCTCGCGTGACGTCGACATGCCGTCCACGCGGGTGTTCGAATTCGGCTACCGTCAGTTGATCGGACAGGACCTGGTGCTTGACCTGTCGGCGTTCAACAAGAAGCAGCGGTCGTCTCTCGCGGTGCGCAAGCTGCCGTGGGAGGATCCGACCCGTCCTGGCGCCTTCACCTACCTGAACACCCTGACGAACAAGGACTTCACCGAGACCAACGGTTTCGAGGTCCGGCTCGACAAGGCGTTCGGTAACATGTTCCAGACGAACCTGTCGTACAGCTTCCTCGACGCGAGGGGCACCGGTTCGGATCCGTACTCGTATACGAGCCTGATCCTCCGGGCGACGACGAACCTGTCAGCGCTCACCGGCGTGCCGTCTGCGCCGCCCGAAGCGCTGCTGCTGCTCGACCAGAGCAGGAAGCACAACATCGGCTGGACCACGTCAACCATGTTCCCGCGCGACTGGCAGGACGGGACGGTTATCGGGGCCGTCATGCAGGACGTCGGCTTCTTCACCGTCCTGACGCTGCGCAGCGGACTGCCGTACACCAAGCTCATCAACTTCGGCAACGGCCAGCAGGGCCCGCCGTCGTTGGCCGGACTGGAAGGAATTCCGGAGAGCGCGATCAACGGCAACACCACTCCGTGGAACTGGACTTTCGACTTCAGGCTCACCAAGGGCTTCCAGCTCGGTCAGTCGCTCAACATGGCGGTATTTCTCGATTGGAGGAATCCGCTCAACCTGACGAGTCAGACGACCCTGTTCCTCGAGACGGCTGCTGCGGTAAACTCGCAGCATCGCGAACAGCAGCTCGGTACGGCGCTGCGTGACTCCCGTCTCGATGGAGACAACCTCATTCGTGACTTCGACATCGTCGCCGAGTCCCCGGATACGGACTTCAACAAGTTCATGCTGCTCCGGGCCGAGGAACGCTACGGAAACGGCGATGGCATCTATACCGTCGAGGAGCAGGAGAGGGCCTTCGGCGAACGATACGAGGACGGCTGGGGCGAGAACGTGAACTTCCGGACTTCGGACCAGAGCTTCCGGCTCGGTCTGCGGCTCGCGTTCTGACCCGAGTGTCTTTCGTGGAGAAGGGTTTGCTAGAAGGGGAGCGGTCCGCTGGCTGGACCGCTCCCCGTGACCCGAACGATCAGGAGTGGAAATGAAGCGCATCGTGTCTGCACCGCGAAGCCAAACCGCACGGCGGTTGCTGGCGGGCGGCGCCCTCATGGGGGTCCTGCTCGCGGCCGGCGCGGCGGCCATCGGTGACGTGTCCCCTGAAGCGAAGCGGAGCGGGGCGGCCGCCTCGCGTACGCTGTCGCTGTTTTCCGGTCCAAAGCTGGAGCTGTCAGCGAACCAGTGGCAGTGCGGCCTGGACAGTGAGGGGAACGTCTGCACGGACATCTTCAACAGCCCGACCTCCGCCGGCGGTAACTGGCCGATCGGCACTCCGAATGCATACATCTTCAACACGGGTATGCAGGTCGGCGGAATTTCGGCCGACGGAAACTATGCCTGGGCCAATGACACCCTGGGCGCGTTCTTCTTCGACGCCTCGGGTACGCATCCCAGCGGCTCGCAGGTCACTAACATTTACAACTCACTCGATCCCGCGGACCTTTGCGGCGACGCCGACGGGGATGGGTTCGACGACTGCTGGGGACAGGCGGACTACAGTCCCAGCAAGTCCTTCCCGACGCTGGACGACCTCTACGTCACGAACGCCGACCTGTACGAGGAAAACCTCCTCGGTCGGGCGAACATCTCCCAGCAGGACAGCTGGGTGCAGTACTGGGACGGCGATCCGACGAGGATCACGGACCGTCAGCACCCGATGGGACTGTTGATCACGCAGCGGAGCCTCGCGTGGAACTATCCGCTCGGCAACGAGGCGGTACTCTACTTCATCTACGAGATTCGAAACGTTACGAACACGCCCGAGTTCCAGCTTCCCAACGAGCTGGCGTTCTTCAGCGGCGACCCGGCGGGAATCCCGGACGAGGGGATCACGTTCAACGAGGTCTACGCGGGCTTTTCGACCGACATGGACGTGGCGGACGCGGGCTCGAACTTCTCGAGCGCGATCCTGCCGTTCGATCTTGGTATTTCGTATCACGGTGGCTTCGATGCGCCGACGTTTGCCTACGCTCCCAGCGTCTTCTTCCCACCGTTCTTTACGACGGCGCCGGGAATCGTCGGGGTCAAGTATCTCGAAGAGTCCCGTGAATCCCGCGACGGGCGAAGAAGTCGGTCTGACGAGATTCTCGATCACGCTGAACGGCGGACCCCCGGGATCGGTGGGTGACCCGGGCAACGACAAGCAGCTGTGGCGCTACCACTCAGGGTTCCTGAATCCGGCGCTTGGGGATGCGCCGTGTTCGATAGCACCAGAGGTGGATACCGGACAGGCCGCTACATCTGAGCAGTCGATCTGCTTCGTGTATCAGGATCCGTTCGACACGCGGTTCTTCCAGTCGTCTGGCCCGTTCACGCTCGAACCGGGCCAGCAGGTTACGGTCGTCGTGGCCTACCTCGCGGCGGCTACCGTCGCGACGATGCCGGACGGCTCGCCGAGTGGAATCATTGCGAATGCCGCGGCGCCCTCCAATCCGCCAGGAACGCCGTCGTTCCACCCCGGATTCCCGAGTGCACGCGGTTGTGACGCGAACGGCAACAACTGCACCGTGACCGACGCCCTCAACCCGGTCAAGTCGCTGGAGAAGGGTTCAGGTTGGGCCGGCTACACGGGCCCGGCGCCCAGCGGTCGCGCCGGTGGTGCCCTGGAGGGACCGGAGAACAAGCTGCCTTTGTTCGCCGAGGACGGAACGCCTTACATACAGGTCGTACAGGGAAGCCTGCTCGGTAAGGCCCTCGTCGCGCAGACGATCTTCGACAACAAGTTCCTGCTGGGCTTCGCTCCGGTGCAGCCGAGTTTCTATACCGTTCCGGGCGACAACCAGGTCACGATCCTCTGGGAGAAGAGCGAAACCGAGACAGTCGGCGACCCGTTCTTCGCGGTCGCGGGCGACTCCACGAGCGCTCTGTACAACCCGAATTACCGGTCCAACGACGTCGAGGCATACGCGATCTGGAGAGCCGCGGGCCAGAATGCGCCCGAGCTGATTGCGTTCTTCGATTACCCGAATACGACATTCACCGATGTGACGTGTGAGACGGTTCTGCCGGACGAGGACCTGCACGACTACTCATCGGCTCCCGTCGGGTCTATCGGGTTCTCGGCGGGTGAAGCCTGTCCGGAGGACTTCGTCAAGACGCAGTCGATCGACCAGAACATGTACTTCAACAACGGGTCGATCGGCGGTGGTCCGGGCGGCGGAGTCGTGAGGCTTGCCGACAGCACGGCCCTGGGCGTGACACTGACCCAGGTCAGCGTCGACGACTTTGGGGACTATCCGGCGATGACGAACTCGGGAGTTCCGTTCGCGTTCGTCGACGCGTCGGTGACCAACAACTTCACCTACTTCTACAGCGTGCAGGCGATCGACGTTAACTCGCTTGCCTCGGGACCGTATTCCCTGGCTTCGTCGAATATCTCGAGCAGGGAGACACCCAGGAACGACCTCGGGAACCTCGATGTAGCTGGGGACTTCGAGGTGAATATTTTGGGCAGCAACGGCCCGCTGAATCCCGACGCTGGTTTGCCGAGCATCGACCCGGAGGACGGGACGTTCGACGGTCCAATGCCGCCAACCGACGCGAACGAGCTGGACATCCTGCCGTGGGTGCCGAGGCTCACGGGCGAGTTCAACGTCACGGCCGTGATCGACAGCATGAGGCCGGATCCGATCGAGAAGACATCCTGCCAGAACGGCGAGTGGTCTTTCTTCCGGACCTGCTTCAGGGCTTTCCTGACGGTTGACGGCGTGCCCACGGAGGCGACCGGCCTGATCATCAACCGGTCAAATTCCAGTTGGGGTCCGGGAGAGTTTACGGAGAACAACCTGGCGACCGTCGCCATACCGTTCGACTCGACCGCGCTTGCCGATTTCGGCATTCCGCCGACCACGACGACGAACGGCGTGGACATCGCGATCCAGAACGCGTCGATCGAGTTCATTAACTGGGAAGGCCAGCAGAATCGACGGGCAAGCACGGCGGGGACGACGCACGGCGGGGCCCGGTGGTTCAGCGGGACTGAAGAAACGACCGCGGATCCGTCGAAGTACATCCGGGTTGGCCACCTGGCCGAGGTAGACTCCGTGTGGGTCCCGATTCACCACACGGACCAGAGTCCCACCGAGGGAGCGATCCCGAATTCGGGCTCGGTACAGTACTTCGGCTACTACCTGGCCGGCATGGGCCGCGCGGCCGACTTCCGCGTGACCTGGAGCAATGGAACCATCTCTGTCCAGGACGTGACGCACGACGTGGCGGTACCGTTCAGTGGCAACATCGGATCTTCGTGGGGCTTCCTGAATGCGGACGGCGACGGCGACGGAACGGTCTCATGGTGGGACTTCTTCTGTATCGGCGACATGCTGGACGAATTCAACGCTGTCTTCGGTACGGTCTGTCCAGCTCCGTTACTGCTGGAGGATACGCCGACCATTCACTCGGTCGCGATCAACACGAACGGTGATCCGACCACGGGTACGGTGGCGAACGGCTTCACGCTGTACCTGAATGGCATGCGCCACTTCTTCGTGGCGAATTCACTCCCGGCCGATGGGACGGTGTGGACGCTGCGCGCTTATAGCGGCACGGTCACCTCGACCAGCGGAAATGATGTGGAAGATCCGACCGGTTACGCCTACCAGACCATCTACGAGGGTGGGACGGGACAGCGGCCGGGGATCATTCCGGGTCTGACGCTCAGCTGGGTGTCGACAGCGGCGACATCGGTGCAGGAAGCGTGGGATCTGAGCGACGTGCACACGGTGCCTGATCCATACCTGGCGACGAGTCAGTACGATCTCGCTCCGACATCGAAGAACCTGCAATTCGTGAATCTGCCTCCGGTCGCGACGATTCGGATCTACACGCTGACTGGCGTTCTGGTGAACCAGATTGACCACGAAGACAGCACGGGTGGTGGACGCGCTGTGTGGAATGTCCGGAACTGGAGTCAGCAGTTCGTCGCGAGTGGCGTCTATTTCTTCCACGTCGTAACGCCCGAAGGGGACGAACGCGTGGGTAAGTTTACAATCGTGAATTTCGCGGGTCAGAACTAACCAGCGACCAATCCCGATGCGGGGGCTCGAAAGGGCCCCCGTACCGGGTAAAGACCAGCTCCCTAGGAGGTCTTCATGCGGCTGCTTAAGCGAACGGTGACTGCCGTAGTTCTGGTCGTTGCCGCGCCCGGGCTGCTCTGGGCACAGGTGCCCGAAACACCGACCGAGCCGGACAATCCGGTGCAGGTCGCGGGCGAAAATACTGGCTACGGCACGGTCTCCGGCGAATTTCTGCAGTTCGGAGGAAGTGCACGCGGTATGGCGCTCGGAGGGGCGTATTCGACCATCGCGGACGATGCAAGCGCGATGCACTACAACCCGGCGAACCTGACGTTCCTGGATGGTCCTCAGGCTTCGCTGACCGTGATGCCGTACTTCGCGGACACGGACTACTACTGGGCGGGCCTGGCGTTCCCGTTCTCGGACAACGATTTCGGCATGGGGGTGTTCCTCGGCCGATTCGGGTTCGGCGACCAGCCGATCTATACCGAGACAGACCAGGAAGGCCTGTCAGGTGAGACGTACAGCGTGAACGAGGTCGTAGCGGGCCTGTCGTTTGCCCACGCCTTTATCGATCGATTCTCGGCCGGTGGTACGGTCAAGTACATTTCCGACGATCTGGCCAGCGGGTCGCTCTCGGGCGCCAAGGCGACGACTGTCACGTTCGACTTCGGTGTGAATTTCCACAGTGAACTGTGGAATCGCCCGATCGGCCTGACGTTCGTTGTGCAGAACCTTGGCGGTAGCCTCGGGCACTCCGGACAGTCGCTTCGGTTCCGCGATTTCAACTCGAGTGGGTCAGACCCCTCGATCCCGGATCAGAACGTGGACGCGCCTTACGCGGAGTACGAGACCGACTCGTTCCCGCTTCCGCGGCTGTTCCGGGCGGGACTCAACTACGACATCATCTCGGGCGACGCGGTTCGCTTCTCGCTGCTTGGTGAGTTCGTCGAGTCGAACAACCAGAAGCCGCAGTTCGGGGTCGGGGGTGAATTCGGGTGGGAGAGCGTTGACGGCCCTCTGGGTGCGTCCCTGCGCGGTTCCTACACGACTCAGCCTGATAACAACGACCTCGACGAGCTGGGCGGAATCGCCGCGAGCAATACCGGGATGGACGGTATGGCGTTCGGCGGAGGCCTGTTCTACAAAATTTCAGAGCGGTACCTGGTCCAGTTCGACTACGCGTGGCGTCACTTCGGTGCGCTCGGTAGCGTGGATGCGATCACGGTCACGCTCGGTTGGAATCAGTAGAACGTGTTCGTGAACCGGATGAGTGTTCCTGGATTCTCGGCGCGCAGACGCCCGCACGGGCGCGGTGCGCGTCGTTGGTCCCGCAGAGCCGCTCTCGGCCTCGGCCTTCTCGTGACGGCGACTATAGCCGTTCGCGGGCAGGTGCCCGATACGGGAGGACCCCGTGGGGTCGAGACGAGTCTCCTCCGAAGTTGGGCGGGAGACGGGGTGACCGTGGTGGATGGTCTCGTGCATGTGCCCTTGGGCATGCTCGCGGGCGGTACCACGGACGCCTATCGGTTCGAGGTCACCGTGATTGACGGTGATGGGAATCAGCTCTTCCGGGATTCCTGGGTACGCGAGGTGAGCGACCAGGCCGCCACCTATGTCGAGACCGATGCTTCGTATCTGCTCGAGTCATTCCGCTTCGGGCTCCGGCCGGGAGTGTACGAGGTCGAGATTCGCGCGTATCCGACGGATGCCGCGGATCTCGGTGTTCGTGAGACGATCGCCCTGGAGGCGTTCGCCGAACGGCCGCCCGCATCGGACCTCATTTTGTCGACGCGAGTGGAACCACTGGATTCGTCCGGTAACGGGAGCTGGTCGGTTTCACGCGGAGGTTTCGGCATCAGCGCGGCGGCCCGGACGGTCGTTCTCGCGGATGACCCTGGATTGTTCTACTACATTGAGTTGTACGGAGCCGACGAAGAGAGCTCGGTCTCGGTCACGGCCGAGATCCGTGCTCCTTCGGGCGCCAGCCTGTTCCGGACGCCGGCCGATGAGGTCGCGGTTCCGCCAGGCGGACGTTCCTTCACGGGACGGCTCCCGCTGGCCGGGCTTCCGGTCGGTCAGTACGAATTCGTGATGGCGGTTGCGAGCGACGGAAGTGAGAGTATCGTTCGCACGGCGCCGTTCGAATTGCGTGAAGCTGGTTCGGTCGTGCCGATTGCGTCGGCCGATCAGTCGGAGTTGAGCCTGTACTTCAGCTCGCTTTCGGACGCGGAACTCGAGAGTACCTTTGGCGGCGTGGCGGTCATGGTCACGGACGCGGAGCGCAATACGTTCGAGGCTCTTCCGCCGGATGCGAAGCGACGGTACCTGGTCGAATTCTTCGGGAGTCGGGATCCAACCCCTGTCGACCCGGGCAACGCGTTCCTGGATGAGTATCTGGACCGGATCGCGATCATCACCTCCCGGTATGGCGAGCGCGTTGGTACGGATCAGCGGGAAGCATGGACCACCGACAGAGGGTTCATCTTCCTCACACGCGGTGAGCCCGCGGACAGAGTCGTCAACTACAGCCCGTCAGATGAAGGGGAACCGACGCAGCTCATCGGAGCTGGCAGCTTCGCCGGCGAACCTCCATATGAGATCTGGCAGTATCAGGACACGGGTTTCGTGTATCTGTTCATCGAAGAGAATCGGTTCAGCAACTGGAGAATGATCTTCACGACTGATCCGTTCATGACGTCCATGGCCGATTGGGAGCGACGAATCGGTCCGAACTGTGCCAGGGACCTGTCAACAAACTTTGGAATCGTACCCAGGGGTTAGTCCTCCTGGGCTGAGCAACGCGTTCGCGCGGCGGTTTCGCGGAATAGCGACATTCGGAGAGAGAGGGAACCATGAGAGTAGGCTTCGTTCGAAACGTCGGGCTCGCGGCGCTGGGCCTCGCCGTTGCGGTTGCGGCCGCGTGTAACGACGACCCGCTCAGCTTCGACAAGGACACTGTGTTCGATATCCAGGTGAACCCGTCCCAGATGACGGTTCCGGCTGGCGTCGACGTACTGCTCGAATCCCGCGCGGTGAACCAGGGGGGTGAGCCGACCTGGACCGAGGTTACCGCTCTGGTCGCACCGGCATGTGTGACGCTCGAGCCCGACCCGGACGATCTGGAGATCCTTCCGCCCGGCAGGTTCCAGGTGCGAGGCGGATCGACGGTGGGCGAGTGCATCATCACGCTCTCTGCCGGCGGTGTCGAGAAGGAAGTCGAAGTGGGTAACGTGGCGGGTCAAATCCTGATTACGAACTCCCAGGAGATCGTGCCTTTCGGCGCGAGCGTGCAGTTTGACGCCGGGATCTTCACGGGGGATGATCCGCCGGTGCAGATGAGCCCGTTTGTGAACTCGGATGCGGTCTGGACGTCGAGTGAAGCGGGCGTCGCAACGGTGGACGAGAACGGCATCGTGACGGGTGTGGCAGGCGGCAACGCGACGATCTCGGCGTGCTGGTACAATGACCTCGCCGAGGGCTACGAGATTTGTGACGAAGTCAGCATCTCGGTCGTCGTTCAGGCGCCTACGGTTACTGGTATCTCGCCGGCATCCGCCGCGGCGTTCACCGAGGTCACGGTCCAGGGAAGCGGCTTCGTAACGGCGCACCAGCTGTACATCGACGGTGTGTTCCCCGGTAACGATAACTCGATGGTCATCACGTCGATTACCGATACCGAGTTCAAGTTCCTGTGGCCGGCGTTCGACGCTGACGGCCTGCATACGGTCGTGGTCGGCGCGGCGCCCGACGCTCTCTCCGGCTCGGTGGACTTCACCCAGACCGAGGGGATCACCGCAGAGCCGTTCGAGCCCGAGAACGATGATCCGGGCACCACGCCGATCGTTATCGACGCGGGTGGCTACTACATCGGCGGCACGGGTGGAGCCGATGTGCTCGACTACGTCGAAGTTACGGTCGCGGCCGACGGCAACTACTCGCCGGTTCTGTTCTGGAATTCCGGTCAGGACATGGACTTCGCGCTCTACGATTCGGCGCTCACGGAGATTTGCCACTCCTGGTACTCACAGCCCGAGGACGAGTGCGGGTCCGTCGCTCTGACCGCCGGAACGTACTACGCCGAGATGTACGACTTCTCGGGCGGCACGTTCAACGCCACGTATCGCTTCGAGATGTTCGACGACAACTAGCGATACGGAGGCAGGACGCGAGCTGACGAATGTGAGTTCGCGATTCGGGGAGGTACGACGACGGGAGTCCCTATCCGGGGGCTCCCGTCCGTCTTTTCGGGCAGCCATGACAGTTTTGAATGACGTCGCCATATCTCTCGGATCGAACCTGGGGGACAGGGGGAGCTGGATCGCGTTTGGTTTGCAGGCCGTGGCGCGGGAGCTTGAAAGGCTCAGGGTGTCAGCGGTGTACGAGACCGCGCCCGAACTGCTGGAAGACCAGCCGATGTACCTCAACGCCTGCTGTACGGGTCGAACCCTGCTGACGCCGCACCAGCTCCTGTCGCAGTTGCAGGACGCCGAGCGGGCCGCCGGGCGAGATCGCTCGGGGCCCCGGTACGGACCTCGAACCCTGGATCTGGACCTGCTGCTGTATGGAGACGAGGTCATCCAGGATCCCGACCTTGCGGTGCCCCACGCGCGGCTCCGGGAGCGAGGATTCGTGCTGGTCCCGCTGGCGGAGATTGCGGCCGATTGGATCGTCCCGGCCAGCCAGGGGGCGGCGGCGGAGACCGTCGCCTCGCTGGCAAGCAGAATGGCTACGCAGGGGATACGGAAAATCGGAGTGCTGGATGAGTAAAGAGTGTGGCGTGCGGGCGACGGGGCGGCTGGGCACGGCCGCTCCCGGCTGGCTTCTTGTCGCCGCGGCCGCTGCGGTGGGCGGCTGCGGCGACAGCAGCGCGGCGGGACGCGATACATCCGAACCGGATTCAGCCCTGCGGGTCATGGCGGAATCCCTGTTGCCGGAAGTCGAAACGCTGGCGGGTCTGCCGGCGAGACGACCGCTCGCCCTCGCCGTGCGCACCCGGGGGGAGTTGGAGGACTTCCTGACGTCCGAGCTGGGCCGACAGCTGCCGCCGGAGAAGGCCGGCGCGTTGACCAGGGCGTATGCTCGATTCGGCCTCATTCCGGAGGCTCTGGAGCTGGATGAGCTCCTCCGGTCTTTGCTGCTGGAGCAGGTCGTCGGCTACTACGATGCCGGAAGGGATACCCTGTTCGTGATGGAGGGCCTCGACCCCGAGCTCGTCGAGCCCGTGCTCGCCCACGAGATCGTGCACGCACTGCAGGACCAGTACGAGGACCTGGACTCGCTGATGACCGCGAATCTCGAGCACAACGACCGGGCGACGGCTGCCCAGTCGGCGCTCGAAGGACACGCGACCCTGGCCATGCTGGAATGGCAGCTCGGAAGACTCACCGGCGGAGCCGTCGATCTCGAGGCGCTTCCGAGCCTGTCCTCGCTGCCGGAAGATGCGTTGCTCGACGCGGCGGGACTGGAGATGCCGGCGCTCACTTCAGCGCCCCGACTGATCCGCGAGTCTCTGATTTTTCCCTACCTGGGTGGTCTCGAATTCGTCCGGGCCCGCAACCGCGCGGCCGAGGGAATCCGGATCGCGCCGCTGGGAGATGAAATGCCCGTGTCGACCGAGCAGGTATTGCACCCGGAGCAGGCATTCGGGGAGCCGCGAGACCTGCCGGTCGAGCTCGGTTTTGCCGCAGATCCTGGGGCCGACTGGAACGTCGTTCACTCCGACGGCCTCGGAGAACTCGAGATCCGCATCTGGCTTCAGGAACACCTCGAGGACCGAGAGCTGGCTGTCAGCGCCGCGACCGGTTGGGACGGGGATGTGTATCGCCTGCTCGATGGTCCGGAGGGGGAGGTCCTTGTCTGGGTGTCGGCCTGGGATTCGGAGCGGGATGCAAGCGAGTTCGAGCGATCCGCGCGGGCTGCGCAGACAGCCCGATATGCGGCGGGATCCGGGCGCGCCACGGATATCGTCCGGTTTACGCAGTCCGGTGTGCCGATCGTCGTCCTGGTCGATCGGCCGGCGGAACTCGTCGCGACGCTCGTCGAGCCGCTGCTGGCGTTCAGCGTGTCGGTTGTTCAATGAGCGAACCCGGTAGCATCCGGGTCGAGGTCCCGTCGGTTCCGGGAGGCTCGTACGAGGTGATCGTCGAGCGTGGCGGCCTGGCACGGCTGGGGCAGCTGTGTGCCGAGGCCGCGCCGGCGCATGCGTATGCGCTGATCTCGGACAGTCGGGTGGCCGAGCTGCACGGTCGGTCGGCACTCGATTCGCTCGATTCAACCGGTCGGCGAGCAGAGCTGTTCGTGTTTCCGGCCGGCGAGTGGAACAAGTCCCGCCAGACCTGGGCAGAGCTGTCCGATGATCTCCTGGCCGCGGGGTTCGGCCGCGACACGGTCATCGTGGGGCTGGGCGGGGGCGTGACCGGTGACCTGGCCGGTTTCGTCGCCTCGACGTTCATGCGTGGCGTGCCGGTCGTGCAGGTACCGACGACCGTCCTGGCGATGGTCGACAGCTCGGTGGGTGGAAAGACGGGCGTCGACGCACACGACGCGAAGAACGCGATCGGTTCGTTCCACCATCCGGCAGCGGTGCTCGCGGATCCCGATCTGCTGGTCACGCTCGCTGCCTTCCAGAGGACAGCCGGACTCGCCGAGTCGGTCAAGATGGCTGTAATGCGCGACGCCGCGCTGTTCGAGTGGATCGCATCGGTCGCGCCTGATTTGAGAGACGGGGATCTGGACGCGATCACGCGGTTGATCGAGCAGAGTGTCAGGCTGAAGGCGGCTGTCGTAGAGGCGGACCCGACCGAGCAGGGAGAACGGGCAATTCTCAACTTTGGCCATACGGCCGGTCACGCGCTGGAGACGCTGTCGGGTTTCTCGCTGCTGCACGGCGAGGCCGTCGCACAGGGAATGCGACTGGAAGCGAGGCTGGGGGAGAATCTCGGCCTGACCTCGGGTGGAACGGCTGAACGCCTGGATTCCGTCCTCGCGGCCTGCGGACTGCCGCTCGAACTCGATCCGGACCTGACGACCCGGAGAATTCTCGCGGCCGCGGGCTCCGACAAGAAGGCCCGGAAAGGGGCTCTGCGCTGGTCGGTACCGTCCCGAATCGGGGACGCCGCGCGCACGGCGAGCGGGGAGTGGACGCACGCGATTGACGCTGGGATGTGTGAGTCCCAGCTCGGTATGGCTTTACGAACCGTCTCCAGCATGCCAGATTCTCCATCGTGATGGACGATCGAAACCGCCGAGAGGGTCAACGCCCTTCCTGTCCGGGAGGGCGCATCTGTTCGTGACACCCGAACTCCCGGGCATCGCCGCTGCTTTCATGGAGCAGCGTGAGCGCCGCCCGTCCGAGATCTTCCTTCGCTTCCGCGACCTGGAGTGGACCTGGGCCGAAACCGCGTCCCAGGCGCATTCGCTGGCCTGTGCGCTGCAGGAGTTGGGTGTCGAGCCGGGTGACCGGATCGGCCTGAACATGCCGAACCGGCCGGAATTCGTTCTGACGGTACTCGCGGCATCCGAGCTCGGGGCCACGATCGTTCCCCTCAATCCCGCGTACGCGCCGCGCGAACTGCAGTTCGTGCTGCGTAATACGGAGTGTGTGGTGGTCGTAACGGCCGAACGTTACGGCGGCACGGACTATCTCGAACTGTTCGAGAGCATGTTCGCCGAATTGCCTGGCCTGCAGTACCTCGTAACGGTCGGCGAGGAGGACCTGTGGTACGACGACCGGATCTTCCAGTTCGAGGACCTGGTCTCCGCGGGGCGCGGGCACCTGTGCACTCCGGTCCAGGTCGGCGAGGAAGATCCCGCCGCGATCCTGTACACGGCAGGTGTGTCTGAAGAGCAGAAGGGAGTCGTACTGTCGCAGGAGAACATCCTGAGTACGGCGGCAGCGACTGCGGCCAGTCTCGGACTCAGGGACTCGGATATCACGCTGTGCGCGGTTCCCCTGTTCAACATCTTCGGACTGGGGTCCGCACTGATGACGGCCGTGGTTTCGGGCTCTTCGCTCGTTCTGCAGGAAGAGTTCAGCGCGAGCCGGATGGTCGAGCTGGTGGAGCGACACCGTCCGACGGTTCTGCACGGGGTACCGACCATGTTCGTGCTCCTGCGCCGGGAGCTGGGTCGGCGGTCGGCGGACCTATCCTCGCTTCGCACCGGTATCATTGCCGGCGCACCCGTTCAGCCGGAGCTGGTACGGGCGCTGCGGGAAGAAGTCGTTCCGGATCTCGAGATCGCCTATGGGCTGACCGAGACCTCTCCGACCGTGTCCCTGACCCGGGCCAGTGACGGCGAGGCTCGATCGGAAACAGTCGGCCGGCCGATCGACGGTGTGGAGGTCCAGATCCTGGGTGAAGGGGATCGACCCGTTGCACCGGGCGACACGGGTGAGATCGCGGTACGCGGTCCGAATGTGATGCTGGGGTATTTCCGGCAGCCCGCTGCCACCCGGTCCGTACTCACTCCGGATGGGTTCCTGAAGACGGGGGACCTGGGGACGATCGACGATCAGGGGTTCCTGCGGATCGTGGGCCGCCGGAGCGATGTGATTCTCCGCGGGGGATACAGTGTCCATCCGCGCGAAATCGAGGATCACCTCCGGTCATTACCGGCCGTGAGCGAGGCGGTGGTAATCGGGTTGCCGAACGAGGTGCTCGGCGAGCTGGTGTGCGCCTGCGTGGTTCCGGTCGAAGGCGCGCTCGTGACCGAAGACGAGATCCGCGAGTCATGCAGGCCGGCGCTGTCGGACTTCAAGCTGCCCGATGTGGTTCAGCTGTTCGAATCGCTGCCCGAAGCGGAGACCGGACGAGCCAGGAGACTCGAGCTGGTCCGCCTGATGAAGATGCACCTCGCCGCCCGAAGCCGGACGCCGGCCGACGGGTGGCACAATTAAGAAGGAGAGACTCGTCGCATCGTCCCCTCCGGCAGAGCCGGAGGCGAGATCGACGGGCCTCTCGCCCGCTCCAACGAGCGGTCCTGATACTTCTGGAAGTAGAACGAGAGGCATGAACGAACTGTATGCACATGCGCCGCACAGGCGCCCGGGAGTGGGGCCCGAGGAGATATCCTCCAACGCGGCTCTGCTCATCGATTTCGACAACGTCACCATGGGGACCCGGTCCAACCTTGGCCAGGAGCTCCGAAGGTTACTCAACTCTGACATCATCAAGGGGAAGGTCGCCGTCCAGCGCGCGTACGCGGACTGGCGACGGTATCCCCAGTACATCGTGTCCCTGTCCGAGGCGTCGATCGATCTGATCTTCGCGCCGGCGTACGGGTCGTCGAAGAAGAACGCGACGGATATCCGCCTGGCGATCGACGCGCTGGAACTCGTGTTCATCCGTCCCGAGATCGGTACGTATATCCTGCTGTCGGGCGACTCGGACTTTTCGAGCCTGGTCCTGAAGCTCAAGGAGTACGGGAAGTACGTAATCGGTGTCGGAATGCAGGAGTCGAGTTCTGATCTGCTCGTACAGAACTGCGATGAGTATTACAGCTACAACAGCATTTCGGGACTGACGTCCGCCCAGGACGGCCCGACCGAGAAGCATGATCCGTGGGTGCTCGCGGCCCGCTCGATTCTGAAGATGGAAGAGCGCAAGGATGTGATGCGCTCGGACCGGTTCAAGCAGGTCATGCTCGAACTCGATCAGTCGTTCGACGAGAAGGAGATCGGGTACAGCAAGTTCAATCGCTTCCTGACCGAGGCGGCGTCGAAGGGTATCCTGTCGCTGGAGAAGGCGGCCAACGGGCAGTACGAAGTCGCCTCCGGCTCCCGGGCGAAGGCGATTTCGACGGGTGACGCTGCTCTCCCGACAGATTCGGCCGCCAGTCCGTCTTCCGCTCCGGCTCCGGAAAAGCGCACCCGGTCGCGGTCTCGAAGCAGTCGCTCGCGTGAGCGGAAACCCTCACCCAGCGTGGCACCGCCAGCCGAGAAGGAGGCGCCGGAGGTCGATGAAGATCGGCTGCGCAGCGCCTACGGGCTCCTGTCCGGTGTGACTGCGGATCTCGCCCGTCCGGGCGCGCCCGTCAGAGACTCCGAGGTGAAGCGTCGGATGCTCGATAAGGACGGACAGTTCGACGAGGCGGCGCTCGGGTTCAGCAAGTTCAGCCGGTTCCTGCGCCAGGCGCACGACGAGGGGATCGTGGACCTCGAGCGGGGCCCCGAGGGGAACTACCTCGTTTCCCCGATCGCTGGTGGAACCGGGGCTGCCGCTCAGCCGGCGGCGCCTGATACACAGGCCCCGACGACGGGCGAAGCCGGAAAGCCAGAGGAAAAGCCGAGTCGGAGCCGGCGGGGGCGGTCGGACCGGAGGCCCGCGCGCGACCGCGATCGGGCGAAGAAGCCGGACGCAACGCCTGAGAAGACGACTGAACCCGCGTCCGCCCCGACGGAGGTGATCGCGGAAGCGGTGGAAGTCAGGGAAGAGAAGCTCGAGATCACGGCGGATGCGGTGGACGTCGAACCCGAACCCAAACGCTCGGTCGGGATGGGCCGATTCCGCCGCGGTTCACGAAGTCGCTCTGCACCGCCGGCCAGCCGGGCGACGACCGTTCCGGGCCCGGTGGATTCCGATGCACCGGCGGAGTCCGAGGAAGTTCCGAAACCGGAGGCGGAAGTCGCGCCTCAGGCCTCGACGCCCTCGGGAGACGAGGGAGCGGGAGTGACCGATCGGACGGAAGCGGCGGGAGACCAGCCGCGCAGGTCGGTGTCGGGCCGCCAGCGCGGGCGGGGTCGAAGTCCGCAGTCCCGTCCGACGGCGGGCAGGGAATCGCAGCCCGCGAAACCGACCGCCAGCTCAGGGTCGGACGGGGCGTCCGCGCCGTCGCAATACCGGGCGCAGATCGAGGCGATGTCGCGCAACTACCCGGGAGTTGGACGCCGGACGGCCGACGTTCTGTTCCGGGAATTCGGTGATCGAGTGTACGAGGTGATCGACCAGCAGCCCGAGCGTATCCGTGCCGTGCTTCCCGAGCATCGGGCGAGAGCCGTGCTCGCCGGAAGGGATGCCGAGCTGAAATCGGAGTCCCGGGACGACTGACCAGGACCGCCACGGCTCGATGCGGAACAGGGGCGAACACGGAGCCCGCGGCGGTGACCCGGCGCGGGCTCTTCCCGTCGAGTTCTACGCGCGCCCGGCGATCGAGCTCGCTCCCGATCTTCTCGGGTGCATACTCGTACGACTCTCCGCTGACGGTCTGACATCCGGCCGGATCGTGGAGACGGAGGCTTACCCCGGTCCCGAGGACCCGGCCTCGCACGCTGCCGCCCGGATCGGACGAACACGGCGCAACGACCCGCTCTTCGGTCCGCCGGGGACCGTGTACATGCACTGCAACTATGGCGTTCACTGGTGCCTGAATGCCGTCGCGGCGGACGAAGGAAGGCCTGAGGGCGTCCTGATCCGGGCCGTCGAGCCGCTGGCAGGACTGGACCTGATGTTACGACGCCGGGGCCGGTCCGCGTTGACGAACGGTCCGGGCCGGCTCGGGCAGGCATTCGATCTCGGCCCGGGGCTGCAGCGGCATCGGCTCGATCGTGCCCCGCTGTGGATCGAACCAGGAGCCACGGTGGCACCCGCGGATATTGTCCACACCACACGGATCGGTATTCGACGGGCGGCGGACCGGCCGTGGCGCTGGTATGATGAGAGGAGCTCATGGGTATCCCGACGCTGAACGAAAGCGCGGCGCTTCGTCTGCACGAAGCTGCTTTCGTGTTCGACGGACACAATGATCTCGCACCATTCCTGATCGACGGCGAGTCTCTGGACGATCGCGCCGGGAAAGGTCATCTCGACCTGCGCCGAATCCGGACCGGGGGGCTGAACGGCGGGATCTTCGCCGTATGGATCGATCCCAGGCTCCCAGACCCGCTGGATCGGGCTTTGAGCGGCCTCAGACAGCTCGTGGCGATTCTGGACGACCATCCCGACTTCCATGTGGTCCGCACCGCCGCCGACCTTCAGGAGCCGTCCAGAGCGGGCCGGATCGTCGCGGTACCGGGAATCGAGGGTGGGTATCCGATCGCTTCCGGCCGGATCGACGACGTGGACCGTCTGTTCGATGCGGGAATGAGGTGTCTCACGCTGTCGTGGATGCAGCCGACGGAGTGGGTCGACGCGGCCGGGGCAGAGCCGGTGCATGGCGGGCTGGCCGAATTCGGCGTTCAGGTACTCGATCGTCTGGCCCGGCTCGGTGCGTTGATCGACGTGAGCCACTGTTCCGACCGGGCGACTGAAGATGTGCTCACCCGGGCTCGTTCGCTCGGTGTTCCCGTCGCGGCATCGCACTCGGGGGCGCGGAGCGTCGCGGACCACCCGAGGAACCTCCCGGATGCCCTCCTGGAGGCGATCGCCGCCACGGATGGAATCGTGGGGATCAACTTCTTCAGTGCTTACATCGACGAAGAATTCGGTCGCGGATTCCGGCAGATTCAGGCTCGATTCGCACCCGAGTATTCCTGGAATCTCGATGCGCTGAGGGATGCGTGCTGCCGTGAGCTGATTCCGGTTCCGTTCGACAGGATTCTCGAGCATGTCGAGCATGTGCAGCGCGTCGCCGGCGTCGCGCACGTGGGCCTCGGGAGTGACTTCGACGGGGTGGTCGCACTCCCGGACGGGCTGCGGGATGTCGCCGACCTGCCGCGCATTTCTGCCGGGCTCGCAGCACGGGGATTTGACGAGCCCGCGCTGCGCGCGTTTCTTGGGTCGAACTGGCTTCGGACGCTCGAGGCCGTGCTCCCCTGACCGGAGGCCGAGATCCACTACGGAGCGCTGTCGCTTCTTCCGCCGCTGCTGGCCATCGGGCTCGCGATCAAGACCCGCCAGGTATACCTGTCGCTCGCGGCGGGGATCTGGCTCGGGTGGACGATCCTGTCCGGCTGGAACCCGCTCGCGGGTACCGCTACCTCGATCGACGCGATCGTCGACACCGTAGCGGAGCCCGGCAACGCGCGCGTCCTGCTGTTCACCTTCGCGATCGGGGCGCTCATCGCGCTGGTTGAAGCAAACGGGGGGGTCCGGGGCTTCGTGGCATGGGTGGAACGTCGCCGCTGGGTGACGGACGGCAGGCGGGCGCAGATGCTCGCTTGGACGATCGGCGTCGTGATCTTCATCGAGTCGAACATCACGGTGCTTGTCGCGGGCTCGATCTGCAGGCCGCTGTTCGACCGGTTCCGCGTGTCACGCGAGAAGCTCGCCTACCTGATCGACTCGACGTCGGCCCCGGTCTGCATCCTGATCCCGTTCAACGCCTGGGGAGCCTATATCCTGAGCCTGCTCGCCGGACTCGGCGTGGAGAACGCCGTTCCGGTGCTGATCGCCACGATCCCGCTCAACTTCTATGCGCTGTCGGCACTCCTCCTGGCGGGCGTGAGCGCCTGGCGGGGCCTGGACATCGGCCCGATGGCCGCGGCGCAGGCGCGCACCGCCGCCGGAGAGCTGCACTGGGAGCATACGGTGGCGATCGCCGATCCCGAAGAACTCGCCCCGCCGCCACGCGAGGGAATTCCGCTCAGACCGGTGAACATGGTCCTGCCGATCGCTTCGATGGTGCTGATGATGCCCGTCGCGATGTACATCACCGGCGACGGAGATCTGATGGCCGGGTCCGGCTCCGTGTCGGTTCTGTGGGCGGTCCTGGCGGGGATCGGCGTGGCCTCGGTGCTGTCTCTCGCACAGAAGCTGCTGAGTCTCGAGGAGCTTGGGACGATCGGAGTGCGCGGCGCAGGCGGACTGACGGGCATGGCGCTGGTGCTGCTGCTCGCACTGACGCTGGGCGCCGTTACGCAGGAACTCGGGACCGGCGAGTACGTGGCGGGAATCGTGGGGGATCGGGTTCCCCTGTTCCTGCTCATCCCCCTGGTGTTTGCCGTTGCGGCCGGGATCGCATTCGCGACCGGTAGCAGCTGGGGCACGTTCGCGATCATGCTGCCGATCGCCGTTCCGATCGGAGTGGCTCTCGGCCTGCCGGTCACGCCGTTCGTAGCAGCCTCACTCTCGGGGGGAGTGTTTGGCGATCACTGCAGCCCGATCAGCGACACGACGATCGTCTCGTCGCTCGCTTCCGCATCGGACCACATCGAACACGTTCGGACCCAGCTTCCCTATGCCTTGGCCGCGGGGGGCGTGGCTGCGATCGGCTTCTCGCTGGTGGGAGTATGGCTGTCCTTCTAGGTGGAAGCCGAATTCGTTGCTCGAGATGTGGGACCACCGTATGTTTCTGAACGGAAAGGTCGAGGATAAGTGATTGAGCCAACACTTGGGTTTGATCGCTTCTGATCTTGCGACGGACGTCACGCCCCGCGAGGGGAAGACGGAGAATCGAGAGGAAGAGCGAAAGGTTCCGAAAGGGCCTCAATCGACCCCCTCACCTTCCCGCAAGGGGCGATCCGTATGGATCGCCCCTTTTTTTCCACCTTTCATGTACGGGGAGTCGAGATGCCGACCGCACGCGTCACCCGCCGCGTTCACTTCAGCGCCGGACACCGCCTCCACAATCCGTCGTTCGATGACGAGCGGAACCGGGCGACATACGGATTGTGCAACCGGCCGAACGGTCACGGGCACAATTACGATCTCGAGGTGACCGTCGAAGGCGAGATCGACCCGGCAACCGGATTCGTGATGGACCTCAAGCAGCTCAAGGAGCTGCTTGGCAGGACGGTGCTCGCCGACCTGGACCACTCCAATCTCAACGTGGACGTGCCATGGCTGGCCGGGGTCATCCCGACGACCGAGAACCTGGCCGTGGCGATCTGGGGACGGCTCGACGGACAGCTCGTATCCGGCCGCCTGTTGTGCGTGAAGCTGTGGGAAACCGAGCGGAACATGGTGGAGTACAGGGGCGAAGCGGAGTTGGGAGGAACTGATGACTGACGCGGGGCTGGGACCGGACGCAGTCGACTTGAGAGGGGTTCCCTACGAGGATCTCGTGCGCGAACAGTTGCGCCGGCTCGGCGAGGATCCGTCGCGCCACGGGCTGCTGGATACACCCGGGCGGGTCGAGGCATCGATGAAGTGGCTCACGCGAGGGTATCATTCCTCCGCCGAGGAGGCGATCGGCACCGGTGTTTTCGTGGAGCCGCACGACAACATGATTCTCGTGAAAGACATCGAGCTTTACTCTCTGTGCGAGCATCACATGCTGCCCTTCTTCGGCAAGGCGCATGTCGCGTATATCCCCGATGGGCGGCTGCTGGGTCTGAGCAAGATCCCGCGGGTGGTGGAAGTGTTCGCGCGTCGACTCCAGGTACAGGAAAGACTCACCGATCAGATCGCCGACGCGCTCCAGGAAGCGTTGCAGCCGGAAGGGGTGGGAGTGGTGATCGAGGCGTACCACCTGTGCATGATGATGCGAGGGGTCGAAAAGCAGAACAGCAAGACGATCACCTCGGCACTACGGGGGCGCTTCCGGTCCGATATCAGAACGCGTGAGGAATTCCTGCGACTGGTTTCCGCCTCCCACTCGCTCTACTGAGCGTTCGGGATCACCATGCTCCTCGACCTGTCCGAGACGCTGGCCTGTCCCCGCTGCGGGCCACCGCAGGGGGTGATCGTGCTCGTCGAGCGCATGGAGGGTCGCCGGGTACTCGACGGCCGGCTCGACTGTCCGAGCTGCGAGGCCCGGTTTGCGTTGCAGGACGGCGTCGTAGAGTTCGAAGCTGCGGTAGATCCGGATCGTCGTGTTCCGCCCGCCGATCCCGAAGATGCCGTCACCGCGGCAGCGCTGCTCGGAATCCGGCACGGCAGAGGCCTGATCGTGGTCGATTCGGGACTCGGCCAGGTGGCAGCACAGATCGGCTCGCTGTGCGGCGGATGCGAGGTTGTCCGGCTCGAGCCGCTGGGGCTTCCTTCCGATCCTCATCCGCCAGCTGATATGAGATCGGAACCGGGGCGGGGCGGGGTGACGCCGTTGGTCGGGGCTCCAGCCGGTCTGATCCCGCTGCTGTCGGCAAAGGTGGCGGGTATCGCCGTCGAGGGCGGCGATCCGCAGATCCTCGCCGAGGCGGCGCGGGTGCTCGTGCCCGGTGGCCGCGTCGCCGTGATCAGGCCCGGGTCCGGAGCCGCGACCGTGCTGGAAACTCCACCGTTCGAGCTTCTCGCTGCCGATCAACGGGCGATGGTCGCCAGGAGAATCTGAACCTCGTGTGCCGCGCACCTCCCCGGCCAGGGCGCGTTGCCACCGGTATGTCAGCTTCCTAGTTTCTTCGCATTCACTGCCGGATCCCGATTCCACCCCTACAGGCCGACGGGACCAGGGAATGCGCCTACAAACCCGAGCATTCGCGGCCGCGAGCGGGTTGCTCGCCGGAACGGTGGCGTTCTTGTGGACGCTGCTGCTGATCCCGGCCGGCGCCGCGGGCACGGCTCCAATGGTGCCGCGTGCGATCCTGTTCGGCTGGAAAGTCAGCGTGGCAGGGGCGTTCATCGGGGCCATGTGGGCCTTCGCGTGGGGATTCCTGCTCGGCGCCGCGTTCGCATTCGTGTACAACATCGTCCTCGTGCCGCCAGCACCGCCTCCGTTCGACTGGAGCGACGAACCCGACAGGGAGGACTGAACTGTGCCCTGGTGGAGCTTCCTTACAGCGAGTCGCGAGCGGGATCCGGGTAAGCCCGACTACTACCAGGAAGGGCTCGATCTGGCAGGCCAGGAGCGATTCCACGAAGCGCTGACTTCTCTCAGGCTCGCGCTCCGGGAGCGGCCGGGAGATGTGGCGACACTCGAGCAGATGGCCGTCGTTTACACGCGGATGGGGATGACCGACGAGGCCATCAAGATGTACCAGCGAGCGCTCGAAAAGAAGCCTCGCAGCGCGGGGGCGCACTACGGAATCGCCTTCCTGTACTTGAACCGTGGCCGCGTGACCGAAACCGCGTTTCACCTCGAGGAGTTTCTGCGAGTCGGAGAGGCAATCCCGGACTCGGATCGGCACGTCGAGCATGCCCGAGCCACGCTGGCCGAGCTGAAAGCAGGCGCCGACGAGGCGACGATTGAGGACTGACGCAAGCACCGACCCCGTTACATCACCGTCCGGGCGGCCACTCGCTTCCGGAACCCTGGTAGACGTCTACTTCGATGGAGCGCAGCGCAGCGCGAAGGAAGTCGCGATGCTGCGCCGGCGTCCCGAAGGAGGCTGGCAGGAATTCACGCGCCGCGAGGTCACGGACCGGGTTCGCGCGATCTCGCTCGGACTCCAGGCCCTGGGTGTCGAGCGTGGCGACAGAGTCGCGATCCTGGCCAACACATCGATGGAATGGGCGCTGGCCGACTGGGCATCGCTTCTGTCAGGTGCCGTGGTCGTTACGGTGTATCCCACGCTCCCCCCGGACCAGATCGAGTACATTCTGTCGGACTCCGGCGCCCGTCTCGTGTTTGTCGGCGACTCCGAACAACTCGCAAAGCTCCTGGAGGTCAGGGGAGCAGTTCCCGCGGTGACCGCTGCGGTCGTATTCGATCCGGTGGCGACCAGAGTCGAAGGGCTCGAGATCCTGTCCCTCGACGATCTGGCGGCAAGGGGCGATGCAGCCGTGGACCTGGCAGGCAGCTGGGAGAGCCGGGCGAGGAAGACTCTGCCCAGGGAACTCGCCACCCTGATCTATACCTCCGGTACCACCGGGCAGCCCAAGGGCGTGATGCTCAGCCACGCCAATCTGCATGCCAACACATACCAGTCGATGGCGTGTCTGCCGATCGGCCCCGCAGACCGAGTTCTCAGCTGGTTGCCGCTGTCTCACGCTTTCGAGCGCACGGCCGGCCACTTCCTGATGTGGGCCGCGGGGGTGCAGATCGCGTACACGGAGGGTGTGGACTTCGTCGCGCGCGACATGACAGAAGTTCAGCCGACGATCATGACCGGTGTCCCCCGGCTGTTCGAGAAGTTCTACGATGCCGTCGTAGAGGCAGTGGAGGAAGGCGGGGCGGCAAAGAAGGCAGGATTCCGTCTCGCGAAGTGGTTCGGAGACCTTCACTCGACGCAGCGGCTCGCCGGCAGGAAGCCCGGCCCGATCCTCAGGGCTGGATACCGACTGTCCGACAAGATCGTGTTCTCCAAGCTCAGGGCGCGCACGGGAGGCCGGATCCGCTTCTTCGTGAGCGGTGCCGCGCCGCTGTCGGCCGAGATTGCACGGTTCTTCTATTCGGGTGGACTCACGATCCTGGAGGGCTACGGGCTTACAGAGACCTCCCCGGTCACCAACGTGAACTTGCCCGGCGACATCCGGTTCGGGACGGTCGGTCCGCCGATCCCGGGGACGGAGATCCGGATCGCGGACGACGGCGAGGTCCTGATGCGGGGTCCGCAGATCATGCTGGGGTACTACGGTAATCCTCAGGCGACCCGCAGTACGATCGATCCGGATGGGTGGTTTCACTCGGGAGATATCGGACATCTCGATGACGACGGATACCTGACGATCACTGATCGCAAGAAGAACATCATCGTAACTGCGGCAGGGAAGAATATCGCGCCGCAACCGATCGAGGAGCGGCTCGCGCGCTCCCCGTACATCGATCAGGTCGTGATGCTGGGAGACAAGCGGAAGTTCCCGATCATCCTCGTTGTCCCGAGCTTTCAGGCGTTTCGGATCGCCCTGCCGGGTCACATCGCGGATGAGGACGACCGGAAGCGGTTCCAGGATCATCCGGCCCTGCTCGAAATCATAGAATCGGACATCGCGCCCCAGATCGCCGAGCTCGCCCGGCATGAGCGTCCCAAGCGGGTACTCATCGTCGCCGATACGTTCAGTGTCGCCAACGGTCTTCTGACCCCGACGCTCAAGATCAAGCGGCGGGAGATCGCCCGACGCTACGCCGAGCGGATCGAGGCGCTGTATGTGGAGGCGGAGGCCGACAATGTCCGCAGATGATCGGAATGCGTACCCGGGCGGCGAAGAGGCGTCTCGGGTGGTGGTCGTACTGCTCACCGGACCGACCGCGGAACTGCTCCAGGCGATCGGGGGCAGCCTGGTGAGAGAGCGCCTGGCGGCTTGCGTGAACGTCCTTCCCGGCGCGAGTTCGATCTATCGGTGGGAGGAAGGTGTCGAGGAGTCCGAGGAGGCACTGGCGATCGTGAAGACTACGGCCGACCGGCTTCAAAGCCTCGAGACACGCGTCAGGGAACTCCATCCGTATGAGCTTCCGGAAATCCTGGCGATCCAGCCGGATGGCGGTTCGAGCGCCTACCTGAACTGGATCAGAGAATCCGTGACGATAAGGAGTGGGGATGGGGCGGCGTAGCAATCGGAGAAGAAAGACCGCGCCGAAGTCGGCACCGCGGCAGATGGACGGAGGCAAGTCGGGGTCCGGCATTCCGGAGCCGCAGGAGGCGTCGTTGTTCGATCCGGTGCCAGAAGATCCGGTCACAGAACCGGCGGACGAAGTCGAGACGGTCGAGGTGGGGGAACCCGTGGGCCAGGCAGAGGAGGTGGAGACCGTCGAGGCAGACGAGGCGGCTGAGCCTCCAACGATCGACGAGGGAGTCGATGCAGCCGCAGAGCCGCCGCCAGAATCCGATTCAGAGCTCCTGTTTCGAGAGGCGAAGGAGCTGGCGGACGCAGGCAAACTCGAGGAGGCGGCCGCGCGGTATGACAAGCTCGTGCAGAGCGATGCGCGCCACCTGCGGGCGAGGAATAACCTCGGGATCGTCTATGACCGCCTGGGAAGGAGCGAGGCCGCGCTCGAGCAGTATCGAGCCGCCCTCGAGCTCGAGCCGGAGAACGTGCAACTGCTCAGCAACATCGGGGCCGTGCTCGGAACGCTGGGCCGGTATCCCGAGGCGGAGGCGGAGCTGCGGCGAGCGCTCAGGCTGGCACCGGACAGCCCTGATGTGATGCAGAATCTCGGATTCGTGCAGTACAGAAAGGGCCTGTATCCGGCGGCGTTGGAATCGTTCCGCCGGGCTTCGGAGCTGAATCCGGAGAGCCCGATCGCGTTCTATTATCTGGGTGAATGTGCAAACCGCCTGGGCCAGGCGGAAGACGCGGTGGTTGCCCTCGAGCGGACGATCGAGCTCGAGCCTGACAACGCCCGTGCGCATCGCACTCTGGGCATCCTGTTCGATCGTATGCGCCAGCCCGATCGGGCCGCGGAGATGTATCGCAGGTCGCGTGAATTGCAGGAAAGGTCCTGACGGCGGAGCAGGTTCGCTCCAGGCGAGGGGTCAGCCGCCGAGCAGGTAGCGAATGCCCACCAGGACGAGACCGATACCGGCGCCGAGGACGTAGCCGAGACGAACGATCAGGTTGAGTTCCCGCTGGGTGACCGAGCGGATCAATCGTTCGAGTTCGTGCAACGGGAAAGCGACGATCTTTTCTTCAACCCTCTCTGCAACTCTCACGTTTGCAGCGACTTCCGGAATCTTCGCCGAAATCCACGCCCACACGGGCTCGACGAGAGCTCCGGCCAGGCGGTCGGCGGCACCTTCCCGACCGTAGCGTCCGAGCGAGCCCAGCGGAAGCGCGAGTATGCGGTCCACGGTTCCGGAGCGGAACCGCTCGTACAGAGATACTCCCGCATCTGAACGAAGTACGCTCTCCAGCCAGCCGCCGAGCCTGTGAGCGGGTACGAGCCGGACGATGTCAGCCCAGCTGCGCTCGCCGGCCTTGAGAATGGCCGACTCCCCCCGGTCGACAAGGAAATCGCGCACCTCCGCGTCCTGTGCGGCGTCGAGCACCCAGGTGGCAATCGAATCCAGCGCATCCTGGACTCGCTCGTCCTGCAACTCGCCAAGTACGTCGATCACCGGGCGCCGCAGAAAGTCGACGATCGCTTCGTTCACGCTGCGGGCCATCGCGTCCTGGACTTCGCCCTCACGCAGGAGATTCCCGACCCGGTCCGCACCCTCGGCCTCGACCGTGTCGATTACGCGATCTACGGTGTCTTCGGTGATGATCAGCTTCGCGACCACTCTCTGGTGGAACCGCAGATCCTGCATGAAGCGCTCGAGCAGTTCATGCACCCAGCGCTCGACGCGGGCTCGGGCCCTGGGATCCTCGAGCAGCCTCCCGAGTCTCTCCATCGCGATCGGGAGATAGTCACCGATGGCATGCTCGACCGCCGCTACGAGGCCCTCCGGAAGGAACTCCTCGAACGAACGGCCCGGCACCAGAATCCGGGCCGCCGCCCGGTCCAGGTGACCCCTGACCGTCGCCGCAAAAGATTCCGACTCGACGACTCGCGTGAGCCATTCTCCTGACCGCTGCCGGAGCTCGGCGATCTGTTCCGGACCGAGTGATTCGGTGAGCGACTCATCCGCCAGGGCGTCTGCCACCGTGCTCAGCATGCGCGCGGCGTCGTCCGCAAACTCCTCTGATCCGACATTCGCGATCATACGGTCCCGGACGCTGTCCAGCAGCATCTCGAGGATTCTGCGCAATTCGAGCAGGGCACTTTTCGGGAGCAACTCGGCCAGGGCCGGTTTCTCTCCCTCGAGCAGCTCGGCCAGCAGACTCCGGAGCTGTTGTTCAAACGCTTCGTGGAGACGCTCGTCCTGCAGCTCTGCGGCCACATCGGCCGGCGTAAGCAGCGTCGTTCCAATCGTCCGGCCCACCGTTCCAGCCAGGCGCTCCCGATTCTTCGGGACGGCTCCCTGCAACCACTCGATACGGCGCCCGAGCAGTCTCGGCGGCTCGTAGGGATGGAACAGCATGAGGATCGCGACGCGGTTCGTGACGCCACCGGCCAGGGCACCGAAAAGCACGGTGATCAGGTCGCGGAGAACCTGCGCGGTCGTCGCCGTCACGGTCCGCGTTCCTCGACGCCGATGCCAGACAATGATCGCTGTTCGTCTCCGAACCCGATGGTGGCCGAGATGCGGTACAGCCTGAAACCGACGCCTTCCTCAGGCAGCTCATCCAGCATCGGCCCCGAGCCCGTGACCTCGCCGAACAGGCCCACGTCGGGAACTTCGAACGACCAGGATCCGGGCAGTCCCGTCGAGCCTGGAAGATCCAGCAGAACGGCGTCGGCCCAGTCCAGTTGAATTCCATCGAGCCAGGCCCACACGGTCGCCGGAGCATCGGCGAAGGCGCGATCCCGGAGGATGAGCAGACCGTTGCCCAACGTGTCGGCGAGCAGAAATGCCTGAATCAGGCGCTCGGGTGCCGGTTCGTCTAGTAGCCGGGCCCGCTGACGCTGAATGAGCCAGCCGCTCTCGACGCGACCGCCTGCCTGGAGATCCGCGAACCGCAGGGATTCACGCTGACCCGTCGATCCGCTCCAGGAGCTGACTTCCTCGAGGGCATCTATCTGCACCGGGCCGCCCGGGAGGTCGAGTCGCAAGGTGGACAACTCACCGCCATCCTCGACACCCACCCGGAGCGGTCCGGCAGGGAGTACACGCCATGCGGCGCGCGGCACGGGAATCGAGTCGACGACTCCAAGAACGGACGTCCACTCGTCGGGACCGGCGATCCAACCGTCGTACTCCAACCTCAGGCGGTTGGGGGCGGTCCGGTTTTCGAATCGGAACTGCACGAGGGACGGTTCCTGTCCGAACCCGACGAAGGTAAGTGCGGTGTGATATACGGCCTCGGGCGTGGTGGAAGGCGATCCTTCTCCGGCGCTCGGTGAGGACCGTTCCTGGACCGGCGGCGACTCTGCAGGACCACACCCGCCGAACAGGACGGCCAGGCCAACGAGCATCCTCGCCGCAAATCCGGGGCGCAGCGACACCCGGACTCGGCGTGACGGCGCCCGGGAGGTCGCGAATCTCTTCGCCCGTATCATAGACCGGCCATATCTGTCCTGTATCATCACGCGGACAAGTTACCCGACGCCTCCGGGTCTGTCACCGATCGGGGCTCGCCGATAAGTTGCCGGGCCCGATATTCAGGTCCCCAGCAGCCTGTGAATCCATGCAACTGTACACGAAGATTTCGATTGCCCTCATAGCGGGAACGGTCGCCGGTCTCGCCGCGAATCTGCTCGGGCTCGACTCTCTGAAGAGCGCTCTGGTGTTCATCGAGCCGGTCGGCACCGCCTGGATCCGGTTGATCACGATGGTCGTGGTTCCGCTCGTGTTCGCCAGCCTGGTCGTGGGGACTGCCAGTCTGGGCGACATTACGAAGCTGGGCCGAATCGGCAGCAAGACGGTGCTGTACTACCTGGCGACGACCGCGATCGCGGTAACGATCGGCCTGGTCCTGTCCAACCTGGTCCAGCCAGGAAGCCGCATCGACCCGGCCGCGCTCGAGGGCCTGCGCTCGTCCTACGCGGCCGAGAGCGCCAGCCGGGTGGAGTTGGCGCGCGATGCGCCGGGCCTGTTGGATGTCCTGCTCAGAATGATCCCGCGGAATCCGATCGAGGCGCTCGCATCGGGGGATATGCTGCCGATCATCTTCTTCGCGATCTTCTTCGGGGCTGCCGTTTCGGCAATCCCGACCGAGCGGCGGGAGCACGTAGTCGGCTTCTTCGACGGTGTGAACGAGGCCGCGATGGTGATGATTCACTGGATCATGCGTCTCGCACCGTATGCGGTGTTCGCACTGATCGGAGCGGTAATCGCGCGGTTCGGACTCGATGTGCTTCAGAGCCTGCTGGCCTACAGCCTCGTCGTGGTCCTCGGGCTGTTCCTCCACGTGGCAATCACCTACACCCTGGCCATCCGGTTTCTCGCCAGGCGGAAGCCTCTCGACTTCTTCCGACGGATCCGGGAAGCCCAGCTGATCGCCTTCTCCACCTCGAGCTCGAATGCGACGCTGCCCGTGACGATGGAAGTCGCCGAGGAGAATCTCGACATCGAGAAGGAAGTGTCCAGCTTCGTGCTGCCGCTCGGGGCGACGATCAACATGGACGGGACGGCGCTATACCAGGCGGTCGCGACGATGTTCATCGCCCAGGTGCTGATTGGAGATATCTCGTTTGCCGCCCAGTTCACGATCGTGCTCACGGCGACGCTCGCCTCGATCGGTGCCGCCGGCGTTCCATCTGCCGGGATCATCATCCTCGTGGTCGTGCTGGAACAGGCCCTGGCAGGGACAGGGGTCGACCCGGCGGCGGGCATCGCTCTCGTGCTGGGCGTCGACCGGATCCTCGACATGTGCCGGACCGCGGTGAACGTGACGGGTGACCTGACAGCAGCGGCGGTGATCGAGCGGTCGGAGTACGACTATGCCCTGAAGCACGGAGGAGAGAGGGCGGCCTGACGCCGGGGACTCCTCCCGGTGCGGTTCAGGTCCGGACTCGCGTCCCCGTTCCGAGTTGCCTGTCGAGGGACGAAACGACTGCCCGGACCCGACGCCGATTCCCGCCCGGCAGGGCGAGGCTCGACCGGGAGGTGGAGCGGACGTCCACCCGCGTGAGTCCGTACTCGTCGAGCCTGACCCAGACCGAAAGATGTCCGATCTCCCACGGCAGCAGCGTCCTGCACACTGCCGTCAGGAGCCCGAGGTCCTCGTCAGAGTGAACGACCGACCACATCCGGCGACCGGAGATCTCTGCGTGCAGGGCATCCCAGATCCGCGCGAACGGTGCCGCGTAGACGCGACTGTCCGGTGAACCGGTGAGCCGCGTATCGATCGTGGCCCCTTGCCTGCTTCCGCCGGTTCGAGCCTGGACTTCGTTGTTCATTCTGCCGTTTCCCCACAGGGCGCGGATTGCCGGGATCATCCACCCGCAGTGGACGACTCGGTTGCCCGGCCCATACGACGTGAATACGTTCCGGCCGACCGAGTACCCTCCATCAGAACGTCCGTGAGCGTCGCATGCAAGCCATTCTTCCGCTCGCCGGAAAAGGAACTCGACTCCGGCCCCACACGCACACGCGGCCCAAGCCGTTGCTCCGAGTGGGGAATCGGACCGTACTCGACCGTGTGCTCGATCTGCTCGAACAGGCGGGCGTGGATGAGATCATCGGGATCATGGGTCACCTGTCCGACCAGATTGAATCACATCTCAAAACCGAGCACCCGAATCTCGGCTTCATCCCGGTCGAGCAGACGCGGCAACTGGGCACGGCAGACGCCATCCGTCTCGCACAACCCCATGTGCGCGGACCGGTGCTGATCGTGTTCGTGGACACCCTGTTTCGGGCCGATCTGGATATCATCCACCGGCGGCCCGAGCTCGATGGGATCGTATGGGCGAAGGAGGTCGAAGACTACCAGCGGTTCGGCGTGATCGTGCACGATGATGACGGGTTCATGCAGGAGATCATCGAAAAGCCGGAACTGCCGGTGTCGAAGCTGGCCAACATCGGGCTGTACTACGTCCGGAATGTCGATCTCCTGTTCGAGGGAATCTCGCATGTCATGGAACAGCCACCGAAGCTGGGAGAGTACTTCCTGACGGATGCGTATCAGTACATGATCGATCACGGGGCGAAGCTTCTTACCTCCGAGGTGTCTGAGTGGTGGGACTGCGGGAAGCCGGAAACTCTGCTCGATACCAACCTCAAGGTCCTGAACGAGGAAGCTGCCCCTGCTCCGGATCCGATTCCCGGCGTCGAATTCGTCCCGCCCGTGTGCATTGGCGAGGGTGTGGTGCTCGAGAACGCGGTGATCGGTCCGAACGTGAGCATCGCCGCCGGCAGCGCACTCAGGAGATCGAAGGTGCAGAATTCGATCATCGGGGCTGGCAGTGTAATCGAGGACTGCGAACTCGAGCAGTCGCTGATTGGTGACAACGTTCAGGTGAGGGGCCTGCGAGGCACGGCCTCGCTCGGCGATGACTCCGAGATCCAGGAGAGGCGGAAGTGACCGCCCGGCGGATCGGGGCCCTCACGGTCATCTTCTGTGGGCTGGCCCTGGCGTTCTCGGGCTTCAGCTTCGCCGCACTCGGGCGGGGAGGGTCGGCGGCACTCGCCGGCTTGGGTGGACTGTTCCTCGTCTTCATCGGAGTCGCCGCGCTACCGCGACCCAGCCGCCCTCCGGTCGTCGGGTGGACGCCGGGCTCCAGGGATTCCAGCACCGAAGAACCGCCGTCCGCGGAGTGAATCAGATGGTCCGGCGCCCTGCCGCCCGGGTGGCTCCCGGCGCCCGATGTACATCGCTTACAGGTGTCTGCCTGCTGCTCCTGCCGCTGCTCCTGCCGCTACCGGTCCTCGCCCAGGAAGTGGTCCCCAACGCGGATACCGATGCGGAGGAAGAAAGGGAAGCAAACCGAACCCGCTTCGCTTCGTTCGATGTCGGATTCGGTGTCGTACTGCCGGAGGAAGGGCAGGTAGGGATCTCGTACGGAGTCGGGGTCGATGTCGCGAACCTGTTGATTCGTGGCGTGTCGATCAGGTTCGGGTTTCGGTTCTGGGCGTCGGAGGACGTGCTCCCGGACGGTCGGCTCGTGGATCTCGACGACTCGATTCTCAGCATCATGGTGAAGAAGAATTTCCAACTGGGTCGCGTGGATGCATATGGTGGACTCGGCCCGGGCGGTCACTTCATTTCGGCCCGGTTTCATGAACTGCAAGCCCAGACCGAACAGCGAAACGGATTCCGCCTGGGGCTCGAGGGTATCGTCGGGCTGGAATTCCCGGTGGTCGACCAGGGCTTCGTCAGTCTGTTCGCGGAGGGCCAGGGGAGTCTCGTGGAGGACCTGTCACAGCTATCGCTGCACGCGGGGGTGCGAATCCGGTTTGACCGGCTGGGGACGGGTGGATGAATCCAGCAGTGATCGGCCACCGTGGAGCCGCAGTCGAGGCGCCGGAGAATTCGCTGGCCTCACTCGAACTCGCGCTGGAACTGGGCGCCGCCGCGCTCGAGCTGGATGTTCGCCGCAGCAGGGACGGCGTGCTCGTCCTGATCCATGATCCGGATCTCGGGCGAACGAGCGATCGGACCGGAGAAATCGCGGACCTGGAACTGCGCGAAATTCAACAGGCCGACCTGCGCGCCGCGTCGGACGCGTCCATCCCGCGCTGGCCGGCGGCGCTCCGCATCCCGACGCTCGAGGAGGTCTTCGAACGACTCCCCGATGTTGAGATCACGGTCGACGTCAAGGACCCGGCGGCGAGCCGTGACGTGGTTGATCTCATCGAACGGTTTGGCCGAACTTCGAGCACCATCCTGTATGTCGAACAAGGGGTGGATACCGGGGCATTCCGGGAGTTCTCCGGTCGCCGGGCGACCTCTGTGTCGCAGGCGGTCCGCCTGGCCAGGACACCGGAGTGGCTACAGGCAGCGCCGGAACGAGAGGTGCCGGAGGTGGTACACACTCCCCTCCGGTCGGGGGACCTGCCGCTGGTGAGCCCCGACCTCGTGACCCGGATTCGCGATTCCGGGCGCACGATCCAGGTCTGGACTGTTGATGACGTTCCGACCATGGAATGGCTGGCGGAGTGCGGGGTAGACGGTATCATCACGAATGATGTGCGTCGGGCGGTAGCCCGGTTCGGTCCCGGAGACGTTACGGAGAGAAGCACGTGAACCACGAACGGGCGCTGACGCGCCGCCGGATCGGTTCCGCCGGCCTGATGCTCTTGCTGGCAGGAGGTGCCGGGCCGCTACCGGCGCAGGACCAGGACATTCCACGCTTCCCGTTCGGGACGCCTGTCGTCTTCGTGCCGGTGCAGTCCGTGGTTCCCCTGGCCGAGGGCGGGTGGCCGGGAGGCGCGGCAGGCGAAGAGGATGCCCTGCGTGCGATGGACGCGGAGCTCGAATTCGTGCTGGCCGAGTCGCGCGGCGGGAGCGATTGGGCGCTTCCATCCGCTGTCATCCGGCGCGTGGACAGGAATCCGATACTCCGGATCGATCCCACTCGACTGGCCTACCAGGGCCTGCTCGAGAAACCCGTCAAGCGCAAGCAGATCTACGAGCCGCTGCACAGCGAACTGCGATCATTGTCCGCGCTCTTCGACACACGGTACGTGATCCTTCCGATCGCGCTGTTCGTCGAGCTGGATCCGCCGGAACTCGACGACGAGAACGCTGAGACGGACCCCGCTGACGAGGGGGCTCCCGCCGCCCTCGCCGAAGATCCGGATGCTGCATCGGGGACACCCGGCAGGTATCGGGCTCACCTGCTGCTCGCGATGATCGATATCCGGATGAGTTCCATCGTTTGGTGGGGAGAGATCGTAAGCGACCCGGGAGCCGAAGATTCTCCTGCGCTGCTGGCCAGCCTCGCTGAGAACGTGGCTTCCCAGGTGGCCCCATCGTGAGTCGGATGGCTTTTCGTGCGCGGGCCGTGATGTTCGTCCTGGCCTCGCTCGGCTCGACCTGGGGGCTCGCCGCCTGTCAGGGCGAGCCTGACCGCGCCCTGCCCTCCCCGGAAGAACTGGAAGGGGTTTACGGACCGGCGGTCGATGTCGAGTTGAAGGGGAATGTCGTCGATGTACACGTGATCCAGCCGGCCGATCAGCTGCGTCGGGGCGGGGCCGTGTGGGCCAAGGTGGGGCCGTACATCTACCTGTTCACGCCCCAGACACAGCAGTTGTTCGAGAGCTATCCGGGCCTGGGCGGCGTGCAGGTGACCACGATGGACGGACGGGAACGGTTGATCGCACGGGCCATGCTGGAGAGTGGGACCTTGAACGGTGTCACCTGGCGAAAGGCGATCGGACTTGCGGGACGTGCCCGGCTGGAGGGCACCCAGCGGCCCTCGTTCATCCTGGACTTGATCGACTATGGCGAGGATCTCGTGGAGCACGAATACAGTCCGCGCTACGTAAAGGTCGCCCAATGACGCATACAGTAACGCTGATCCCGGGAGACGGAATCGGGCCGGCGATCACCGAGGAAGTGGTGCGGATCCTTGCCGCGGCCGGCGCCCCGGTCGAGTGGGAGCGGTACGAAGCGGGTCTCGCGGCCGTGGATCAGGGGCACGATCTGCTGCCGCAGGAGACGCTCGACTCGATCGAGCGGAACCGGTACTGCCTGAAGGGTCCGCTGACCACGCCGATCGGGGCCGGATTCCGATCCATCAACGTGGCGCTGCGAAAGCACTTCGATCTGTATGCGAACGTGCGGCCGGCGGAGACGATGGTGCCGGACGGTCGGTACAAAGACATCGACATCGTGATCGTGCGCGAGAACACCGAGGGGCTGTACGCCGGCATCGAACATTACATCGGGATGCGGCAGGACCCACGAGCCGTGGCGGAATCGGTGATGTTGATCACGCGCTACGGGTCGGATCGGATCTGCCGGTATGCGTTCGAATACGCGGTCGAGCACAAACGGAAGAAGGTCACGCTGGTCCACAAGGCCAACATCCTGAAATACACGCAGGGCCTGTTTCTCGAAGTGGGCCGTGAGGTCGCGAAGAATTACGCCGATGTGATCGAGTTCGAGGACCGGATCGTGGACGCGACCGCCATGCAACTCGTACTCGATCCGTATCAGTTCGACGTGATCGTGACGGAAAACATGTTCGGGGATATCCTGTCGGACCTCACGGCGGGTCTCGTGGGCGGATTGGGCTTCGCCCCGGGTGTGAATATCGGAAAGGACGTCGCGATCTACGAGGCCGTGCACGGGTCCGCGCCCGATATCGCCGGCCGGGGAATCGCCAACCCGGCGGCGCTGCTGCTGGGAGCCTGCCTGATGCTGGACCAGATGGGCCAGCTCGAAACGGCGGGGAGGATTCGAACGGCCCTCAAGACAGTGATTACGGAGGGAAAGGTCGTGACGTCCGACCTCGGAGGAACCGCGAGCACGACGGCATTTGCTGATGCGATCATTGGACAGATCGAAGCCCAGGCGTAGACGGCTCGAGATCGGGCCGATCGGCGAGGGTCCGCGTGCGAAGTGCCGTAGCTGCGACGAGGACCTCCCACAGTCGACCCTCGATGATTCCAGCTGGTGTCCGCAGTGTCGCTGGAATCTCGAGAAGACGGCAGCCCGCGGGCAGCACCTGATCGCCGCACTCATCACGATTCCGTTCGCCATCTGGATCGCCGTCGAAGGGACACGTGGCTACTTTCCGTTTTATGCATGGGCAATCCCGCTCGCGGCGGCGTACTATCTCGGCATGCGGATCGGCAGAGAGGTCGTGCGGGGCTGGGTGCGAAGCCGTCGCGGAACCTGAGACCGAGACCTCCCGACACCGGGAATCTGAGAGATCGATTTATGCGAAATTCACTCCTGCGTGCCAGCCTGACACTCGCGTTGGTCTTCACCGGACTGACTGCAGGTCCGGCGGTTCTGACGGCCCAGGAAGGTCACGAAGCGGATGCCGTGGCCGCCGGACACGAGGAAGCCGGAGAGCACGAGGCACAAGCGGGACACGTGACGCACAAAAAGAACGAGATCGCCGCGTTCGTCGGCGGGACACGGCGACTGAAGTTCGAGGATGACGAGACGGGCCTCACATTCGGTCTGGAATACGCGCGTCAGTTTCGTCCTCGTGTCGCCGCTTCGATCGGTGTCGAGTGGGCCGGGGGAGAGATCGAGCGTGATTGGGTTGCGATGCTGAAGCTGGGGATCCAGCCGTTCGAAAACTGGGCCCAACCGTTCTTTCTCTACGTCGGTACCGGCATCGAGGTCGCGAGTATCGACGAGGTTCTGCTGGAGGAGGACGAGCACGAGGGAGATGAAGTCGTGCCTTCTGAGACGCCGAATGGACACGCGGACGAGCATGCCGCTGAGGGCGAGCACGAGGAAACCGAGGTGGACGCCCTGATGCGGCTGGGGGTCGGCTGGCCGTTCCACGTGGGCAGCTTCAGCATCATTCCGAACATCAACGCAGACATCGTGGGCGAAGACTGGGCACTGGTTGGTGGCGTCACCCTGGGATACCGATTCTGACCTGAGCGCAGCGGCGCGGTCGGACGAGGCGTTGCCTTGACCGCGACTGCTGCCTGGATAGAGGATTCCCGCCGGCGGGGCGGGGGACGGCGATACCGCCGAATCCCGCCCCGTTGCGCGACAGCGCGGGAATTCATCAGCTACGGACAGCGAACTGACCGAGGATTGAAATGAGCTTCGAGGGCGTGGACTTCTACGACGTGGACGGACTGCTGTCCGAGGAAGAACGGGCGGTGCGGGACATGGTGCGCGAGTGGGTGCAGGAGGAGTTGATGCCGGTGATCAACGAGCACTACATGGCACACACCTTTCCGACCGATCTCATCCCGAAAATGGGAGAGCTCGGGTTCTATGGGGCGAATCTGCCCGAGGAGTACGGTTGCGCGGGACTCAACAACGTCGCGTACGGCCTGATCATGCAGGAGCTGGAGCGAGGCGACTCGGGTCTTCGGTCGTTCGCATCCGTGCAGGGCGCCCTGGTGATGTATCCGATCTACGCGTTCGGCTCCGAGGAGCAGCGACGGTACTGGCTTCCGAGACTCGCCACGGGCGAGTCGATCGGGTGCTTCGGCTTGACGGAGCCCGATTTCGGTTCGAATCCGGGCGGTATGCTCACCCGGGCGGTCCGCGACGGTGACGAATGGGTGCTGAACGGCTCCAAGATGTGGATCACGAACGGATCGATGGCGGATGTTGCGATCATCTGGGCCAAGACGGGTGACATCGACGATGCGACGTCGATCCGCGGATTCATCGTGGAGACGGACCGTGCCGGGTTCTCCGCGAAGAACCAGGACGGGAAGCTGTCACTCCTCGCGTCGGATACCAGCGAGTTGGTGCTGCAGGACGTGCGTGTACCCGATTCGAATCTGCTTCCCGAATCGGGGGGGCTCAAGAGCCCGCTGATGTGCCTCACACAGGCGAGATACGGAATCGCATGGGGAGCGATCGGGGCCGCGATGGCCTGCTTTACGGAGGCGAGGGACTACGCCGTGAACCGGGTGCAGTTTGCCGGAAAGCCGATCGCGGCGACGCAGATTCAGCAGATCCGCCTGGCCGACATGCTGACCGAGATCACGAAGGCGCAGCTGCTGGTGCTGCAGCTCGGGAGATTGAAGGACGCCGGAACGTTTACCTCCAGCCAGGTCTCGATGGCCAAGCGAAACAACGTGAACATCGCCTGCGAATGCGCTCGTGAGGCGAGGCGGCTGCTCGGAGGGAACGGAATCCTGGTCGAATACCAGTCGATGCGTCACATGGCGAATCTCGAGTCGGTATATACCTACGAGGGTACGGACGACATTCACGGGCTGATCCTCGGCCACACGATCACCGGACTTCCAGCGTACGACTAGGGCTCGTCGGGTGGACCGATCCAGCGGTTGCCGAACAGCAGCGTCAGTCCGATCACGATAACGCCGGAGAACAGCACGTCACTCAGGAAGTGGCCGCCGGCGGCCACTCGTGCGAGACCTACGATGAGCCCGAATCCCGTTGCAGCGGCGATGACTCGCCAACGCTTCCGACGGGAGACATACGCGTACCCGAGAGCTGCGAGCGCGAATCCCGCCGACGGGTGCCCGGCCGTGAACGAGCAGTTTCGCTCGCACTGGTCTGAAATCACGAACGCCGGAGTAAAGCGGCGATCGCCGCCGAATTCCGTCACATCCCGGGGCCGCGCCCGTCCCCAGTGTTCCTTCAGGATTCCGTTGACGACCAGCCCGGGCCCCAGCGCGATAACGATCAGCAGCAGGGCGGCGACGCGGCCCTGGCGTCCGAACGGTCCACGCCTGAACAGGCCGACGACCAGCACGCCGACAGATCCGAGCACGGCTGCGCCGACGATCCAGTCGATCGACTCGTACAGCACCCGTTCCCAAAGAGCTCCGTTCTGTGTGAATCCGGCGCCGACCTCGTAGAACAGTCTCGAGAACGCGAGGTCGATGTCGGGCACGAAGACGAAGAGCAGGGCGAGCGCTCCGGAGAACGTCAGGAAGGCGGAGGCCGCGCGCACGGGAGAAATCGGGATCCTGTCCAGGCTGTCAGTCCTTCTCGCTCGAGCTCGTCGAGAGCGAGCCGTTGGTTCGTGGCTCGGTGAGCGATTCCAGAAAGTCCTGGCGCTCTCCGAGCAGCTGCATTCTCTGGTCCAGCGACTCGACTTCCCCGTGGAGCAGCCGCAGGCCATCTTCGATCCGCTCGAGCCGGCCCCGGTCAGGCGATGAATCGTGCCGGAGCTGGATCCACTCCTCCATGACCTTTCCCAGCCGACGACTGAGTGGAAACAAGAGGACGAACGTCCCAATGAGGAACAACATCAGCAGGGCAGTGATCAGCTCGGCGATCGCGACGGGCATGCAGTCCTCCTTCTGACCGGATTCCAAGTATCGGACACAGTATGCTACGAGCCCTGTCCCGGCACGGTTTCCCGCGCCGACGTTGTGTGATTGGATGGTTGTCGCTAGCGTTCAGATCGATCCGAAGCGTCTACATGCGCGCCCGTAGCTCAATTGGATAGAGCGTCTGGCTTCGGACCAGAAGGCTGGGGGTTCGAGTCCCTCCGGGCGTATCGACCGCAACGCAGCATCCCTTCCAACGTGCCGCAGACCAGTTCAGGAGACGACGATGGAGACTGACAACTTTCGCCGTCCAGACAAGAGCGTGATTACCACCTTCTTCGGCAGTCTGGGGCATTTTCGTCGGGGCTGGCCGCAGTTCTTCGCCGCGGATATCGCGACTCGCGTGGCAGCTACGCTTCTGCTGACGCCGCTCGTGGCGTGGATCGCCCGAGAGGCGCTCGGGCGCGCGGGCGGTGGAGCCCTCACGGACCAGGACATCCTGTGGTTCGTGCTCTCGCCGCTGGGGATCGCATCCGTGCTGTTGGTGGCGGCAGGCTCACTACTCGCCGGGTTGATCGGCCACGCGGCGATCATGACGGTGTCGGCAGGGATCCAAGAGGAAAGAGCCGTGTCGTGGCTGGCCGGAATGCGCCACGCTCTGCGTCGGCTGTTCGGGATCTTCCGACTGGCCCTGCTAGGCATGATACGGGTTCTGATCGATGCTGCGCCGTGGATCGTGGTGGCCGGAGCGGTCTACTGGTTCATGCTCACGGATCACGACATCAATTTCTACCTGTCCGAGAAGCCTCCCAGGTTCTGGATCGCGGCCACTCTGATCGGAATTTCGCTGCTGGGACTCGTTTGGTTCGTCGGGAGGCGATTGCTGAGCTGGGCCGTCGCCCTGCCGCGTCTGCTGTTCGGTGGATGCTCACCGGCTGACGCCCTGCGCGTGAGTGCCTCGGTGACGGAGGGCAGGATGCTTCGTGTGCTCCTGCTGTTCGTGATCTGGGCCGGGGCGACCTTCGCGTTCTCCGCCTTCGTGACCGGCGTTTCCAGCTGGATCGGCCGGTTGCTGATTCCCGAGGGCAGCCAGGACCTGGCCCGCATGGCGACCGGAATCGGAATCGCCTCGGTAATCGCGTTCATCGGAAACCTGGTGATCTCAATCGTCTCCAGCGTCGTATTTGCACTCAGCATATTCGGGCTGGATCGGAACTGGGCCGAGCCGTGGGTGGCTCCGAAGGAGGTCACCGGCGTGGATCCTGGCACGCTCGGCGCCCGGGCGAAGCTGGCCGTTCCGGGCTGGGCCTGGGTGCTCGTAGCGATCGCGGTTCCCGCCGGCGCCCTGTTCTTCGGGATCCAGCTGCTCGAAGACGTATCTGTTGAGGACGACGTGGTGATCACGGCGCACCGGGGCGCCTCCGGACGCGCGCCGGAAAACACGCTCGCGGCGATCCGGGCGGCGATCGCCGATGAAGCCGACTGGGCCGAAATTGACGTCCAGGAGACGCTGGATGGCGTGGTGGCGGTGCACCATGACGCGGATTTCATGCGGGTCGACGGGGACGCCCGAAAGATATGGGAGACGCCGTGGTCGGAGGTGTCACAGATTCCGAACGGGGCGTGGTTCGGACCGGAGTTCGAGGCCGAACGAGTGGCGTCGCTGGAAGACGTGCTCAGGGTCACAGGCGATCGGATCCGTGTGAACATCGAGTTGAAGACGTACGGCCACGGTCAGCAGCTCGAAGAGAGGGTTATCGAGATCGTCGAGCGCCTCGGGCTGACGGACCGGGTCGTGCTGATGTCCCTGGACAGGCCCACCGTCGAGAAGCTGAGATCCCTGAGGCCCGACTGGACCGTGGGCCTGCTCGCGGCGGTCTCGGTCGGCGATCTGACGAAGCTGGACGCTGATTTTCTCGCCGTGAACGCCAAGAACGCGACACCCGGTTTCGTGAAACGCGCCCACAACAGCGGCAAGGAAATGCAGGTGTGGACGGTCAATCACCCGGCCCAGATGTCCGCTATGATCAGCCTCGGGGTGGACAATATCATCACCGATGAGCCGGCGCTGGCCCGAGACATCATGCAGCAGCGGGCGGAGATGACTCCTGTCGAGCGTCTGCTCGTCAGCATTGCCGCCCAGTTTGGAATCGTCGAGGGAGCCGACGAGAGTTCGGAGGAGGAAGACGCCTGATCGCCGGAATCGGAATGGGTCCGCTCGTGCGAAAATCGAGCGGACCCCGCCGCCGAATAGCGCTCCCCGTGACTACTCCAGCTCCGGGGGTCTCCTCATCGCCGGCCCGCACTCCGGCCATGCTCCCGGCTCGCCGGTGCGCTCGTTGATCGGAAGCAGGGCTCGATCGCGGGGCGTCCGAACCGGATCCTCGGCAGCCGCGTAGGCCAGCGTCGCCGCGAGCACGGCATTCTGCTTCAGGTCGTCAAACACGATTTTGTCGTACGTGTCCAGCTCGGTATGCCAGGTGTACTGCCGGTACTCATCGTAGGGCGACTGCAGGCGGAAACCAGGGGCTCCCGCACACACGAAACTGCTGTGATCGCTACCCCGGCTGTACTGGGTGCCGGGAAACTCGAGCTCGATTCCGCTCGAGATCTCTCTCGGCACTTGGGCGATCCAGCGAGCGATCCGTTCTCCGGCGTAGAGGAATCCCTGTCCCTCGATCTTCTCGATTCGCCAGGTCCCATTATCCTGGTTGAACGTCGCCTGCAGCCCGTCGAGCACCTCCGGGTGGTCTTCGGTGAACGCCCGCGATCCTATGAGCCCGACCTCTTCGGCCGCCCAGTGACCTGCGATGATCGTGCGCTTTGGGGCCGCACCCGATTCCTTCAGCAGCCGCATCGCTTCCAACACCATCAGTGTACCGGTCCCATTGTCGGTGGCGCCGCTCGCGGCATGCCATGAGTCGAGGTGCGCGGAAAGGACGACGTACTCGTCCGGCAATTCCGAACCGCGGATCTCCGCGATCACGTTGTGGTGCGGGACTTCTCCCGTTAACTCGGCAGTTATGTCCGCCCGGATTCGCGGTGCCCGGCCGCTCTGCGCCAGTCGATACAGCAGGCCATAATCCTCGCATGACAAACTGAAAGATGGGACCTCGTAGGATGGAGCATCGAAGATCTTGTTCGCTCCCCAGCCCTCGGACCACCAGGCCGCGATGATGCCGGCCGGATTTCCTTCGGCAAGCCGCGACAGAGACTGGAACGGGTTGTTGCCAAGCGCCCCGAGCGTGGTCATCCATCCCTCCCGCGATGCTTCGCGCAGGGAATCGACTTTCGCTACCGTCTCCGGCCTCGCGTTGGCTTCCAGTTCCTGCTTGGCCCGGCACATCTGCTCGGCGGGCATGGCGAGAACGAAGGCTCCCGCTATGCTTTCGAGCCAGTCTTCGGCCGTCTCTTCCGTGAGATCGGTGGGAATCACGACCACGGGGCCCTCGATCGGACCTTTCGTACCGGGGCTGTATCCCATCGGCGTCGCCGCGAGGGTACGCACCCGCGGCTCGAGCAGGTCCACGTGTGTCGGACCCTGCCGCCATCCGCGCCAGGTGCCGATCTGTTCCTTCCGGACGGGGATTCCCCACGCTTCGTAACGTGCCACGAGCCAGTTCGCGGCGTCATCGAACTGCGGGGTGCCCGCGAGACGCGGTCCGATCGAGTCGAGCAGTGCCTGGGCGAGAGATTCGAGCTGCGAGCGCTCTATCCCCTCCGTGTATATCGATTCGACGATCGGATCGTCGACGGTCAGATCCTGGGCGCCGAGGGTGGGGACCCCGGCCGACATGGCCGCGACGAGCAGCAGGGCAGAGGATACGAGACGACTGAGCGACATTGACTGGTCCTTTCGATTCAGGTACGGGTCGAATCTCTGACGTCGAGGTCCGAAACGCGAGCGCCCGCCCTCCCCGGTCCCGATCCGGGAGCTTCTTGTACGGTGAGGCTCGAATCGACAGGATGCGCGGACGGTTCGTGGGGTGTGTACTTCAAGCTCGAAGAGGCGTTCTTCCATGTGCAGACAGTCCTGTCCGCTTAGGCTCATCCGACAATCGCTGCTCGTGTTCCTGGTCATGCCGGGCGGTGGCTGTCGTGACCCCGCTCCACCGGTTCCGGATCTGGCCGTACGGGACGCCTGGGTGCGCGCGGTGGCAGTGCCTGAGGGTATGACAGCCCCCGTGAACAGCGCCGCGTACCTGACGATCGAGAACCGGGGAACTGCGCCTGACCGCCTGGTCGACGTCTCCTTTGAAGGCGCGATACGTGTCGAGCTGCACGAGAGCTTCGTGACTGAACAGGGAATTGCCAGCATGCGCCCCGTGAGCTCCGTGGAAGTGCCTCCCGATGGAGAGGCGCGACTGGAGCCCGGCGGACTGCACGTGATGCTGATGGGGTTGAGTGGCTCGCTGTCGGTTGGTGACTCGGTGTCCACCGTGCTTCAATTCGAAGTCTCGGGCAGGATTACGGTCCGCGCGGTCGTGAGGCAGCTATGAGGCTCTGTCCGGGATTCCACCGGGGCTGGCGTGACCTTCGACCTGCGCCACGTCTGTCCGGCTGAATGCTCGAATGCTGCCTCTCGTTCTGCTATGTGCAGCCGGAGTTTCGTCCTTTCCGGCCGCCCCCGACCTCCCGGCCCAGATGACGCCTGATGCCTGTTGTTCCCGGTTCGACTACGTGCTCGAGAAGACGATTCTGAAAGTCGATGCTGTGCGGCTCGAGTTGGACATCCTGGACGGAACCCCGGCTCGCGTGGCAGAGCTGATCGACATGTCGGCTCGGGACGGTGAGCTAGAGGACTCGGTCGCCGCGGTCTACGGCAGCGCCGAAGGTACGGAGGTGCGCATGACGTTCTTGGTGTCCTTCGGCCTCGAGCGGTTCCTGGATGGCAACCGGGATTCGCTGAACGGGCTCGCCAACGCGGGAATCATCTCCGGAAAGGACGCAGAGCGACTGTACCTCGAGAACGAACGACGGTTCGCGGTCGTCGAACAGATCGGTCTACAAGAAGGAGATCGCCTGGATTACGAGCTCCGGGGCGACACCGTTACCATAAGGTTTACCGACGTGTCTGGAGCCACGCGGATCGACGAGACCCGGGTAAGTCCGCAGCGACGCGCCGCCCTTCTCGGTTCGCTGTTCGGGCCCGAGTCGGACTTCTCGATCGGGTCTTCGATCGCCGATCCCGGAAACTGACAGAATAGCCGGATCGTTCTCACCGATTCCGGTGGAATCGTCGTCCGGCGGAGAGTAGTCTCCCGGCGGTGTCGCCATGCTCGGTCGACCCGTGTCCCAGGCCTCGAGATGAAGTTGAGCCCTAATGCAGTCCGGTATTCGATCGTCTTGTGTCTCGCCGCTGTTGCTGCGTTCCTGAGTCCGTCTCCCGGCACCTCGCCCAACCCCGCCGTGGGCACCGCACAGACAGGTGGGACTCGGTCATCGGGATCCGCGACCTGGACTTCGCTTACACGGAGTCCGACTTTCGGCTTCGAATCGCGGAGCAAGATTGGAGGATCGCCCGGGGCTATCACGGCGCTGATGGGCTCGGAGATCGCGTTCGTCCTGGCGACGGCGCTCACGCTGGCCGCACTGCTGACCTGGCTGGCGAGTCGCTACGGTGCGGAAGCTGCCCGGGCCGTAGTCGGGCTCTGACGACATTTCGCCGCGTCGAACGGGGAATACGGTATTCGCGAGAGGAGGAGAGAGTGAAGCTGCGGCTGCTGGTCCTGGGAGGGTGCCTTCTGTTGGGATTCTCCGCCTGCGGAGGTGAAGATTCTTCGGATGAGACGGCTGGTCGGGAACCCGAGGTCGCTGAGAGCGCCCCGATCGTGGTGTATGCCGTGAACTATCCGCTGGCCTATTTCGCAGAACGAATCGGCGGGGACGACGTCGACGTCAGGCTGCCGGTTCCCGCAGACGAGGACCCTGCATTCTGGAATCCGACCGCGGAGGAGATCTCGGCGTTCCAGGCAGCAGATATCATACTTCTGAACGGCGCTGGCTACGCCGGCTGGACCGAAAAGGCTTCGCTGCCCCGCTCGAAGTTGGTCAATACATCCGCAGACGCGGCCGACAAATACGTCGAGGCAGACGAGACGCTGGTTCACGCGCACGGACCCGAGGGAGAGCACGAGCACGGAGCGATGGCGTTCACGACCTGGCTCGACCCGACGCTGGCGATCGAGCAGGCCCGGTCGATCCGCGATGCCCTGGTTGAATTCCGACCGGATGCGAAAGGCCGTTTCGACGCCTCGTTTTCCCAGCTGGAGTCCGAACTGGAAGACCTCGACAGGGAGCTGCTGGCCGCGGCGGCTGCCCTCGAAGGAGTCCCCGTGCTCGGCTCGCACCCTGTGTACCAGTACCTGGCTGAGAGGTACGGCCTGAACTTGTGGAGCGTGCATTTCGAGCCGGACGAGCCTCCATCGGAATCCGGCTGGCGGGAACTGCAGGAGATCCAGGCTGAGCGTGCCGCACCGCTGATGCTGTGGGAGGCCGAACCGATGGCGGCAACACGAGACCGGCTGGAACGGGAGTTCGGAATCACCAGCATCGTGTTCAACCCTTGCGCAAACGCCCCGGATGTTGACCATTACATTGATGTAATGCGCGAGAATGCGCAGCGACTCTCCGCAATTGCCGACTGACTGCCGGTGATTGTGCCCCGACCCTGACAGGGAGGACCCATGCTCGATCTCCTTTCACGTCGATGGTGGTGGATTCTGGTTCGCGGCATCGCGGCGATCCTGTTCGGCATCGCGGCCTTTGCGTGGCCCGGCCTGACGGTCTGGTCACTCGTGATACTGTTCGCCGGCTATGCGATCGTCGATGGCGCTTCGATGATTGTATTCGGCCGCCGCCTCGGGAACTGGTTCTGGTATGCGCTGGCCGGGCTGGTCAGCATGGCGGCCGGCGTGATCGCGATCGCCTGGCCGGGGATTACGGCAATGGCCCTGCTCTGGGTGATCGCTGCCTGGGCCATCCTGAGCGGAATTTTCCAGATCATGTCCGGGATCGAGATCCGCAAGGCAGTCGAAGGCGAGTGGGTGCTGTACGTCGGCGGAGCGCTGGCGATCCTGTTCGGCCTCATGCTGTTTTTCCGCCCGGGCGCTGGAGCGCTCAGCGTGGTCTGGCTGATCGGGACATTCATGATCCTGTTCGGAATCCTGCAGGTTGTCCTCTCGTTCAAGCTGAAGGGACTGCAGGGCCGTGTGAAGGATGTGAAGGAAGCCGTTCAAGACCGGCTCGATACCTAGGCGCAGCCGGCAGAACAAGACAGCACGAAGGCAGAGCCCCGCTCGTCCGGGCGGGGCTCGAACGGACTCGGGGCGGGGCTGCGGTGCGGCGCCGCCCCATGTGCATCAGTGGAGTTTCTGCGCCAGGTGCAGGAGTGCGAGCACCGGGTCCGGCAGGATGGCGGGCAGAAGCACCTCGTGTTCCCGCTCCATGACGGCGTCGATGAATTCCCAGGCGTCTTTCAGTGATACCACGTAGTGAGTATGGGTCTTCCGGCTGGTCCCCGTACCGAAGGCGATCAGCCGTACCTGTCGGTTGGGTTCGCTGCTATCAAGCCTGACGACGGCCTGTTCGGAAAGTAACTCTGCGGTCCTGTCCAGTTCCTGTTCGTCGCATACACCGACCCGAGCCAGCCCGAGCCGCAACGCCTCGGGGGAGCGAATGGCCCGGTTCAGCTGGGCCCGACCCTCCTTGACCTCTCCGATGATCACGTCGATCGCGCCCACGGGCACGTCGAGCTTCGGGTCCGTTGCGATCGGGTTCGGGATTCGACCGGCTGCATCGGGAGGTCCCATCCGCACGCATGGGAACCGAACTGCCACGATGTCCAGGTCGGTATGGGTCCGGTAGCCCCCACTCACTTCCGGAAGGACGATCGGCACCTCGTCCAGCACCATGTAACCGTTGACCCGCAGATAGGCCCTCACGAGGGCCACACCTGAGTTCACCGTCCTCTCCGATGGTTGTCGAGTCGCTCCCAGCTTCCGCCGCTCACGATGTCGAGAATGTTGGGATCGGTCACGAAATTGTGCGGAAATCCGAGGTCCACCCGGCTCACCTCGTCGAGCGCTGCGAGCTGCTTGTCGCTCAGGCGAATCTCGAGTGCGCCAAGGTTGTCGGTGAGCTGCGGGAGATTCCGGGCACCGACTAACGGGATCACCACACCACCCTGCTGTCGTACCCACGCGATAGCTACCTGTGACGGTGTACAGCCGATCTCCTCGGCGACGCTCACGACACGCTCGGCGATCTCCAGGTTTCTCTCGCGAGTCGCGGCCCCTTCCTTCGCCCGTCCATTCTCGGGCTTGTTTCCGCGACTGTACTTGCCTGTTAGGACACCCGCCCCGAGCACGCTCCACGGAGTCACTGCGAGATCCAGAGCCTGGGCCATCGGCAGCAGGTCCGCTTCCGCCGTACGGTCGATCAGCGAGTAGCGGATCTGCAGCCCGACGAACGGCGACCAGCCTCGGAAATCCGCAATCGTGTTGGCGCGCGATACGATCCAGGCCGGAGTGTCAGAGATTCCGACGTACAGCACCTTACCCGCGCTCACGAGATCATCGAGGCCGCGCATTACCTCTTCGATCGGTGTGGTGAAGTCCCACGCGTGGACCCAGTACAGATCGATGTAGTCGGTGCCCAGTCGCTTGAGGCTGGCCTCACACGCCTGGACCATGTTCTTCCGGTGATTGCCGCTGAAGTTCGGGTCCTCGCGCCGGGTCCACAGAGTGTACTTGGTCGCAACCACCCAGTGGTCTCTGTCGGCGGCAATGAAGTCACCGACGTAACGCTCGCTTGTGCCTTCCGTGTAGCGATTCGCGGTGTCGAGGAAGTTCCCGCCGGCTTCGGCGTAGGCGTCGAACATCCGCCTGGATTCGGGCTCAGACGCTCCCCAGCCCCACTCCTCGCCGAACGTCATGGTTCCGAGCGCGAGCTCAGAGACGCGGAGGCCGCTCCGACCCAGCAGTTTGTATCGCATGGTCCGAACCCTGCTCCTCGATGTATGATCTCGGGACACCGTGTCCGATCTCCGACCCTGTTCATGGTACGGATCGGCCGGTTTCAGGCCAAGAGAGCCGGACATCAGTGGATTTACGGGGGACGCGAGTGAAGGGAATCGAGTTCGCGCACGGGCTGGCGCGACGCCTGATCCGACTGCAGAACGCGGATGGGGGATGGGCCGCCTCCGGGACGGGGGGGTCTGCGACCGAGCCGACCGCATGGGCACTGCGCGCCCTCGATCCGGTATCGCGCGAACCCGATTCCGGGCTCGTTGCAGGCGCCGCGCGGGAGCGAGCCGTGAACTGGCTGGCGCTCCGGCAGCTCCCGAACGGGGCGTGGCCGGGATCAGACCGCGTGCCGGAGCCCGGCGCCAGCACGGGTGTCGCCGCTCTTGCTCTGGCTGCGTGTCCTGAGCAGGAGTTGCTGGACCGAGCCGTCGCTGGAGGAGGGTGGCTCCTCGAACATCCCGGCAAACGCATTTCCTGGCGGACCCGCCTGTGGTTGCGGCTGAACCCCGACCTCAATCCGCTCGAGATGGATATGCGCCTCCGCGGTTGGCCGTGGATGGAGGGTATGTGGGGCTGGGTCGAGCCGACGTCGGTCGCGCTGATCGCGTTTCGGTGCCTCCGGGATCAGCTTCCGCAGTCAGGCGTCGTGGCGGCGATTGAAGACGGGGAGTCCATGTTGCTGGATCGGACCTGCCCGGATGGTGGCTGGAACCACGGACTCGGACGCTCCCACGACGAAGACCTGTGGCCGTATCCGGATACGACGGCCTTCGCCCTCATGGCTCTCGGTCCGGACCGGTCAGACAAAGCCGTGGAGGAGGGGATCGCAGCTTTGACCATGATGCTCGAGAATCCGGTATCTCGTCTGACGACGGCACTCGGAATCCTGGCGTTCGAGAGTTTCGGGCGGCACACGGAGGAACTGCACCGACGACTCGTCCGGGAGTGGGAGGACCCGTTTCCGCCGCCCACGACGCGGACGCTGGCCCTTTCCTTGATGGCGGCCCGCGGCGACAGTCTCGGACCCGGAGGTCGAACCGTCAGTGCACGGGAACGGCGGACCGGTGGCTGATCGACGCGAGTTCGTCCGGGTAGCGAGCGGGGCGACGGTTGCGCTCGGTCTGGCCGGTTGTGCCGAGCAACAGGAAGCGGATCCGTCGTGGGATTCTTCAGCCTACGTGAAGCCTGATCGTTCGCCGGTGGCGATCCTCAGCGCCGAGACCTACGGGGATCAACTCCCCGACCTGGTGTCGCGCGGGCTTGCCATGTTCCCGGAACTCCAGGTCCAGGGACGCCGGGTACTTCTCAAGCCGAATTTCGTGGAAGTCGATCAGGCCGGCGTGATCAACACACACCCGATCGTTCTCCATGCGGCGATCGAGGCTTTCCGGCGGGCAGGGGCCGCCGAGGTCATCGTCGGCGAAGGGCCGGGCCATCGACGCGACACGGAATACCTGCTGCGCGAAACGGAAATCGGCCCCGTCTTGTGGGACACGGGAGCGCGGTTCGTGGACCTAAATCTGGACGACGTTTCGCGGGTCCCACTGCTCGGACGATTCGGATCCCTCGGATCCCTTTACCTGCCCGATACGTTGCTCGGGGCCGATCTGCTTGTCTCCATGCCCAAACTCAAGACACACCACTGGGCCGGTGTCACGCTGTCCCTGAAGAACATGTTCGGGATCATACCGGGCAGTGTGTACGGATGGCCCAAGAACGCCCTTCACATGGCGGGGATCGGCAACAGCATCCTGGACATCAACGCCACTCTGGCTCGCATGGACCGATTCACGATCGTCGACGGAATCGTCGGCATGGATGGCAACGGCCCCATCCAGGGAGAGCCCCGCCCAGCTGGAGTGGTAGTCATGGGCGTCGACCATGTCGCCGTGGACGCGACGTGCTGCCGGTTGATGACCATCGCGCCGGAGCGGGTCGACTATCTGCAGCGCGCTTCGATGTTCCTCGGGAATCTGACCACCGACAGGATCGACCAGCGCGCGGAGCCAATCGCCGACCGCCAGACGGAGTTCAAGCTGATCGACGATTTCGCCGGGCTCAGGGCCGGTCCGGCAGTCCCCCCGGGGTGAGCCCGCGCAGCACTCCAGCCGTAAGCACGACCACGGCGACCATCTGTACGACGTGGAATACGCCGTTGTGATCCAGGGGCACCCCGCCGAACTCCAGCGTCACTGCACTCTGCTGCACGGCCGCGGCAAGCAGGTTCAGCGTCACGCCGACGGCCATGAGGGCAGCGCCCGGAACCCTGGGACGAATGGCCGCGTCCAGGTACAGGACCAGCGCGGCGAGCATGGCGACGGCCTCGTAGGCAATGAATACGAGGAACGTCTCTGAGCCGATCCGGGTGATCGCGAAGAACCCGAATCCCAGCACGATCATCCATGGCAGGGCCCGCCGGGCCGCCGGCTCCCCCAGTCGGTCCCGGATCGCGGCCACGGTGAACAGCCCGACGACGAGACCGAGGCAGAGATACAGGGGCTGCCACAACAGGTCCCGAAGTCGGTCCGTCAGCTCCAGTCCGTGGGCGATCGCGCCCAGCACCGAGGCCAGCGCCAGCAGTCCGAGAAGCCAGCTCCACAGACCGACCTTCCACGGGTCGACCGGGCGTCGGCGACGGATCATCACGAGCGCCATGACGCACAGGATGGCGAGCAGGGCGTCCGTCGCCGCAGTCGTCAACTCAGTGGGCACCGGATTCCAGGCCATCAGATTCTCCACATGTGTTTCGTGCCGAAAAGCAGTTCATGAAGGTACCTTCATGAAGCCGCACTCGCCTCGGAGAGCGGCGGTTCGCAGTCCGGCCCTCATCGCTTATGTTCAGAATTCTGAGCACGGCGTTGCGAGCCTCCGAGGTGAGACGCCGAGACACGAAGTCCATTCCCCCAGCGGAGGACACGGATGCCCTCTCCAATCAATCGCCGACTGTTTCTGGGCCGGACCGCCGGTCTCGGCGCCGGCGCCCTGTTCGTACGCGCTGCCGGCCTGGAGGCGGTTCCGAGCCGGGGCGGGATCGGCCGGACTCCGATCATCGTGACCAGCCACTCGAACGAAACTGGCCAGCGCGCAGTTCAGGACGCCTGGGGCATTCTCTCGTCCGGGGGGAGCGCGCTCGACGCGGTGGAGCTGGCCGCGAACGTGATCGAAGTCGATCCCGAGGATACTTCCGTCGGTTACGGCGGCCTTCCGAACGAGGACGGAGTCGTGCAGCTCGATGCCTCGATCATGGATGGAAGGACATACAACGCGGGCGCCGTCGCTTCGCTCGAGGGAATCAAGACGCCGTCCTCGGTGGCGCGACTCGTCATGGAGCGGACGGATCACGTGCTGATGGTCGGTCCCGGGGCGCTCGACTTCGCGATGTCGTTCGGATTCGAGCCTGAAGACCTGATGACAGAGCGGTCGCGAGCCCGCTGGCTGGAGTGGAGGGAGAACCGGTCTGACCGGGATGACTGGGGTCCGGCCGACCATCTGAAGGACCGCGAAGAGGCGCAACTTGGCGGTGAACCGGCGTTTCACTACGGCACTGTGAACGTCCTCGCGGTGGACGGAAACGGCGACGTGTCGGGGATCACGACCACCAGCGGCCTGAGCTGGAAGATCAACGGACGGGTGGGTGACTCACCGATCATCGGCGCGGGACTCTACGTCGACAACGACGTGGGCGCCGCCGGTGCGACGGGCCGGGGGGAGGATGTGATCAAGTCCTGCGCGTCATACTTCATCGTCGAACGGATGCGGGCGGGCCGTTCGCCGCAGCAGGCCTGCGAGGACGCGCTGGAGATGATTCGCCGCCGCTACGCAAAGGTGAACCCGGCCTTCATGCCCGCAGAGAAGTTCGTCGCCCTGAACAAGGACGGGGACTACGGTTGCGCGTGGAGCTATGAAGGGCGGGGTATACCGCAGATGTCCGTGCGCGACGAGGCCGGACTGCAGATTTACGAGGGTGTTCGGTTCGAAGGCTGAACGGCGGGGGCGTCCAATTGCCCCCTCCATGTCCGGTCAGCGCCCGGATGGCATCTCGGTCTTGAGGATCCAGCCCTCGGGGTCCACGGCCACGGTCGCGCCGGCCGGTACCTCGACAGTCGCTCTGCCGTTCGGCATCTCGACGCGCTGTGTCTGGCCGTCAATTTCGACGTCCACCGGCATCGGGAAGGGAAGGTCGCCCGGGGCGCTCCAGGCGAGGTCCAGCGCGCCTTCTCTGCGCGTGAGTTCGAGCGTCGGCAACTCCGCCGAGTGGACGTAGACATCGAAGAACCAGTCCAGCTCGGTGTCCGTGACTTCCTCGACCGTCGCGACGTAGTCGTCCGTGTCCACGAACCGCACCTGCGTGCCGTCGCTCGCCCGCCAGATCTCCGGGGTCGGATACGCCATCCGACGCAATGAGAGCCTGAGCGCGTCATTGCCGATCAGGTATCTCAGCGTGTGCAGCACCCAGGCGCCTTTGAAATAGATGTCGTGTCCGGCATAGATCTCCTGCGCCGAAGTCGTCTCACGCGGCGCCACCGGCTTCTGGTTCCCCATCCGGTGCACGAAACTGTTCATGTACGCATGGTAGCGATCGATGCCCTGCTCGTCCTCGAGGTAGAGCGCCTGCATGTAGGTCCCGAATCCTTCGTGAATCCACATATCCTTCCAGTCGGCGTTCGTAAGCATGTTGCCCCACCACTCGTGCGACAGCTCGTGGTGGTGCAGGGCGTCGAACCCCCAGTCGACTCCGCCGGTCATCGCGCCGTTCGTGAAGTTGGCGCCGTAGGCGATGATCGACTGGTGCTCCATGCCCAGATACGGCGTCTGGGCGACCCCGTACTTGTCGGCGCGGAACGGATACGGGCCGATCACGATCTCGAACCAGCGGACGTGCTCGACGATCTCGTCCAGCAGGACGCGCCCTTTCTCCTCGTCCTCGGGCAGCACCCAGAAACTGATCGGAAAGGTCTCTCCGGTCAGGCTGGTCAGCGTGGTGTCCAGCTGTACGTAGGGGGCGATGTTCAGCGACACGTTGTACGTGGAGATCGGGGTGGAGACGAACCAGTTCCAGGTGGTGTATCCGGACCCGGCCTCTTCGACTGACCGCAGTCGCCCGTTCGTGGCCACCACGAGCGGATCCGGCACCGTGACTCGGATCGTCATCGAGTCCGGTTTGTCGGACACGTGGTCCTTCACCGGCCACCAGACGTCGGCTCCGATCATCTGATTCGACGTCCCGATCCACGGGCTGCCGTCAGGCGTTCGCGCCCAGGTGAAACCTCCATCCCACGGCGGCATCGGAGCCACCCGGGGCTTTCCCCCGTAGTCGACGCTGACTGAAAAGGACTGGCCGATCGAGGCGTCGGCGGGAAGATCGATCCGAATCCGGCCGTCGTCCCGCTCCCAGTTCACGGGAGTGAGATCGCCGCCGGTCCCTGCTTTCACACCGCTGACATCCAGCAATGGATCGAGATCGAGGCCGATCGTCTGCGTGGAAGCCTCGAGCCGTGCGGTCATGATGAGCGTGCCCGATATCGAGCTGTCGGCCGGCACGACCCGGACGTTCAGGTCGTAGTACTCGACGTCGTATGCCGCCTGGTCCGGCGGCAACGTGCCACCCGAGTCATAGGTGTCTCGCCCCTGGGCAGACAGCGAGGGTGCAGCTGCCAGGGAGAGAATGGCGAGAGCGGTCGTGTGATGTTTCGAGAATCGCATCGGTGCTCCGAAGCCTGCCCGGTTGTCTGGCCACGCGGGCGAACGCCCGTGCAGCGGAATGTCGGGTCCACGGCAGGTGCGGCACAAGTCGCCGACCTGTCCAGGCACCGGAGTGTCCGAATCCGGACACTGCATCCCGGCGCCGCACAGACCGCGGCGCCATCGGCCGAAGCAGCGATTCTTGGAACTTATTGCTGCTTAAATAGTTACGCGATTCCATATTCATGGCACGCCCGTTGCTCTTACCAGGACGCAACAGCGGGGTCGGCCGGGGGGCCGGCGGTGGAAGTGGGGACGAATCGGGAAGGAAGGGTGGAAGATGAGGAAGGGAACGATTCTGAGTGGAGCTGTCGCAGTCACGGCGCTCGTTGCGGCCAACGCGGCCGTAGCACAGGAACGTCCGACGTACGAGCTGCCGGCGATCGAGGTCGCGGTAATGCAGACCGGTCTGCACCAGCAGGCGATCGATCTGTACGAGATCCCGGAGCGCTGGGGCGAGGCAGCGGATCTGCACCGTGAGGCGGCCGAGAATCTGCCCGCGAACGATGCGGGGCAATTCTACGGATACAGCCGGGCGGCCCTGCTGTACTTCTATGCCGGCGAACTGGCGGAAGCCCGCAGGTCGATGGAAGACGCCGCGGAGGTGGCAGAGGCAACGGGCGATGTGCTGACGGCTGCGCACGCGTATGTGGATGCCGCCTTCATCGCGATTGCGGAGGACTACGACGGCAAGCAGCGGGAGTTCGTCGCCGATGCCCGGGAAGTCGCCGATTCGGAGTTCCTGACTGAGGCCGAGCGTGAGAGCGTGCTGATCCGGATCGACGGAGCACCGGCTGGTGTCGCGTCGGCCACGGTCGCACTGGCGAACCGGTTCGGAACGCTGCAGGCGCTCGCGCTGGCGGACTGATCCTGAGGAAAGCTGGACGAGTACACGCGGAGCCGCTGGGGAGCTGGCACGCGACACGACTGAGGGAGGCGAGCGGACGAGGACGCTGCAGTCGGGATGATGGGTGGTCGCCGGGTGGATGACGCAGGGACGTCTCGCCCTCTCAGAACGGGAAGTCCCGGCGCGAAAGCGCCGGGGCTTTTTCGTTGGTGGTACTCAAACCCCGGTCGACGGGCCGCTACCGCACTTCAGAACCCGATCTCCAGGCCCAGCCGAACCGACACCGGCAGCTGATAAAGCGTTGGCTCCCCGTAGTCCGGGTTGAAGTTCGCGGGATTCCCGTCTTCATCCAGCCGGAAATACCGCATCTGGTCGAACGCGACCGCCTCGCGGGGATTCCCGAGGTTGAACACATCGAGGATCAGGCGGGCCGGCGCCTGTCGCCTCAGCAGGTGGCCGAAGTCATACGACGCCCGCAGGTCGAGCTCCCAGATCGACGGAGTGCGGCCGGCCGTGCCCCGCTGGCTCACGAATGTCATGCAGCTGGGACCGGTACACGCTCCCATCTCGCTGAGCGGCGTGCCCGTGAGCCAGAGAAACCGACCGCCCAGCGCGAGGCCGAATCCCGTCCGGTACGATACAGCGAGCTTGAACTGGTGGGTCCGATCCTGCGGCAGCAGCCCCTCGGCGTTCACCAGCATCTCCGGGTAGTCGAAGGATCCGTTGGGTTGGCCGAGCGAACCGGCGTCCAGGTTGTACACGCCGCCGTAGTTTCCGTACGTGCGCGACAGAACGTACGAGCCGAGCAACCTCAGCCCTCCCCCGAACGACTTGTCGGCCGTGAATTCGAGCGCCGCGTATTCCCGCCTGGCCTCCGGGTAGCCATCGAGCTCGCCGAATCCGGGATTCCCCAATCGCCGTCCCGACGGAGGAAGAGAATCCAACCAGCTGTCCTCCACGGCCCGCCGCAGGGTGCGGTACACGCCCCGGACGCCCAGCTTCAGGAAGCTGCCCAGCTGCCTCTCGTAGCCGAGGGTGGCTTCGTCGTAGTGCTGACCCATGAGCCCCTCGGTTTCCTCGGCGATTCCGCCCGTCTCGAAAATCACCGTGCCACCGGAAGGGTCCTCGCGCGGATCGTGATCGAACGCCCAGATCCGCCAGTTGAGGTCATCGTTGTAGGTGGTCGCCGCCACCATCAGCGGCAGGTCCTGGTAATACCGTCCGAACGATCCGAAGATGCGCTGCGAGCCGAGCTCTCCCGGCTGAACCACGAAGCCGAGACGAGGCTGCCACTGGTTGAGGACCCGCTGTGCCACCGCTCCGTCGGATCCGACGAGGTACTGGTTCTCCCATCTCAGCCCGGCGTTCAGTCGCACGCGGGACGATACGAGCCAGGAGTCCTGGAGATACACGGCCGGAACCCGGCTGCTGACTTCCACCGTGCCGTCACCTGCCAGCTCCCAGTACTGCCAGGATTCGTCGGAGTACTTGACGACGTTTTCCAGCTCCCAGCTGCCTTCGTACTCGTTGACCGAATACTCGCCTCCGGCCTTCAGAGTATGAGGGCCGAGCTCCCAGGTCGTTCCGAGACGCGCCGCGGTGCGGTACATCCTGTCCACGACCGTCGCGTACAGGCCGCCCGACATCGTAAAGGTGGAGAAATCGCGAAACTGAAGCTCGCCGCCGCCGGGCGTTCGGGGCTGAGTGCTGACCTCGCGCCACAGGCGGGAGACCGTGGCCTCCAGCAGTCCGTCACCGCCCAGGGCCTGGGTAATGCCGGCGAGGGCGTTGACGCTGCCATCCGCCCGCAGGGCCAGCCACGAGTCCGGCGTGAGGGGGTCGAGGCCCTGCCCGAATCCGCTCGGCGGAGACACAGCGTCCCGCGACGAGGGATCCCCGAACACCGTCGCGTGCAGGTCCGTCCCCCGGCCCGCCTTCCAGGTCAGTTTGCCCGCGAACCGATGCCTGACCTCCTGGTCTTCGTACCACTCCAGCCCGGGAATCTCCACGTTTTCACTCGCGACCAGCGGATTGTACGCGAGGAAATACCACAGGCGATCGCGCACGATCGGTCCTTCGAGCGTCGCCCCGATGTCCCAGCGTGAGACGTCTGACCGGTTGAGTTGCATTCCTGCCGTGCGCGGAGATCCCGCGATCTGGTCGTTCGCGAAGAACCCGAACACCCGGGCTCGTGTCTCGTTGCCACCCGAGGAGGTGACGACGTTGAGAATGCCGCCGAGCGAGCTCTTGTACTCGGCCTCGTAGCCGCCCGTCTTCACTTCGACTTCCCGGATGAAGTTGTAAGGAAGATCGATCGTGTAGAACCCGCGCATCGGATCGGTGACGTCCGCTCCCTCCACGAAGTAGCGGTTCTCCATGCCTGTCGCGCCCGCCATGGTGCGTTGGTCGCCCAGGTAGCTGGTGTTCGCCTGCGGGAGCAGGGGGATCATGCCGAGGTAGTCCCGGCTCACCGGCAGGTCTTCGTACAGCTCAGGCGTCAGGTTTACCCCGCCGGCACTCGAGACCGGATCGATGAGCGGGCGCCTGGCGCGGGCTTCGATCGGAGGCAGCGGCACTGGCGATTCGACGAGCGTTACCGCGCCCACCGCGGTCGTTCGTCCCAGCCTCACGACGACGTCGGTCAGGGTCACGCCCTGGTAGCCGAGACGGGCGATTTCCACGTTGTACGGTCCGACGGGAAGGGCGGAGAGCAGGAAGGAGCCGTCCGTTCCCGTAGCGGTGGTTCGGATCCCCTGCAGCGCGGGTCCGCTGACGGCCACCTCGACGGCGGAGATCGGGGTTCCGGTGGAATCGAGCACGATACCGTTCAGGCTGCCTCGCGTGTCCTGGGCGCCAAGCATTGGCGGGATCCACAACAACAGCGACACGGCGAGAGCGAGGGGTCTCATGCCTGTCTCCTGGCGGTAGTTACTCGATCGGCTGACAGCTCTGTCGGTCGCCGGCACGCCGGCACTGCAGGCCCATTCGCGCCGTGAGCGGTCCGTATCTCGGATCGTCCCGTAGTGGCTCGAACAGAGGATGCGAGGAAAGCCGACGGACGTGACCCTTGCTGTCCATCTCGGCCTGCAGGATCTCGAAAGCCGCGTCGATATCGCCGATCGCCGCGTACAGCTGGGCGAGTGGCTCCGCGGTGGAGCGGGAGAAGCCCGCGAAGACCTCAGCCGGATCCCGGGCGGCGATCCTGGCCACGACCTCCCCGGCTTCGGCCAGGTCACCGCTCCGTGCCAGGAGCAGGACCTCGGGCACGTCGAGGTAGGGGTGACCGGGGAACATCTCGCTCAGCCGGTCCAGGGCGTCGGTCGCGCCCGCGAGGTCGCCCCCCTCCAGTGTCGCGAGGAACAGGTAGTTCAGGACCGAAGGTGAGGAGTCTCCCGCCGCGAGCGCCTGCTCGGCCAGTTCGACCGCACGGTCGTGGTCGCCGCACAAGTACGGAAGCCGGATCGCGCTTCCCGGCCCGAGCGCCTGGTCTATGGGCTCGAGCGCTGCGTACGGCTCGATGACTTCCCACGCTTCACCGCACCGGCCGAGATCAGCCAGCAGGGCGCTGAGATCGGCTCGACTGAGGGCTTCCCAGGTACCCCGGCTCGGCAGGTCGAGGGTTCGGCGATACTCCCTGGCTGCCCCCTCCCAGTCCCACGTCGCCCACGCGGTCGTCGCGTGCGTATGCCACGCGGCCGGGAGCGTCGAGTCGAGCGCGATCGCCCGTTCCGCCGCTCGACGCGCTGCAGGAATCGCCCCACCGGCCGGCTCGCCCTTCGACGTGGCCAGGAGCAGGTCGACGTATCCCAGCAGCGCCCACGCACGTGCGTGCGTCGAATCGCTCCTGACGGCCCGCTCGAGGTAGAAATGCGCACTGTCGACCGCTTGCGATTCCCATGCGGCCCAGGCCCGCTGGTAGTCCAGATTCGCCTCGAACGCGGCGCGGTTCTCCCGCCCCTCCGACTGCCCGAACCACATTCCGAGCAGAATGATCATTGCAAAGCCGAGCCCGAACGGGAGGCCGACCCGGATCCACGCGGACCTGGTTGTCGAGCTAGTCTCGCCCGCCGCGCGTCTGCCCGGTTCCTCCGGCCCGGAGACCGAGGACACCTGTAAGGGTGGACGATCGGCCGTGGAGACTGCCCCGGGTGTCCGGTCTCCCGAGCGCACCTGGGCGATCAGCTCCTTCAGCTCGCATCCGGGCTCCACCCCGTACTCGCTTACGAGGTTCGCGGCGAATCGTTCGTATGCCTCGATCGCGGCAGGTCTGCGACCGGCGTGCCACAGAGTCTCTACGAGGTGTCGCGCGGCCAGCGCGCTCTCGGGCGCGATTTCGAGCGCCCTCCGATAGAGTTCGGTGGCCTCCGCTGCTGCGCCGGCACCGGCCGCCCGTGTCCCGAGCTCCAGGGCCGCGGCGTGCGCGTCCTCACGCAAACTCGCCCGCTCCGACGCGAGCCAGCGTTCGAAATCGGGGCTGTCGATGTGCAGGCCAGGCAGTAGCTCGCCGGCGTACAGGTCGAGTGCGTGCTGCAGATCGTCGGTCTTCAGGGCGTCACGGAAGGCGCACGCATCGCAACTCAGGAGCGAGCGATCGATACCGACTTCCTCTCGTCCTCTGCCGATGACGGCCTGGCTGCCGAGTGCGCTACGGAGCACATAGAGAGACTGGTTGAGCGCCGCTCGAGCGTGATCCTCGTCGGACTCCGGCCAGAACAGTCCAATCAGCGTATCCCGGCGAATGAGGCTGCCCGGATCGGCGATACATAGATATGCGAGGATGGCGAGCCGCTTCGGACGACGGAGGATGGAATCGAGATCCGTGTCCTCACCGCCAGACAACTCCATGCGCCCAAGAACGCGGAGCTCGAGCATCGCTTGAAGCAGCCTCCCGCCTGGATAGGAGACGACACCACCACCACGTGGCACGCGGCGGGCCGCAAGGTGCCTGGTAAACATAGTCATTGGAGGATCCTGGGGCATCTATCACCGCCGCGGTGAGAGTCCGATCATGGGGGCAGAGCAGTGTCAGCCAGGAGGAACACACGGCCGGTCGGCTCCCCGGGGACTTCCTCCCCTTTGCCGGGGGGAACCCCCGGGCCCGGCCGGTCGACCCACCCCGGCAGAGGAGGTACCCATGCGTGCCCGTATCCCGATTGTCCTCGCCTGTGCCGCGCTGCTCGCGGTCGCGTGCCAGGACACACCCACCGATCCCGTCGAGCAGCCCGTCGCGACGGCGCCCGAGTTCAACTTCATGAACGGTCCGGAGGAGGCCGGCGTTGTTGTGCGCTACGAGAGCGGACAGGCGTGGTTTGACATCTTCGAGGAGACTCCACAGGACGAACCTTGGGTTGTCTGGCTGGGAATAGCACCTGATGAAGCGCCGGCCCTGTGCGGCGGCGCAGGCTTTACCACTCTGTGGGATGTGCAGAGCGTCGCTTCCCAACAAGGGCAGCAGACGATCATCCATAAGATGAACAAGAACGCCGGTGTCACCGCGTTTCTATTCTTCCGAATGCTTCGACAACTACTTGATTGCCTGAGCGGTAAGTCCCGTTCAGCTACGCTTTCTGCAACTCGACTGTGATCGCCGGCGGAACCTGTCAACGGTAGGATCAACCTTACTCCAAGTGGCCAATACGTGCGTTTCAACGGGACGGTCGACTGGATGGGAGACACGTACCATCTGCAGTGGCGGATCAAGTTCGTGGCCGACGAACCGATGCCGGTGGTCAACGAGAGGCGCATCTGGTAGCGCTCGAATTCTCTAGACTCCCGCTCATCAATGGCGGGAGCGCGAGGAAATTTCAGCCCTGACCGGAGGGGCCGAGGAGGGGCGGAGGCGCGGGATGGTCCGGAGGCATCCCGTAGGAAGGGGGGGGGGAGGGGGGGGAGGGGGGGGGGGGGGGGCGGGGGAGGGGGGGGGGCGGGGGGGGGGGGGGGGGGGGGGGGGGGGGGGGGGGGGGGGGGGGGCGCCGGGGGGGGGGGGGGGGATGAGGGGAAGAGGCGGGGGGACGGGGGGAGGGGGGGGGTGGAGGGAGAAGGGAGGGGGGGGGGTGGGGGGGGGAGAGGAGGGGGAGGGGGGGGGGGGAAGGGGGAGGGGGGGGGGGTGGGGAGGAGAGGGGGGGGGGGGGGGGGGGGGGGGAAGGAGGAGGGGGGGGGGGGGGGGGGGGGGGGGAAGGGGGGGGGGGAAAGAAGAGGGGGGGAGGGGGGAAAGAGGGGGGGAGAGAGGGGGGGAGGGAAAGTCAGGGAAGAAGGAGAGGGAGGGGAGGGGGGGGGAGGAGGGAGGGCCGGGGGGGCGGCGGGCGCGCGAGGGAATTCCAGCCCTGACCGGTGGGGCCGCAGGTCACGGGCTGGACTTGCGGGATGGCTTCTTCGGAGGCCATCCCGCTTTTCATCCGAACCCCTCGGCGGCCATCTTGGTATCATCAGCCAGTCATCGCGGCCGATCTCATCTTGATACTCGTCTGGCGGAGTGCTCGTGACCAGATTCCAGTCTCAACTTATGACAGCCGGCGGGCTCGTGCTGTCCCTGACGGCCGCGCTGCCGACCCCGTCTGTCGCCCAGGACGCTGTGCGCGTCGTAGAAGCCGTGAGCGGTGTGACGGGGGAGCGTCAGCGCTACGTCGTCCGGGACCTCGAAGAAGCGGAGATCAAGGCAGTTCAGACGGCTCTGCGCGAACAAGGTTACGTCGGAATCGGCTGGACAGGTCGTCTGGACGACGGAACCGTCGCGGGCCTATCGCGCTTTCAGCGGGAGCGGGGCCTCGTCGAGTGCGGCTGCATATCGTATGAGACGATCGTGGCGCTCGGACTGCGTCCCGAGGTCGTGGCAACTGTCTCGGCGGATCCGGTGCCGACCGCTAGCGATGGCTACGCCTCTGGATACAGGTCCGGGATCAGCTCGGGAATCTACTACCCGGTCGGCATCCCGATTTACATCCCGCGTCCACCGCCATGCGAGGAAGACCCGTGTGCCGAGCACCACGGCGACCGACCCGACGACGGCTCGCAGGTGACGACCGGCTCCCCCGGAGTTCCCGGATCCGGCGGGTCCGCCGGGACGGCCGTGCCGCCGGGGATCCGGCCAGCTCCTCAGAATCCCAGGTCGCCGAACTGACCACGTGCTGCCTGAACCGGTGGCGCGCTTCCCGAGCCCCGAAGACTCCATGCTCAATTCAAAACGAGTCGTCCGCCAGGCCATGATCATGAGCCTGTCACTGCTGGCTGCAGCATCGGCCGGCCACGCCCAGTCCGATGGCTCGCGTGTCGGTCTGGCCCTGAGCGGTGGTGCGGCCCGCGGGTTCGCCCACGTCGGGGTCATCGAAGTTCTGGAAGAGCATGGCCTGCAGGTAGATCTGGTCACGGGGACGAGCATGGGGTCGGTGGTCGGCGGGCTGTACGCCATGGGGTACACCCCGGAAATGTTGCGCGACGTAAGCTCGCAGATCGACTGGTCGCGCGTGTTCAACGATCGACCGGCCCGCCGGAATCTGCCGATCGAGCGGAAGTCCGACGATGGGCGATACATGGTCGCTCTTCCGATGAACGGCGTAGTTCCAACCCTTCCCTCGAGCATCATGGAGGGCCAGCGAATCTCTCAGCTCCTTACCGCGCTGACATGGCCCGCTAACGCAGTGACCGACTTCGCGCTGTTTCCGAAACCGTTCGGAGCCGTGGCCACAGCGGTCGATTCGGGAAGCGCCGTGCCGCTTCGCGGGGGGTATCTGCCCGAGGCGATCCGGGCCAGCCTGGCGATTCCCGGCGTGTTCGCACCGGTAGAGATCGATGGGCGGCTGCTGATCGACGGCGGAGTCGCCCGCAATCTCCCGGCGCAGGACGCGGGCGAGCTGGGAGCAGACTGGATCATCTGCAGCGACGTGTCGGAGCCTCTCGCGTCGCAGGACAGCCTCGAGAACCTGGCCAAGATCCTGAATCAGACCGTCGCTTACCGGATGTGGGAACGGACGCTGGCCCAGCGGAAGCTGTGCGATATTCTGATCGTGACCTCCGTACCGAGCTCGCTCTCGACGGGGTTCGACCGGGCCGAGGAAATCATCGAGTACGGGCGAGTATCTGCCGAAGCGGTACTCGATTCGCTGCGCGCAACGGGAATCGACCTCGCTCCGGCCTCCGCGTTCCGACCGCGTTCAGGCTCGGGCTGGGATCCCGCTGCAGAGATGGTCCAGCTGTCGTCGATTCAGATCGACGGGATCGACCACCAATCGCGCAGGACCACTCTCAGAACGCTGAATCTGGTTCCTGGAAGCACCGTGTCGCCGGCCGACGTGGACAGGGCAGTGTCCCGCCTGTACGACTCCGGACTGTTCACGAGCGTATGGTACCGTCTGGAGCCTGCTCGAGCCGCCGGTCCGTCGAATCCTGCTGCCGACCTTGCCGCGGCTGACCCAGAATCCGTTGTGATAACCGTGGAGCTGAGGGAGAAGAAGCAGAATCGATTCGGAGCGTCGTACCGGTATGACGGTCGCTATAAGGCATCCATCCTCGCCAACGCCGAGTTCCGCAACTTGTTGCTGCCGGGTTCGTTTCTGCGGACGGACCTCAGGTTGGGCGAGCAGGGACGATTCGCGGTGGACTTCGGAAAGCGCTGGGGCTGGTCGACGGCTCCGATGCTCGCGCTGCGGTTCGACAACAACCGGATGCCGTTCGACATCTTCGTCGATGGTGAACAGGTGTCGGAGCCGGACGTGCGGTCGACAAGCATCCGGGGACTGGCCGGGCTCGGCTTTGGATACGATGCGTTTCTCGGCGTCGAGTTCGGATACGAAGACGTGAGCAGTGAGCCGGCCCCGCTGGCCGAAGACTGGACCGCGGGCGACCAGGACTTCGCGACGCTGGCGGGTCTGGCCGTGATCGATCGATGGGATCGTGCGCGGTTTCCACGTCGGGGCTGGCAGTTGCTCGGTAAGGCCCTGTGGGCGGACGAGTCCATCGGCGGAAGTGACTTCTCCCAGTATGTACTTGACTTGCAGGGAGTCATTTCGGTCACGGACCGGATCGGAGTCCTCGGTCGAGCCACGATCGGTACGTCCGACGGCGACGATCTGCCATCGAACTACCTGTTTTTCGTCGGAGGAGCGCAGCAGTACCAGCTCTACCGGGATCGACACTTTCCGTTCTATGGCCTCAGGGTCAACGAGCGCCGGGGACGACACCTTCAGGCAGGAATGCTCGGGCTCCAGTGGGAGTTCCTGCCCGAGCTTTTCGCCCAGGTCCGGGGAAACGCGGCCGCGCTTCCCGGGGAATGGGAGTGGGACGACGACGCGTTCTTCGGCGGCTGGGGGCTGACGCTCGGTGCCTGGACGCAGTTCGGTTCAGCGGCGCTCACCGTGGCCGGCGAGGACTTCTCCGACTGGCCGCGGCTCGAGATCGACGTGGGATTTCCGTTTTGATCAGTCGAGGTAACTCCGGAATACCACCCGGTAGGCCGGCCTGTATGCTCGCGCGTAGCTCTCCGAGTGATGGATCGCAGGATATCCGTCGCGCTGCCGCTGGCTGAAGAATGACTGAACCGCGCTCGCAGAAACGCCGAGGCCAGCGGCAACTCGGTCGCCGCAGGCTGAGATCGCATCGAGCTCGATCCGGATTCGCGCCGTGTCCGGCGGGAGCATTGCGGCCGTCCGCACGAAGGCCTGCAGCACTGCTTCGGGCGCCCGACCGGCCGCCCGCCACGGCCGCAGATTCACCCGGACCAGTCGCTCGTCGCCCGACAGGGGCTCGAGCATCTCTTCATTCTCAAACGGTACGCCCAGGCCGTTCCACTCCCGGTCGAGCCACTGGCGCGCCATGTCCGGATCCTCGATCGCGTGAGCCGGGCCGGCTACCGATTGGTGGAGGAGCTTGTAGACGTCTTCCACTTCCATGCCTGGATAGTGCGAGGCGTGCCACTGCACCACTGGTGCGAACCGGGCAGCCGTCTCCTCGTCGCAACCCGACTCGGGCTGCGAGGGCGGCCACAAATCGCGTGCGTCCGCGACCAGTGTGCCAGCCCGGATCCCGCCGACTGCCAGCGCGGCAAGCGCCACGGAGAGCCCAACGGCGAGGCCCACCCGGAATGAAGTGCTCTTCAGTCTCAAGGACAAAAGGTCAATCTCCCTGATCTCGACGAATGAAGCCGCGTGGCATCAACTCCCTGCACGCTTCCTCGGCGGAACAAATATCGCACTCCCAACTGAATCTGCCACGCTGTCCGGACGAAGACTGTCGCCCAAGCTGAGCATGACGTCGTGTGCCGCGGCTATGTCCAGGATGTCTTCGTACCCAGATCAGGTTCCAAGGGTATGCTCTCAGCCGACCGAGCAGCGCGGCCGGCACCCCCGTCAGAACTTCTGAATGTGTGTTTTGCTGCGTCGGTCTCAGCTGGCGCTGGTCTCGTCCGGCTCGAGAAGACGGTCCTGGAAGTCCACGGCCTCGGAGATCCGATTGACTTCCGAGTCGATGCCTGACACCTGCTGTTCCAGCAGGGCGATCCGCTCTTTCATGATCGACACTTCGGCCGGCGCGACAGTGGAACGCGAGATCGCGATCGCCTCCGCGATCGGCTTGATCGCGAACCGCAGAGAGATGAGGCTGACCGGAACGAGGACGGTAAGGGACCCCATGACGATGGCGACGATCGGGATCAGCGTAGCGAAATCCATGTCTGGCTCAGTTCTGCTCGGTTTCGCGGAGTCGCTCGACGCTCCGCTTCATCTCGTCCGTCGGGACGTCGCACATCGGGCACATCGATCCGGTGCACGACTCGCCCATCTCCAGGCAGATGATCTCGTCTTCCGCCTCTCCGGTGACGGGATTCGTACGTGCGCCCGGTTTCACCACTATGTCGACCTGCCGGTCACACGCCGAACAGTAGGCACGGTGCTTGTCCATCAGCTCTCCTTCCCTGCAGACAACCCCTGCAGTGGATCGTTCGCGCCTCGTGCGAGGTCGCACGAGGCCGGGTCGGACGAACAGGATCCTCCGCAATTTCCACCGCACCCTCGCCGCGCTCCCGGCCGGAACAGCCCGAAGACCACGAACAGTGCCACGAATCCCAGTATGCCCAGAGTTGTCTCCACCGTCCAGTCGCCTCCCGCCGGCTCAGGTGCTGAACAACCCCGCGAACCCCATGAACGCGAGCGACAGACTACCGGCGATGATCAGGACGAGGCCCATGTTCCGGGCCACCGCCGGAATGCTGGAAAGCTCCGATGATTCACGAATTGAAGCCATCAGCACCAGGGCGAGCGTGAGGCCGAGTCCCGCGCCGATCGCGAACGACAATCCCTCGAGAAAGTCGTACCCCCGGTTCGTCTGAAAGATGGCGAATCCGAGGATCGCGCAGTTCGTGGTGATCAGCGGCAGGAAGATCCCGAGCTCCCGGAACAGGGTCGGGCTGATCTTCTTGATCGCCATTTCCACGATCTGCACCAGCGAGGCGATCACCACGATGAACGAGATGACTCGCAGGTACGGGGCGTGGGGCAGGATGTAGGTATTCAGCACCCAAGCGCAGATCGAGGTGATCACCAGCACGAAGATGTTGGCGAGGCCCATGCGCAGCGCCGTACCGACCCGGGCCGACACACCCATGAACGGGCAGAGACCGAGGAACAGGCTCAGCGTGAAGTTGCTGATCAGCATCGCCGAGATCAGGATCCAGAACAGCTCACCCATCAGGCCGCCTCCTCCCTGGAAGGAGTCGCTACCCCGTGCGGCCACTGTCTGACTCGGACCGATTCCGACTTCCGTTCCTGCCACCAGCCGAACGCGAGCAGGATGAATCCGAGCGTCAGGAATCCGCCCGGCGGAAGGATGAAGATCACCCAGGGCTCGAACCCGTCTCCGAACAGGCTGATGCCGAGGATCGAGCCGTTTCCGAGGATTTCACGGAACGTACCCATCATCAGCAGGGCGATCATGAATCCCGTGCCGGTGCCGACTGCATCGAGCAGGGACCTGCCGATCGGCCGCTTCGAGGCGAACGCCTCCTGCCGGCCGAGGATCATGCAGTTCACGACGATCAATGCGATGAACGCTCCGAGTTCCTTGTGAATCAGCGGCACTACGGCGGCAAGCACGAGGTCGGCGATCGTCACGAATGTTGCGATGATCAGGATGTAGGCGGAGATCCGGACTTCGTGCGGAATCACCTTCTTGAACATCGAGACGAGCAGGCTCGAACCGACGAGCACGAAGAATGTCGCGATTCCCATCGCGAGGGAATTCGCGACCGTATTCGTCACCGCCAGCGCCGGGCACAGGCCCAGGATCTGGACGAGCACAGGATTCTCCTTCCAGATCCCGCGGATCAGGTCTTGCTGCGGCGTGGTTTCTCTCATCGATCCGTCCTCCGCGCGCGGCTTCCAGCACAGGATCGAGTGCCTCGATGCGGTGGTTGATGATCCCGATGACGGTGCGCGAAGAGATCGTCGCGCCGGTGACCATGTCCACTTCGTTGTCACTGCCGGAACCGGCGCCCGACTTGACTCCCTCGAGCAGGGCGGCCGCCTGGCGGAACCCCGCCACGAATGAAGAGTCCTTCATGATCTTGTCGCCGAGACCGGGTGTCTCCTTGCTCTCGAGGACTTTCATCGCGAGCACCCGATCGACGGAGGGGTCGTAGCCGAATATCACGAGAATGTAGTCCTGGAAGCCCGGCTCCTGGCCCGTGATCGCGTAGCCGATCGGCTGTCCCTCGGCGTCGTAGCCCGAGGTAGACCTTCTCGGCCGCGATCGGTAGACGACCTCCTCGTCGAGCTCGAGTCCGGTCAGGGCGCCGTCCACCACGTAATAAGCTCACGTACGGTCTCGGGGCCGTCCAGCACCTCGCGGATTGCCTCGCGCAGGACCATGGCCTTGTACGCCTGCGATGCGCTCGCGCGTCAGCTCGAACACCAGCACGATTACGAGGCCGGCCAGACCGCCCGCCGTGGCCAGTGTCGTGATCAGGCGAGCTGAGGATGTCGGCGGTCGTTCCGGCGGCTGCGGCGGTCCACCCGGTGGTCCTCCGCCCGGCTCCGGCTCGATCCGCTGGTCATCGGCGACCTGAGGAAGCTCCTTCACGCGGTCGCCTCCTCTCTCTTCCGTTCATGACCGAACACCCGGGGCTGGGTCGCCCGGTTGATGAACGGAACCATCGCATTCATCAGGAGGATCGCGTACATCACCCCCTCTGGCAGGCCGCCCCACACCCGGATCAGCACGACCAGCAGGCCGATACCGACTCCGTAGACCCAGGCGCCGCGCGGGGTGACGGGCGAGGTCACCATGTCCGTCGCCATGTAGACCGCGCCGAGCATCAGCCCGCCCGAGAACAGCATGAACAGCGGACTGGCGTAACGCTGCGGCGTCGATCAGGTGCAGCAGGCCGGAGAAGACGGCGACGGTGAGCGAAGATCGACGACCGGGATGCGCCAGTTCAGGTATTTGCGCAGCGGCCAGGTACGCGCCGCAGAGCAGGATCAGGATGCCGGCGGTCTCGCCGATGCAGCCCGCCGGTCGTGCCGAGCAGCAGATTCGAGGACTTCGGTGCCGGTGCCCTCGAACTTCCAGAGGCCCCGAGCGGCGTGGCCGCGGTCACCGCGTCCGGTACTCGGCGTCATCAGGGGCAGAGCGAAGTTGTCGCCGCGCAAGGCCGCCCACTCGCCAGCGGTCGAAGCCGGAAGCGCCGTCATGCCCGACCATCTGCGGCCACGTGATCGCGACGGGGAACGCGGCCTGCAGGAACGCGCGGCCGAGGAGCGCGGGGTTGAAGGGATTCTGCCCGAGGCCGCCGAAGATCAACTTCCCGAAGCCCAGGCCGAACGCACCGCCCACGAAGGCCATCCAGAGGGGAATCCCGGGCGGTAGCGTCAGGCCGAGCAGGAGGCCCGTGATCACGGCGGAGCCGTCGCCGAGCGGCGCCGCGCTTGCCGAACACGCGCTCGGTCAGCACCGCGCCCGGCGGTGGACGCCGATCAGGACGAGCAGCGCGCTGGGGCCGAAGAAGTACACGCCGGCGGCGCAGATCGGCACCAGGCTCGCGACCACCGTCCACATGATGCGCGGCGTGGAGTCGCGGGGAGCCCTTGACGTGCGGCGATGCGGTCAGCAGCCAGCGCGGGGCTGGTGCTCCACGGCGCTCATGCCGCCGCCTCCTTCGACTTCTGGCGCGCGCGCGTTCTTCGACGCAGCGCGAAGATCTGCTGAGCGGGATGTTCGACGGACAGACGTAGGAGCAGCAGCCGCAGAGCATGCAGTCCATCAGGTGGTGCTCCTCCATCTCGTCCCGCCGCCGTTCTGCGCCAGCTGCCGAGCAGCTGCGGATTGAGGAAGACGGGACAGGCGTCGAGGCAGTGGCCGCAGCGGATGCACGGGTACACGGCCGGCTGCGGCTTCACGTCGGCCTCGCGTGAGCACCACGACGCCCGTGGTGCCCTTGATCAACGGCGTATCGAGGTCGGGAGTCGCCGCGCCCATCATGGGGCCGCCGAAGACGATCTCGCGCGCGTCGTCCGTCAGTCCCGCCGCAGGCCTCGAGCAGGTCGCCGAGCGCGTGCCGACGGGCACGATCAGGTTCGACGGACGCTTCGGACCGCCGGGGCCGGTGACGGTGACGATGCGCTCGATCAGGGGCAGGCCCGTCTCGAACACCTCGGCGATCGTGGCGATCGAGCCGACGTTCTGGACAACCGCCCCCACATGCATGGGAAGCTTGCCCGACGGGACCTCGCGGCCGGTCACGACCTCGATGAGCATCTTCTCCGCGCCCTGCGGGTACTTCACCGTCAGAGGCTGAACAGAGACGTCCAGGTCGGTGGGGAGCGCACGCTCCAGGGCCTCGATGGCGTCGGGCTTGTTCTTCTCGACCCCGATGATCGCCTTCTCGACCCCCAGTGCCTGCATCATGATCCGGATCCCGAATGCACCCGCTCGGGGTACTCCACCATCGTCCGGTGGTCGGTGGTGAGATACGGCTCGCACTCGCAGCCGTTGACGACGAGCGTGTCGATCGGCATGTCCTCCGGCGGCGAGGAGCTTCACGTGCGTCGGAAAGGCCGCGCCGCCGAGGCCCACGACGCCGGCCTGCTGGACCGCCTTCGACGATCTGCTCCGGCTCGAGCCCCTCCCATCGGGGATCATCCGCGGGCGGGGGGCCTGCGCCGAGTAGCGGTCGACGTCGATCCGTACGGCGGGTCGCCATGCTGCCGTCGGGATGCGGCCACAGCCCGACGTCCCTCGACGCGTCCCGGCGGCCGAGGCGTGGATCGGCACCGAGACCCACCCGTCGGCCTCCGCGACCTTGTCGCCGCGCTCGACGCGGTCGCCCGCCTTGACGATCGGCCTCGCCGGGCTTGCCCGCGTGCTGACGCAGCGGCAGCACGATCTGATCCGGGAAGGGCATCCGCCGGATCCGCAACGCTCGCCGTCAGCTCCTTGGACTCCGGCCGGAAGGTGGACCCCGTGACGGAACAGATCGTGAGCATCGTCGCCCCGTCCTTCGCGCGAGTCGTCTGGCCTAGTTGAACGGCTCCGCCCGCTTGACCCACTTCTCCAGGTCCTTCTCCTTCGGGTTGAGCGGCGTACCGGGGTGGATGATCTTCACCGGGCACTTCTCCGCGGCCTGGACCAGCTGCTTGAAGGTGCCGGCCGTCGCATCCGCGATGACCGCCTGCTTCTTGTCGTTGTAGGCGAACAGCTTCTTGTTGAGGTTGGTGCACTCGTTGCACGTCGTGCAGCGCGCGGTGTCGATGTACGGCTCCATGACGAAGTCGTCGTCCTGTCCGCGTCCGCCGCGGCGGCGACGGCCGGTTCGGGGCCGTGTCGGCGGACGGCCGGCGGACTCGGCGCGCAGCCGGGGGCACGCCGCCGCCGGCAGCAGCGGGCGCGTTCCGCGCAGCCACGCCGTCGCAGGGCCGCGGCCGGATCGAGCCCGCGGTCAGGGCCGGAGCCCCGGCTGCACGCGCGGCAGCAGCTCCGCGACGGTCTGGGTGCCGTTGCCGGCCGCAGCAGCCCCTCGGCCATCCGTCGCGCGACGAGCGGCGGGTACGGTCGCCTTCAGCTCGGCCATCTTGGCCTCGTACTCCGCCTGGATCGCGGCGACCCGTCGTCGAATTCCTCCTCGAGCTCCGCCTCGACGACGTCGTGCACCGACGCCGGAACCTCGAGGCCGGCCAGCTGCTTGAGCTGCGCCCAGAAGTCGAGCCGGTCCTCGGCGAGCGCGACGATGTCGACGACGCCGAGCCTTGAGCTTCCGGCCCTCGCGTCGAGCGTGTAGATGAAGGGCATCTCGTCCGCCGCGCTCGTCGCGCGGACATTTCGACGTACTCGTGGAACGGCACGACTGTCGTCGTCCAGTCTTCGCCGGATCGGCCGGAAGTGCTTCTTGAAGCGCCCCTCGGTCGCACGCCCAGTCGGCGATGGTGAGCGGGCAAGCTCCATCGTCTGCTCGGCGCCCTCGTCGTCGACGTACTCGAGCTCGTAGGTCGGCCAGGTCTCGTCGATGGCCGGGTTGCCGTCGAGGTCGAGTGCGTCGGCGAGCGAGGTCCCCGGTCGGGGATCGTAGATCAGGAACGGGAAGGCCCGGCTCTCGAGCGAGAGCTTGCGCCGCGCTTGGGCGCGTCGTCGGCCAGCCCGTGCTCGGGCGGACAGGGCAGTGTAGATGTTGAACACCGCCGGGCGCCGCGTCTGCAGCCGCGCAGCACGCCGCCGAGCAGGTGTGACGACGTCGCCTGCGACGACTGCAGCACGAACGTGCCGCGGTGCGCCATGGCGATCAGCGACAGCTCCTTGCGGGTCTCCTCCTTGCCGTGCTGGGCCTTGCCGTAGGCGGCCATGTCGGAGACCTGGCCGGTGAAGCCGCTCGTGCACGCCTGGCCGCCGGTGTTCGAGTAGACCTGCGTGTCGAGCACGACGACGCGGATCGGCTTGCCGGAGGCCAGCATCCGCGACAGGTTCTGGAAGCCGATGTCGAGCATGGCGCCGTCGCCGCCGACGGCGAGGATCGGCGGGCAGAGCCCGAACTCCTCGTCGGTGAACTCCTGCCAGTCGAAGGCGGTGAAGAAGGGATCGTGGATCTCGGGATCGTAGGCGTCCTCGGCCTCGAGCTCGGCCTCGCGTACCGCTCGGAAGGCGTCCGCCATCTTCCGCATGTGGCCCTCGAAGATGCCGATGGCGATCGACGGGGCGTCCTGGAAGAGGTGGTTGACCCAGGGGAAGGGGTACGGGTTGTAGGGGTACGTGCTCGCCCAGACGGACGAACAGCCGGTCGAGTTCGTGAAGCCCATGGCCGCGCGGCCCTTGCCGCTCGGGCCCTCGGTGTAGCGCCAGCGGAGGTCCTTCAGCTCCTGCGATCATCTGCAGTGATCCGCTCGAGGCGCGCCTTGTCGGCGTCGAGCGTCGACCTCCACTTCGCCGCTCGTTCGGCCCGGCCGACCTGCGTCGAGGTCCGCGTCGGCGGCCAGGAGCGCGCGCGCCTTCTCGTCGAGGCCCGCGATCAGCGCCTCGAGCCGCGCGACGTGAAGCGCGTCTTGACGCGCGGCTGCACGGAGCGCCGTCGACGGCGGACACGATCAGGTGGATGGCGGTCTTCTCGCCGCAGCCCATGCAGGCGCCGTCGCCGCCCATCATGGACATGTAGTGGTCCTTCTTGAGGAGCAGCGACGACAGGACGCCGATGCCCTCGTCGAGTCGGCGATGTTGACGTAGCGGTCGTCGGTGTCGGGCAGCTGCTCCCAGAAGCTCCCAGTTGCGGCGCAGGTCGCTCGACGATCTCGTCGTCCTGCTTGACGGTGACGAGGGCGCCCGTCGGGGCAGACGTCCACGCAGATGTTGCAGCCCTTGCAGGCCTCGGGGTTGACGGTGATCGACAGCAGGCCGCCGGCTGCCCTTCTCTTGGTCTCGGGCACGTCGAAGAAGGGCGCGGTCTTGGCGAGCGGGAAGTCGGCCAGCACCGGCGAGACGGCTGCGAACTCGTCGTCGAGGGCGGCGCGGCGCTCGGGATCCAGCGGCCAGCTTCTTCGGCCACGATGTTCTCGTAGGCGAGCTTCGCAGGACGTCGGCGAACGTCGTGGAAGGGACCGCCTTCAGCCGCGTCGTGCGACCTCGCGGGCCAGCGTGCTTCGACGCCTGGCGGAACGCGGTCGAGCGACTGGCCGTTCGCGGCCGCGTGCGATGGCGGCGTCGAGCACCTCCTCGACCGTGTTCACCAGGCCGGGGATGGCGGCGTCGGGGCACTGCATCCAGCACTGGCTGCAGCCGGTGCACTTCTCCGCGTGGAACTCCGGCACCTCGAAGCGCACGTCGGTCATGTCGCGGATCGTGCTGGTCGCGGCCGGCATCGCGCTGATGGCAGCGAAGGGATCGGCGATGCCGTCCTCGCCCGTCTTGTAGAGGTGGCACACCTGCTCCCAGAAGCGGCCCGTGTTGCGCGATGCCCTCGGCGCTCGGCCCGCCGCCGTCGAGGATCGCGGCATCACCGGCACCTGCTTCGCCTTCGTCGCGGCCTTCGCCCGAGGTCGGCGGGTCGAGCTCGCGACCTCGTCGTAGCCGCGGCGGATCACCCGGAGGTTGTCCTCGACGACGCGCTCGCCGAGGTGGCCGAACTTCTTCTGATCTGGGCGGCGGATGCCCTCGAAGAGCGCTCCTCGTCCAGCCCGTCGCTCCTTCAGGAGCGGCGACGGCGCGGAAGAACGCGCCCATGAACGCGGCGCCCTGCATGCGGTAGCGCAGCTCGGGGTCGGAGGCCTCGCTCGGCGGCGATCCCGAACGCGTCCAGGCGAAGACCGGATGCCCTTCTCGCGGATCTCGCGCTGCGCCGTCGTGGGCAGCGAGCTCCACAGGTCCTGCGGCGACTGGTCGCTCTGGATGACGAACACGCCGCCCCCGGCTCCAGGCCCGGCGAGCGGGTTGGAGTGCCGGAAGACGTTCGGGTCGGGCGAGAGCACCACGTCCACGTGCTTCAGCTCGCAGTTGAGCCGGATCGGCTCGTGGGCGAGCGTGGCGTAGAAGGTCGTCGGCTGGCCCTTCTTCTCGGAGCCGTACTTGGGGTTGGCCTTGACGTGCAGTCCGAGCAGTTCGAACAGACCGTCAGGGTCAGGTTCTTGCCCATCGTGATCGCGCCCCACCCACCGACGGAGTGGATGCGGACGGCGAGGTCGAGCCCTCGGGCAGCAGGTTGACGTCTCCGGGCCCGGCTCGAGCGCCAGGTCGGCGAGGTGCGGATAGGCGTCGAGCAGCTGCTCCTGCCAGATCTGGAGCTTCGGCAGGCGCGTGCCCTTCCGGATGAAGTCGATGCCGAGGTAGAACTGCCGGCGCCGCTGCTCCCGTCCGGGAGCATGTTCTCGACGGCGGCGACGATGTCGCCGGGCTGCAGGTCGCGGCTGCCGAGGCCGAAGCAGCCGGAGTAGAACTCGGGCACCTCGTCGGCGCTGGAGGGCGGCCACGCCCGGGTGCGCATGCACGGGCCGGGACCCGCGGCCGTTCTCGACGGCCTTGCCCATCGCCGCGCGGATCTCGCGCAGCAGCGGCGCGTCCACGGCCAGCGGCTGGTCGATGCGCTCGAGGACGGTCACGGCCTTCTTGCCCGCGCAGCAGCGCGTGATGAGATCGGTCGGGGAAGGGGCGGAACATCGTCAGGTTCAGCACGCCGACCTTGAGCCCGCGCGTCTCGCGCAGGTAGTCGGCGACGGCCTCGGCGTTGGACGACGACCGAGCCCTGGCCGGCGATCACGTACTCGGCGTCGTCCAGGCGGTAGCCCATGGCCCGGGCGTAGCTGGCGGCCGGTGAGCTCGGCGAACTCCTCGAAGGCCTGGTCGGTGAGGCCGGCGATGTGGTCGAAGTAGAACGGGCGCTGGGCGGCGACGCCCTGCGCGTAGCTGTCCTGGTTCTGCACCGTGCCGAGCATGGCCGGGTAGTCGAGGTCGAAGATCTCGGGGATGCGGCGGCGCGTCTCGCCGAACACCAGGCGCTGCGCGGGCGTCGGCGAGTCGATGATGTCCTCCGGGTCGCCGAGGAACTCGTCGACGAGCTGCCCGCTCCGGGATGTTCATCGACTCGATCGTGTGGCTGGTCAGGAAGCCGTCCTGCGCGCAGATGCCGGGGTTCAGCGACAGCTCGGCGATGCGGTGACTGATCAGGTTGAAGTCCGCCGCTTCCTGCACGTCCTTCGCGAAGAGCTGGAAGAAGCCGGTGTCGTCGACGGCGTGGTAGTCGTCGTGGCCGGCGTGGACGTTGAGCGCGTGCTTGGTCATGGCGCGGGCCGCCACGTTGAGCACGTAGGTGAGGCGCTTCCCGACCGCCGCGTACAGCGACTCGTGCATGTAGGCGATGCCCTGGCCGCTCGAGAAGTTCGTCGCCCGGAGCCCGGTCATGCTCATCCCGGCCGTCACGCCAGCCGCCGCGTGTTCGCCTTCCGGCTCGAAGAACAGGAGCGGACGCCCGTTCACGTTCATCTGGCCGGCGGCACGCGCCGCGGCCCATCCCTCGCCCATCTGTGTGGACGGAGTGATCGGATAGGCGCCGGCCGCTTCGCTTCCCGCCGTCTCCATGGCGACCACGGCGGCGCTGCCGTCCATGGCGGTGTCGGACGCCCGGGGTACCGGGCCTCGACTGCCGGGTGGCTTCGTGCTTCATCATGACATCTCACTCCCGGCTGCCGTTTCGGGCTCCAGGCGAACTGCTGCACCCTCCACCCAGCCGATGGCCCCGGTGGGGCACGCGGGATCGCCTCGGGTGTCCGGCGTCGTCGATTCGCTTCGTAGTCGACGACGGCCAGACCGTTCTGCATCTCGATGACGCCCGGCGGCGGCATCGACGGCGCAGCGCCCGCAGGCGGTGCACGCGACGGCGCACAGATCGCTTCCGCCTCGTCGCCTTCGAGCAGGTTCTTGCACTGCACGATCAGCTGGTGATCGAGCGGCATCAGCACGAACAGGTCCAGCGGACATGCGTCGACGCAGTCGCCGCACGCCGTGCACAGATCGATATCGACCTCGGGAAGGTCGAATTCGTTCATCCGAATGGCGTCGAAATCGCACGACACCGCGCAGTCCGACAGGCCGACGCAGCCCCACGGACATGCTTTTCCGCCTCCGCTTACGGCGACGGATGCGGCGCAACTCTCGAGGCCGTCGTATATCGCTTTGCTCGGTGCGACCTGCGAGCCACCCGCGCACAGCAGGCGTGCGACTCGCTTGATCGCCTCTCCAGCATCCACCCCGAGCATCGCCGCCACGTCCTCCAACTCGCCTTCGCCCATCACGGTGCACCCGGCAGGCGCCACGGTACCTTCCACCGCAGCCTCGGCGAACGCGCGACAGCCCGCGTAACCACAGGCTCCGCAGTTCGCACCGGGGAGGATATCGGTAACGGAATCGATGCGGGGGTCTTCCCACACGCGAAGCTTGCGGTTCGCGAGTGCGATCAGCGTCCCGAACGTAAGCCCGACGCCGCCCAGGATCGCGACGGAGCCGAAGATCGCCTGAGCGGTCATGCGGCTCCCTGACCACCCTGTCCGAGGATCCAGGCGGCCAGTACGTCTGCGTCGGTCGCGGGCGCGGCACCCGCCACAGTGGCTCGTGGCCGTCACCTGCAACCCCGGCGATGGTCGTGGCACCCGCCAGGACGCGAAGCTGACGTAGCTCCTCGGCCTGCTGGAAGGCGCTGAGGTCCGCGCCGAGCGGCCGCTTGGGCTCATGCTCCGGCACGGTGGCTCGACCGTCAGAGCGGGCCCGGGGCGATCCATCCGGCGTCCGGGTCGTGGTCGAAGCGGGCCGCAGCGCTCGGGCACGAGAGCGGCAATCGCCGGTCCCTCTGTATGGTCAATGCGCGCCAGGGCGGTGGGGTCGTCGGTCTGCAGGACGTGGACACCCGGCGTCAGGCAGCGCACCAGTGCTGCGGGGGGACACTTGCCCTCGATGATCAGCACGATCTTCTGTGCACCATCGAGGAAGTCCGTAAGTCCTCCTGCCCGGAAGTCTTCGCCGCGCAGCGAGACCACGAGCGGTGGTGCGATCCCCCGCTCGTTCCGGTTCCATTGGGCCGGAAGGGGACGTGATCGAGCCACGGCCGGCGTGCTCGTCATCCTTGAACCTGCCGGTGCGTGCCAGTTCGACCGACGCGTGCGGCGCCGAAGGCGCGTCCGACTTCGCCGAGCGCCGGGTCACCGCGTCGCGCAGGTCGCCGCCGGCCGGACCTGACGCGATGAAGACGACGTCGCCCGCCGCGGCCAGGAGCGCCTGGAGGGTCTCCACGGCCCGTTCCAGGTGCCCGCGGCCCGCCTCGTCCATGACCTGGTCGGAAGCGACGAGCGATGCGAATCGCTGCACGTCAATGTGGCCGGCGGCAAAGTTGCCGAGCTCGGCGGCGGCGCGGTCCAGGCCCGCGTCCGGCTCGCCGCCCTGAGCCAGCAGCATTCCGCGCAACAGGTCAGCCGTGCCCACCAGGGCCGAGCGATAATGGTCGCGTGCCGCCGTCACGGCAGCGAGCGCATCTCGAGTCCGTTCGTCAGACGGCATAGCGATCGAGCTCCTCGTTCAGGATGGTCATCTTCTCTTCCGCGGTGTGGGTGCGGGAGGCGCCGCGTCTCCTCGTAACGGGGCAGCGACTCGTCGCGGAAGAAGAGGCCGAGCCGGACGCGGTCGGGTTCTCGGCGAGCGCGCGCGCCGCGTCCAGTTTCGGCGGATCGTGCCGAGCACCTGGTTCTTGTAGATCGCGTCCAGAGTCCGGCACGCGATGCCGTCTCGGGTGCTCGAGCATCTCGGTCATGTCCGGGTTCTGCACGGCCTCCTGGAAGATGTCCGGCGTGAAGTGCGGGCAGCGCTGCAGGATGCGCACGAACGCGAAGCCCTTGTGCTCGTAGGCCGCCTCGCAGCGTCGCGTAGAGGTGCGCGGGCACCCAGTCCGCGGTCTGCGCCACGAACGACGCGTTCGTGAATCCGAGCGTCGCCGTCGAGCGGATTCATCGCGGGTAGATAGCTGCCGCGCGGCTGCGTGTTCGTCTGGTACCCCTGCGGCGTGGTCGGCGACGTCTGCTTCTTGGTCAGACCGTAGACGCTGTTGTCGAACAGCATCACGACCATGTCCATGTTGTAGCGGATCGCGTGGATCCAGTGCCCGGCGCCGATCGAGCAGCAGTCGCCGTCGCCCATCACGACGAAGACCTGCAGATCCGGGCGACTCAGCTTGATGCCCGTCGCGATCGGCAGCGCGCGTCCGTGGATGCCGTGAAAGCCGTAGGTGTCGAGGTAGTGGGGGAAGCGGCTCGAGCAGCCGATCCCCGACACGAACACGGTCTCCTCGGGCTTCAGCTGCTCTCGGCCAGCAGCCGCTGGGCCGCCGCCGAGGACGCAGTGGTCGCCGCAGCCCGGGCACCAGCGCGCCTGCGCGCCCTCGTAGTCGGACATCGTATAATCGTGGTCTTCTTCGACCGGGAACAGCAGAGAACGAGCTATGGGAGCTCATGCATCGGCACCTCCCTTCTTCAGCATATTCGGCGGATCGCCTCGAGGATCTCGCCGGGCCGCAGCGGCTCGCCCAGCACGCGCGTCCAGCAGTCCACGTCGACCAGGAGTTGGGCGCGCAGCAGCCAGCAGAGCTGCCCGCGGCGGCGGTTCTCGTCGTTGATGTAGGGGTCGCCGGGCTCGTCGCTGTAGTTGATCTCGACCGTCATGACCTTCGCGAAGCCGGCGAAGATCTCCTTCAGGCCGGGCTCGAGCGGCGACAGGAACGTCAGGTGCAGCGACGAGACGACTCGGCCAGACCTTCCGGCGCGCGCCCGCTCGACCGCTTCCTCGATCGCGCCCTTGGTGCTGCCCCAGCCGACGACCAGCAGGTCACCGCCCTCGTCGGCCCGTTCACCGTCGGGGGGCTTGCAGCGTGCTCTGGAGCACGGCGAGCTTGCGGCTGCGCATCGTCGATGCGCGCGCTGGTTGACGGCCGGAGGCGTAGGCGACCTTGACTGTTCCTCGTCGTGGGCCAGGCCCGGTCAGCGTGTGCATCCCGCCGGGCTGCCCGGGGATGAAGCGCTGCGAGAGGCCGGTCTTCGGATCCCAGTCGTACGGGCGCGTGCCCTCGGGAACCGGGCTCAGGTCGGGGCGCTGCGCCTGCCAGGCCGCGTCCAGCGTCGGACGGGGGAACGGCTGTACTCCGGTCGCCAGGTTGGCGTCCGTCAGCACGACCACCACCGTGCGGAACGTCTCGGCGATCCTGCGAGCGGTGACGATAGCGTGAAAGCACTCCTCGATCGTCGCGGGTGCCATGACGACATGCGGAGCGTCACCCGGCTGCCCGAAGATCGTGGCGAGCAGATCTGACTGCTCGACCTTGGTCGGAAGCCCGGTCGAGGGCCCGCCCCGCTGCACGTCGACGACGACGAGCGGAATCTCGGTCATGATCGCGAGCCCGAGGAACTCGGTCTTGAGCGCCAGCCCCGGGCCCGAGGTCACGGTGAAGGCGACCTTGCCCGCGTAACTGGCGCCGATCGCCACACCGGCCGCGGCGATCTCGTCCTCCGCCTGGTGGACGACGCCACCGAACTTGTGGAAGATCTCTCCGAGCTGGTGCGACACGGACGTCGCCGGCGTGATCGGATACATCGCGGCGAGCTCCATTCCGGCCGCCACGGCTCCGAACGCGATCGCCTGGTTTCCGTTCATCACGACCATGTCATCGGGGCTATGCTTCGTCGGAATGTCGACCCGGAAGTCGAGGTTCTCCTCGGCCCAGGCGTAGCCGAGCTCGAGCAGCTTCACGTTGCGCTCGGTGACCTCTTCGGACTTCTTCCGGAACTGCGTGCGCGATCTGCTCCCTTGGCGAGCTCCAGGTCGCGGTCGTAGATCCAGGCACAGCATGCCCAGGGCGAACATGTTCTTACCCTTGCGGGCATTCTCCACCACGGTCAGGCACTGCTCTTCCATCGGGACTTCCACGATCCGGTAGCCGCCTTCGGACAGCTCTTCCATCGCGGCTGCCCATTCGGCCCGAATGTCCTCGTCCCGGTGGTCCTTCCACATGTTCTCGACCAGCAGGGTCGCATCGCTCTCGAGCCCGTCAAGACGGTGCCGGGCGAGGAGAACTTGCTCGTTGAACGCCACGCAGACGTTCGTCCGGTCCCCCCAGTTCGTGACCTCCTCGGTCCCGATCCGGATGCGGTTGCCGCTTGCCCCGGCGGGACTGCGCGCCGGCGGCTGGATCTCGGCCGGGATGATCTCCACCGTCCAGACGCCGTTGCCCATCTTCGCGCTCACCGAGCCGAAGATCTGGCCGCACTTCTGTCCGTCGCCGTATCCGTCACCGGGGAGTTCGATGTCATGTTCTGTTCCTCGTATTCCGGTATTACGTCAGTCGTTGTCGACCATGGTGTCTGATCGTCCCGCTCCTCAGGCCGTCTCCGGTTCCGGGACAGACAGAGTCCCCCGGGTAGGTGCATCTTTTGTGCCAGATCGGCCCGAAGTCGCCGTCTGCCTTAAGCGATTATCGCGAAACAATTTAGTTCTGTCGTTGGGAATCGCGACGCGCCCTCCGATTCGAGATTGAGACAAGGTGGCACAAGCAGTCCATTCCAGGCGGACCCCGGTGAGCCAGCGAGTCTCCGGAAGGTCGGTTCACGGATGGAAAGCCGTCAGTCGAGAGCACCCGGGTCCAGGGTCCCGATGAACGGAAGAGCCCTGAATCGGTCATCAAAATCGAGTCCGTAGCCGACCACCCAGTCGTCAGGAATGTCGAAGCCAACGTAATCGGCCTTCACCTGTGTTTCCTGTGTCGGCTTTCGCACCAGCACACAACTCCGGATCGATGCGGGTCTTCTCGCCGTGAGCACTTCAAGCAAGTAAGCCAGCGTCCTGCCCGTGTCGAGGATGTCCTCGACCAGCAGTATATGTCTACCCTCGATCGGAACCCGGGCATCCATGATCAGGCGCACCCCGGCCTGCCGCGCGTCACGTTCATAGCTGGACAGCGCGATGAAGTCTACACGACGATCGATGGAAAGAGCCCGGGAGAGGTCAGCGACGAAAATGTAGGAACCGCGCAGGACGCCGAGGAGGAGGATCTCCCCGGCATCGGCGTAATCTCCGTCGATCTGCTGTGCCAGTTCCATGACGCGGGAGCGGATCCGGTCCTCCGGAATCAGCTCCCGAATGCCTGCCGGAATCACCCTCCGCAGGTTGGATGCGGGATCAATGGAACGCGTACCCGACGCCGATCGATGTGAACAGGTCGTTCTGCAGCTTGGCGTCCTCGAACGGCTCCGCATCGAACTGCGAAATCAGGTCTCGGACGTCGAGCCGCAGGAACCACGATTTGGACAGAATCAAGTGCGCTCCGGCCCCGACTGCGAGCACGGGCCTGGTGGAGCTCTCCACGCTGAACGTCTCCCCGTCTCCGAGATCGATCGCGCTGGACCCGAGCGACTTGATGCCGCCCCCGAGCAGGAAGTAGGGGCGCAGAATCGCCTTGTTGCCACCGAGATTCGGTCGGTACATGGCCGTCAACACGCCGTACCAGTAATCGACGTTGCCGAGCTTCAACTCACTGGGAAACGACCCGGCGTCCTCGACCAGAAAGATCGTCATTTCTGGCTGCGTGAAGCCGCCGAACGCCCCGATTCCGAACCCGCCTGAGAACCAGTAGTCGAGGCCCAGCGCATAGCTGACAGCGGTCGTGAATTCGGCCTTCAGCGTGTCACCCTGGTTGGCCAGGGTCGAGAGCGGCGTCAGCACGCCCAGGTAGCCGGTAATCTCGAACCCGGCCCCCTGTTGGCCGAGATCGTCGGCCGCGTTCGCCGTCTCGTTCCAGGCTTCGGTCTCCTGGGCCAGCGCGACGCGAGGCGTCGCCGCCTGGAAAACGCAGATGCCGAGCCCGAACAGGGCTGCGGTCAGAAAACGCCTGCGGTGCGCGTTCGATCGATCGGTGTTCATCGGGTATTCCTTCGCTCCGGCGTGTTAGCGTTTACGGCTGTATGCCGCGCCATTGCCACCACTCCCCGCGTCCTTCGGCTCATCCTGCCCGACGAGCGCGACTTCGCGGAAGTTTCAGCTTCGTTGCCGGCTGCGAAAGACCCGGAAGGGAAACTGCCGAACTCAGAACGCCGGGGAAGAGAGCCCCGCGCCCGACTACGGCGTGATCTTCCAGAATCCGATGCCGCCAGCCTGCTTTCCCATCTCAACACGCGCCACGCCCTCACCGCTGGCGACGTCGATCACATCGACCGTCCCCGGCTCTCCCCCGACGCCTTCCACGGAGACGAAGGCGTACCGTGAATCCGGGCTGATCACCACGCCGTGCGGCAGACGGCGCGTGGTAGGCACCACCTTCGAGTTTCCGGTCGCCAGATCGAAGATCCCGGTGGCCTGGTCCCCCTTGAGGGTCACGACGAGACTCCGACCGTCGGGGCTGACCGCCAGGTTGTAAGGACCCTTCCCGGTGGAGAATCGCCGCCGCACGCTGCCGTCAGCGAGGTCCAGCTCGAGGACTTCGGCGTTCCTGTTGCATGCGACGTAGACCACCTGCCCGTTCGGCGCAGCCTCCACCCACGTCGGGCCGCACCGGGCAGCGTCGTGTCCCTGGTGCTCTGTGTCCTGCATCGACGCCATTGCCGGCGCATCCGCAACAGGACCTGAAAGCAGCGCTTCACGGCCCGGCGCCAGTCCAAAGCGTCTGTTCACCGAAAGAGTCCGAGCGTCGATCTCGACCAGTTGGTCGTCCATCATGCAGACCGAGTACACCATCGTCCCATCCGGGCTGAGGCGCGCTCCGTGCGGCATCGTGCAGGTCTCGATCTGCGTCAGCTCGAGCATCGATCCGGTTTCGATCACCGAGATCGAACTCGGCACGTGGTCGCCGTGCAGGTTGAAGTTCGCCACGAACAGCAGGCCCGCCGGATCGATGGCCATCGTTGCCGGAAACAGCCCCGCCGTGACCCGTCCCACGCGCTCGTTCGTCCCGGTCGAGTACGCGACCACCTCGCCGTACGGCAAGCCATGCGCGATCGATACATACCACCGCGATCCGTCGGGGTGTACGGCGATCCCGTGCGGTCCGTCGATGTCCGTCGGGTAGGATCCGACCGGGATCGCCTGCTCCACTCTGGCCCCCTCGGGCCCGAACCGGATCAGCGCGACCTCGTCCTCCGACTCTGCCGCCACGTACACCCAGTAATTCGCCTCTGGAGGCCGTCCGGCACCGGCCTGTTGCGCATTGGCCGCGAGGACTCCGGGCCCGACCGCGCTCCACGCGGCGAACGCGGCAACGATTCCGATTATCGAACCGACTGCCGGTCTCAAGGGACGAGCTCCCGGGCCGGGTCGAGCCGAACGGCCCACAGGCCCGAGTTGAATTCGCTGAAGAACAGGTTGCCCTTGTGCGGCTGGGGGCCCCACGTCATCGGCGAATTGGCTACGAACCCGTCGGCGTCCCAGGCCCGATAGACTGCGATCTCGCGGCCCTGCCGGTACAGGTCACCCATCAGATCACCCGAAATGTCCACCACCCGAAGACCCCCATTGTAGTACGCCACGTACAGTCGGTTGCCCTCGACCCAGAAATTGTGTGTTCCCGCTTCCGGCACCTGGTACCGCGCCACCTCGACGGGCATATCCGGATCCGTGAAGTCGATGAAGTGCAGGTATCCCTCAGTCACGCACGGCCTGTCGGGGTCCGAGCACTCGGGCATGATCTCGTCTCCAGCGATCACGTAGAACTTCCCGGTCGACTGACTTCGGAACGGGAAGGCTGCGTGATTGCCGCCCGACGGGTATGCGTAGCTACCGATCATCACCGGGTTGGACACGGACCCTCCCGCGACTCCGTTTCCGACGTCCACCATCACTACTCCATCAGACCAGTTGGAGGAGTAGGCGATTCCATCCTCGACCCAGACGTCGTGAATCGAGTGCCCGAGCGTGTCGAGCTCGAAGCTCCCGACCTTCGTGGGATTCGACGGGTCACGGATGTCGAGAATGTCGTAGCGCTGGCCCGCACTGAGCGCGAAGACGTGTCCATCCGAGATAAAGACGTTGTGCACGCCGCCCGTGAGCCCGTCGTCGAAACGAGACAGTTCGGTCACGTTGCGCGGGTCGCTGACGTCGAGAATGACGATGCCGTTCCTGCGGTTCGAAGCCCCTTCTCGGCTGATCACGGCCACCTGGCCGTCTTCCGAAACCTTCACATCGTTGACCGTGCGGGCGTCCACCTGGAAGCTGTCGATCTTTGCGATCGCGGTCGGGTCCGTCACATCCCAGAAATACGCCTTGCCCTCGCCGCCCCACGTGCCCGTGACGGCGTAGTCCCGGCCATCCGCGCCTTCCCAAACCCAGAGATCTGACGTATGCACGTCGGACACGGCTCCGTGACCGAGCAGTTCGACCGTCTCGGCCACCTCACGCCCCTCGACCCGCAATTCGATCGAACCCCCGGCGTGCCCCGAAGACGCGTGCACCACGTAGGCGCCCGGCTTCTCGGCCACGAACCTGCCATCGGGAGCTACCTGGGCCGCCGAAGGAGGTGCGATCAGCGTGTCGATCGGAAAGGCTTCGACGCTGTAGTTGAGCGGGGCATCGGCCACCGGCCGTCCCGCGTCGTCGAGCGCCGCCGCTTCGATCGGGACGACGTCTCCGGTGCGGACCGTGGTGCGCGAGGCCGAGACCCGGACGCTACGGACGGGATTCGCGTGCACCTCAACCTCCCACGAGCGATCGAACCCGTCCGCCGTGGCCGTGAGACGGGCGGAACCCGGCGCGACCGCTTTGAGCCCACCGGCGGCTCCCACTGAGAGCACCCCAGGATCTGAGCTGCGAAGCGTCGGAACCAGGTCGGTCCGCAGCAGCTCTCCTTCGGTCCACGCCTCTGCCCGCACCCGGTACATGTTCCCTGCATACAGGCGATCCGGGAACAAGGCCATCTCGATCGACTCGACCGGAGGCCAGGCGACCTCGACCGGGACTTCGTACCTCAGGAATGAACCCTCCGGCGGTCTGGCGAACACCAGGACCTGGAACGAGCCCCCGGTCTTTGCTTCGACGGTTCCGTCCCTCCCTACTGCGATTCCGCCCTCCCCCGGGGTGAACATGCGGATCTCGGCGTCGACCGCGTTGCCCGACGCGTCTGTAACGACCGCTTCGATTTGAGCGGTTTCCCCCGCCGCCATTTCCAGGCTTGTCGGGGTCACCGAGATCGTGTACGTAGCAGCCTCCTGCGCCTGTACGGGCGGGGTGACGGAAAGTGCCAACAGCAGCGTCACAGTGGATGCCATTGCGCACGGGCGGAACAGCCCGAACCGGGTGCGTCTCATGGGTCCGTCCTCTTTTTCTGGAGTCCTGGCCTCGTCGCCTTCCCTCGGGTCGGCGCGACCCAAGAGTATGCGAGTCTGGCTTCGGACGGAACGGGCGGTGTCCGGACAGGGTAGTCTGGCACGAGTACGGAGCGCGGAGGGAGAAGGGGTCGCGGGCTGGTCGCTTCGGCGGTCCGGTTCGAGGAAAGTCCGGGCTCCGCAGGGCACGATGCCGGGTAACGCCCGGGCGTCGAAAGGCGACGGAAAGTGTCACAGAGATCAGACCGCCGATGGCGGCTGCGGCCGCACAGGCAAGGGTGAAAAGGTGGGGTAAGAGCCCACCGCGCTCGCCGGCGACGGCAGCGGCACGACAAACCCCATCGGGAGCAAGGCCAAACAGGAGCGAGCGGTAGCCCGCCGCGTTCGAGCTCCGGGTAGGCTGCAAGAGGCGTCGGGTAACCGGCGTCCCAGATAGATGACCCCGCGGGCCTCACGGCCCGTCACAGGACCCGGCTTATCTCCCTCCGCACTACTCCGATTTCTGGAAGCGGACTTCCCGCAATCCGATGGGGAGAGACAGTTCGACCGAGTCTCCACCCAGGACCGTCACCGTAAGCGGCTCAGGTATCGCCACACGGCCGGGCATCGACTCGGAATCGACGGTGACTGTGAACGAGCCGGGCTTCATGGCCGTGAGATTCACTGAGCCATCCGGTCCGACTGGAACCTCCCACGTCTCGCCCGCCGCCGAACGGATCTGCACCACAGCCTCGAGGACGGGCAATTCAGTCGGATCCCGGACCTGATTGTCGTTCACATCAAGGAACAGGCGCACGCGCAGACTCGCCGGCCTGTGGACCGGAACCTGTACCAGATCAGCTCCGGACACCGGAACAATCGTCGGTGGCAAGTAGGTCGCTCCCAGCGATGCCGGGTCCACCACCAGCGGTCCCCGAATCACATCCGACCGGAACTCAAATCGTCCGTTTCTCGTTGCGGCGAGTGAGTTGCCCATTTCCAGCCGCACCCCGTCCAGCAACGGCTCTCCGGCGTCGTATCGACCGTTCCCGTTGTTGTCTTCGAAAACGACACCTTGCAGGGACCGTGGCTGCCGGACCGGTACAGGCAGTGGGAGGCCCTTTCTGATTCCGATCGAGTATCGACTGGATGTCGATCCGAAAGCTCCTTCCGCCCGCTCGAACGCCGCGAGAACGGCCAGGGTTGGGGTCACATTGTACTGGAGCCCGATCTCGGCAAAGGTCCGTCTCCACAGATCGAACCGGGTCAGGGATGCCGTCACTGAGCCGTAGAATTCGGCGGGTTCGGCGACACGGTAGGAACCGGCGATCTGCAACGACACGTCACCTCTCGTGAGAGGGTCCCGATAATAGAGCAGACCGGCGCGGCCCCAGCCCCGGCTCGACCGCAGGTTGAATCCCGCATTGATGTGCAGCAGCAGTCCGCTGGCGATGCTCGATTCTGCTTCGCCGACCTCGACTCGAGCGTCGAGGAATCCCGGGCCGAGTAGACTGCTGGCGACGCCCTCGACGGTTCGCGAAGCGTATGGAATCGGACCGTCCGCTGACTTCATTCGAAAGCGGATCTCGTACCGATCGGGCCCGTCGAGGAAGTACGCGCCCCCATCGAAGCCGAGGATCTGGTCCGCCTGCAGGCCGGCGGTCCGTGGGCTGTCCACCAGATAGGCTCCGGCCAGCAGGCCGGCGCTCGACCACAGACCTGCCGAGGCGTGGAACCGCAGTTCGTTGGGTGGGAGGTTGCCGTCCGCCGGTGTCGTCGGTCGGGTACGCGCAGTTACATCCACGATGTTCCGGCCATGACTGTAGGTGTATCTGGCGTCGACGGCCGGTCCTTCTTCGGACTCATCGAGGTCCGAGTATTCGAGTTTCATCCACCCGGCATCCACTCGCAGCGAGTGCTTCGACGGTCCCGGTGACCGGTATGTGAACAGCGCTGATTGGAGGTCCCTCGCCGGCGTGAGCAGGCTGGCTCCCCGGTCCTCGGACACGGCTTCCACGCCGAATGTCCCCCCCCGGTTGTTCAGCTCGACTGCGCCTGCGTATTGCTGCCCCTCGACCGTGTTACCTCGCTGGTCGAGCGGGACCGCGACATGTGCGCTCGCCTCCACGCGTCCGCGTCTGAACGCGATCCGTCCCCCGGCTCCCTGGAGGGCGTAACCCACGAGCGGCGAAGTTCGGGAGTAAAGCTGTCCGGCGGCGGCGTCGAAGCTGGCGGTCGAGAGCTCTGCCAGGAATCGGGGTCCCATCTGATATCCACGGAACGCGAACGAACTCGCTTCCCGAGGAGCGCTGTGCGCCCGCACGGAGAGCCTCACTCCAGGACGAACCAGACCGGCGCTCTCGAATCCGAACGCTGGTGCAGACGCCCGAGAGTCATCGCCCGGATACAGGCTCGTCCCGATGAAGATACTGGTCGGGATCTTCGCCCACTGATCGAACAGTCCGTCGGCACGAGTAACCGGAAGGGCGATCCGGTCGTGCGATGCCGCGGTTCGCCCCTCTGCGGTCATCAGGATTCCCTTGATGGTACCATCGAGACTCCGTTCCTCGGGACGGACGCTGAACTCCCCCGACACAGTCTCGAACGGACCGATGAGCACGGCAGTCGGCGCGCCACTGACGTCTCCGAGTTCCGTGTCGATCAGGAGGTTCACGCTGTCCGGAGCATTCCCGGTATTCGTGAGCTCGAAGCGGACCACGAGACTCTCGCCCAGCCGGGCATCCGCCTGGTCAGAAGTGAGGCTGAGCCGCAGTCCGGGATTCTCGGAAACGTCGACCAGCACCGATGCCAGGTCCGTTCCCGAGCTCGAGTGGAAGCTCGCCGTCAGAGCGATGTGCTCGCCTGCAGTTACATCCGAAGCCACGCTGACTGTTATCGGGAGAATCGCGAGTTCGTCCGGCGACAACTCGAGACGCCCCTCGGCCTTAACGAGCAGCCGGAACCCTTCTCCTGGACGGATCTCGTACTCGACGCCCTCGCTGCCGCGCGCGGCCGACGTGACGCTGGCGGGAAGCGCGAGAGGAATCGTGACCACCGATGAGGGATCGACCTCGGCCCTCGACGGCAACGCCTCCTGGGCAATAGCGGTCGGGACGAACACGAGGGCCGCTGCCGAGGCGAGGTATGCAATTGCGCGAGCCATGGTCAATCAGCGCGCCGCGAGGGTGAGCGCGAGCACGGAACTGTAATTTCCGGGCGCATCGGTCCAATCGACTCGGACGCGGAATCGGATATCGATATTCCCTTGTCCCCGTCCCTCGGCGATCAGCTGATTCAGCATCGACGCCGGCTGCCAGACGCTCCCCCCAGGCGGCAAGTACTCGACGTCGGATGACGGTTTTCCTCCATTGCCCATCGACGGATCGGTCGTGCGGATGCATAACTCCCAGTCCCGGCTGGCATTCCCACGCGGAACGATTCTCACGCTGACGACTCCGGCTTCGACCTGGCCGGCATCGAAATCGGTCGGGGTCGGATCGGGAGCGATCAGCACTGTGGGAGTTGGGCGCAGCTGGTAGCGACCACCGCCACCGCAAGTGGCTTGTGGGAAGGCTTCGGTCGCGGTCAGAAGCAGTCCCAGCCAGGCCGCAAGGAGCAGCCGGAGGGGCATCGGATCACTCCTCGACCCGAAAGTCGATCTGGGTCCCGGAGAGGTAGTCCGCGCCGAAATCGAGAATCGGGACGGCCAGATAGCGTCCGGGGTCCAGGTCGGAGTCGTCGACGGCAACACGGATGGTGCGCTCCCGCTCGGGAAGCACACTGAATGCATCAACCCGGCTGGACGCGACGACGGTGCCGTGCACGTCGCGGATCTCCACCACGCCATTCGGTCTGAGTGGCCAGGCCCCATCATTCTGTACGGTAAAATTCACCTCGAGACCTGCTGAGTCGGCCGTGACCGCGCCGGCCAGTACTTCACCATTGATGTCCGCAATCCCTGAGAGTCCGTACAGCTTCACGCCGATCCGCTGGTTGACGAGAATCGTTCCCTCCGACGAGCCGCTCGTTTCAACCAGGACCATGCTCCAGCAGGTCCTGTCCAACCGGCCGGGCGCCAGGCTGACGGCCACGGTCGCGGTCTGTCCCGCCGCGACTGTGAACGCGTCGGGCGCGATCCCCAGGCGCTCACCGCAGCTCGACTCGAGGGATCCGTGCTCCCAATACGTGTGCTCGCCGGTGCCGGACATGTCGAAATCGAGAGCGTAGGCTCGGAATTGCATAGCGTTCTCGCCCTCGTTGAGGACTGAAGAGCTGAACCGGAGCCGCTTCCGTGGCCGGGATCTGTACGATCACCGGACTGACTGAGAACTGGGCTTCCGCCGGGGTGGCAGCAGCCAGAACGAGGAGGCCGGCCAGGCCCCTGAGGGCTGACCGGCCGTCCATCCATTTCAGACCGCGGGTGAGCACGGCTGACTTCAATTCGGGGTCGCCGTGTACGTCACGACGATCGAGTAGCTACCGATCGGCTCATCGTATCCGATGGCGGAGCGCCAGGCGACCGGGATATCGGGATTCAGCCCGAACCCACCCTTCACGCCGAGGCCAACGTCTACCGCCGCCGTCACGATGTTCCAGTCGGAGCTGTTCAGCGACCACTGGAGGTCATCGGCAGGCTTGGTGGATCCCGCCGGGCCGTTCCAGATCGTCACGCCGGTGGCCGGGGCGACCGTGATCGTATGATCAACGTTGCCGCGGTGCCGGACGCTATGACCGATCGCGGTCGTGAAGCCCGCGTCGAACTCGGCGAAATCGGGCGTCGGAAGCGTCAGGTTGTCCTGGGTGACGTCGATGAACAGCAGCTCTGGAATCTGCAGGTTGATGGTTGTGTTGCGCGTCACCTGGGCCTCGGCCCGCGACGCCGTAGCGCCGAACATCGCAATTGCAGCCGTACACAGAATCAGCTTCCTCATGGTTCGAATGTCCCCTGTTCCATTGTTCTTCCGGCATCCGGGTCAAGCCCGGCTGACGGTCCGTGTCGGCCATCGCGGGGCCGTGTTCGCCTCCGAATGGGCAAGGGGTGTTCCCTTCTGGGGTGGGAGCCCGGCCGGATGACGCGAAGCGGGAGCTGGTGCAATCGTGTAAAGACCAGCAGGAGAGTGCGTTAACTGGCGCAGCCGTGGACATTGAGGCAGAACGCCCCAATCACCGGGTGCCACCCTTTCAACTCGAACAAAAGCGGCGACCTTCACCGTCCCATGGTGTCTTGCAAGAACATTTCGCAGCAAAGGCTGTCAACCGTTGCCCGAAAGCCAGTTTCACGCCGCGCGGTTGAGCGATGCCGATTTCGCGGGTATGTTCGGGCTCCCGACTCCGCCGGCAATGATTTGCCGACTCCCCCGATCCAGGATTCGTGCGTGACGAGCCACCGATCAGCCGCCGACGCCCGCTTCCCGTTCGAGGAGCGAACGCTCGACAACGGGCTGCAGGTGATCGTGCACCCGGACGACACGGTCCCGCTCATCGCAACGCATCTCATGTATCACGTGGGAAGCAGGAACGAGCCGCCCGGCAGTCGCGGCTTCGCGCACCTGTTCGAGCACCTGCTGTTCCAGGGTTCGGAGAACATCCCGGAAGGCGAGCATTTCCGGCGCATTCAGGCGGCCGGCGGGACGCTGAACGGTACCACCTGGTTCGATCGGACGAACTACTACGAGACGCTGCCGTCGGGTGATCTCGATCTCGCTATGTGGCTCGAGTCGGATCGCATGGGCTTCTTCCTGCCCGCGATCACGCAGGCCAAGCTGGACAACCAGCGCGACGTCGTGAAGAACGAACGCCGCCAGTCTTACGAGAACCGTCCTTACGGGCTCGCAGTGGAAACGATGCTCGAACGGGCGTACCCGGAAGGGCACCCCTACCGGCACCCGACGATCGGTTACATGGCCGATCTCGATGCGGCAGCACTGGAAGATGTGACGGACTGGTTCGAAAGCTGGTATGGACCGAACAACGCCGTTCTCGTGATCTCGGGCGCAGTCGAGCCGGACGATGCATTCCGCCGGGCGGAGCGCTGGTTTGGGGAGATCCCGGCGCGACCGACACCGGATCGGGGAGCGGTTCCGATCGTGCTGAGCGGCACATCGGGCGAGGCCGTCGTCCCGGACCGGGTCAGCGTGCCACGCGTGTACCTGATGTTTCATGCGCCCTCATTCCGCGACCCCGGTTTCGAGTCGGCGGACGTACTGTGCTCTCTGCTGGCAGAGGGACGGAGCTCCCGTCTGTATCGGGCCCTGGTGTACGAGCAGCGAGTTGCGGCGGACGTGAGCGCGTTCGTGTGGCCGTCGGAATGCGTGGGGATGCTATGGGTCGTGGCCACCGGGCGACCGGGCGTCGGAGCCGGGGAGTTGCAGGCCGCGGTCACGCAGGTGCTCGACGAACTGCGAACCTCGGGTCCGACCGAAATCGAGCTCCAGGGCGCTCGCAACCGGGCCCGCCGACAGCTGGTCCGCCAGCTCGACTCCGTCACGCGCAGAGCCGACCTGCTGGCGCATGCAGCGGTGCTGCGTGACGATCCCGACTATATCAACCAGGTGTTCGAACGATACGCGCAGATGCCGCCCGATGAAGTGGCGCTGTCCGCCCGGACGTTGCTCGACCCGGCCCGACGCTCGGCCGTGCACGTCGTTCCCGATGGATCGCGCAGCGAGTCTGTAGAGAGCGTGGATGCTCTCGCTGGTACGGAGAGCTGAGGTGGGCCCCGTGGATCGCACCCGTCCGCCTCTGTCTCAGCCGACCCCGCCCCCGGCGACGCCGGAGTTTCACGAGACGATCCTGTCCGGAGGATTCCGGGTCCGGGTGGCCTCCGTCCCGAAGCTCCCTGAGGTCGCGATCCGGCTCATGGTGGATGGCGGTGCGGCAATCGAGCCCGCGGCAGACGCAGGCGTCGCGGCCCTCACCGCGAAGGTGCTTCCGGCCGGTGCGGCAGGGCGTACGGCGATGCAGATGGCCGAGTGGCTGGATCAACTGGGGGCTTCGATCGGAAGTGGCGTCGGACACGACTCGGCCCGCTTCTCGCTGCACACGCTGTCGGACACGTATGAAGAAGCGCTCGACTACCTGGCATCCGTCGTACTCGCTCCCTCGTTCCTGCCCGATGAAGTCGCCCGGGTCCGGGCGGAACGACTGGACGAGGTTCGCAGAAGCGGTGACGAACCTGGCGAGCTGGCTTCGGAGGCCCTGTCGGAGGCCGTGTTCGGCAATCACCCTTACGGCAGGCCGGTTCGCGGCCGGTTGGAGACGCTCGAGACTCTGGATGGCGCCCGGCTTCGCAGATTCTGGGAGAGCAGATACGAGGCGGGCTCGTCCTTCCTGGTCGCCGCCGGCGACGTGGATCCCGAGGCCTTCGTAGCAGTCGTCGAGCGGAGCTTCGGCGCGTGGGCTGCCGGCAGCGGCCGGAGCGCCGCGGTCAGTCGGCCGGGACCGTCAACGTCCGCCGGGACCGTGACGCTGATCGACCGCCCTGGCAGCCAGCAGTCCGAGATCCGGATCGGCGCGGTCGGCCTGGCCCGCGGAGACGAAGACGAGATACCCGCGCTCGTGATGAACGCGATCCTCGGCGGCCTGTTCAGCTCACGGATCAATCTGAATCTCCGTGAAGACAAGGGATGGACGTACGGCGCCCGGTCCGGTTTCTCCATGCGGCGAGCACCGGGTCCGTTCGTGGCGAGTGCCGCCGTCGACACGGCTGTCACGGCGCGGGCGTTCGAGGAAATGCTGGCCGAAATCCGCAGCATGACCGAGCGGCCACCCTCTGAGGATGAGCTGGCCCTCGCCCGCAACGCGCTGATCCTGTCCCTTCCGCGGCAGTTCGAGACGACCAGCCAGGTCGCATCGAAGGAGGCCGAACGAGTCGCCTACGACCTTCCGGAAAACTGGTGGACCCAATTTCCGGCGCGAGTCGAACAGGTCGGTCGAGACGATGTCGTACGAATGGCGGAGCGGTACCTCGATCCGGCAGAGCTGGTCATGGTCGCGGTTGGCGAGGCAGATGCGCTGCGCGTCGATCTGGCGGCCTTCGGAGTGGTCGAGGAGCGTCCGGCGCCTTGATCTTCGGGGATTTTTCGGTTACCTTTTTTTCACGAATTCAGTCATACAATTGAACGCGGAAATACGGCCCGTGCGAGACGAATCGGGAACGATTGAAACTCGTCCCGTGTTTCGGGGCCGCGTCCTCGACCTGAACGTCGAGCACGTGCGCTACCCGGATGGCAGTGAAGGCCGGCTCGAGATCGTGCGTCACAGGGGAGCGGCGGCGGCCCTTCCGCTATACCGGCCTGGAGAGTGGTCAGGAGGACCGGAAGCGGCGGTAATCCTGATTCGGCAGCATCGACACGCGACGGGCGGATTTCTGTGGGAGCTTCCCGCGGGCAAGCTGGATGAGGGCGAATCGCCGGAGTCCTGCGCCGCGCGAGAGCTCCAGGAAGAGACTGGAGTCCAGGCCGCAGAGCTTCGCCGGCTCACTACGATCTGGACGACGCCGGGATTTACGGACGAGCGGATTCACCTGTTCCTGGCAACGGGACTGAAACCGGGCCAGGCAGCGCTCGAGGCTCACGAGTTCATCGAACGGCACGAGATGCCGCTGCAGGAAGCCGTGGATTTGGTCTGGAGCGGCGAGATCGACGATGCGAAGACGATGATTGCGCTGTTGCTGGCGGATAGACAACTCGAGCCGGGAGCTGCAGGCAACGCTCCGACCTGACCGGGTGTCTCAAGGTCAGGGAATAGGATCGAGCTCCGTAACGTGTCGCGTGCCCGGACGAGGGGGCACGTGATTTTCAGATACGATGCAGGTCGTCGGGATCCGACGATCCCGCATCGGTTGCTGCCGGGCCACCCGAGGCCCGGTGAATAAGGAGCGGAAATGACCGGAGTCCGGCTGGAAAAGGCTACCAGGCAGTCCGTGGCCGTAGATGCGCGTACCGATCTCAAGACACTGGACGATGCCGCTCTCGTCGCCGAGTATCTCGGCGGCCGGAGACGCGCGTTTCACGAACTCGCGGATCGGTATCATCTGCGGCTGCTGAATTTCATCTACAGGACGATCGGTGACAGGGATCGTGCCGAGGATCTCGTTCAGGAGACGTTCGTTCGAGTCTACAGGCACCTGCATCGGTTCGACCCGACGAAGAAGTTCTCGACCTGGATCTATACGATCGCCAGCAACCTCGCGAAGAACGAGTTGAGGAACCGGTCGCGGAATCCGATGGTGCTGTTCCAGGCGATCAAGAAGAACTGGGAGGCGGACCACAGGCCGCTCCAGTGGGAGGACAACTCCTATTCGCCCGACGATCTGTACCGGAAGCGGCACCTTCGCGAGCAGGTCGAGATCGCGGTCTCCGAGCTTCCCGAGCATCACCGCGTCGTGTTCGTGCTTCGCGAGATGGAAGGGAAGACGTACGAGGAGATCTCCGAGATCACCGGAGTCACACTTGGAACCGTGAAGTCGCGCCTCAACCGGGCCCGGAACAAGTTCGCCCAGATCATTGGTCCGATGCTCGACTGACGTATCGTAGATAGCCGGTTCGAAGCAGAGTCGAAGGCGGCCTCCGGGCCGCCTTCGTTCATCCGGGAACCCCCATTCCTCAGGCGCGTATCACCGGCTCGATGGAAGAGTGAACACGTAGCGGAATCGGGACGTGTTCGAGGGTTCACCCGAACAGGCGGCTTCGGCCGCGATCGAACGGAACGATGCTCTGCGACTGCAATCGCTTCATACAGGAATACACGGACTACCGTGACGGTGCCCTGAGCGCCGAACAGGAATCCGAGTTTCGTGAACACGTTGCGATGTGCCCCTGCTGCGCCCGCTACGATCGGGTGCTTCGAGCGGGCAGCGAGTTGCTCGCACACCTCCCGGCAGAGCAACCGACGGACGACTTCATGCCCCGCCTGCAGCACCGTCTCTACAACGTCGATGAAGGATTGGGCGATATGCCGGCGCACCGGCTCGCAGGCGGCGCGGCGCTCGTCGGCGTTGCGGCGGTCGGTCTGCTCGCCCTGTTCTGGCTGCCATTCGCGGCGATCGTGCCGGTCGAGATGCAGCTCGATCCGGTCGCGGCCTTTGTGCCGCCGGCTATCGAGGCGGATGTCCCGACCCTGTTCCGACAGGGGCCCTTCGTCGATGCGTCACTCCGTGATCGAGGCCAGATCCTCGAAGCGGGGGCCGCGATCTGGAAGCCGCGCTCGCACGTCCACCCGACAGTAATTCTGGATTCCGATGCCTGGGTCCAGGCGTCGGCGTCGCTCGGCCACTGAATCGGCCAGTAGGCCCGGCGTGAGCCTCGCCGCTGAGCAGCGCTTCGAACGTATCGTCGCCGGGGAATCCCTCAGCGGCGCTTTCTTCTTTCACGGGGATGCGGGGAAGCTCCGCGACGAAGCTGCCCGGCGTCTGGCCGAGGCGGCTCTCGAGCCGGTGACCCGCGACTTCAACTTCAATGCCTACCGGGGGGCGGACGTGTCTCCCGAGTCTCTGGCGGCTGCCCTGGCAATGGCGCCGATGATGGCTCCGCGCCGGGTAGTGGTCCTGTACGAGGCGGAGCGTCTCACTCCGAAGGGCTGTAAGGTGGTGGAGGACGTCCTTGAAAGCTTTCCGGACGATCTTACCCTCATCATCACGGCGACGATTCCGGATCGCTCGAAGAAGGCGTTCTACAGGCGCCTCAGAGAGGGAGCCGTCAGCCTCGAATGGTCCGCCCCGCGGGAGGCGGAGGTGCCCGGCTGGTTGATCGAGCGCGCAGAGCGTCGTTACGGGGTGAAGCTCTCCGCTGCCGCTGCGGCCGCCCTCGGTTCCGCGGTCGGAACTGACCCTGGCCTGCTGGACGCCGAGCTCGCCAAGCTGGCCGGGGCCGCGTCCGACGGGGAAGTGGACCTGGAACAGGTCAGGGAACTGGTCCCGAACGTTCGGGATGTGAATCGCTGGGCCTGGTTCGATGTGGTCGGCGGTCGTGAGTACATGGAGGCGCTCAGTCAGTTGCCCCGGTTGCTTGCCGCACCGAGCGAGAGTGCCGTCGGGCTGCTGAACGGTTTAGTCGAGCAGCACCTGTTCCTCGGTATCGCGGCGGAGGGGGGCGCCGGTCGGGTTACCGAAGTCCTCGGCCAAGTCGGCAAGCCGTACCTGAAGTGGAAGGCCAGGGCGTGGGCGGCACAGGCTCGCAGCTGGACCCCCGGGGAGGTCGACCGGGCGCTCGAGTTGCTGCTCGAGGCGGATCGACAGGCGAAGACCGGACACGGCGACGTGGCCGTGCTCGAGGGCCTGCTGCTGCGGCTCGAGATTCTGAAGCGGGGCATCTGATGGTTCGTCCCGGTATTCCCATGCTGCTTGCGGTAGTACTTCCGCTGCTTGCTCCGGCCACGATCCGGTCTCAGACCGACGAGCGTCTCGATGCCGCTGAGCTGGCCGCCGACGCCGGCGACGTGGACCGGGCGAGGGACTACCTGCGCAACTGGCTGGATTCCGAAGCGGCGGCCAGGCCCGAAGCGGACGTGGGGCGGGCGTTGTTTCTGCGCGCCCGACTCGCCGAAAACGTCGACTCCGCTGCCGTGGACTACCTGGAAGCCGCCGTTCGTGGTGACGAGGAGTACGCAGCGCTGGCCCGTCTGCGACTGGCGCAGCTCCGGCTGACCATCGGTCAGCCGGCCCTCGCAGCGGCGGATCTGGAGCTGCTCAGGGCGGATTTTCCGGATAGTCCGCTGGTCCTGGAATCGTGGCTGTGGAGCGGATTCGCGCTCGAGGTTCTGGGCGATCCGGCGTCAGCCTGTGCTGCATGGACCAGGGCGGCCGACGGTTCGCAGTCCGATCCGGTCGTGGCGCAGGCGAGGGACGGACTCGCGGCCTGCGCTGCGGGGCGGACCGTCGAGGCCGGGGCTTCCGGCTACACGGTTCAACTTGGTGCGTTTGGGGGGCGGGAAGCTGCAGAAGATGTGCAGTCTCGTGCCGCTGCGACGGGAGCCGACGTCCGGGTGCACGAGCCGGACGCATCGACGCCGCTCTACCGGGTGCGCGTAGGGCATTTCAGCCGCAAGGACGATGCGGCGCGACTGGCCGTTCAGCTGCGCTCCGACGGGTTCGAGGCGATCGTCGTGTCGGAGGATCGGTGACCCGAACCGCGGCTCACACGCCGCTGATCCAGCAGTATCTCGACATCAAGTCGCGGCACACCGACGCGATCCTGTTCTTCCGGGTCGGAGATTTCTACGAGATGTTCTTCGACGATGCGGAGGAAGGGAGCAGACTGCTCGGCATCACGCTCACTTCGCGCAACAACGGCGCGTCTGACGTTCCCCTGGCCGGTGTGCCCGTGAAGGCGCTTGCTGAATACCTTCCCAGGCTGGTCCGACTCGGTCGAAAGGTGGCGATCTGCGAACAGGTCGAGGACGCCTCTCAGGCCGAAGGGCTCGTGCGGCGGGAGGTCGTGGAGGTAGTAACGCCGGGAGCCGTGATCGACGATTCTCTTCTCGACCTGGGACGCAACACATTCGTCGCAGCGGTCGCCGGCGACGATCCAATCGGCCTCGCAACGGCGGATCTGTCGACCGGCGAAGTCGAAGTCTGGGAGTGTGACGCGAGCGCTCTGGCCGACGAGTTGCACCGGATCGAGCCGGCTGAGCTGCTGGTGAAGACGTCTTCCACGGACCTGCCCGAGGGGCCTTGGTTGGTTACGCGCCGCGAGCCATGGCGATTCGAGGCGGACGTCGGCGGGGAGGCTTTGCGCAGGGTATACCGCACGTCCGGGATCGACGGATTCGGGTTCGAACTTCCCGCCGATCGACATCTCGTGGCGGCTGCCGGGGCCGTCGCAGCGTACCTGGAGGAAATCCGGCCCGGCGGCCTGAGTCACCTCCGCCCGCCTCGAATCCAGCGACGCGGCCGATTTCTGCACCTCGATGAAATGACGAGGCGGAATCTCGAGATCGTCGAACCGCTGCGGACGGGCGAGGGTGGAACGTTGATCGAGATACTGGACCGCACGCAAACGCCGATGGGACGGCGGATGCTCAGACGGCGCATTCTCCGGCCGCTGGTGGACCGCGAGGAAATCGACGCGCGACTCGACGCGGTAGCGGAACTCGTTGAGGAACGCGACCGCAGGCGTGACCTCCGGACGGCGCTTGGCGCGGTGCGGGATCTCGAGCGACTGGCGACCCGGGTCGCGCTGGGACGCGTGGCCCCGCGGGAAGTGCTGAGCCTGGGGCGGTCTCTCGAACCGCTTCCGACTGTCGGTGAAACGATCGCATCCTCTGTCGCCCAAAGGCTGCGGACGATCGCGGCGGATTTCGACCCCCTGTCTGATGTTCGACAGCAGATCGATGCCGCGATCGACCCCGACGCTCCCGCGGCCCTGTCGGCCGGCGGGGTGATCCGGACCGGGTACGATCGCGGGCTCGACGAACTGCGGGCGACGCGGGACGGGGCTGTCGACTGGATCGCGCGGCTGCAGGCACAAGAGCGGCAGAACACCGGTATCGACAGCCTGAAGGTCGGATACAACAAGGTGTTCGGGTACTACATCGAAGTCACCCGTTCGAATCTCGCCCGGGTACCGGAGCGATACGACCGTAAGCAGACCCTGGCGAACGCGGAGCGGTTCATCACTCCGGAACTCAAGGAGTGGGAAGCGAAAGTGTTCGATGCGGAGACCCGCATCGCCGAGGTCGAGGCCGACCTGTTCGGTGAGCTGCGCGAACGTCTCGCCGATCAGGTGTCTCGCATCCAGGACGCGGCGGAGCGGCTGGCGGAGCTGGATGTCCATGCCTCGCTGGCGGAGAGTGCCGAGCGGGACAAATACGTTCGCCCCGAAGTGACCGAGCAGTTCGGTCTCCAGATTGAGGCCGGTCGTCACCCGGTGGTGGAGCAGCGGATCGCCCGCGAGGACTTCATCCCCAACGATATCGCGCTGGATCTCGACGAATTCGTGATGGTGCTCACCGGGCCGAACATGGCGGGAAAGTCGACAGTGCTGCGGCAGGTCGGTCTGATAGCTCTGATGGCCCAGGTCGGCTCGTTCGTACCCGCCGATCGGGCGAAGATCGGGCTGTGCGATCGTGTATTCACCAGGGTGGGTGCGTCGGATAGTCTCGCGCGCGGCCAGAGCACCTTCATGGTCGAGATGACGGAGACGGCGACGATCCTCAACGGTGCCACGGACCGGAGTCTGATCCTGCTCGACGAGATCGGTCGGGGGACATCGACCTACGACGGCGTGGCGATCGCGTGGGCGGTGACGGAGTACATACACGAACGAGTTGGAGCGCGGACCGTCTTTGCGACCCACTACCACGAACTCGTCGAGCTGGCGGACTCGCTTGCCGGGGTTGGTGCATGGAATGTCGCCGTGCGGGAGACGGGTGAGGACATCGTATTCCTGCGCCGGCTGGAGCCTGGCGGATGCGACCGGTCCTACGGGGTGCACGTAGCCCGGCTTGCCGGTGTGCCGCGGCCCGTGATTGATCGCGCGTTCGAAGTGCTGCACGAACTCGAGGAAGGACCGGACGGGGGAACGCGGCTGGCACACCTGGTGGACCGCGCCCGGGATCAGCTGTCGCTGTTTGGCGGGCGGAATCCCGCCGTGGCCGAGAGGCTCGCAGCGGTGGATGTAGACCGGCTCACCCCGGTGGATGCGCTCATGCTGGTCAACGAGTTGAAGCAGATGGTCGAGGAGGAGCAGTGAACGGGTCCACCTGGAGCGGAGCGCTCGTCGCCACGATGTGCGTCGTTCTCGTCGGGTGCGCCGACACTGTCAATCCGAACCGGAGCGGCCTTCGCCTCGGACTGGAGGACGGTCCGTTGCGTCCCCCCGCGGCGGTAAAAGGAGACGTGTTCGAGTTTCCGCGCAGCGCATGGGAGGATGGAATCAGCGGGACCACGGTACTGAAGATCCTGATCGATGCTGACGGGACCGTCGATTCAGCAATCGTTCTCGAGTCGAGTGGCCACGAATCTCTCGACTCCGCGGCTGTCGCCAACTCGTCCAAGTTGTTGTATCGCCCTGCCGAGCAAGGCGGCGAACCGGTTCCGATCTGGGGCCGTCTACCCGTGATCTATCCACTTCCCGGAGAGGCAGATGCCGATGAACGAACTCTCCCCTGACCTCTCGGGCCGCGGTCCGGTAGACAGCGTACTCGACACGATCGGGGGGACTCCGCTCATCCAGTTGAATCGGGTAGCGGCGGGCATCGGCACGCCGGTGTTCGTCAAGGCAGAGTCGTTCAATCCCGGCGGTTCGGTCAAGGATCGGATCGGTCTCGCGATGATCGATGCGGCCGAGCGCGATGGTCTCCTGAGTCCGGGCGGAACCATCGTCGAGGGAACCTCAGGAAATACCGGTGTCGGACTGGCGTTGGTGGCCGCCGTGCGCGGGTACCGGTGCATCTTCTCGATCCCCGACAAGATGAGCGACGAGAAGATCAAACTCCTTCGCGCCTTCGGGGCCGAAGTGATAATTACGCCATCTGACGTTTCGCCCGATCATCCGGAATACTATGTCAACGTTGCGAAGCGGATCGCACAGGAGACGCCCGGCGCGTACATGGCGAATCAGCATTACAACCGCGAGAACCCCGAGGCCCATTACCTGACGACCGGGCCCGAGATCTGGGAACAGACCGGGGGAGCGGTAACCCACTTCGTCGCATCGCCGGGAACGGGCGGCACGATCAGTGGGACCGCGCGTTTCCTGAAGGAGATGAGCGAGGAGATCCGGATCGTGGCTGGTGATCCGGTCGGCTCGATCTACGCCGAGTATTCGCGCACCGGATTGAAGGGTGAAGACGCGGCCTACCTCGTTGAAGGTATTGGCAACGACAAGATCTCTTCGACTCTACATTTCGAGTGGATCGATGAGTTTCGCACCGTGACCGATGTCGAGGCATTTTCGATGGCGAGGCGGCTCGCGCGTGAGGAGGGATTGCTGGCGGGCGCCTCGACCGGGCTGAACGTAAAGGTGGCGCTCGACGTGGCGCGGGAGCTGGATTGTCCCGATTCGTGTGTCGTGACCCTGTTGTGTGATACCGGGGAACGATACCTGTCGAAGGTGTTCGATGAAGACTGGTTGCGGGACAACGGGCTCTCGGACGTGCTCCAGGCCGAAGCGGCGAGAAAAGGTTGAAGGCGATGCGAGTAGCCGTGTTGCTCGGGGGAACGAGCGAAGAGCGAAAGGTGTCACTCGCGTCCGGCCGGGCTGTGGTCGAAGCGTTGCGCAGCCGCGGTCATTCAGTCGTGGCGGTGGATCCGGCGTTTGGTGCGATCCCGGGTAACGAGGAGGATCACTATCTCGGGGGCGCGGTCGGTCCGGCCCCTCCCGAGATCGATGATCTCCGGGCAATGGGGCTTGTGGCCCTTGGGAATGCGCTCGCCGAGTTGCCGGCCGTGCGCGACGCCGATGTCGCGTTCATCGCGCTCCACGGCGGCGACGGCGAGAACGGCCGCGTGCAGGCGCTGCTCGACGTGGGTGGGGTTCCGTACACGGGCAGCGGGTTCATCGGATCGGCGATTGCGTTCGACAAGCGGTTGTCCAAGGAACTGCTCGTCCAGGCAGGAGTTCCGACACCGGCCTGGGCGCCTCGCGGCCAGGCGCCGGGCTCGACCCTGGGGAGCCTGGGACTGCCGCTCGTAGTCAAACCTTCGTGCGGTGGATCCACGGTCGGTCTGACGATCGTGCGCCAGGCGGAGGAGTTGGGAGCCGCGATCGGGCTCGCGGGGCGCTACGACACCGAGGTGTTGTGCGAGGCGTTCATCGCGGGCAGGGAGCTCACCGTGGCAGTGCTCGACGGCCAGCCTCTGCCGGCGGTAGAGATCTTTCCCGGGAACGAGATCTATGACTACGAGTCGAAGTATACGCCGGGAATGTCGCGCTACGAGACACCGGCGGTACTCGCCGAGGACGAGTCTGACTTGCTGGCCGAGCTCGCGGTTCGCGCCTATCACGCGCTGCGCCAGGAATCGTTCAGCCGCATAGACTTTCGGCGAGATGAGGCTGGCACGTTCTGGTGCCTGGAGGCGAATTCCGTTCCGGGCCTCACGGCCACGAGCCTGGTTCCGAAGGCGGCAGCCGCCGCGGGAATCGAATTCCCGGAGCTGTGTGAACGGATCGCAGCCGCGGCCGTCGCAGCTGGGTCCGAATCCGAAGCAAGGAGCTGACCGGCATGGGCCTGTGGGACCGGTCTTACACGGGAGGGCCGCAGCGGACCGCCGGAGGTGGGTTCGGCTTCGGAGCGGGAGGAGGCCAACCCGGGGCAGGGCGCCGGGATCCGTTCGCGTCGCTCACCCCGTGGGTGAAGCGGCTCCTGGCGATCAACTTCGCGATCTGGGCGTTGATGGCGATTGGCCTCATCCCGTGGACAACCGCCAGCGATCTGCTGGCGTTCAGAGCTGACCGGTTACTCACGCGTCCGTGGACGATCGTCACCTACATGTTCGTTCACGCCGGATTCGGTCACGTTTTCTTCAACATGCTGGCGCTGTTCTTCTTCGGACCACCTCTGGAGCGGGCGTGGGGAAGCCGGAAGTTTATTACCTACTACCTGGTATGCGGCGTCGGCGGGGCCGTCGCTGCGCTGCTGCTCGTGAACCTCGTCGGCGTGGCGCCGATGGTGGGAGCATCGGCCGCCGTATTCGGGATCCTGCTGGCGTTCGCGATGACCTGGCCCGACGCCCCGATCTACCTGTGGTTCCTGCTGCCGATCAAGGCGAAGTACTTTGTCGGGTTTCTCGCCCTGCTCACTCTCTATTCGACGATTACAGCGAGTCGGGCGGCGGGCGGGACGGCGCACTGGGCGCACCTTGGAGGACTGGTCGCGGGCTGGCTGTGGCTGCGATACGGGAATCGCGTCGAACTGGCCACGGATCGTGCGGTCGTGAAAGTGAAGAGATCGCGACGTGGCCTGAAGACGGTTGAGCGCGAATCACGCGATGCCGGAAAGAAGCGGCAGGTGAAGCGCAAGCCGCGGACTCCGCACACCGGGGATACCCTGGACGAGGTGAACCGGATTTTGGACAAGATCGGCGAGAAGGGCATGGATTCTCTCTCGCCGGCTGAGCTGAAGTTCCTCAATGAAATGAGTCAGCGGAGGACGGACCCGGACCGAACGCACTGACACCCGCCGACCGACCTTTCGGGTCGCCAACGGCGCGGATAGAATGGCAGGTCTGTCCCTCTTCGAATCACTCCCCAGCCTGGAGGCAAAGGCGCGATGGCTGTCGAATACCGCTCCTCTAACATCAGAAACGTCGTTCTTCTCGGTCACGGTGGAAGTGGCAAGACGACTTTGACCGATGCGCTCTGCTATATCGCCGGCTCCACGACCAGGCGGGGCCAGGTCGAGAACGGGACGTCTCATACGGACTTCACGCAGGAAGAGATCGACCACGGAATTTCCATCAATCTCGCAGTCGCACGGGCCGAGTGGTTGGAGACGAAGCTCAACCTGATCGACACTCCGGGATATCTCGACTTCTTCGGGGAGGTGGAGGCGGGTGTCCGGGTCGCGGACGGCGCTCTCGTCGTCGTCGGCGCCACGTCAGGAGTCGAAGTCGGGACGGAACGCTGCTGGCGCGCCGCCGAGCGACGCGGCATCCCGCGAATGGTGTTCATCAGCATGATGGACCGGGAGAACGCGAGCTTTGACAAGGCGTTTCAGCAGGTGCGCAATACGTTCGGCAAGGGCGCGATTCCAGTCGAGGTGCCGATCGGCAGTGGCGAGAGCTTCAGCGGAATTGTCAACCTGTTCTCGGGTCACGCACACAACTACCGGTCCGGCTCCGACAAGGGCGAGTACGATCACGTAGAGATTCCGGACGAAGTGTCGCAAACGGTCGAGAGGTACCGCGAGCAGTTGATCGAATCGATCGCCGCAACGGACGATGAATTGCTGGAGGCGTATCTCGAGGGTCAAGAGTTGGATCGTGAACGGGTCCTCGCGGGGATGAAACTCGGAATGGTGCGGGGCGAGCTGTTCCCCGTGTTCTGCGGTTCAGGGGTCAGCGGGAAGGGAGCACGCGCCGTCCTCAAGAAGCTCGTCGAGCTGATGCCGGCGCCGACCGAGATCGGAGTCGTCGAGGCCGAGGATTCACAGGGCAATGGGGTGGAGCTGGAGCCGGCCGACGGATCTCCGATGACGGCCCTCGTGTTCAAGACCACCCAGGAGCCCAGAGTCGGGGAATTGAGCTTCTTCCGCGTATTCACCGGTGTGGCCGAAAGCGGATCGACGGTAGACAACCCGTCGCGCGGTACCAACGAGCGGATCTCGCACCTCGGGATTCCGGACGCCACAACCCGTGATGAGGTCGAGCGGCTGCATGCCGGCGATATCGGCGTGGTGGCCAAGCTCAAGAACACGCACACCGGCGACACGCTCAGCACAGCGGGCAAGGGTCTGGTTCTGCCGGGAATCGCCTGGCCCAAAGCGGACATCTCGATTGCGTTGCGTCCGGCTTCTCGTGGAGAGGAAGACAAGCTGTCCAACGGTCTGAGCAAGCTGCACGAGGAGGACCCGACCTTTTCCGCGAGCTTCGAGCCTGAGCTCGGTCAGACGATCGCCCGTGGGCTGGGCGAGCTGCATCTGAACATCGCGATGGAGCGACTGTCTCGAAAATACGGGGTGAAGGTCGAGACCGAGCCGCCGCGGATTCCGTACCGTGAAACACTCACACGGCCTGCCGAGGGGCGGGGTCGATACAAGAAGCAGACGGGAGGCCGAGGACAGTTCGGAGATTGCCATATCCGGATCCGGCCTCGAGCCAGGGGCGAAGGATACGAATTCATCAACAAGATCGTCGGTGGCTCGATTCCCGGGAAGTTCATCCCGGCCGTGGACAAGGGCGTGCGAGAGGCCTCGGGGCGCGGTGTGATCGCCGGCTATCCGGTCGTCGACTTCGAGGTTGAATGCTACGACGGATCGTACCATTCGGTCGACAGCTCGGAGATGGCGTTCAAAGTCGCGGGCTCGATGGCGTTCCGGAAGGTGGCGCGGGAGGCGAAGCCGATCCTGCTGGAGCCGATCATGACAGTCACGGTCAGGGTGCCCGAAGATTACATGGGCGAGGTGATCGGGGATCTGAACCAGCGCCGCGGCCGGATCCTCGGCATGGATGCGGACGGACACTGGCAGGAGGTGAAGGCACAGGTCCCGCTGGCGGAACTCTACAAGTACTCGACCTCGTTACGGTCGCTGACCCAGGGGAAGGGCCTGCACTCGCGGGAACTTCATGGATATGAGCCCGTGCCGAACGATGTCACGGCGAAGATCGTCGCGGACGCCGAAGCCCGGAAAGAGGAAGACGGACACTGATTCGACGCCGACCTCCGACCGCGGGTTCATGCGCGGGCCCGCGGAGGAGAGTCGGATGAACGACTGACGGGAGAGACGAGTTTGGCCGGACATAGTAAATGGGCGCAGATCAAGCGCTCGAAAGCAGTGACGGACGCAGCCCGGGGTCGGACATTCGGCAAGATGGGTCGAGAAATCGCGGTTGCGGCGCGCCTTGGCGGCGGCGATCCGAATTTCAATTCCCGGCTGCGCACGGCGATCGCCACGGCGAAGTCCGTGAACATGCCGGCGGCCAACATCGACCGGGCGATCCAGCGGGGGACCGGCGAGCTGCCGGGAATGAGTTTCGAGGAGACGACTTACGAAGGATATGGACCCGGCGGTGTGGCGCTTCTGATGGAGTGCGTCACCGACAACACGAACCGCACGGTCGCGGAATTGAGGCACCGGATCGAGAAGTCCGGCGGCAACCTCGGACAGACGGGTTCCGTGGCCTGGATGTTCGAACGCAAGGGACAGATATACGTCGATGCCGGTCAGTACCGGGAAGACGCCGTGTTCGAGTCGGCGATCTCGGCAGGCGCGGAGGACCTCGCCACCGAGGACGAAACGCACGTGCTGACGACCGCCGTCGCTGACTTCCACGTCGTGCAGGACGCGCTTCGCGCTGACGGAATCGAGGTGTCCGAGGCGGAACTCGCCTGGTTGCCGACCACCACGATCCAGGTGGAGGGGAGAGAAGCGGACAAGCTCATCCGCCTGATCGAGGATATCGAGGAGCACGATGACGTGATGAAGCTGTGGGCGAACTTCGAGGTCGATGAAGACACGTTCGCTGCCCTGGGAGCCGAATGAGAGTGCTTCCCGGCTCGCGAACCAGGTCGGCCGAAGGGACGGGGCAGCTCCCCGTCCCTTCGGTTTTCCGGTGAGAGTCCTCGGCATCGACCCCGGATCGGCCGCGACCGGGTTCGGGGTGGTCGAAGGAACGGCCAACCGGATGCGACTCGTGGAGTGCGGCGTGATCCGTCCGAAGCGCGGAGCGCAGCTCGCCGACCGGCTGCTCGAAATACATGACGGTGTCGCCGCCGTGATCGACAGGTCCGCCCCGGACTGCCTTTCCGTGGAAGGCGTCTTCTACGGCGAGAACGTGCGTACGGCTGTGGTCCTGGCGCACGCTCGTGGGGTTGCGCTGCTGGCCGGATCGGGACGCGGTCTGGCCGTTGCCGAGTATCCGCCCGCCGAGATCAAGAAAGCGATCGTCGGGACCGGCCGGGCGACGAAAGACCAGGTGGCCTGGATGGTTCAGAAGCTGCTGGGCCTGTCGGAACCTCCCCGGCCGAGCGACGCCGCCGACGGATGCGCCGCGGCGATCTGTCATATTCTGATCGGGACCGGACCGCTGGCGAGGCGTACCGAAAGGGCGATGTCGTGATCGGACGTGTGAGAGGCGAACTGCTGGCGGTGGAGTCCGATCGCCTGATTCTGATGACGGCCGGCGGCGTCGGGTACGTGATCCTGGTGCCCGCCGGCGTGTTCGAGAAGCTGCCCGCGCCGGGACAGTCGGTCGATCTGCACACCGCCATGGTGGTGCGGGACGATGCCCTGCTGCTGTTCGGATTCTCGTCTGTACGTGATCGAGAGCTGTTCTTCCGGCTGCAGGCCGCGTCCGGCGTCGGTCCGAAGCTGGCCCTGTCGATACTCAGCGCTCTGCCGACGCGCCGCATCGTCGGTGCGATTCGCGGTCGTGAACCGGCCGTGCTGCAGACGGTGTCCGGTGTCGGAAAGAAGACGGCGGAGCGACTGGTGCTCGAGCTCGGCGACAAGCTGGATGACCTCGGCTCAGCCGACGACGGCAGCGACTCCGGAGCGGTGCTGACCGGGACAGGCGCCGCGCTGGAAGCGCTGCGAGCACTCGGGTATTCGGCCGTGGAGGCGGAGGCCGCCGTGGCAGTCGCACGTCGAGAATCCGCTGACGGTCTGCCGGGTACCGAGGATCTCGTGCGTGCGGCGCTGCGCCACCTGTAGCGCGCCGCCGAGACGAGCGGAGGGAAGATGACGGATCGGATAGAGGTGACGACGCCCGAGACGCTGACCGGCGAAGAGACGCTGGAGCAGTCGCTGCGCCCGTCGCGCCTGTCCGAGTTCGTCGGCCAGGACAAGCTCAAGGAAGCCCTCGACATCTACATTCGAGCGGCGCTGGGCCGCGAAGAGGCACTGGATCACACGCTGTTCTTCGGGCCGCCCGGGCTCGGAAAGACCACCCTGGCCATGCTCATGGCCCACGAGCTCGGGGTGAACATCAAGATCACGTCGGGTCCGGTGCTCGAGAAGCCGGGCGATCTCGCGGCCTTGCTGACCAACCTCGAGCCCCGGGACATCCTGTTCATCGATGAGATTCACAGGCTGCGACCGGTGATCGAGGAGTACCTGTATCCGGCGATGGAGGATTATCGGATCGAGATCCGGCTCAGCGACGGGGCGCGAGCCCAGACCATGTCGATGCGGATCGAGAAGTTCACGCTGGTAGGGGCGACGACCCGTTTCGGTCTGCTCACGGCACCTATGCGGGCGAGATTCGGGGTCGTTGAGCGACTCGGATACTACCCGGCCGACGAACTGTACCAGATCGTCGAGCGGTCGGCATCCATCCTCGGCGTGCCGGTGCGCGACGACGGAGCGGCCGAGATCGCTCGCCGGTCCCGGGGCACCCCGCGGATCGCGAACCGCCTGCTGCGGCGGGTGCGGGACTTCGCGGAAGTCAGGGGCGACGGCACCATCGATGACGCTACCGCCCGCTCGGCTCTCGAGATGCTCAATGTTGACGAATACGGACTCGACGAGATGGACAGTCGTATCCTGAAGGCGATCATCGAGAATTTCGACGGTGGGCCCGTCGGGTTGAATTCACTCGCCGTAGCTGTCGGCGAGGATGCGTCCACGCTGGAAGAGGTCTACGAACCCTACCTGATCCAGACTGGCTATCTGCAGCGCACGGCACGCGGACGCACGGCGACCCGTCGGGCATTCAAGAGATTCGGCTATGCCATGCCAGGCGAATGCGGGCCACAATCCACTCTGTTCAGCGATGACGTCTGAGACGGAATCGGCACAGCCCGGGGCGGACGGGAGCGACGCCGGGTTGACGACGTCGGACTTCGACTACGAGCTGCCCTCCCGCCTCATCGCGCAGCGGCCGGCGCCTCGCCGGGACGACAGTCGCCTGCTCGTGCTCGACCGGGCGACCGGCACGGTGGCGGATCGCCGGTTTCCAGACGTCCTCGAGTATCCGACTCCCGGCGACGTCCTGGTGATCAACGACACGCGCGTGTTCCCGGCCCGGCTGTTGGGTCGCAAGCCGACGGGCGCAGCGGCGGAGGTTTTCCTGCTCAATCCGCTGCCCGGGGATAGCACGGGCAGAAGATGGGAAGCGCTCGTCCGACCGGGGGGAAAGCTGAAGCCCGGCCGGCTGGTCGTGGTGTCCGAGGAGTTCCAGATCCGGATCGAGGACTCGACGCCTGACGGGGGACGAGTCGTTCGGCTCGAAGGTGAGGGAGAACCATTCGAGCTGATCGAGAAATACGGAGTCGTTCCTCTGCCGCCATATGTCGAGCGCCCGCCTGACCCGGAGGACCGGGAGCGGTACCAGACCGTGTACGCCGACACCATAGGGAGCGTCGCGGCTCCCACGGCCGGGCTCCATTTCACGACCGAGCTTCTGAAATCGGCGGCGGAGTTGTCCATCGCGATCGCCCGGGTGACGCTGCACGTCGGGCCCGGCACGTTCCGTCCGGTGGATGCCGAGGACCCGCGCGAGCATGTGCTGCATTCTGAAAGGTGGGACATGACGCCGGGTGTAGCGCAGCAGTTGAACGAGGCGCGTGCCGCCGGGGGGAAGATCTGGGCCGTCGGCACCACCTCGGCTCGCGTGCTCGAGACCACGGTGCGGCACGACGGTCGATTCGAGCCGGGGTCGGGTTGGACGGATCTGTACATCCTCCCGCCGCACGAATTTCGTGGTATCGACGCACTGGTTACGAATTTCCACCTGCCGCGGTCGAGTCTCCTGATGCTGATCTCGGCGTTTGCGGGAACGGAACGCGTGATGCGGGCGTATCGGCACGCAGTGGAGCAGGAGTACAGGTTCTATTCGTACGGCGACGCGATGCTGATCCTGTGAGCGATCTCGGGACTGATTCGCTGAGAAGCGCCAGCCTCGCAGAGGGCCGCTACCGCATCGACGGCACAGACGGCCGGGCCCGGGCCGCGACTCTGGGGCTTCGCAACGGCGAGGTTCTCACCCCCTGTTTCATGCCGGTCGGCACACAGGGAACCGTGAAAGGTCTCACGCCCGAAGACCTCGAACGGCTGGGCGCCCGGATCCTGCTCGGGAATACCTATCATCTCTATCTTCGACCCGGTATGGAGGTGATCGACGAGGCCGGTGGCCTCGGCCCGTTCATGCACTGGGACGGTCCGATTCTCACGGATTCCGGCGGATTCCAGGTCTTTTCACTCGCTCGGATCAATAGCGTGACGGACGAGGGCGTGACCTTCCAGAGTCACATCGACGGCTCGCGGCACCTGCTCACGCCGGAGCGCGCTGTCGAGATCCAGGCGTGTCTCGGTTCGGACGTGATGATGGCGCTGGATGAGTGCCCTCCCGGCCGGGCAGATCCCGAGACGGCGCGCGGCGCGCTCGAACGGACGCTGCTGTGGCTGGACCGATGCAGGACCAGACACGCGGAGCTCCGGGCGGACGAAGCGGGTCGAGCAGGGCTGCTATTTCCGATCTTCCAGGGCGCCTCCTGGCCGGAGCTGCGGCTCGAATCGCTCGAGCGGACGCTGGAAATGGGCGACTGGTCCGGGATCGGGATCGGCGGGCTGTCAGTCGGAGAGCCGAAGGATGTCACGCTCTCGATTCTCGATGTTTGCGAGCCGCAGCTGCCGGTCGACCGACCGCGATATCTGATGGGAGTCGGATATCCGACCGACCTGATCGAGGCGATCCGGCGAGGCGTGGACATGTTCGACTGCGTCGCTCCCACCCGGAACGGGCGCAATGGCACGGCATTCACCACGGACGGTCGATTCAACATCAGGCGAGCCGGCTTCGCCCGGGACTTCAATCCGCTGGATTCCGACTGCGACTGCGAGTGCTGCCGCAACTACAGCCGGGCCTACCTGCGGCACCTGTTCGTCGCGGATGAGCTCCTCGGGCTCCGTCTCCTGTCCATACACAACGTGGCGTTCCTGGTCAGACTGGCGTCCGAGGCCCGGGACGCGATTCTCGCGCAACGCTTCGAAACCTGGGCCGAAGATCGACTGCGGCGATATCGTTCCGAGTCGGATATATTGCCAGATTGATTCACGATCGACGATGGAGGTATCGTGCTGCCAGTACACGTGTTGATGCTGCAGGCGAGCGGCACCCCGCAGGGGCAGAGCCCGTTCGGTATGCTGTTCATGTTCGGGGCGATCTTCGCGATCTTCTATTTCCTGCTGATTAGACCGCAGAGGAATCAGCAGAAGGCGCATGACGAGATGGTTGCCGCGCTGTCGAAGGGTGACGAGGTCGCTACGGTCGGCGGGATCGTAGGGAAGATCGTGCACCTTACGGACGACCGGGTCACGATCCGCACCGGGGGCGACA